>NZ_JBLWFG010000001.1:0-900404 GCF_048321015.1 Thauera sp. WH-2 | reverse complement strand
ACCCAGGCTGATGCTTCCTCCCGGCAACTTGATGGACGTCGCCAGAAAGCTGCGGGTGGACGAAGTCATCGTTGCGGTTCGGGAACGGCGGGGGGGCGTGCTGTCACTGCGCGAGCTTCTCGACTGCAAGCTTGCCGGGTTGCGGATTCGGGATCTTTCGTCGTTCTTCGAATGCGTCCAGGGGCAGATTCGCCTCGACTCCCTGCGTGCAAGCTGGCTGATCTATGGAGACGGGTTCCGCCAGGGGTGGTTGCGCACTTTCGTGAAGAGGTGCTTCGATCTTGTGGTGGCCATGCTGCTCCTGCTGGTTTTCATGCCGATCATGATCGTTACGGCGGTCCTTATCCTGCTCGAAGACGGTGCGCCGATCTTCTACGCCCAGGAGCGGGTCGGTCTGGGCGGGCGAGTCTTCCGGGTGGTCAAGTTCCGCAGCATGCGCCGAGATGCCGAGAGGGATGGCAAGCCTCGCTGGGCGAGCGCTAACGATGATCGTGTAACGCGGATCGGGAAGGTGATCCGCAAGCTGCGCATTGATGAGTTGCCGCAGCTGTTCAACGTGCTGCGCGGGGACATGAGTCTGGTGGGGCCGCGACCCGAACGGCCGTTCTTTGTCGAGCAGTTGACGGAGCAGATTCCCTTCTATGCGGTTCGTCATTGCGTGAAACCAGGGGTAACGGGGTGGGCGCAGGTACGCTACCAGTACGGGGCTTCGGTCGATGATGCAGCGGAGAAGCTGCAGTACGACCTTTACTACGTAAAGAACCACACCCTGGTTCTCGATACACTGGTGCTGTTCGAAACTGTGCGTGTGGTGCTTACGGGAGAAGGGGCGCACTGAGCGTGCCGTGTCCGGTGAGGCAGTGCCAGGGTTCGGAGGCAGGGGTGTGCGTGTGCAAGCTTAAGGCGGAGCGGATGAATGCTTGAAGTCGCAGCCTGGAGTTACGGAGTCGCTGCGGTCGCCTATCTGGCTTTCGGGCTATACATTTTCTTTGCCTGGCGTGGGGCGCTGCCGGGCGGTGTGCTGTTTGCGGCGGTGACGCTGTCGGCGCTCTGGAGCGGGCTTTCCGCTCTGGGTGTGACCGGTTCAGGAATGAGCGTTTCGCTGGCGGCAAGCGTTGCGGACGTGCTACGGATCGGTGCTTGGTATGCCTTCCTGATCGTGCTCGCCCGTCCCTTGTGGGGGGGGCGACTGCGCTGGCCTGCGCAACTGGCCGTGCTGACGGTACTGATTCAGTTCGCCGCGCTCATTGCCGAGCTCTATCTGGGCGGTGCTGCCCTGGCGATTCGTCCGCTGCTGGCCGCCTGGCTGGGTCATGCCATTGTTGGCCTGATGCTCGTCGAGCAGCTCTACAGGAACGTGCCCCCCGCCTCGCGCTGGGGTATCAAGCCGCTATGTCTTGCGCTTGCTGCCGGCTATACCTTCGAGCTCTACCTGTTTGCGGATGCGGCCCTTTTCTCTCGTATCGATGAAGATGTCTGGGCTGTGCGCGGGCTTGCTCATGCGCTGGTGATTCCACTTATCGCGCTCTCGGGTGCGCGTAGCCCCTCGTGGACATTGCGCATGTCCGTCTCCAGAGAGGTGGTGTTTCACTCCACCGCGCTCGCGGGAGCAGGCCTCTATCTGCTTGTGATCGCTGGCGCAGCCTACTACGTGCGTTATTTTGGCGGTGACTGGGGCCGTGCCCTGCAACTCGCGCTGCTGTTTGCCGGATTGGTGCTGCTCGGTGCGCTGCTGTTCTCAGGGGCGCTGCGGGCGAAGCTGCGTGTGCTGATCAACAAGCATCTCTTTCCCTATCGCTACGATTACCGCAACGAGTGGTTGCGCTTCACGCAGGCGCTGGCGTCCGCAGACAAGAGTCTGGACCTCGGGCAGACGGTCATCAAGGCGCTGTCGGATCTTGTCGAGAGCCCGGGGGGGGCGCTGTGGCTTGCCAACGGGCGGGGTGCGTTTGCCCTGCATTCGCGTTTCAATCATCCGGATGTGGATGCCTTCGAACCTGCTGATTCGGCTTTCTGCCGCTTCATGGATGAACGAGGCTGGGTGGTCGATCTGGGCGAGTATGCCGAGCGCCCGGAGCGGTACGAAGGGATGGTGTTGCCGGGCTGGCTGTGCCGTTTGGAAGAGGCCTGGGCGGTGATTCCGCTGCAGACGCCGGATGGATTGATCGGCTTCGTGGTGCTGAGTTCGCCACGCACCCCGTTCGAGATCGACTGGGAGGTGCTGGATCTACTGAAAACCGCGCAGCGCCAGGCAGCAGGTTACCTCGATCGCATGCTCTCGGCAGAAGCACTGCTCGAGGCACGCAAGTTCGACTCGTTCAACCGCATGTCGGCCTTCGTCGTGCACGACCTGAAGAACCTTGTCGCACAACTCTCCCTGATGCTGCGCAACGCCGAGCGCCATCGAGCCAATCCCGAATTCCAGCAGGACATGCTTGAGACCGTCGCGCATGTGGAGTCGCGCATGCGCGGATTGATGACGCAGTTGCAGGAGAAGCGCTCGATCGATCCGCCGCGCGCGGTCGATCTGTGCACCCTGCTGCGCACCGTATGCGAGCGGCGGCGCAGCCAGCGGCCTGCGGTCGAGCTCGCACTGAACGAGGCGCATGGCATTGAGGTCGCGGCGCACCCGGAACGGCTGGAAAGAATCATTGGTCATGTCGTGCAAAATGCACTCGACGCAACGCCCGAGGATGGTAAGGTTTCATTGAGTGTTTATCACGCGACGCCAGGTTGCGCGAGTCTGGTCGTTGAAGATACCGGCTGCGGTATGACGCGTGCGTTCATTCGCGAACGCCTGTCGCGCCCATTCGAGACGACCAAGGCGAGCGGCATGGGCATCGGCGTGTTCGAGACCCGGCAGTACCTTGAGGAAATTGGCGGGAGTCTGCGCTACGACAGCGAGCCTGGGCGCGGTACGCGGGTGACGATCGAGTTGCCGGTGGTCCAGCGCGAACGTCAACGTTCGGAAATTACAGGAATACAGTGAATACGACGCCCGACAAGCAGCGCACGCTCCTGATCGTGGAGGACGATCCGGCGCTGCAAAAGCAGATGCGATGGGCTTTCGACGCCTGCGATACGGTTGTTGCCGACGACCGGGAAAGCGCCATTGTACAGTTGCGCAAGCACGAGCCGGCCGTGGTTACCATGGATCTGGGACTACCCCCAGCCCCGGACGACGTGACTGAGGGCTTCAAACTTCTCCGCGAGATCCTCACTTTGGCGCCCGACACCAAGGTCATCGTGCTGACCGGCCAGCATGATCGCGAGAACGCGGTCAGAGCGGTCGGGCTGGGTGCATACGACTTTTTCGCCAAGCCCTTCGAGCCCGAGTTGCTGAATCTGACGATTGATCGCGCCTTCCGCATGCACGACCTGCAGATGGAGAACGCCCGGCTTGCAGCGCTCGCAGGTAGCCCGATGTCGGGGCTGCTCACGCGCGACCCGGGCATGCTCAAGGTCTGCCGCACGATCGAGCGCCTGGCCTCCGCGTCGGTCACGGTCGCCTTGCTGGGGGAGAGCGGAACCGGCAAGGAGATCCTTGCCCGTGGGTTGCACGCTCTGTCGCCGCGTTCGCAGGAGCGCTTCGTGGCGATCAACTGTGCGGCAATCCCGGACACCTTGCTCGAGAGCGAACTGTTCGGTTACGAAAAGGGAGCCTTCACCGGTGCAGTAAAGCAGACTCCGGGCAAGATCGAGACTGCGCACAAGGGAACGCTCTTCCTCGACGAGATCGGAGATCTACCCCTGGCGCTGCAGGCCAAGTTGCTGCGCTTCCTGCAGGAGCGCGTCATCGAGCGCATCGGCGGCCGTGATGAGATTCCGGTCGATGTCCGTATCGTCTGTGCCACCCACCGCGACCTGAAAACACAGATCCAGGCGGGGGTTTTCCGCGAGGATTTGTATTATCGTCTGGCGGAGATCGTGATCGAGATTCCGCCGCTGCGTGCGCGTGACGGTGACGCTGCCCTGCTCGCGCACGCATTCGTGCAGCGCTATGCGCGCGAGAACGGGCGACGCCCGCCGGTGCTGGGTGAGGATGCCCTCTCCGCCATCGAGGCATACAGATGGCCGGGCAACGTCCGTGAGCTTGAAAACTGCATGAAGCGTGCGGTGATCATGGCCGACGGCGACTGCATCGGTGCGGTGGATCTCGGTCTTGGTGCCGCCGACGAGGATCTGTCCCACCTGAACCTGCGTCATGTCCGGGATGAGGCGGAGCGGACCGCGGTGCTCAAGGTCATCGCCCGCACTAACGGCAACATTGCGCGGGCTGCCGAGATCCTCGGCGTCAGCCGCCCCTCTTTGTACGATCTGCTCGGCCGCTTCGGCCTGAAGAAGGAGAATGGTTCGTGAGCTCGAGAAAACCCATACTGCGCCCGATCGCCTGGTCCGGGCGTGCCCGCGGCGCTGCTGCGATCGCGTTCTCCGCGCTACTTCTCGCGGGCTGCGGCCAGAGTCCCGACGAGATGTTGGCCTCGGCCAAGACCTACCTGGACAAGAAGGATCTTGCTGCGGCGAGCATTCAGTTGAAGAACGCCCTGCAGGAAAATGGAAGCCTTGCCGAGGCGCGCTTCCTGCTTGGCAGAATCCATTTGGAGCAGGGAGATGTGCTCGGGGCGGTCAAGGAACTGCAGCGAGCGCAGGAACTCGGTTACGCCAGGGACGAAACCGCGCCGCTGCTTGCCCGGGCACTGGCGGATGCGGGGGAGTTCGACAAGTTGCTCGAACAGTTCGCTGACCTGCGTGTCGGCAATGCTCAGGCCCAGGCGTCGATCCTTGCGGCGGTCGGTGATGCCCACCTCGCCAAGGGCAACCTCGAGAAGGCGCGCGCGGCGTTCTTGGATGCGCTGGTGGCCAATGACAATGATGCCAGGGCGCGGATCGGGCTGACGCGGGTCCATCTCGTCTCCGGCGACCTGGAAGCCGCGGAGCGTGAAGCTCGCCTGGGTGTTGAACGCCACCCCGAGCTGGCCATCGCGCATGCCTCCCTCGCAGACGCCCGGCTGATGCGGGGTGAGCCTGTCCAGGCGCTGGATGCGATGCGTGAGGCGGTTCGTCTGGCGCCGAAGAACGTCAGTTACCACAATGCCTACGTAATGCAGCTGCTGCGTTCGGGCAAGGCCGACGAGGCTGGCAAGGCGCTTGAGGCGATGCAGGCGGCGGCGCCCAATCACCCGCTCACGCGCTACATCAAGGCCGTGATCGACTTTCGTGATGGCCGGCTTGCCGAAGCACGAGACAACCTGACGCTAGTGCTCAAGGATGCGCCCAACCACCTGCCGGCAGAACTGCTTGCAGGGGCGGTACTCGTGCGGCTGAACGAGCACGCGCTTGGGCGCACCCATCTGGGGCGCGTGCTCGAACGTGCCCCGCGTGACGTCTTCGCGCGGCAGTCTCTGATTGTTTCGCATCTCGCCACCGGCGAGGCGCAGCGTGCCCTCGAACTGCTCGAGCCGCTGTTGCAGATGGCCGAGCCCGATGCTCGCCAGCTCGGACTGGCGGGGCAGGTGTTCCTCGCCAACGGGGATTTCGAACGTGCGGAGGCCTACTTCGACCGCGCCGCCCAGGCCGCGCCCGAAGATCCGCGTGCGCGCGTACGGCTCGGTATCACCCGCATGGCGACCGGCGATGCCGAAGCCGCCTTTGCCGACCTGGAGAATGCTGCGCAGATGGACGAAAGCGGGATCCAGGCCGATCTCGCGATCGTGATGGGGCATTTGCGCCGCGGCGAAGCAGACAAGGCGCTCGAGGCGCAGGCGCAACTCGAACGCAAGCAGCCCGACAATCCACTGGTGCACAATCTTCGTGGTGGGTTGATGCTCGCCAAGCGTGATGTGCCAGCTGCCCGGGAAGCGTTCGAAAAGGCGCTTGCGATCAAGGGGGACTACCTTGCCGCCGCCGTCAATCTGGCGCGTCTCGACCTCGCCGAACAGCAGAGCGAACAGGCGATCGCGCGCATCAAGACGGTTGCCGACCAGAACCCCCAGAACGTGGAGGCCCTCCTCACGCTGGCGGAGATTCAGCGCGCAACCGGGGCGAAGCCCGCCGAGGTGCTCGCCTCGCTCGAGCGCGCCGAGGCCGCGTCGCCCGGAGCGGTCGCGCCCAACCTCGCCATCGTTCGCCACCACCTCGGCCAGGGTGACTTTCCGCGTGCGCTGCAACTTGCGCAGAAGGTCGCAGCGGCCCATGGCAACGACGCCCGGGTGGTCGAGATTCTTGCCCGCGCCCAACTGGCCTCGGGTGACAGCCAGCAGGCAATCTCGGCACTGAATCGCCTCGGCAGCCTGCTGCCACGTTCACCCCAGCCGCACATCATGCTGGCCGATGTGCAGCGCTCGCTCAAGGACAACAGTGCCGCGGAGCAGGCCTTGCGTCGTGCGCTGTCGATCGCGCCGGATGCGACCGAGGCCCAGCAGCGGCTGATCGCGCTGCTTGTCGAGCGTGGTGACCGCGATGGCGCGCTCAAGCTCGCGCGCGAGGCGCAGTCGCGCCAGGCCGAACGCCCCGCAGGCTACCTGCTCGAGGGTGAGATCCATGCCAATGGCGGCAAGTGGAACGAAGCCGCGGAGGCGTATCGCAAGGCGCTGGAGGCCAACGGCGGCGGACCGGCTGCGGTGCGCCTGCATGGCGCCCTGTTGCGCGCGGAACGCCGGACCGAGGCGGATCGCGCAGCCGCTGCGTGGCTGGAGAAGCAACCGGATGATCTGATTGTTCGTGGCTACCTTTCGGAAATCGCGTTGTCAGAGGGGCGTCATGCCGATGCGATGACGCTGCTCTCGCGCATGCACGAGATGGTCCCCCAGAATGCACTGATCCTGAACAATCTGGCGTGGACCGCCAAGGAGATGAAGGACCCGAAGGCGCTCGAGTACGGCGAGCAAGCCTTGCGCCTCGCCCCCGACAACCCCGCCATCCTCGACACCGTGGGCATGATCCAGGTGGAAGGCGGCGATATCGAGAAGGGCCTGGTGAACCTGCAGCGAGCGGTTACGCTCGGCCCCGACCTGCTGCCGCTTCAGCTCAACCTGGCGCGCGCACTCGCGATCGCTGGGCGCAAGGATGAGGCGCGCGCAATGCTCGAAGCGCTGCTTCCGCGCCTCAAGGAAGGGACCTCACTGCACCGCGAGGCGCTTGCGGTGCAGGGCACGCTTTGAACGAACCGCATCTCCAAACTCACAAGGAACACGCTACATGACCACCATCGCCGTCGTCGGGCTCGGTTACGTCGGACTCCCGCTCGCCGTGGAGTTCGGCAAGAAGTACCGCACCCTCGGCTTCGACCTGTCTGCCGAGAAGGTTGCAGCCTACCGCGAATTCTGCGACCCGACCGGCGAGGTCGCGTCCGAGGATCTGCGTGCCGCCACGCAACTCAGCTGTCACACCGACCCGGCCGTGCTCGCCGAGGCCGACTTCGTCGTCGTGGCCGTACCGACGCCGGTCGATGCCGCGCATCAGCCGGATTTCACACCCTTGGTGAAGTCTTCGGAGACGGTGGGCAAGCACCTCAAGCACGGCGCAGTCGTGGTGTACGAATCCACCGTCTATCCGGGCGCTACCGAGGAGGTCTGCATCCCCATCCTCGAGCGACAGTCCGGCATGAAGTGGAAGGAGGGTTTCTTCGTCGGCTATTCGCCCGAGCGCATCAACCCGGGCGACAAGGAGCGCACCGTTACCAAGATTCTCAAGGTGGTCTCGGGCGACACCCCCGCAACGCTGGCGAGGGTGCAGGAGGTCTATGGCTCGGTGATCACCGCAGGTGTGTATCCGGCCAGCTCGATCAAGGTCGCCGAGGCTGCCAAGGTGATCGAGAACACTCAGCGCGACCTCAACATTGCGCTGATGAACGAACTCGCGGTGATCTTCCACAAGATCGGCATCGACACGCTCGAGGTGCTCAAGGCGGCGGGTACCAAGTGGAATTTTCTCCCTTTCCGCCCTGGCCTGGTGGGTGGGCACTGCATCGGGGTCGATCCCTACTACCTCACGCACAAGGCCGACATGCTCGGCTATCACCCCGAAGTCATACTCGCCGGTCGGCGCATCAATGACGGCATGGGCAAATACGTGGCCGAGCAGACGGTCAAGCAGATGATCGTTGCCGGCTCCAGCATCAAGGGTGCGAAGGTTGTGGTGCTGGGCCTGACCTTCAAGGAGAACTGCCCCGATCTGCGCAACAGCAAGGTGATCGACGTCATTCACGAATTGCAGAGCTACGGCTGCGAGGTGATCGTGCACGACGCGGTGGCATCGTCCGCTGAGGCCGAGCACGAGTACGGCGTGTCGCTGTGTGACTGGGACGCACTGCCGGCGGCCGATGCGATCGTGGCTGCGGTTGCACACCGGGAGTATGTCGAGATGCCACTCGAGCGCCTGCTCACCAAACTTGCCCCGGGCGGCGTTTTCGCCGACGTGAAGTCCAGCTACGATCCGGCCGCTCTTGCGGCAAAGGGCGCGCGGGTCTGGCGTCTTTGACCTCGGCATGCCATAAAGAAGCATGGAGAAGAGCAAGCGTAAAGCCTCGTTTCGAACCGTGCTTCGCCCGTGGCGTCTTGGCGCAGGCATTCGCCTGGCGCTTGCGGTGGGCTTGTCGTTCGCCCTGGGCCTTGCCGCCCCCGTGTTCGCTGCAGGCAAGGATGCTGTCGCGCGTGTCCTTGCCGAGCAGGCGTCCTATCTCACCGCCGAAGCGATCGGCTACGAGCATGGCGAGGGTGTCCCGCGTGACCAGCCTTATGCAGCGCGGCTGTATTGCGAAGCGGCGCGTTTGGGCAATGTGCAGGCCATGTACGCGCTGGGCTGGATGTATGCCAACGGTCGCGGGGTCGAGCGCGACGATGCGCACGCGGCGTCGTTGTTTTCGATGGCGGCCGAGAGGGGCGACGAGCACGCGGCACGGATGCTGCGCTACACCGGCGGCGCGGAAGGGGCTGCGAGATCGCCGGCCTGTCTCAAGACGCCTTCTTCCATCCTCGCGGAACGCTGGCCGGTCGCGGCGCTTATCGCCCGTCTGCCTGCGGAGCGCCAGCAGGTGGCCCAACTGCTCGCTGAACTTGCGCCTGCTTACGGGGTGTTGCCGCAATTTGCGCTCGCGGTCGGGCTGACCGAGTCAGCGCTCAACCCGCAAGCCCTGTCGCCCAAGAACGCGATGGGGGTGATGCAACTGATTCCCGCCACCGCCGAGCGCTTCAACGTCACGCGTCCCTACGATCCCGAGCAGAACATCCGCGGTGGCTTGGCCTATCTACGCTGGCTGCTGGCGTACTTCGAGGGGGATATTGCGCTTGCCGCGGCTGGGTACAACGCGGGCGAGGGCACGGTGGACCGCTACCGCGGCGTGCCGCCGTACCGTGAAACCCAGGCGTATGTCGAACGCATTCTTCGCCACGTCGGGCACGACCATCACCCCTTTGACGGTAGCGTGGTGGCACCCAGCCCGATGCTGCGCAAACTTCGCCTCGCCAGCCAGGAGGAGCACGAAACGTGAGCCCTGAACGCCGGGCAGAAGCCCCGTCGGCGCCGCGCCGGCGCACCCTCGTCGCTGCGTTTGCGCTGTCCGTGCTGGCGGCATTTCCGATCACATCTCGCGCGGGCTTGGTGGACACCGTTCCCCGCATCAAACCCTCCGTGGTTGCGGTGGGGACGTATCAGCGCACGCGCAGTCCTGCTTTCCAGTTCCGGGGCACCGGTTTTGTCGTCGGCAACGGTCTGCTGATTGCGACCAATGCCCATGTGCTCCCGGAAAGCCTCGAAAGCGACAAGATGGAGACACTCGTCATCGTCACCGCGGGTGACGCTGAAGAGGGAAGGGTGCGGGCGGCCAGCGTCGTTGCCACCGAGCGCGAGCGCGACCTCGCCGTACTCCGTCTCCTGGGCGGCGCACCGCTGCCTGCGCTGCGTCTGTCTTCAGGCGCGCGTGTTCAAGAGGGGCAGGAGGTTGCATTCACCGGATTTCCGATTGGCAACGTGCTCGGCATGACGCCGGTCACGCATCGCGGTATCGTCGCCGCAATCACCCCGATCGCCATTCCCCAGGCCAACTCCCGCGCACTTAACCCGGCGCTGATCCGGCGCCTTGCGAACGATCCCTTCCGCGTGTACCAGCTTGACGCGACCGCCTACCCAGGCAATAGCGGCAGCCCGCTCTACGATCCCGAGACGGGCGTGGTGATTGGCGTGCTCAACATGGTGTTCGTCAAATCGACCAAGGAGAACGTACTGTCAGATCCCTCGGGTATCAGCTACGCGATTCCGGTCGAGTATCTTCAGCGTCTGCTGTCGGGCGTCCAGTAGTCCCCACCCGCGTCCGCCTTGTGTTCAGCTTGCGTCGAGGATGGCTTTGGCCAACTCGGCCGGCGAGGTCGCGGCGCGCCAGTGCGGGGCCAGTTCGTGGCTGCCCAGGCTTCCGTACCCCCAGGTTGCGGCGATGAAGGGCAGGCCGTTGGCGTCGGCCGATTCGCCATCCTCGCTGCGGTCGCCCACATACACGGCCTGCTCGCGCGTGATGCCGCGGTCTGCCAGCAGGCGGGCAATCATCGTGGCCTTGTCCGGCAGGCGGGGGGTGAACAGATCGAGCGCATACACCGCCGCAAAATGCCGCGCCCAGCCGAGGTGCTCAAGGATCAGCTGCGTGGGGTGCAGGCGCTTGTTGGTCGCGATCGCAAGCGTGCATCCACCGGCCACCAGCGCCTGAAGCAACTCGCCTACGCCCGCGTAGGCCGCGGTTTGAAGGTAGCCGGTGCTGTCGTAGCTCGCCTTGAACGCGCCTGCGAGCGCATCGATCACGCCCGGGTCTTCGGTCCCGGCCAGCATCTGCAGCGTCTCGAGCAGCGGCGGGCCTACGATCGAGGCGTCGATGGAGGTCACCGGTTCGCGCGCCGTAGCGCTGAACGCGTCGCGATAGCTTGCGAGGATGGCCGGCGCAGAATCAACGAGCGTGCCGTCCAGGTCGAAGAGCACGTGGGCGTAATGCGGCATGGGCGGGTCACCGAGGTCGGCCGCGCAAAGTCGCGCAAGCTTGAGCAAGTGGTCCCGCCACCAGGAATCGAACCTGGATCTGGCGCTTAGGAGGCGCCCGTTCTATCCATTGAACTATGGCGAGACTCAGGGGCGGCATTCTAGCCGTTCGGAGGCCTCAGACCAAGCCCGGTGTAGGGAGTTGTCGGGAGCCCGGCTGCCAACAGCCAGGCTCCCTGTGCCTGGTTGATCAGGCCTCCGCTCGAGTTCGGCAGTGCTCAGCGGGTGTCCTGCGATGACGCGGCGGCGGGCTCGTCCGAGCGGGGTGGGAACAGGAAGGCGTGCGGCGTACGCAGGAGGCGGCGCAGCAGCAGGCCGCCCAACGCACGGCTCTGGGCGAAGGTGATGCGGCGCGCGCGCATTGCCACGCTCAGCGTGAGCAGGAAGCTGACCAGCAGGTTGGTGAGACCGATCAGCAGCACGCCAGAGAACGCCAGCAGCACCGTCCCGAGCGGAATGGAGAAGTCCAGCGCGGCGCTTGCATAGCCCAGGTAGGCCGACGAAAAGGCGATGTGGCGAATATCGATCGGCAGGCCGAACAGGACCCCGAGCGCGGTGGCGCCGCCGAGCAGGAAGCCGAAGAAGAAATTCCCCGCGAGCGCGCCGATGTGCTCCTCGACGTACTCGGCCAGTTGCGCCTGGCGTTGTTCGCCGAGCAGCCGTCGCAGGCTGCGCAGCTGGCGAAGGCGTTGCGGGACGCGGTTGTAGGCGGAGAGGTTGTCGTAGTAGGCGGCGATCAGGCCCGACATGAACAGGCACACGCCGGCGATCGCTGCGTAGAAGAGGGCGCCACCGCGCGGGTCGATCTCCTGCAGCAGCACCTCGGCCTTGTCCGGCGATACGAAATGGTCGCCGGTGGCGAGGTGGATGAGGAGCCCGACGCCGATCGCCACCGGGATCGCCACGCCGATGTTGCCCAGGATGGCGCCGGTCTGGCTGCGGATGGTACGCACGATGAGGTCGGCGAGCGCCTCCAGGTCGCGCGTCTTGCCCTTCGCCTCACCGATCGAGGCGGCGATCGCATTGGCGGTCATCGCCGGCTGCTTGGTCGCCACCGTGCCGCCGAGCATGTGGATGAGCATGAAACCCAGGCCGTAGTTCAGGCAGAACGACAGCAGTTCGTTGAGCGGCGCCATGCCCTGACCACCGAGTACGATCTTGTTGGCCGCCATGAAGGCGATGATCAGCCCGCCGAGCGCAGCGGAGGCGAGCAGGCCGAAATACTCGCGCCGGGTTGAGGTGATGTAGTGCTCGCCGGTCCGGCTCGCGCTCTCCGTCATGCGCAGGGACAACAGCTCCACGTTCTGCCCCCAGTAGTCCGAGAGCACGTTCTTGCGGCATTCGGCGCGAACCAGGGTCTTGAACAGGCGAACGATGCGTGGTGCAGCATCCTCGACCACCCGCCGCGTGCGAAGCTCGCCGAGCAGCTCGATCAGGTCGTGGATGCGCTCAAGATGCTGGCGCAGACGTTCCAGCTTGAAAGTGAGGGTGAGGCTGGTGCCGATGCGCATCGCACGTTTGCGCACGCGCTGCAGGATCTCGTCGCACTGGTGCAGCATCACGGTGAGGTGCTTGTCGTCGGCGATCAGCGCCCCGGGGGTGGTCCACCACTTCTTGTAGTGTTCGATGTATGAGAGCAACTCCGCGTTCTGCGCGAGGAAGGGTGACTCATGCTCCTCAAGATTGGGGTCGATGCGCACCAGCTCGCGGTCCAGTCCGATTGCCGAGACGTGGAAGGACAGCACGCGCAGCGACTCGAGAATCTCCTCCACCGCGTTGGGCAGCGGGCTGGCATCCTCCTCGAACATCGGTGTCTGGTGGCCTACCAGCAGATGCAGCAAGGCCTGCCAGTCCTCGTCCGGGATGGCGTTCACCCAGATCTCGTCGTCGACGCGGTGGAAGGCCGCAGAGATGAAGTCCTTCAAATAGCTTGTGTCAATGATCTCGGGCAGCAGCCGCCCGCCCACGCGGCGGAAGGTCTCGGAGAAGAAGCCCGTCGAAGGCAGCAGGCCCGAGGAGACGTACATCGTGACCTGCTTGTGCTCATCGAACAGGCGCAGCAGTGCGCCGCGCAGGTTGGCGAGCAGGTCGGAGCGGCGCGCGAGCAGGTGGCTCAACGCGCGCAGGTTCTCCGCAGCCTTGTCAGCCTGTGCGGCTTGCGGCGGACGCAGCTTGTTGATCAGCGATGCCCACAGGGCAGCCTGATCCTGGTCGGAGCGACCAAAACGTTCGAGAAGTCGTTCCATGATCCCTTTCGTGTCGATTCTGCCGGCCCGGAGCGCTGGGCGGGTAGGGGGTCCCGGTCGGTACCCGCGCTCTGCGCCCGGCCCTTTCGGCGATGCATTATGCGGCATTCCGCACCAGCGCCTTGGCGGGGGCTAGAATTCAGCCTTTCCCATCACCCTGTAGCCGTCGCTGCACAACCCACGATGCCCCTGCTTTCGGTCGAGAATGCCTGCCTTGCCTTCGGTCACGTCGATCTGCTCGATCACGTGAGCTTCCAGCTCGATCTCGGCGAGCGCGTTGCGCTCATCGGGCGCAACGGCTCGGGCAAATCCAGCCTGCTGCGTGCGCTTGCCGGGCAGGCGGCGCTGGATGATGGCACAGTCTGGCGGCAGGCTGAAATGGTCACCGCCTATGTCCCGCAGGAGCCGGACTTCCAGTTGGAACGCGACGTGTTCGCGACCATCGCCGACGGCCTGGGTGCAGCGGCGCAGCTACTGGTTGACTACCACGCAGCGATGCTCGCGGTGGCCGAACACGCCACGGCTGAGGCGATGGCCCGGCTCGATGCCCTGCAGCATGCGGTCGAGTCGGCCGAGGCATGGCGCCTGAACCAGCGCGTCGAACAGGTCGTGGCGCGTCTGGGACTCGATCCGACGGCATTGGTTTCCAGCCTCTCGGGCGGCGGCGTCAAGCGTGTAGCCCTGGCGCGCGCCCTGGTCGCCGAGCCGGATCTGCTGCTGCTCGACGAGCCGACCAACCATCTCGACCTCGACGGCATCCTGTGGCTCGAAGAGCTGATCCGCGACTTTCGCGGCGCGGTCATCGTCATCACCCACGACCGCGTCTTTCTCGACCACGTTGCCACCCGCATCATCGAGCTCGACCGCGGCCATCTGGCGAGCTACGCAGGGCGCTTCTCCGAATACCAGCGCCGCAAGGCCGAGGAGTTGGAGGCCGAGGAGAAAGCGGCTGCCCGCTTCGACAAGTTCCTCGCGCAGGAAGAGGTCTGGATTCGCAAGGGGGTCGAGGCTCGCCGCACCCGCAACGAGGGGCGCGTGCGCAGGCTCGAGTCCCTGCGCCGTGCGCGCGCTGCTCGCCGCGACCGCCTCGGCGACGTCAGCCTCACGGTCGACACCGGCGACAAGAGTGGTCAGATGGTGGCCGAGCTCACCCATGTCACCAAGCGCTACGGCGACAAGGTGGTGGTGCGCGACTTTTCAACCCGTATCCTGCGCGGCGATCGCATTGGCTTCATCGGTCCGAACGGCGCCGGCAAGACCACGCTGTTGAAGCTGATCCTGGGCGAAATCGAGCCCGACGAGGGCACGGTCCGCCGCGGTACCCGGCAGACGGTGGCGTATTTTGACCAGCTGCGCGCCCAACTCGACCCCGAGCTGCCGCTCACCGAGGTCATCAGCCCGGGCTCGGACTACGTCGAGATCGGGGGCGAGAAGAAGCACGTCATAGGCTATCTGGGCGACTTCCTGTTTGCGCCGCAGCGCGCGCGTTCGCCCGTCAAGTCGCTGTCCGGTGGCGAGCGCAACCGCTTGCTGCTGGCGCGCCTGTTCGCACGCCCGGCCAACGTGCTGGTACTCGACGAGCCGACCAACGACCTCGACATCGAAACCCTGGATCTGCTCGAAGAGCTGCTCGCCGGATACGACGGTACGCTCTTCCTCGTCAGCCACGACAGAGCCTTCCTCGACAACGTTGTGACGCAGGTGATCGCCGCCGAAGGCGACGGGCGCTGGGGCGAGTACGCGGGCGGCTACGAGGACTGGCAGCGTGTGCAGGCGCGCCGCGCCGAAGATGCAGCCGGCCGTGAGGCGGCAGCGCGCGAATCCGCGAAGCGTAGTGCGCCGGCGGTCGATAGGTCGCGCGTGACCGACACGCGTAGCGCAAGCCGGCCGGCCAAGCTCTCCTTCAACGACAAGCGTGAACTGGAGGCGCTGCCAGACCGCATCGCCGCGCTCGAGGACGAGCAGACCGCGCTCCATGCACGCATGGCCGACCCGGCGCTGTACCAGGGCGCTCCGCACGAAGTCGCGCAGATCAAGGCCCGGCTCGAGGCGCTCGAGGCTGAGATCGAGGCCGCGATGCTGCGTTGGGAAGCGCTTGAATCGCGCGCCGAGGGCTGACGCAGCCGCACGGGATCGGCACGCTGCGGGAGGCCCCCCTCGCGGGATGGCGTCTGTCCAGAGGCGGACGTGCGCGCGCATGCAGCCGTTCAACCTGCGGCGTTCGCGAGCGCGCGCCCACGGGGTGTCGCGGGTGAACGTTCGCGGCAAGATGATGGACTTCAGATCACGCCAATCTGCACGAACCAGGCCCCGGCACCTGCCGCACCGACGAACACCGCGGCGTGGTATGCGGCCAGCCAGCGGTAGTTGCGGCCGATCTCTTCCGGGTCGCGGTCGGAAATCAGGAACAGGCGGCGCCCGTCCGGGCGACGCACCACGTGCAGATCGGGTGCGGCCAGGGCCTCCGTCTGCATCCGTCGCACCTCGCGCCTGGCCTGCGCGCGGGCCAGCTCCCATTCGCGGATGTCGATCTCGCCATTGCCATCGAGGTCGAAGCGGGCCAGCAACTCGGGGTGGTTCAGCTTCCACTGTGCGAGCAATTCCCTGACCTGCGCGGCGCTATCGGTCGCGACATCGGCGCTGCCCAGGGTGGCGAAGTCGCCCAGCACATAGATGCGGTCGTGGCGGATCAGGGACCACTGGCGGTAGCGCAGGTCGCCGTTGCGGAAAACGTCGCAGCGGCGCACCAGCATCTCGGCGCCGTCCGGGTCCACCACGCACTGGCCGCTACCGTCGTCGAGCAAAAAGGACGCGTCGCTGGTTTCCGTGCCGGTCACACGCCATTTGCCGTCCGACTGTCGGCGCTCGGTGACCAGCCGGTACCACAGCAGCGGCAGGCCGTTCACCGGGGAGAGCAGCGGCATGCCGTCCAGCGGCTGACCACGGCCCTGCAGTTCGGTGTAGCCCTGGGCGGCAGACGCAATGCGTGCGGTCGGTGTGTCGGCGATCAGGCGCGCATGGCGCAGGGCGCGCACCCAGCCGAGCAGGCCGGTGCCCAGCAGCAGTGCGATCGCAACCGCCGTGCCTGCCCCTTCGCTGAAGCGCAAGGCGAGGGCGACGGCCGCGAGCTGGATTGCGGGCAGCGCGAGGTCGGTGCGCACATGGCGCAGATGCACGAGCATGGCTCAGGCCGACGTGTGGCGATAGGCAGAGGGTGCCGCCAGGTCAGGCGCGGAACAGGGCCTTCAGGTCGACGTCGGCCTTTTCCTCGGTGCTGAACTGCAGCAGCGGCTGCTCGCTGTAGGCGAACAGGCGGGCGATGATCAGATCCGGGAATTGCTCGATGCGGACATTGTGCAGATTCACCGACTCGTTGTACCACTCACGCCGGTCAGCGATCCCGTTCTCCAGTGCGGTGATGCGTGTCTGCAACTGCATGAAATGCTCGTTGGCCTTGAGCTCGGGGTAGGCCTCGGCCACCGCGAAGATCTGCCCGAGTCCGGCACGCAGCAGGTTCTCGGCGGCACCCAGCGCGGGTACGTCGTGCGCCTCGCGCGCCTTCGCCACACGTGCGCGTGCTTCGGTTACCCGTGCCAGTGTTTCCTGCTCGAACTGCTTGTACTGGCGGCAAACCTCGACCAGTTTTGGCAGTTCGTCGTGGCGCTGCTTGAGCAGCACGTCGATGTTGGCCCAGGCCTTGGAGAGGTTGTGCTTGAGCTGCACCAGGCCGTTGTAGACCACGATGCCGTACACCAGGGCAAGGACGATGAGGCCGAGAAAGACTGCAGTGCCGATGCTCATATGGGACTCCTGTTCGTTCGGGCTGCATCATATACTCCCGTCCTTGCCACAAGCGTTACGCATGCCACAGTCGCACTCAATAAAGGGTGCCAGATAACGGAAAACTGCAGCCTTGACCCCCGATTCCTCCTCATTTCTGCGCAGGCCCGCCGTGGTGCTCGTCTGCGGCGCGCTGATCCTTACGCTGGCCATGGGGGTGCGCCACACGGGCGGACTGTTCCTGCAGCCGATGACGCTCGACCAAGGCTGGTCGCGCGAGCTGTTCTCCTTCTCGATTGCGCTGCAGAACCTGCTGTGGGGCCTGTTCCAACCCTTCGCCGGGGCCTTCGCCGACCGCCACGGTGCGGGCCGCACATTGGTCGGCGGTGCGCTGCTCTATATCCTCGGGCTGGTGGTGATGGCCCATGCCGACACCGCGCTCGGACTCAACGTGGGCGCGGGCTTGCTGGTTGGCATGGGCCTGTCGGGCACCACCTTCAGCGTGGTGCTGGGCGTGGTCGGTCGCATGGCGGCGCCGGAGAAACGCAGCATGGCCCTCGGCCTTGCTTCCGCCGGAGGCAGCTTCGGCCAGTTCGCGGTGCTGCCGGTGGGGCAGGGGCTGATCAGCATGGTCGGCTGGCAGGATGCCCTGCTGTGGCTCGCACTCGGCATTGCGCTGATCATTCCGCTTGCCGCGGCCGTGACCGGCACCAGCGAGCGTGGCGGCGGTGTGGAGCAGTCGCTGCGCCAGGCGCTCGGCGAGGCGATGCGCACGCCCAGCTTTCATTACCTGTTCTGGAGCTTCTTCGTGTGCGGCTTCCAGACCGCCTTCATCATGCTGCACCTGCCCGCATTCGTGGTCGATAGCGGCATGTCGGCCAACATCGGCATGACTGCGGTGGCGCTGATCGGTCTGTTCAACATCTTCGGCTCCTTCCTGTCGGGCTGGCTGGGCGGCTGTTACAGCAAGAAGGGGCTGCTCGCGGGCATCTATGCGCTGCGTATCGTGGCGATCCTTGCGCTGCTGCTGTTTCCGCTCTCGCAGCTCACGCTCTATCTGTTCGCGGCGGTGATGGGGTTGCTGTGGCTGGGCACGGTGCCGCTGACCAGCGGCCTGGTCGGGCATATCTTCGGTCTGCGCTACATGGGCATGCTGTACGGCATCGTCTTCCTCGGCCATCAGATCGGCGGCTTTCTCGGCGCCTGGCTGGGCGGGCGGATCTTCGACCTGAGCGGCTCCTATCTGATGGCCTGGTGGCTGTCGATTGCGCTGTCGGTGATGGCGGCCGCGCTGTCGCTGCCGGTGCGTGAAGCGCCGCTGCTGCGAACGGCGGCACGCTGATGCACGCGTGGCTGCGGATCGTGCTGATTGCGCTTGCTGCGCTGGTGCTGGGGGTGATTTTCGCCGCCTATCAGCATCCCGCACTGCTGCTGGATTTCGGCAGCCTGCTCCTGATGTGCGGCTGACCCCGCGCGGGCTCAGCCGCCAGCGGGTGGCGCGAGCAGGCGCTCGAGCGCCTCTTCGGGCGCGCCGAGGCGGGTGAGGAGGGTTTCGCGTCCCAGATGAAGCAGATCCTCGAGTGCGGCGAGGTCATCAGGCAGTGCTGGATCATCCCAGCCATGGGCGAGGTGGCGCGTGAAGTCGGCCGCCAGCCGGATCGTGCGTACGCGCGGGTTCTGCTGCTCGCGGTCGTCCAGCAGGGCCACCAGCAACTGCGGCATGTGCCAGGCGCGAACCAGCGCGAGCTGCAGTTCGGCAGCGGTGACGCCGAACACGGCGCGCTGGGCCTCGGCCGATCGCAACCCGGGCTGTGCCTGCTGGCGGCGCAGGACCTCCAGGCTCATCGTGGGCGCGTGAATCCAGGTGACGATCTCGGTGGTGTCGTGCAGCAGTGCCGCGACGGTGATCTCCTGCACGTCGAGGTCGCGGCGCAGCACGGCAAAGTCGCGCGCGTACTCGGCCGCCCTGCGCGCCCTTCCGATGACCCGAAGCACGCCCACGAGTGCTCTGGGGTGCGCGGCGAGCGCGTCCTCGACCGTGGGCAGTTCGTCGAAGGCCTTGAAGAAGGGCTCCACGCCCATCATCATTACTGCACGTTCGATGGTCGTGATGTCGTGGTTCTGCGACGCTCGGCGATGACGTTCGAGGTACGAGAGCAGTCGCAGCGTCATCAAGGGGTCGGTCAGCACGATGCCCGAGAGTTTGCGGGCATTGATCGATTCGCCGCTGTCTCTCAATGTCTCGAGCGCACGTACTGTATGGCGGAGCACCGGCAGCGAGGTCGCAGAGAACGCGTCCACATACGCGGAGACCGACGAAAGGGGAGAATGCAGCAAAGGCATACGGGCCTCGTGGTGCGGCATGGGGTGTGTACGGGTCAGATTACGGCAGTCTGAACGCTCTTCTTGAGCGCGTCACGTGCTGAATTCACGATGCGGCGGGGCGGCCGCGAGTTGTGGCTATAATTATGCATGACGCGGCGCATGCGCTGACGGATACAGGACGAGGAGACTACCGGATGAGCCCCTTCAAGGCCTTCCAGATCGATGAGGGCACCAGGCGCGCGCTTGCTGGCCAGGGCGGCTGTGTACCGGGTCGCGGAGCCTGAGGCGAACACGGGCATGGAGGGGGAGATGAACGAAGACGGCAAGCTGCCCCGCATCCTCGTCGTGGACGATTCGCGCATGGTTCGTGCGACCATCGTCAAGCACATTCGTGGCCGCTTCGAGGTGCGTGAAGAAGCCGATGGCGAGGCGGGGTGGCAGACGCTGCTCGTAGACCCCGACATCGAACTCGTACTGACCGATATCGGCATGCCCAGGCTGGACGGCTATGGCCTGCTCGAGCGCATCCGCGCTTCCAGGGTGTCGCGTGTGCGCGACCTGCCGGTCGTCATCATCTCGGGCGACGAGGACGAATCCGCCCGCGAGCGTGCGCTGACGCTGGGTGCCAATGGATTCATCGCCAAGGGTACGGGCAGCGTCGAACTCATCGCCACGCTCTCGTCGCTCGTTCGCCTTGCCAAGGCGCAAAGCGAGCTTGAGCGTAACCGCGCGGCGCATGCAGATCAGGGCGCGGCTGCCGTAGTGGATACGGAAACCGGGTTGGCGAGCCCGGCGTATCTCAAGCAGCGTGCGGTGCAGGGGGTGGCCGAAGCCCGGCGTCAGGGGGGCGACATCAGCGCCATGGTGGTGCGAGTCGATCAGTTCGATGCGCTCGAGCAGCGCTATGGTGAGCAAGTGGCGCAACTCGTGCTGCGCAAGCTCGGCAAGATGCTCGCCGGGCGCATCCGTACGGAAGATACGCTTTCCCAGCATTCCGCCTCCGAGTTCGTATTGCTGTCGCCCGGTATCGACCGGATATCGAGCTGCGCCTTTGCCCTGCGTGTGCGAAGCAGCGTGGAACGGCTCGTCATGGTGTACCGCGAGGAACGTATCCGCGTCACCCTGAGCATCGGAGTGGCCAACGCGATGAGCGATGGGCGCGAGGTGGTCAGCGAACTGCTGGCGCTGGCGCTCGAACGTGCAGCCCAGGCCCGCGCTCATGGCGGCAACCGGGTGGTGGGCCGGGACGGAGAGGTCGACCCGGACGAGGTTGAGCGCATGCTCGGGCGTGCGCCCAGCATCGACCACGTTTTACGGCAGTTGCGCGCAGGTGAGCGCGAAGAGGTCGCGGCGCAATTGCCGCAGATCGTCGGTGCCCTGATGCCGCTGCTCGAATTGCTAGAATCAAGGCTTCATGCCGGCATACCGCTCGCCCGACTCGGCGAGTTCCATGACAAGAGCGGATCCGGCAAGGATGAGGGTGGGTTTACGCGCACCGTCGTCTGACAAAGGTGTGTCGGCCTGCATTGCAGCGCTATCCCGGCGCGGCACCGCGGGTCTCACGTCAATTGCGTTCCAGAAACATTGAAGGGAGAGGAATCAATGAGCAACTACCAGCAGTTTCACCGCCGTTCTATCGAAGACCGTGACGGATTCTGGGCCGAGCAGGCCCAACTCGTGCATTGGAACAAGCCCGCAGAGCAGATCTGCGACTTCTCCAAGCCGCCGTTCGTCAAGTGGTTCAGGGGCGGCGAAACCAACCTGTGTTACAACGCGGTCGACCGCCACGCCGCCGCGCGCCCGAACGACCGTGCGCTGGTGTACATCTCGACCGAGACCAACGAGGAGAAGGTCTATTCCTTCGCCGAGCTGCAGCGCGAAGTCGAGCGCATGGCGGCGATCTACCAGGAACTCGGCGTCAAGCGCGGCGACCGCGTGCTGATCTACATGCCGATGATCGCCGAGGCGGCGTTTGCGATGCTCGCCTGTGCCCGCATCGGCGCGATCCACTCGGTGGTGTTCGGCGGCTTCGCGGCCGGCTCGCTCGCCACCCGCATCGACGACGCCAAGCCGGTGCTCATGGTCAGTTCGGACGCCGGCATGCGTAACGGCAAGCCGGTCCCCTACAAGCACCTGGTGGACGAGGCCTGCAAGCTGGCCGAGTTTCCGCCCGCCAAGGTGCTGATCGTTGACCGCGGCCTGGACAAGGGCTTTCCGCGTGTTGAGGGCCGCGACGTCGACTATGCCGAGCTGCGCGCCAAGCACATGGACGCCCAGGTGCCGGTGACGTGGGTCGAATCCTCCGAGCCGAGCTACATCCTCTACACCTCCGGCACCACCGGCAAGCCCAAGGGCGTCCAGCGCGACACCGGCGGCTACACCGTGGCCCTGGCCGCGTCCATGAAGCACATCTTCACCGGCGGCGCAGGCGAGACCATGTTCTCGACCTCGGACATCGGCTGGGTGGTCGGCCACAGCTACATCATCTACGGCCCGCTGGTCGCCGGCATGGCCACGATCATGTACGAAGGCACGCCGTTGCGCCCCGACGCCGGCATCTGGTGGCAGATCGTCGAAAAGTACAAGGTCAGCGTGATGTTCTCCGCACCCACCGCGGTGCGCGTACTGAAGAAGCAGGACCCGGCCTTCCTCAAGAAGTACGACCTGTCCTCGCTCAAGCACCTGTTCCTGGCTGGCGAGCCGCTCGACGAGACGAGCCACAAGTGGATCATGGACGAGCTGGGCATCCCGGTCATCGACAACTACTGGCAGACCGAGACCGGCTGGCCGATGCTCGCCATCTGCCGCGGTGTCGAGGACAGCCCGATCAAGCTTGGTTCGCCCGCCTTCCCGGTCTATGGCTACGACCTGCGCATCTTCCGTGAGGACGGCAGCGAGTGCGGCGCCAACGAGAAGGGCATTGTCGGCATCGTGCCGCCGCTGCCGCCGGGCTGCCTGTCCACCGTGTGGGGCCAGGACGAGCGCTTCGTCAGCACTTACTTCAGCCTGTTCACCGATCCGGTGGTGTATTCCTCGTCCGACTGGGGCATCAAGGATGACAAGGGCTACCACACCATCCTCGGTCGTATGGACGACGTCATCAACGTCGCTGGCCACCGTCTCGGCACGCGCGAGATCGAGGAGGCGGTGCAGACCCACCCGGCGATTGCCGAGGTGGCGGTGGTGGGCGTGGCGGACGAGCTCAAGGGGCAGATGCCCATGGCCTTTGCCGTGGTGAAGGATGCCAGCACGGTCGACACGGCCGATAAGCGCGCCGTGCTGGAGAAGGAGGTCATGAAGAAGGTGGACGAGAGCCTGGGGGCGATTGCACGCCCGGCCCGCGTGCACTTCATCGGTGGACTGCCCAAGACGCGCTCCGGCAAGATGCTGCGCCGCTCCATCCAGGCCCTGGCCGAAGGTCGCGACGCCGGCGATCTGACGACGATCGACGATCCGAGCACGCTCGAGCAGATCCGGGAAGCGCTCAAGGGCTGAGGCCGCATACCGGCATCACTCGAGCACGAAAAGGCCCGCGCAAGCGGGCCTTCCTGTTTCAGGTGGCTGCGGGCCGAAAGTGTCGGCGTTTTTTACATAAACCCCGGATGAGGGACGCGGGGAAGTGTGTAACATTCGGTACGAAATGCATTTTTCTCACTTGTGGCGCGAATATTGCTCTATGTGAGACCGGAAGAATAAAAACCTCTGCAATCCATGTGGTCAACATGAAAGCCATTCGCCGTTTCTCCCTTGCCCTTCCGCTTTCTGCGGGTCTGATGTTCCTCGCGAGCAGTGCCGTTGCGGCGCCGTACATAACGAACCCGGATACGTGCAAGGATGACCGGGTGACGATCAACACCATCGAGAGGAGCCCTCTCGATGGGCAAGAGATCATCTATCCGACCGAATCCCTTGGCGCCCCGATTGATGCGACCAGCTGTTTTGGCGTCATCGCGGGCAACGACCACCAAGGGGGGCTGAGCGCGCCGGATCCGAACATTGGTCAGCTGAATGATGGCCTGCTGAATGGAGAGCGCGGTTTGATCAGCCCGCTTCAGTTCATCACCCAAGACCAACTGCTCGACCTGGATGGCGAT
The DNA here is from genome assembly GCF_048321015.1 of Thauera sp. WH-2. Lineage (NCBI taxonomy): Bacteria > Pseudomonadati > Pseudomonadota > Betaproteobacteria > Rhodocyclales > Zoogloeaceae > Thauera > Thauera sp. WH-2. The sequence continues at coordinate 876,943 of NZ_JBLWFG010000001.1, read as the reverse complement.
GGCACCGCGACCGACCCAGGCTGGATCTTCCTCGGTGATGTTCAGCAGGGCAGGGGGTTTTCCGCTTACGACAAACCGCTGGACATCTCGACCATTCTCGATTTCACCTTGCTGTGCACGGGCAGTGGTGGGGATGCCTGTACGTCCGGCACCTGGTCGCTCGAAACCGAGCTGAACATCATCGACATCGTGCAGAAGGAACTGGGTCGCAATGCCTTCGACCATCTGGCATTGGTGATCAAGGCCAGCAACCGCTACGCGATCTACGATTTCGACTTCAACATCCTGGCACCGCAGTTCCTTGCAGCAGGGGGAGACTTCGACTTCGAGACCCCGTACTCCTTCACCGGTACCTGGAACACGCAGGACTTCCTGAACAAGAAGGGCAAGCCGCAAGACTTCTCCCACATCTCGCTCTGGGTGCGCGACCCGCTTGTGCAGAACGACGTCCCGACCCCGGGGACGCTGGCCTTGCTGGGTGCGGGCCTGCTGCTGCTGGGTGTGGGTCGCTATCGCGCCTGAGGTAGCACTGCAGCGGGGCGCGCGAGGAATGCGCGCCCCAGGTTGAATGCTTTGAGGCAGCGCTCAGTCGGGCGTTGCCTCAAAGCTTTTTTCGACCTCAGCGTGCACTTCCCGCCACAGCGGCTTCATCAGCGTGCGCATGTTGGCGATCACGTCCTGCACGTCGATCATCGAGGGTACGCGCGTGCCGCGGTGCTCAATCGGCCCGCCGATGCGGGTGATGCGCACGCCGAGCCGGGCGAAGTGGGCGGCGAGGCGGGGTTCGGTGAGAACGAACAGGGTGTCCACGCCCTGGCGGGCGGCGATGGCGATGCTGCCCATGTACAGGCTGACCGGAATGTACGGGAAGCGCGGTTGCTGTGCGGTGCCGAAGTCCTCGTCGCTGACGTCGTTGATCTCCTGCCGCTCTTCACCCTTGCGTCGCCGGTAGGCTCTGCGCACCGCGAGCCTGGAGACTTCGGCGATGCGTTCGCGCGGAAGTCTGGAAGGATCGATGATGCTGCGATCAAGCACCTCCGCGCACACTCGCTCGAAGGGCAGGAGGCTGTCGCGGTCGTCCGGGTTGGTCATCACCACCCGCGCGCAGCCCACTGGCCGGAACGGCTCGCCCACCGTGCGCAGCAGGCAGTGCAGGCTGTGCACGTCGAATGCGTCGGTCTCGCGCCTGTCGTCCCGGACCGGCTCGAAGCCGAGGTCTTCGCAGTAGACCTCGTGCCGGATGCGGTACACCTCATCGTGCAGGCTTTCGCCGAGCGCGGCGTCAATGCGGAAGTACTTGCGGAAGCCGTGTCCGAGGTTCAGATTTTCGAGAAATGACAACATAGTCTCCGTGACCTGGAAGGGGTGGCGAACCACCCGTCATTCGCGCGTCCTGAGCGCGCCGATGATGCTGAGCCTGGACAGCCGCCATGCCGGGTAGAGCGCCGCGACGACCGTGGCGAAGAGGCCGATCAGCCAGGATTCGGCCACCACCGAGGGTACGATCCGTATGAATGCATCGTAGCCCAGGTCTGCGTTCGGCGGTGGTGGCATCGGGATGCCCACGCCCGAAATCAGCACCGCCAGCCCCACCCCCAGCAGCGTGCCCCCGGTCGCACCGACGAAGCCCAGCGCTGCGGACTCGCCGATGATCAGCGAGGCCACGGTGCGCGTGCTGTTGCCCAGCGCGCGCATGGTGCCGAACTCCCATGAACGCTCCACCAGGCTCATGTTGACCGTGTTGATCACGCTCAGGCACACCATCAGCAGGACCATCCCCTTCAGGAAGCCGAACTGCTGGCGATACAACTCCACCGTCTTGCCATAGAAGTCGTTGAGCGCCATCCAGTCGCGCACGGAAAGCCCCTGCGCGGCCAACAGCGGGCGCAGGGTGTCGACCACCGTTTGTGTGCTTGCGGTGTCGTGCAGCGCGAGCACGAGCCGGCTGACACCCGTGGTGGCGAGCAGATCCTGTGCGTCCGGCAAGGCGATGCGCACCGCGCGCGCATCGAAGTCCTTCGAGAAGGTCTGGAACACCCCGACCACCTCGATATCCAGCGTGTTCATTGCGCCATCGATGGTGCTCACCAGCAGCGTGGCCTGATCGCCGGGCGCGAGCCGCAGCGCGCTCGCCACGCCTTCGCCGATCATCGCGCCGAAGCGGTCATCGTCTCGCAGCGTGCGCCCCGCGACCAGGTGGAGATGGGTGCCGAGCGCGTTCTCGCGGCCGGGCTCAACGCCCTCGGCCAGGATCGGGTAGTCGGTCCGGCCATTGTTGAGCAAGCCCGAAAAGGCGATCCGGCCCATGACGTCCTTGACCTGCGGCAGCGCACCGACCTGTTTGCGCAGGGCTGCGTGCTCCTCGATCAGGTATTGCTCCGGGGTGCGGGAGCCGTGGGTGAAGACCGCCTCCTGGCCGATCTGCACGTGTCCGCTCTGGGAGTGGATCAGCGCCTCGCCCAACTGCACGAAGATGTCACGCACGAAACCGCCGGACAGGATCAGCCCGCACACGCCGAACATGATCGCGGCCAGCGTGATCAGGGTGCGCACGCGGTTGCGCAGCAGGTTGCGCAGTGCCAGCCGGGAAAGATTGTGCATGGCGTGGCTCCTCACTGGCGGGCGCGCAGGGCGTCCACGATCTCGAGCCGCGAGGCTCGCCACGACGGGTACAGGCTCGCTGCCAGTGTCGTCACCAGCGCGATGCCGGCCGCGGTCAGCAGCGAGCGGGCCGAAAGCAGGATGCCCGCATCGTAGCCCCAGCTCATGCCTGGCCCCGGAGGCATGGGTATCCCCACTGCGCTCACGAGTGTTGCCAGCAGCACGCCGACCACCAGGCCGATGGAGATGCCGACCAGCCCCAGAATCAGCCCCTCGAGCAGAAACTGGGTGCGGATGCCGCTGCGCCGGATGCCGAGCGCCATCAGGGTGCCGATTTCGCCCACACGTTCCATGACCATCATGGTCATGGTGTTCGAGATCGACAGCACGATGATCACGGCAATGATCACGTAGATCACGCCGACCTGCTTGGCGAACAGCGCCGCGGTCTTGTTGTAGAAGTCGGCCAGCTCGGTCCAGGGCACGATCTGCACCTCGGTCGCGGGCAGGCTGCGCGAGAGCTGGTCGAGCGCGGCCGGTACGGAGCCGACATCGTCCAGATACACCAGCCGGAGGTGTTCGCCCTCGGTGCGCATCAGCTCCCGCGCCAGCCCGATCGGCACACGCAGCGCCGCATCGTCGTAGGCCTGCGAGATGGACTCGAAGATGCCCACCACCTGTGCCTCCACGGCGCTGATGCCACCGCTCTCGGTGTTGGCGATCAGCACCAGCGAAGCGCCGATCTCCAGTCCCAGGTTCTGCGCCAATCCACGCCCCACGACTGCAGTGTTCGGTTCGCCCGGCGCCAGGTTGCGCCCCTGCGGAAAGCGCAGCCCCGATTGCATGCCTGCTTCCGCCTGCGGATCGACCCCCTCGCCGATGAAGGACAGCGTGACTTCACCCGAACTCGCCAGCCCCGCGAGCAGCAGGCGCGGCGCAGTGAACCGGTAGCCCTTCACCGCCTGCAGTGCAGCATGCTCGGCCTCGCCCTGCGGCGGCAGCAGATAGGCGTAGGGATCGGCGCGGCCGTTCTCCAGAAAGCCGGGCTTCATCAGCTGCAGATGCCCGAGCTGGGACTCGATCGTGTTGTCGCGTCCGAAGCGCAGGTTCCAGTCGATGAACCCCGCTGCCAGCACCATGGCGACTACGCCGAAGGCAATTGCCGTAAGGGCGGCGCGGCTGCGGTGGATCTGGCGGGTGATGTTGCGCCAGGCAGTACGTAATGTGTGCTGTTGGGTCACAAGCTCAAGGCCCCGTCCGAAGGCGATGCGGCGTAGATCGGCTCGCGTCAGCAGTATGCATCCTCTATTTGACGAAGACAAAAAAAACTGCAGCCCGTAGGCTGCAGTTCTGGACCCGTATGCTGCAGCGTTCAGGCCGCTTTGAAGCGTCGCGTCACGCCGATGCCAAGCAGGCCGGCGCCAATAAGCGCGAGCGACATGGGCTCGGGTACGTTGAAGACGATGCTGCCGTCCAGCGTGGTCTGCCGCATGTAGGAGGTTCGACCGTCACCGTAACCCACCGCCTGCACGCCGCCAAGGTTATCCGCCGGGGCGGTGCCATCAGCATTGATATTGGTATCGAGTTCCCACTGCACGGCGAGGTTCAGCGGTGCTGCGATGTTGTCCAGCCAGAGCTCGTAGAAGGTCTTGTTGCTGTCTGCATCAACAAAGAAATTGCGCTGGAACGCCGACGTTGTGTCATCCACACCGTCTTCAGTCCAGTCAAAGCTGACGTTGCCAAAGATCGTGTATTTGAACTGGTTGCCGACAACAGGCTGCGTCCCGAGAACGTTCAGTCGGGCGATCTGGGTTCTGGCGGTTGCAGTCGGATCCTCCGTGAAGAAGATGTCGAAGTAGCCGCCGCCGAACAGAGCACCGTCGACAACGTTGCCGGCGCCGAGCAGGTAGTAGTCATAGACGATACCAAAACGGCCACCAACCCCCCAGTCACTGGGATCGCCGCGGAACCCGTTGGTGTCCAGGGTGGTCCCCGTGACCTGGTTCAGCGTGTCGACGTTGCTCTGTCCCGGAGCCGCGTAACCGAAACCATTCGATCCAGCGACGGTGTTGAACCCGTAGCTGTTCATGATCGATGCAATGTTCGTGTCGATGACGGATACATTTACACCGGAAGTGTTCGGATCGCCAAGGTAGATCGAAGTGGCCAAGGTGCCCGAATAGCCCAATTCGGCAAGCTCGCTGGTCCGAGTCGAACCATTCCCGCCGAAGTCAAAACCGGAGTCGATATAGAACGGGCCCGCGTAGGCAGATGCAGAGAATGCGAGGGCGACTGCTGCGCCAAGAAGTGACTTTTTCATTTGTCCTCTCCAACGAGTCCAGGTGATGGTGAGAAGGTAAAAGCACACTCTGTGCCAGTAGGCATTTCATACCCGGGAGGGGTTCGTAAGTCCGCGAAAAATAAGGAGTATTTGTGTGCGTCTCGGTTCTTCTCGTTCTGCGAAGATCGTGTGGGATCGGGGGTGTGTAAAAAAAACCGACACTCTCAGCGCGTAGCGACTTCAGCATCTGCGGGCGCAAATGCGCATAATGCGTCCGAGAAACTCAACATTCGGGTGCTGCAATGAATGCTGGCTTCAGTTCCGTCTCTGCCTTCTCGCGAAACATCGGCTGGGTCTCGGCTGCTGAGCAGCTTGCGCTCGGCGGCGCTCGTATCGCCATCGCTGGCCTGGGCGGGGTCGGGGGCGCGCATCTGCTGACGCTTGCGCGGCTAGGGATCGGCGCCTTTCATATCTCGGACTTCGATCGTTTCGAGGTGCACAACTTCAACCGCCAGGCGGGCGCGTTCATGTCCACGCTCGATCAGCCCAAGGTCGAGGTGCTGGCGCGCATGGCGGCGGACATCAACCCCGAGGCGGACATCCGGACCTTTCCCGCGGGCGTCACCCAGGACAACGTGGACGCCTTTCTCAATGGGGTGGATGTCTATGTGGACGGGATCGACTTCTTCGCCATGGATGCGCGGCGCATGCTCTTTCGCGCTTGTGCGGAGCGGGGCATTCCGGCGCTGACGGCGGCGCCGCTGGGCATGGGCGTGGCGCTGCTGTACTTCAAGCCGGGCGGGATGAGCTTCGAGGAGTATTTCTGCCTCGAGGGGCAGAGCCGGCAGGAACAGTTTGCGCGCCTGATGGCGGGGCTCTCGCCGGCGATGCTGCAGCGGACCTATCTGGCGGCGCCGGAAGCGGTGAACTTTGGCGAGCAGCGCGGGCCGTCCACGGCGATGGCCTGCGATCTATGCGCGGGGGTGATGGGGACGGCGGTGCTCAAGGTGTTGTTGAAGCGTGGACCGCTGCGGCCGGCGCCCTGGGGCATGCACTTCGATGCCTACCGGCAGAAGCTGCGCTTCACCTGGCGTCCACTCGGCAATCGCAATCCGCTGCAGAAGCTGCTGCTGGCCTTCATCCGACCGCGCCTGCACATGAAGTGAGGCGCAACGAATAAGCCGCTCCGGAGAGCGGCTTATTTTGGGCCCGTTTTTTGGCTCGCGCGCCGGGTCTGAACGACCCGGTTGCGCCTCAGGAGGCCTTGCGACGACGCAGGCTGGCGCCAACGCCCAGCAGACCCATACCAAGCAGTGCAAGCGTGCCAGGCTCGGGCACCGGCAGCGGGCGGGCGCTGATCGCGAAACCGAAGCGCTCGGTGGTGCGACCACCCTCGGCGGTGCGGAAGCCGAAGCAGCCATTGGACAGGCCGAGTGCCGAGCACTCACCGTTCGTCAGGTTGCCGATGCCGATGCTGTCAACCGATCCATCCGAGTTCAGTGACAGCACGCTGACGAAATACGTGAAGCCATCGTAGTTGAAGAACTGGTTCACGATGCTCAGGTTCTGATAACCGAAGAGGTCGGGACAGCCACCCGGGTACGCTGCTGCCGAAGTGCCGTCGGCGCAGAGCCCGCCAACACCGCCTGCGTTCGGTGTTTCGCTGAACTTGAACACGAACTGCAGATCCGGACCTGGCTCGGTCGGGCCGCCGCTCGGCAGAACCGGCGTCAGGCTGAGTGTGTCCAGGATCGTTGCACCGGTGAGGGTGGCGAGGGTTGAACTCAGTGGATTGTTCCAGTGCGAGATCGAAATGCCCTTCGCGATTTCGCTGCCCGCAAGTGTTCCATCTTCGTCGGTGGTGACCAAGCCGGTGGCCGGGCCGCCGCCGGTGAGGGTTTCCGGGCTCTCGCTGAAGTCGCCGATGGTCAGCGCGCTGCGCGTTCCGCCGGTGAAACTGCCACCCGTCGTGCCCCAGGAGAGCTCCGATGCAAGTTCGGTGGTCGTGCCGCCACCGCTATCCCAGGTCGCAGAGCCCGCCACGAAGACCGCATTGGTCGAGTAGGACCACTGCGTCACCATCGCGGCGCTCGCGCTGCCGGCGAAGGCGCCCAAGGCGGCGACCAGAGCGATGGCCACCGGCTTCATCGTGCGTTTGGTGATTGTGTTCGCTTTCATTTTCCTTCTCCTTCGCGGAACGGATGCCTGTGCAATCCTTGCGAAGGACAAAGCATTTCGCGTGCCAGGGTCTTCTTGTGCTCGCTCGATTTCTTTTTTCTTTTCTGGATATAAAGCGTAAGTCTATGAAATGAATGGGAAAAAAGATGCAATAAGCAAGAGGGTCATTGCTCTGATGACGTATGTGTTTCTGATTTTCGGCGTCGAAATCGGGTGAGTGTCAAAAATTCCGACACTCCGAGCGGGGCAAGAGGGCGTGGCTCACACCATGTTGTCGCGGTGGATCAGCTCGGGCTCGTCGATGTAGCCGAGGAGCTTTTCGATCTCGGCGGTGGGCTTGCGTGCGATACGGCGGCATTCCGAAGCCGAGTAGTTCACCAGTCCGCGTGCCACCTCCTCGCCGGTGAGGGTCCGGCAGGCGACCGCCGCGCCGCGCTTGAAGTCGCCGCGCACCTCGATGACGCCGACCGGGAGCAGGCTCTTGCCGCCCTTGAGCGCGGCGACGGCGCCATCATCGATGACGAGGTCACCTGCCAGCTGCAGGTGGTCCGCGATCCACTGCTTGCGCGCCTGTAGTGGCGTGCTGCTGGCGTAGAGCAGGGTGCCCAGCGCCTCGCCCGCGGCCAGGCGCAGCAGCGGGTCACTCTCGCGGCCGCTGGCGATGCAGGTGTGCGCGCCGCTGCGGGCGGCGCGCTGGGCGGCGCGGATCTTGGTGATCATGCCGCCGCGGCTGATGCCGGTGCCGGCGCCACCGGCCATGGCCTCGTACTGGCGGTCTTCGGCGCGGCCTTCGTGGATGAGCGTGGCGGCGGGGTCGCGGCGTGGGTCGGCAGTGTACAGGCCTTGCTGGTCGGTGAGGATGATCAATGCATCCGCTTCGATCAGGTTGGCGACCAGGGCGCCGAGGGTGTCGTTGTCACCGAACTTGATCTCGTCGGTGACTACGGTGTCGTTCTCGTTGATGATCGGCACCACGCCGAGCTGCAGCAGGGTGGTGAGGGTGCTGCGGGCGTTGAGGTAGCGGGTGCGGTCGGCGAGGTCCTCGTGGGTGAGGAGAATCTGCGCGGTCTGCAGGCTGTGGCAGGTGAAGGCCTTCTCGTAGGCTTCGACCAGGCCCATCTGGCCGACGGCGGCGGCAGCCTGCAGCTTGTTCATCTCATGCGGACGCTTGGCCCAGCCCAGACGCTGCATGCCGGCGGCGATCGCGCCCGAGGACACCAGCGCCACTTCGCGGCCTTCGGCGCGCAGCGCGGCGATCTGGCGCGCCCAGGCGTCGAGCGCGTCCTTGTCGAGGCCGGCACCATTGTTGGTGACGAGGGCGGAGCCGACCTTGACGACGAGGCGGCGGGCGTTGCGGATCTTGGTTCTCATCTTTGCAATGGGCCTGGGGGCAAAGGTGGAGGGGTTGAGTCGGGAGGGAGTCAGTCCTTGCGCGGCGGGTGTTCCGGCAGGGTGTCTTCGTCGTCGCGGGGGGCGTCGCTGCCTCCGCCCTCGCCTTCGCCGTCCTCCGCGTATGCCTCTTCCTCATAAGCTGCATCGGCAGCGAGGCGCGCGGCCTCCAGCGCGGCGAGGCGGGCGGCTTCGGTGGCCTGGCGTTCGGCGCGCTCGGCCTCGATGCGGGCACGTTCGGCGTCGAGAAAGTCCTGGACCGCAAAGATCAGCGTCTGTGTCCCTTCGCCCTTCATGGCGGAGATCTCGAAGTGGCGCTCGACGGGACCATAGGCGTCGAGGAAGGCCTGGATGCGTTCGGCGCGCTCCTCCTCGGGGATCAGGTCGAGCTTGTTCAGCACCAGCCAGCGGGGCTTGGCGTAGAGCTCGTCGTCGTACTTGCGCAGCTCTTCCGCGATGGCCTTGGCGTCGGCGACCGGATCGGCCTCCGGGTCGAAGGGGGCGAGGTCGACGAGGTGCAGCAGCACGTGGGTGCGCTGCAGGTGGCGCAGGAACTGGTGGCCCAGGCCGGCACCCTCGGCTGCGCCCTCGATGAGGCCGGGGATGTCGGCGATCACGAAGCTGCGCGCCTCGGTGGTGCGCACCACGCCAAGGTTGGGTGCAAGCGTGGTGAAGGGGTAGTCGGCGACCTTGGGCTTGGCTGCGGACACGCTGCGGATGAAGGTCGACTTTCCTGCGTTGGGCATGCCGAGCAGACCGACGTCGGCCAGTACCTTGAGCTCCAGGTGCAGGTTGCGGTACTCGCCTTCCTGGCCCATGGTCTTCTTGCGCGGGGCGCGGTTGGTGCTGGACTTGAAGTGGATGTTGCCCAGCCCGCCACGGCCGCCACGTGCGATCAGCACCGTCTTGCCGTCTTCGTCGAGGTCGGCGATCAGTTCGTCGGTCTCGAGGTCCTTGATCACGGTGCCGACCGGGAAGCGCAGCGTGATGTCGTCGCCGCCCTTGCCGTAGCAGTCGCGGCTGCCGCCGTTCTCGCCACGCTCGGCGCGGAAGCTGCGCGTGTAGCGGTAGTCGATCAGAGTGTTGAGGTTGCGGTCGGCCACGGCGTACACGCTGCCGCCACGCCCGCCGTCGCCACCGCTGGGGCCGCCCTTGGGGATGAACTTCTCGCGGCGGAAGGTGGCCGCGCCGTTGCCGCCGTCTCCGGCGTAGACTTCGATGCGGGCTTCGTCAAAAAACTTCATGCCTGATCAACCTCTTCGTGGCGCGCACCGCAAAGCGCGCGCCGGAAACAAAAAAGCCCTACCGCAAGGATAGGGCTTTCGTACTGCAGTGCGATCAAACGCGCGCGATCAGGCCGCTTCCGGCACGATGATCACGGTGCGGCGACGCGAGGGGCCCTTGACCGCGAACTGGACGACGCCGTCCTTGAGTGCGAACAGGGTGTGGTCCTTGCCGATGCCGACGTTGTCGCCCGGGTGGTACTCGGTACCGCGCTGGCGAACGATGATGTTGCCTGCGAGCACGAACTGACCACCGTAGCGCTTGACGCCGAGGCGTTTCGATTCCGAGTCGCGGCCGTTACGCGAACTACCGCCAGCTTTTTTGTGTGCCATGTCGGATTACCTCCTGCGCCTTAGGCCGAGATCGCTTCGATGCGAAGCTCGGTGTAGTTCTGACGATGCCCCTGGTGCTTCTGGTAGTGCTTGCGACGGCGCATCTTGAAAATCTTGATCTTGTCGTGACGGCCGTGGGAAACCACGGTCGCCTTGACGGTAGCCCCGGCAACCACCGGCGTGCCGATCTTGACGGCGTCGCCTTCACCGACCATGAAGACCTGGTCGATGGTGATTTCGGAACCCACGTCGGCCGGTATCTGTTCTACCTTGATCTTTTCGCCAGCGGCAACGCGATACTGCTTGCCACCGGTTTTTATCACCGCGTACATGGTGTTGCTCCAGTTGATGGGTCTGCGAAGAATCGCGCACTCTAGCGGGGGCGGCGGAGAAAGTCAATGCCGATCAGCGGCTTGTGCGTTATTCCGCTTCTGCCTGACGCGGTGCGAGTTCGGGCAGCAGCGCGTCCAGCGCATGGTGTTCGGTGCGGTAACTCGCCTGCGCCTGGATGCGCGCCCAAACGCCGTCGCGCTCCATGGCGTCGATCACCTGCTTCTTCAGCCCGCAGAAGGCGATCTTCTGGCCCTGGGCGTTGAAGCGCTCGATCAGGCCGGCCAGGGTGTGAAGGCCGGTGGCGTCGATGTCGTTGATGCCGGCGGCCGACACCAGCACGATGCGGACGCTGTCTTGCGCGCGCGCGGCGCCGAGCATCGCATCCTCGAAGGTGGCAGCGGTGACGAAGCTGAGCGGGCTGTCGAAGCGCAGGATCACTAGTTCGGGATGAGGGTGGGCGAGCCCGAAGCGCTCGCGGTCGCGGTAGGTGCCGTCCGCGTGCAGACCGAGCAGGGCGGCGCGTGGGCGCATGCCGCGATAGACCAACAGCCCGAGCGACAGCATGAGGCCGGTGAAGATGCCGTTCTGGATGTTGGGCGCGAAGGCCAGCGTGGCGACGAAGGTGACGGCGGCGGCCGCGCCGTCATCCTTGCTTGCACGCCAGGCCCGCCGCAGCACCCCGGCGTCGAGCAGGCCAGCCACCGCCTGCAGGATGACTGCGGCGAGCACCGGCTTGGGCAGGTGCCACAGCAGTGGGGTGAGGTACAGCAGCGCGAGCAGCACCAGGCCAGCCGTGATCAGCGAGGAAAGCCCCGTGCGGGCCTCATTCACATAATTGAGCGCGGAGCGTGAGAAGGATGCGCTGACGGGCATGCCGCCCGTGAAGGCGGCGGACATCTTCGCCAGCCCCTGGCCGATCAGCTCCTGGTCCTGTTGCCAGGCCTGCCGGGTGCGCCCTGAAATCAGTTTGGCGCTGGAGGCCGCCTCCATGAAGCTGACCATCGCGATGACGAAGGCGGCTGGCAGGATCGCGATCACGAGGTCGAGGCGCATCGGCGGCAGACTGAGTTCGGGCAGTCCGCGCGGGATCTCGCCGACCACGGCCCCGCCGCTGGCTGAGAAACCGGTCCATGCCGACAGCACGGTGGCCCCGGCGACCACCAGTGGCACGCCAGGCAGGCGCGGCCACAGCCGCTTGAGCGCGGCCAGCGCCGCCAGGCTGCCCAGGCCGAAGCCCAGGGACGGCAGGTGCGGTGCCGCGAGCCCGCCCAGGGCGTGTGCGAAATCCAGCACCAGGTGCTGCGAGTAGGGCATGGCCAGGCCGAGCAGAGGCGGAACCTGGGTGAGGCAGATGATCAGCGCCGCGGCGTTCACAAAGCCCATCAGCACCGGCACCGAGAGCAGGTTCAGCAGCCAGCCGAGGCGCATGAGCCCGAGCGCGAGCTGGATGAGTCCCGAGAGCAGTGCGAGCAGTAGCGCGAGCCCGAGCAGATCGCCCCCGGCAAGCCCGGACAGCGGCAGGATGCTGGCGGCGACCATGAGGCTGGTAAGGGCTACCGGGCCGGTGGAGAGCTGGCCGCAGGAGCCGAACAGCGCCGCGATCACCGCGGGGACGAGCGCCGCATACAGACCGATGTGCGGCGGCAGGCCGGCGAGTTTGGCGTAGGCCAGCGCCTGCGGAATCATCACCAGCGCCACCGTCACCCCCGCGATCAGGTCGCCACGCACGCCGGCGGCGCGCCATTGCGTGGGCCAGGACAGGAAGGGGAGCAGGCGCTGGAGTGTGGGCATCTGGGCGGATGTGGGCGATCACCCGGTTGCGGGCGAATTGTTCGCTGCGGCGTTGGCCGTGGGCAGGGGTGCCATGGTAACGAGAACGAGGGCACGATCAAACTGCGGATGCAGTGCCTGAGGTGCATTCACACCAAGGGCGCGCGCATAATGCGGCGGCGCTTCAGATGGTCCGGAGTCCCGTCCCGATGGCAACACGCCGCATCCCCCCGATACAGTGCCTGCTCACCTTCGAGGCGGTGGCGCGCTTGCGCAGCGCCAGCCGTGCAGCGGAGGAGCTGTGCGTGACGGTGAGTGCGGTCAGTCATCGGCTCCGCCAGCTTGAGACCCACCTCGGCGTGCGCCTGTTCAGCCGCGGCGATTTCACCCTCACCCACGAGGGCGAAACCTATCTGCAGCATGTGGACACGGCGCTCGCGGCGCTGCAGCAGATGCCGGGCGAGCGTGCGGCGGTCGGGCCGCGCCGCCTGCGGGTGGCGGTCACGCCTTCCTTCTGCCGCCAGTTCCTGATGCCAAAACTCGAACTGTTCCGTCGCAGTTATCCCGACATCGAGCTCACGCTGCACGTCTCGATTCCCTTGCGCGACGTCACCGCCGAAGCAGCCGACCTCGAGATCCGTTACGGTTTGGGGGGGTACACGGACGTGGAGCACCGGCTGATCCTGCGCGATGTGGTGACCCCGGCGTGCAGCCCCGCCTTCCTCGACGAGTTCGGCCCTTTCGACGGCTTCGAGCACGAAGCAGAGTGCGCCCGGGTACGGCTGATCCGCAGCCCGCTCGAACCGTGGGGGAACTGGTATGCGCATTGCGGGCTCGCGCTCACCGAGCCGCTGAATGGCGCGCAGTTCAACGACCTGGGGCTGGCCTACGACGCAGCGGCGAGCGGCTTCGGCGTGGTCCTGGTACGGCACAAGCTGGGCGCAGCCTGGTTCGACAGTGGCCGACTGCTCAATCTGTCGGAGCGCCCGATGCGTTCGCCCTTCGGTCACTACATCTGCTGGGCGCCGGGAACACTCGAGCGCTGGGAGTGCGCCGCCTTCGTCGACTGGCTGCAGGGCGTGCTGCCCTGATACAAGGTCGGGCGTGGCGAAGTTTCTTCAACGCCCCGGCAAAAATGCATCAAGCCGTGGCGTTTGCCCGGCGCCTATACTTGCGCGACGTGGCGGGCGAAGGGATCCGCCGCAGGCCCAAGGCGAGGACCGGAGACGATGAATACCGAAGCTGAAGTGCTGGCGTTCGGCGAGACCGAGCGCGACTTTTCCAGCGTGGACAAGGCGCGCGTGATCGAGGCGCTCAGCCGCGTGCTGCCGCCCGGCACGCTGATATACGACGCCGAGGACCTGCGCCCCTACGAGTGCGACGGTCTGGCAGCGTATCGGGCGTTGCCGCTGGTGGTGGCCTTGCCCACCACCGAAGAGCAGGTGGTCGCGGTGCTGCGCATCTGCTTCGAGCTGGGCGTGCCGGTGGTGGCGCGCGGCGCAGGCACCGGGCTGTCGGGCGGTGCGCTGCCCCATACCCGGGGTGTCCTGCTGTCGCTGGCACGCTTCAACCGCATCCTGAAGCTCGATCCGCTCGCTCGCACCGCCATCGTGCAGCCGGGCGTGCGCAACCTCGCCATCTCCGAGGCCGCCGCCCCGCACGGCCTGTACTACGCGCCCGACCCTTCCTCTCAGATCGCCTGCTCGATCGGTGGCAACGTGGCCGAGAACGCTGGCGGCGTACATTGCCTCAAGTACGGACTGACGGTGCACAACCTCCTGCGCGTGCGCGGTGTGACCATCGAGGGCGAGATCGTCGAGATCGGCTCGGGGGCGCTCGATTCGCCCGGTTACGACCTACTCGCGCTGGTGACCGGCTCGGAGGGCATGCTGCTGGTGCTTACCGAGGTGACGGTCAGGCTGGTGCCCAAGCCGCAGCTTGCGCAGTGCGTGCTCGCGGCCTTCGACGATGTGGTGCGTGCGGGCGATGCAGTGGCGAAGATCATCGCCGCCGGCATTATCCCCGCCGGGCTGGAGATGATGGACCAGCCTGCCACCGCGGCGGTGGAGGAGTTCGTGCGTGCCGGCTACCCGCTGGATGCCAAGGCGATCCTGCTGTGCGAGGCCGACGGCACGCCGGAGGAGGTCGCCGAGGAGATCGGCCGCGTGCGCGCGGTGCTGGAAGGTAGCGGCGCCACCGAGATCCGCGTCTCGCGTGACGAGGCCGAGCGGCTGCGCTTCTGGGCCGGCCGCAAGGCGGCGTTCCCTGCGGCGGGGCGAATTTCCCCCGACTACTACTGCATGGACGGCACCATCCCACGCAAGCGCCTCGGTGAGATGCTGACCGCGATCCAGGAGATGGAGGGCCGCTACGGCCTGCGCTGCATGAATGTCTTCCACGCTGGCGATGGCAACCTGCACCCGCTGATCCTGTTCGACGCCAACCAGCCGGACGAACTGGAGCGTGCCGAAGCCTTCGGCGCCGAGATCCTCGAACTGTCGGTGGCGCTGGGCGGCACCATCACCGGCGAGCACGGCGTGGGGCTGGAGAAGATCAACCAGATGTGCGCGCAGTTCACCGCCGCCGAGGTGCGCCAGTTCTTCCGCGTCAAGGCCGCGTTCGATCCGCCCGGGCTGCTCAACCCCGGCAAGGCGATCCCCACGCTCAACCGTTGCGCTGAGTACGGCCGCATGAAGGTGAGCAAGGGCCACGTGCCCTATCCGGACATCCCGCGCTTCTGAGCAGGAAGGACACGATGACGACGATCGAAAGGGAATGGGCCGAACGCGTGCGTGCGGCGGCTGCGGCAAAAACCCCGCTCTGCCTGCGTGGCGGCGGGAGCAAGGATTTCTACGGCCGCACGCCGGTGGGCGAGCCGTTCGACCTGCGCGCCAATGCGGGCGTAGTGGCGCATGAGCCGACCGAACTGGTGGTGATCGTGCGGGGTGGGACACCCCTGGCCGAGCTCGAAGCGGCGTTGGCCGCGCGCGGGCAGTATCTGCCCTTCGAGCCGCCGCACTTCGGTGCCGGCGCGACGGTGGCGGGGTGCGTAGCGGCAGGTCTGTCCGGCCCGCGGCGCGCGAACATGGGTGCGGTGCGCGACTTCATGCTGGGCGTGAAGCTCATGGATGGCCGCGGCGAGGTCATGAAGTTCGGTGGCCAGGTCATGAAGAACGTGGCCGGCTACGACATTTCGCGTCTGGTTGCGGGCAGCCTGGGCACGCTCGGCATCCTGCTCGAGGTGTCGCTGAAGGTGCTGCCCCGTCCGGTGGCCGAGGCGACGCTGCGCTTCGAACTCGATGAGCCGACGGCGTTGCGCCGGGTGAACGAGTGGGGCGGCCAGCCATTGCCGGTGTCGGCCAGCCTGTGGCACGGGGGCACGCTTCACCTGCGCCTGTCGGGGGCCGAGGCGGCCGTACGCGCGGCGATCGAGCGCTTGGGCGGCGAGCAACTCGCACCAACCGATGCCGCGGTGCTGTGGGATGGGGTGTGCGAGCACGCGGCGACGCCCTTCGTGCTCGGCCCCGGCGAGGTGTTGTGGCGGGTGTCGCTGCCGAGTACGGCGCCGGCGCTGGCGCTGCCGGGCCGGCAGGTGGTGGAGTGGGGCGGCGCGCTGCGCTGGGTGGTGGCTGAAGGCGATGGGGCTTCGGCGCATGGTGCACGCATCCGGACACGTGCCGCGGAGCTGAGCGGTCATGCGGCCGCCTTCCGCGGAGGCGATCGCGGCGGCGAGGTCTTTCAGCCGCTGTCCGCGCCGCTTGCAAGCATTCACCGCAGGCTCAAGCAGGCCTTCGACCCCGCGGGTATTTTCAACCCGGGCCGCCTTTATCCGGAGTTCTGATCCATGCAGACCCAACTCGCCGAATTCATCCGCGATACCCCGGAGGGGCGCGAAGCCGAAGAGATCCTGCGCAAGTGCGTGCATTGTGGCTTTTGCACCGCCACCTGTCCGACCTACCAGTTGCTGGGCGATGAGCTCGACGGCCCACGCGGGCGCATTTACCTGATCAAGCAGGTGCTCGAAGGTGCCGAGCCGACCGAGAAGACCCGCCTGCACCTCGACCGCTGCCTGACCTGCCGCGCCTGTGAAACGACCTGCCCGTCGGGGGTGCACTACAGCCGCCTGCTCGACATCGGCCGCCACGTCGTGGAGGCGCGCGTGCCGCGCAAGGGCGCGGACGCGCTCGTGCGCCGTGCGCTGCGCACGCTGGTGCCGCGGCCCGGGCTGTTCGGGGCGGCGATGAAGGCCGGTCAGTCGGTGCGCGGCCTGCTGCCGAAGACGCTGCAGGCCAAGGTGCCCGAGGCGCGTGCGGCTGGAATGTGGCCGGCGCCGCGGCATGCGCGCCGGGTGATTGCGCTCGCGGGCTGCGTGCAGCCGTCGATGGCGCCTTCGATCAATGCGGCGGCGGCGCGCGTGCTCGATGCGGTGGGCATCTCCATGGTCGAGGCGGACGGTGCGGGCTGCTGCGGTGCGGTGCGTTTTCACCTCAACGACCAGGCGGGCGGCTGTGAGGACGCGCGCCGCAACATCGACGCCTGGTGGCCCGCGATCGAGGCCGGCAGCGTCGAGGCGATCGTGATGACGGCGTCGGGCTGTGGCGTGCAGGTCAAGGACTACGGCCACATGCTGCAGCACGATCCGGCCTACGCAGAGAAGGCGAAGCGGGTGGCTGCGCTTACGCGCGACATCGGCGAGGTGGTGGCGGCCGAGGTGGTCAGCCTGGAGGCTGCGCTGGCAGCGCACGCCCAGCCGCGCGAGAAGCTGGCCTGGCATGCCCCCTGCACGCTGCAGCATGGACTGCGCATCCGCGGCAAGGTGGAGGCCCTGCTCACGGTTGCAGGCTTCGACCTGACGCCGGTGCGCGACGCACACCTGTGCTGCGGTTCGGCGGGCACCTACTCGATGCTGCAGCCGGAGCTTTCGGGTCGCTTGCGTGCGAACAAGCTCGACTGCCTGCTCGAAGGCAGGGCGGGCAGCATCGCTTCGGCCAACATCGGTTGCATCACCCACTTGCAGGCGGGCACGCAGACGCCGGTGCGGCACTGGGTCGAGCTGCTCGATGCTCGCCTGCGCGGCGTGCACGCGTTAGCCTTGCGAGGCGCCGAGCGGGGCAGGGTGTGACATTTGTCACAGCCCGCGCCGCTTGGCGTGTTTCCATTCCGGGGCTTGCGCTCCGGAGTGGGCAGCCGGTTGCTATCATCGGCCGATCCTGACCCTGCGGTGTGCATGCCGCCACCGAATTGACTCCCCCATGTCCTTTACCGCCGAAACCTGTGTTGCCATGCATATCGGCGACCGCAAGGAACAGCAGGACCGCGTCGCACTGTTCGGCCATCCCAAGCGCTCCGGGCTGGTGATGGCCGTGCTCGCGGACGGCATGGGTGGGCACAGCGGCGGGGCGATGGCGGCCGAGCAGGTGCTGATCCGCGCCCGGCAGAATTTCGAAACCTACGCGCCCCTGCACGAGACGCCGCGAGAGCTGCTCGGCAGCGTGATCGACGAAGCCCATGTCGTCATCAAGCTGACGCGCTTCACCAGCGAGCAGGACCCGCACAGCACGGCGGTGGTGTTCCTGCTGCAGCAGGGCAAGGCCTACTGGGCGCATTGTGGCGACTCGCGCATGTATCACTTCCGCGGAGCGCAAACGGTGTCACGCACGCGAGATCACTCGCTGGTCGGCGAGCTCGTGCGCAAGGGCCGCATCGGTGAGGAGGAGGCGCAGAACCATCCGCAGCGCAACGTGCTGCTGTCCTGCCTGGGCAGTGAACGCGAGCCGCGCATCGAGTATGGCTGCGAGGAGTCGCCCGTAGCGGGGGACTGCTTCCTGCTGTGCTCGGATGGGCTGTGGGGGCACTTCTCCGATTCCGAACTGGCGGCCGCGCTGCAGGCGCTGCCGCCGCGCAGCGCCGCGGAGCGCCTGATCGCGACTGCCCGTGAGCGCTCGGGCGGGATCGGCGACAACATCTCGCTCGCGGTCATCAAGCTCGTACCCCCCGCCTGACGCCAGGCCGATGGCCCGCCCGCGGCGGCGTGTGGCTGGTGCGCGGCTTGCGCCCTCCCCGAATGACGGTAATATCGGTCCTGTGTCGGCCCCGATGCGCTTTGCGCGGGGCAGGGGGATCAGAACAAATCAAGATGCGGCCGACGCATTCGACTCAGTTCCGTCTTTAAAGCCCTATTGGAAGGAGTACGCCCATGCCTCTGGTCATCGGAGTGCCAACGGAGACACGCTCCGGCGAACGACGCCTGTCGGTCGTTCCGGATGTAGTCAAGAAGTACCTGGGACTTGGTGCCCGGGTTGTCATGCAGAAGGAGGCGGGCAAGGCGGCCCACTTCCGGGATGCGGATTTTGCCGACGTGACGTTCGTCGACAGCGCGGCGGAGGTGGCCGCTGCGGCCGACGTGCTGTTCTGTGTGCAGGCGCCCGACGCGCAGGTGCTCGCAGCGCTGAAGCCGGGCAGCGTGCTGTGCGGAATGCTGCAGCCGTGGGCGAGCGCCGAGCGCGTGCAGCAGCTGGTCGACGGCCAGATCACCGCGTTCGCGCTGGAGCTGCTGCCGCGCATCTCGCGTGCGCAGAGCATGGACATCCTGTCCAGCCAGGGCGCGGTTGCCGGCTACGAGTGCGCGCTGATCGCGGCCGACCACTCGCCCAAGTTCTTCCCCATGCTGACCTACGCGGCCGGCTCCATCCGCCCGGCCAAGGTGCTGGTGATCGGCGCCGGGGTGGCCGGGCTGCAGGCCATTGCCACCGCGCGCCGCATCGGCGCCATGGTCGAGGCCTACGACGTGCGTCCCGAGACGCGCGAGCAGATCGAATCGCTCGGTGCCAAGTTCGTCGACACCGGGGTGTCGGCGGCGGGCAGTGGTGGCTACGCACGCGAGCTCACCGAGGAAGAGAAGGCCAAGCAGGCCGAGCGCCTGGCCAAGGCGGTGGCGCAGTGCGATGCGCTGATCACCACCGCGGCCATCCCGGGCAGGCAGGCGCCGAAGATCATCACCGCCGACATGATCGCGCGCATGAAACCGGGCGCGGTGGTCGTGGACATGGCCGCCGAGACCGGGGGCAACGTCGAGGGCACGGTCGCGGGCGAGAAGGTGTGGATCAACGACGTGCTCGTGATCGGCCCGACCAACATCGCCAGCCGCATGCCGGTGCATGCCTCGGAGATGATCGCCAAGAATCTGTTCAACTTCATCTCGCCCTTCATCCAGGACGGTGCGCTCGCGCTCGACTGGGAGGACGAGGTCATGGCCGGAAGCTGCCTGACGCACGCGGGCGAGCTTCGCCACGCCGGCGTCAAGCAGGCGCTCGGACTGTAAGGAGGATCGCGTCATGGATGGTTTTACCGCGCTGTACATTTTTGCGCTGGCCGCGTTCACCGGTTACGAGGTGATCTCGCGCGTGCCGGTGATCCTGCACACCCCGCTGATGTCGGGTTCGAACTTCGTGCATGGTGTGGTGCTGATCGGCGCCATGGTGGCGCTCGGCCATGCCGACCCGGAGAGTCCGCTGCAGTTGCTGATCGGCTTTTTCGCGGTGTTCCTCGGTGCGGCCAACGCGGCCGGTGGCTACATCGTCACCGAGCGCATGCTGGGCATGTTCAAGGCCGGTGGCCGCAAGCAGGGGGGTGAGCAATGAGCGGGAACTGGTTCGTGAGCATGGCGTACTTCATCGCCGCCGTCGTGTTCATCTTCGGCCTGAAGGCCATGGCCTCGCCGGTGACGGCCCGCAAGGGGGTGGTCTGGGCGGGGTACGCGATGATCGGCGCCACGGTGGCGACCTTCTTCATGCCCGACCTGCACAACGTCGGCCTGATGGTGCTGGCGATCGTGCTCGGGGGCGGTGCTGCCTGGTACAGCGGCAAGGTGGTCAAGATGACCGACATGCCGCAGATGGTCGCGATCTACAACGGCATGGGCGGTGGTGCCGCGGCCGGCATTGCGGCGATCGAGCTGGTGCGCGGAGTGCCGCACGACAGCGTCACCTCCACGCTGCTCGCGTTGGGTGCGGTGATCGGTGCGGTGGCGTTCTCGGGCTCGTGCGTGGCGTTTGCCAAGCTGCAGGGGCTGATGAACAAGGCGATCCGTCTGCCGGGGCAGAACAACATCAACTTCCTGCTCTCGGTCATCACCATCGGCATCGGCCTCACGGTGGCGTACTCGACACATCCGGGCGGCTTCGAGATCTTCCTGTTCTTTGCGCTCGCGCTCGCGCTCGGCGTGGTGCTGGTGATGCCGATCGGCGGCGCCGACATGCCGGTGGTGATCTCGCTGCTGAACGCCTTCACGGGCCTGGCGGTGGGCTTCAAGGGCTTCGTGATCGGGAATCCGGCGCTGATTGTGGCGGGCATCGTGGTGGGCGCCTCGGGCATGCTGCTCACCCAGCTCATGGCCAAGGCGATGAACCGTCCGATCAGGAACATCATCTTCGCCCCCATCACGGGAGCCGCGGCCGAAGGTGGCGAGACGGTCGAGGGCACGATGCGCGAGCTCTCGGCGATGGATGCGGCGGCGCTGATGCGCTACGGGCAGAAGGTCATCATCGTGCCGGGCTACGGCATGGCGGTGGCCGGTGCCCAGCACAAGGTGTGGGAGATGGCGCAGTTGCTCGAAGAGGGCGGTGTCGAGGTGAGCTTCGCGATCCACCCGGTCGCGGGCCGGATGCCGGGCCACATGAACGTGCTGCTGGCCGAAGCGGGCGTGCCCTACGACAAGATCTTCGACCTCGACGAGATCAACAACGACTTCGCGCAGGCCGACGTGGCCCTGGTGATCGGCGCCAACGACGTGGTGAACCCGGTCGCGCGCACCGACAAGTCGAGCCCGATCTACGGCATGCCGATCCTCAATGCGGACATGGCGCAGAACGTCATCGTGGTCAAGCGCGGCAAGGGGGCGGGCTACTCGGGCATCGAGAATGCGCTGTTCTACAAGGACAACTGCCGCATGCTCTACGGCAGCGCGCAGGAAGCGATCGGCGAGGTCATCCAGCACGTGAAGTCGATGGAAGCATGATTTCCTCCCCGCTGCCGGCCGCTGGGCCGGCAGATTCGACTCAAGTCGGAACCGCATCGGGCCGTGAACGGAAGCAGTCTGTTTCCGGGAGCGGTCCGATGCGTTTTGTGCGCGCACTGTCTGGCGTGGTGCTGGCATTCATGCTCGCCATGGCGGAGGCTCAGATGCCGCAGGTCGTGCCGGACGCTGCGCCTGCACAGCCGGCGGGCGTGGACGCAGCACCGGCTCCGGGTGCCAGGACGGTGCCGGAGTGGCGCAGGAC
The DNA here is from genome assembly GCF_048321015.1 of Thauera sp. WH-2. Classification (NCBI taxonomy): domain Bacteria; kingdom Pseudomonadati; phylum Pseudomonadota; class Betaproteobacteria; order Rhodocyclales; family Zoogloeaceae; genus Thauera; species Thauera sp. WH-2. The sequence continues at coordinate 855,497 of NZ_JBLWFG010000001.1, read as the reverse complement.
CGATGGCTATCCCTTCCCGGCGCGTGCAGACGTCACGCGACGCCTGCAGTTCGTGGCGCAGGCGATGCAGCTGCGCGAGTATTGCGCGGACGCCACGGTGGCCAATGATTTCGTGCGTGCGCAGTTGCAGCGCTTCAGCAGCATGACCGGGCGTGAAGAGAATTGCCGGACCCTGCTCGACTACTGAGCGTGCCGTCCGTCGGGGAGCGCGAAGTACCGGGCATCGACCGGCGGCCCGAACAGTGGGCCCTGCTGCAGATGACAGCCAAGCGCCACGAGGAAGGCCTGCTGCCCCGGATCCTCCACGCCGCGTGCATGCACCTCTAGGCCGAGGGCGCCCGCCATTGCGCCGATCGCCTCGACCGTCGCCTCGCTGTCCTCATCCTTGCCGACGCCACGAATGATTCCGGGGTCCAGCTTTAGCGCGTGCACCGCCGAGCGGCGCAGCCGGGGAACGGAGGACAGCCCAGCGCCGAAGCCGTCGATCGCCAGGCGAACGCCGATGGATCGCAGTTCGCGCAGGGTTTCCGAGATGCGTGGGTTGTCCAGCTCGAGCACCTGTTCGGGGAGGTCGAGCTCCAGCAGGCGGGGTGCGAGGCCGGATGCCTGCAGGGTCGTGCGCACCTCTTCTGCGAGGCCGGGCGCCAGCAGGCGCTCGATGGAGAGATTCACCGTCACCCGGATACCCGTACTGCTGGCAGGCCAGCGATGTGCGGCCTGGCATGCGTTCGACAGCGCCCAGGTGTCCAGCGCGATGCGCAGGTCGGGGTTGCCGATGGTGTCGTCGAAACGCTGGAAGGGCAGCAGCCCGCGTTTGGGATGCTGCCAGCCCAGCAGGGCTTCGCCGCCGAAGAGCTTCCCCGTGCGCGCATCGACCAGGGGCTGGAACTGCAGCACCAGCTCATCGTGCGCGAGTGCCTCCGTGAGGCCCTTTTCCAGCCATTCGAGGTCGAACCCCGCGTCCAGCGGATTCAGATAGGCGCCGCTGCGTGCACCTCCGACACGGCGCGCATGCACCAGCGTGCTGCGCGCCTGGCGCATGCGCTGATCGAGTTCCTGCGGGCTGTGCGAGGCCTCAGGCGCCGCGTGCGCGTGCGGCGCGGCGAGGACGATCGCATGCAGCCCGGGGCGCAGTCTGGGTGCGGCAATGAAGTTCAGCGCGTGCGCTTGCCCATCCGGGCGGGCGAAGGCGAGCGTGCCGCGCCGCTCGCCCTCGATCAGGAGTCGCCGCCGTGCCTCGAGAAACGCCGCTTCGGAGGGGAACAACGCAGCGAGCGGGCGGGCGACGACCTCGCGGTAGTCACGCCCGAGCAGGCGGCAGGCGGCGCTGTTGGCGTCGAGCACGAGATCGTCGCCGGTGATCAGGAGGCCTTCGTCGATCAGCTCGAGCAACGCGAGATATACGCCGGCCTCTGCGCCCTCGGAGAGGTCCGGTAGAAAGGGTTCGATGCTCGCGCCGGGCACATCCTGCGCGGGCAGGGCAGCGGGTGCAAGCGGGTTGGGGCGGCGTCCGGGGAGGGTCACGGCTGGGCTGGGCAATGAAGTCGAGAAGGCCGGCCGTGGTTCGGCCGGTGCGCGGTGAGGGAAGCTTAATCCTGTGCGCTCCGTGCCCGTGGGCGGAATAGGCGGCGTGCTGCCGCCTATTTCCGGCCCAGACCGCCGAGCAGGACCGCGATTGGGCGCTGCCCGCGGCGGGCGGGTTCGGGCTGTGCGCCCGCGGCCAGGCCCGCCATGCCGGCCTCGGCGGAAACAGCGACTGGTGGCTGGGCCGGTTCGTAGGGTTTGCTGAAGTCGAACCCGTCTGCGGCCACGTGGCCACGGCCGCCGCGGCGCTGTCGTGCGCGCGCCTCGCCGGAGGCGCCGTCCTGCCGGCCTTTGCCCTCGCTGACCGGCGCCGTTCTCGTCGCGCGCGGGGACCTCTCGGGGGCTGCAGTGTCCTGGTCGACGCTGGAACGGCGGTGGCGGCCGGCGCGGCTGCCGGCCTCGAAGAACTCGGGCTCCGGATCGAAGCCGGGGACGGGCTCCTGCGGGATCTCGAGCTTGATCAGCTTCTGGATGTCCGCGAGGCGGTGCTTTTCCTCCGCGCACACAAGCGAGATCGCGTTGCCCTGGTGGCCGGCGCGGCCGGTGCGGCCGATGCGGTGTACGTAGTCTTCTGCCGTATGCGGGAGTTCGAAGTTGATGACGTAGGGCAGCTCATCGATATCGATGCCGCGTGCCGCCACGTCGGTCGCGACCAGCACGCGCAGCTTGCCGCTCTTGAAGGCTTCGAGCGTCTCGGTGCGCTGCTGCTGGCCCTTGTCGCCATGGATGGCATCGGCGGAGACGCCGTGGCGCTCGAGAAAGTGCGCGAGGCGGCCGCAGGCGAGCTTGGTGTCGACGAACACCAGCGCCTGAGTGTCGGGCTTGTGGCGCAGCAGGTGGGCGAGCAGGTTGCGCTTCATGCCCGAGGACACCGGATGCACGACGTGGGTGATCGTTTCCGACACCATGTTGCGGCGCGCGACCTCGATCAGCTGCGGGTTCTTCAGCATCTGGTCGGCGAGCTTCTTGATCTCGTCCGAGAAGGTGGCCGAGAACAGCAGGCTCTGGCGGTTGGCGGGCAGCAGGGCGAGGATGCGCTTGATGTCGGGGATGAAGCCCATGTCCAGCATGCGATCGGCTTCGTCCAGGACCAGCACTTCGACCTGGGACAGGTTGATGGACTTCTGTTCGACGTGGTCGAGCAGCCGTCCCGGGGTGGCGATGACGACCTCGATGCCGCGGCGCAGCTCTGCTTGCTGGGGGCGGATGTCAACGCCGCCATAGACGCACACCGAGCGCAGTGGCAGGTGCTTGCTGTAGGTCTTGACCGACTCGTACACCTGCATCGCAAGTTCGCGTGTGGGGGCGAGGATCAGCGCGCGGGTCTGGTGCCGGGCAGGAGAGGTGCTGGTGCTGGCGTGGCGCGCGATGCGATGCAGCAGCGGCAGCGTGAAGCCGGCCGTCTTGCCGGTGCCGGTCTGAGCGCCGCCCATGACGTCGTGGCCGGCGATGACGGTGGGGATGGCCTGGCGCTGGATCGGCGTGGGCTCGGTGTAGCCAGCGTCCGTGACGGCCTGAAGCAGTTCGGGAATGAGGCCGAGATCGGCAAAGCTCATGGGTACCTTCGGGGCGTGGGCGATCGCAAATGCTTCGCCGTTGTGATAAAGCGCGGATTATACACGCGGCAAAAAACCTTTACCCGCCAAGGGGTTTGCCAGTTTCCCCGAAGAGGCGGGCAGGGGGCGGGTGAGCTCGTGCTCAGCGCTTGAGGGTGAGGAAGGCGGTGACTTCCTCGCGGTCGTGGTACAGGTGCTTGATGCGCAGATCGAAGGGGCCGATGCTGGCGAGGCGCTTGCGGATCAACTCGCGGCACTGTTCGACCGCTTCGAGCCGGCGCTTCATCGGTAGCTTGAGGTTGAAAATCGTGTAGCGGCAGCGGCCGGTGGCGACCCATTCGGCCATCAGCGAGGCGATGCGCGAGGGTTGCTCGACCATGTCGCATACCATCCAGTCCACCGGGCGCGGCGGGCGCCAGGTGAAGCCGTCGGCGCGCAGGTGCTCGACCATCTCGGTGGCCATGACGGTGTCGCGCAGCGGGCCGTTGTCGATCGCGGTCACGCGCAGCCCGCGATGCACCAGCTGCCAGGTCCAGCCGCCGGGCGCTGCGCCCAGGTCTACCGCGCGCTGGCCGGCGCGCAGAATGCTGTCGCGTTCGCCGTCGTCAAGCAGGGTCATGAAGGCCTCGGCGAGCTTCATGGTCGATCGGCTCGGTGCGTTCGATGGCATGCGCAGACGCGGCACGCCCATCGGCCAGGTCGAGCACTGCCCCGGCTGGCCAGCGGCCAGCCATGCGGTGGTGGCGCTGGTGAACATCACATGCAGCACGGGCAGGCCAGTGCGGCTGGTGCGCAGGCAGCCCGATTTCTCCAGCGCCTGCGTGAGCGGTTCGGTGAAGCGCTTGCAGAAGCCGGAGCGCTGCTTGGCTTCGTCGGTGTCGGGGGTGTCCAGCACGACGCCGGAGAAGCGCTGGCCGCTTGCCTTGACCGCCGCGATGATCGGCGTGGCGCGGTCGCGTTCGGGCAGGTCGTTGATGCGTGCGAACCAGGGGAGGAGTTGGCGCGCGAATACCGAGCGACGCCAGTCCGTGGCGGTGCCGAAGTCTCCCAGCGGGGAGGGCTCGAAGGTTTCGAACACTGCGTAGGCAGCATCGGGATCGGCGCGGACGTATCCGATCAGGCCCGCTTCGGCAGCGAGATCGTCGAGCTCGCCGGCGAGCTCCTTCTCGAAGCCTGCGCGGCAATAGCCGATGAGGCCGGCGCATTGCAGGCCGGAGGCGGGGGTGTGCTGGTTCATGATGGGGGCGCCTGAACGCGGCGGACTGATTGGATGTGGCCGGCCTTGCCGGAGTGCCAGGCTGGCAGTTCCGGATGATAAGCCGCCACGGGCACGATGGCGAGGATAGGGGCGTGCGGGATACGAGCCTGCAGGATGCAGGCGGACATCCTGCAGGGTGCGTCGGCTGGCTCAGCCGGCGTCCGAGGGTGGGGGCGTCTTCAAGGGTGTGCCGTCCGGGAGCAGGCGTGAGGGCACGACCTCGAGCTTGTGTTCCATCATGTAGTCGTTCATGTCTCGCCATCCGGCGAAGATCGCGGCCTTGTCGGCGCTGCCGTTGAGCGCATAGCAGTCTTCCAGGGACCGTCCTGCGTGCCTGCATGCGCTGCCGATGGCGCGGCCCTCTGCTTCGGCACGGGCTGCGTCCCGCGACGGATTGGGCAGTTCGAGCAATTCGGCGACCTGATCGCAACCTGACAGCAGAGGCAGCAGGGCGAACAGGAGGACGCGCAGGAAGGCGGGAGCGGGGGGGCGCGAAGTGGAGCGGCGCATGGCGGGCAGGTTCGGAGACGGAGTCTTGGTCTTATCGACGCGTGAGGCTGGATTCTGAAGCACTTTTACAATTCGTGGTGTAGCGGAGAACTATAATTCGGCGCGTTACCGGGCCGTCGGCCCGGCGCTTGTGCAGGCCAGTCAAACTCATGCTCAACCTCCGTATCAGGGGTGTATTCGTGGGGCTCGCGGCGGGGCTCGCGGTCATCGCACCCCAGGCTGCTACCGCGGCGCCGCAGCAGATCGAACTCTTCCACCGTTTGCCCACTTCCAAGGCCGCGGCGCTCGAGGCGCTTGTCGAGCGCTTCAATGCGCAGGCCAAGGGATATCGGGTGGTGGTCCGTTCCGGGGAATGGAAATCCAGCGCGGCGCACATGCTGATCCTCGAGGGTGACGACGAGGAGTCGTTCGTTGCGGGCAAGCCCCGCTTCAAACCGCTGCACGAACTGATGAGGCAGAATGGCCGGGCACTGCAGACCCTGCGCCCGCCGGCGATGATGACGCGCACGCCGGTCGACGCGAAGGGGCGGTTGCTCGCCCTGCCAATCGGTCTGTCTACGCCCGTGCTGTATCTGAACCGTGATGCGTTGCGTCGCGCCGGCATGAACCCGGAGACCACCCGCATCGACACCTGGCAGGCGTTGCAGGACACGCTCGGTCGCCTGGCCGACACCGGCCATGCCTGCCCTTACACGGTGGCCGAGCCCGGGCGGGTGATGGTCGAGAATCTCAGCGCCTGGCACAACGAGCCGGTGGCGATGCAGCAGGGCAAGCAGGTCGTGCCACGCTTCAACGGGATGTTCCAGGTCAAGCACGTGGCGATGATGGCGAGTTGGACGCGTGCGCGCTATCTCCATATATTCGACCAGCAGGCGGAAGCCGAGCGCCGCTTTGGGGAGGGCGAATGCGCGGTGATCGCGGCGCCGTCCGCGAGCTGGGTTGATTTTCGCCGTACCGGCAAGGTCGACGTCGGGGTGGCCCGACTGCCTTACCATGACGACTTCCCTGGCGCGCCGCAGAATACCGTGGCAGATGGCCCGGCTTTGTGGGTGTCGGCCGGGAAGAAGGCTGCCGAGTACAAGGGGGTAGCGAACTTCGTGAGCTTCTGGCTCGAACCCGCCAATCAGGTCGCCTGGCAGCGCAGTACCGGGTATCTCCCGCTGAATCGTGCCGGGTTGCTCGCATCGCGCAGCGAACTGCTCGGAGGCGACCTCGAGAATGTGCAGGTCGCGGTCGACCAGCTCGGTAACAAGCCCCCGACGCCACAGTCTTCGGCGCAACCGGTGGTAGAGCGGCAGAAGGTCCGCCGCATCCTGGACGAGGAACTGGCCGGCGTGTGGGCCGATGAGAAGGCCGCCAAGGAGGCGCTGGACAATGCCGTCACGCGCGCGTTGAAGGAGTAGTCGCACGGCTGCGCATCCTCCACGAGTGCGGGTGCTGGCAAGGCTGCGGCCGGCTTGACGCCGGGCGCGGCCGCCCCATACCATCGCCGCTTTTCCAGCGAGCGTCACCGCCTTGTCAGTCAAGCAGCTTTTCGCGCCGATCGCCGCCGACATGCAGGCGGTGGATGCGGTCATCCGCCTTCGGCTGCATTCGGACGTGGCGCTGATCCGCACGGTCGCCGAGTACATCGTGCAAAGCGGCGGCAAGCGGCTCCGCCCCGCGCTCGTGCTCTACACCGCCGGCGCGCTGGGCTACCAGGGTACGCATCATCACGAGCTTGCTGCGGTGGTGGAGTTCATCCATACCGCGACGCTGCTGCACGATGACGTGGTGGACGAATCCGATCTGCGCCGCGGCAATCCGACGGCCAATGCCCGCTTCAGCAACGCCGCCGCGGTGTTCGTGGGCGATTTCCTGTACTCGCGTGCATTCCAGATGATGGTTCGTGTGGACAGCATGCGCGTCATGCGCGTGCTCGCCGAGGCCACCAACGTGATCGCCGAAGGCGAAGTGCTGCAGATGCTCAACTGCCACAATGCCGACGTGCGGATCGACGACTACCTGCGCGTCATTCGCTACAAGACGGCGAAGCTCTTCGAGGCCTCGGCTCGTCTGGGCGGCATCGTGGGCGGTGCGGATGAGGCACTCGAAGCGCGCCTGGCGGCTTTCGGCATGCACCTTGGCACGGCCTTCCAACTCATCGACGACGTGCTCGACTACTCGGCCGACGAGGCCGATACCGGAAAGCACCTGGGTGACGACCTCGCCGAGGGCAAGCCCACCCTGCCGTTGATCCACGTCATTCAGCACGGATCCTCCGCGCAGTCGGCGATGGTGCGCAGCGCCATCGAGAATGGTGGGCGCGAGGACTTCGCTGCGGTCCTAGCCGCCATCCAGGACACCGGAGCCCTGGACGAGACGCGCCGCTACGCCGAGGCCGAGGCTGCCCTCGCAATCGAAGCGATATCGGGGCTTCCCCCTTCCAATTTCAAGGATGCATTGCTACAATTATCGGACTTTGCAGTTCGGCGAAATCACTGATATAGTTCAGGGCTTCGCAGGGCAGCAAGGCCTGCAACAAAAAGTGTCGGGGAATAGCTCAGCCTGGTAGAGCACTGCGTTCGGGACGCAGGGGCCGGAGGTTCGAATCCTCTTTCCCCGACCAGTAATTCAAGCAAAACGCCCAAGTGATTCAGTCGCTTGGGCGTTTTGCTTTCGTGGTGCGCCTTGGATGCGCAGCCGGGAGAGGACGGCACGTCCAAGGTCACATTGAGCCTCACCGGGACCGTCAGCCGGATGGCTTCCTCAGCACCAGCACATCACCGCGTTGCGTAAACTCGAGGTGCTTCAAAACGCTCATGCCGAGCAGCACGTCGTCGTCACGCATGCCCGGATTCAGGTGGGCTGGGGCGCCGGCGAAGCGGAACGGCCCGATGTCGAGCGATGCAATGGTCGTGGCATGGACAATCACGCTGCCGTTGGCGGTGGAAACCATCGAACGGGCTCCAGGGCTCAGACCGAGTTGCGGGCCCAGGTGCGCCGGTACCGCCGTGTGGGTCGCGCCCGTGTCGAGCAGGAAGCGAACGGGCTGGCCGTTGATCAGGCCGGGTGAGAAATAGTGGCCGGCGCGATTGCGTTGCAGCACCCACTCTTCCGTGCCGTGCGCAACGGTCAACGCACGGTTGGGGTCCTCGCGGTGTTTGAGGACGCCATCGAAGGTCGCCCAGCCGAAGCCGAGAAATGCCAGGGTTGCGAGCAAACCCATGCGGCGCCCAAGCTTGCGATGCGTGTGGTCTGAGTTGGTCATGAGAAAGTGTCTTGCCGTCGCGCTCCGGCGCTGGACCCTTTGCGTACCTGCAGGGATGGGCGACGCCCTGCTCAGGTGCGAAAGCCCGCAATCGCCTGCGCGAGCAGGCCGGTCTGTTCGCGCAGGCGTGTAGCCGAGTCGCTCATGTCTCGAGCGGCTGTGCTGGTTTCGTCCGCAGACTGTGCAATGCGTTTCATGTTCTTCGCGACCACGGCGAACCCGCGTCCTTGCCCCGGCGCAGGATGTTCTTCCACTCCTGAACCTGTGTCTTGAAGCTCACCTGGGCGCTGCGTGCAGTGTCGACCGCATCGATCAGCCTCTGTTGTACGCGATCACCTTGGTCAGGGTGCTGTTCAACTGCCCCGCCTGGTAGAACGAGAAGCCACCGATCGCGACCAGCAGTGCGAGGGCGCACAGGGTCAGCAGGCCGAGCTTCACCTTGATGTCGAGGTTCTTCATGAGTCGTCCTGTTCCCTGTGAAGTTGCGTACCCGTGCGACCACGGAAAGTCCCTGCACGGTGTGCATGCAGCGTTTTCGGCATTTCGGTGTGAGGGCTTGAGCGAATTCCCGGCCGCGGACGCTGCCTTTTTGCCCGTCGGCTTGAACAGTTTAGACTGCGGCCATTCCGGTCATGACAATTCCGAAGGAGTCCATGCTGATGCAACTCAAGGACAGCAATCTGCTGCGTACGCGCGCATACATTGACGGCGCCTGGCTCGACGCGGACGGCGATGCCCGTTTCGAGGTACGCAACCCGGCCGATGGCAGCGTGATCGCCAGCGTGCCCGACATGGGTGCGACCGAGTCGCGGCGCGCGATCGCCGCCGCCGAGGCTGCATTGCCGGCGTGGCGTGCGCGTACGGCGAAGGAGCGTGCGGCCGTGCTGCGGCGCTGGTTCGAGCTGATCCTGGCCAACCAGGAAGACCTTGCCGTGCTGATGACCGCAGAGCAGGGTAAGCCGCTGGCCGAGGCGCGTGGCGAGGTCGCCTATGGTGCATCCTTCATCGAGTGGTTTGCCGAGGAGGGTAAGCGCATCTATGGCGACGTGATTCCGCCGCACGGCGCGGACAAGCGTATCGTCGTCATCAAGCAGCCGATCGGCGTGGTGGCGGCGATCACGCCGTGGAACTTCCCCAATGCGATGATCACGCGCAAGGCCGGCCCCGCCCTGGCTGCCGGATGCACCATGGTGATCAAGCCCGCCGAGGACACGCCGCTGAGCGCGCTCGCGCTCGCCGAACTGGCCGAACGTGCCGGCATGCCTCCGGGCGTGTTCAACATCGTCACCACCAATCGCGCTGCCGAAGTCGGCGCCGAGCTTACCGCCAGCCCGGTGGTGCGCAAACTCTCCTTCACCGGTTCGACCGAGGTGGGTAAGCTGCTGATGGCCCAGTGCGCCGGCACGGTGAAGAAGGTCGCGCTCGAGCTCGGCGGCAACGCGCCTTTCATCGTCTTCGACGATGCCGATCTGGACGCTGCGGTCGCGGGGGCAATGGCTTCGAAGTACCGCAACGCGGGCCAGACCTGCGTGTGCGCGAATCGCCTGCTGGTGCAGGACGGCATCTACGACGCCTTCGCCGAGAAACTGGCCGAAGCGGTGGCGAAGCTCAAGGTAGGCCCGGGGCTCTCGGGCGAGGTGCAGCAGGGACCGCTGATCAACGAGGATGCGGTGGAGAAGGTGGAGGAGTTACTCGCCGACGCGGTGGGCAAGGGCGCGCAGATCGCGTACGGTGGCAAGCGCCATGCGCTCGGCGGCACCTTCTTCGAGCCCACCATCGTCACCGGTGTCACCCCTGCGATGCGCGTGGCGCGCGAGGAGATCTTCGGCCCGGTGGCGCCGCTGTTCCGCTTCCATACAGAAGAGGAAGCGATCCGCATGGCCAACGACACCGAGTTCGGTCTCGCCGCCTATTTCTACGCGCGCGACATCGCCCGCGTGTGGCGCGTGGCCGAAGGGCTGGAGTACGGCATCGTCGGCATCAACGAAGGCCTCATCTCCACCGAGGTCGCGCCCTTCGGCGGCGTCAAGGCCTCCGGCGTCGGGCGCGAGGGCTCGAAGTACGGCATCGACGACTTCGTCGAGATCAAGTACCTGTGCATCGGCGGGATCCGCTAATCGCTGGCTGATCTCGGCGCGAAGGCTGCGCGGTGGTGGCGGGGGGCGCTGCAGGCGCCACCCCGTCCGCCTGTGCTCACTCCCAGCTCAGCGCGCCGCCGGTCTGATACTCCGTGACCCGCGTCTCGAAGAAGTTCTTCTCCTTGCGCAGGTTGGCCTGCTCGTCCAGCCAGGGCAGCACGTTTTCCGCGCCGGGGTAGGGCTCGGCCAGCCCGAGCTGGCGGGCGCGGCGGTTGGCGATGTAGCGGAACTGGCCCATATGCTGCGCAGCCGAGTAGCCAAGGATGGGCTCGCGCAGCAGGTAGCCGGCGTAGGCGGTTTCGGCGGCCTCGGCCTCCTCCCACAGGCGGGCGAGCGCCGCGGGATCGAGCTGCAGGTTTTCCTCGGCGATGAGCGTGCGCACGGTGCGGATGCCGAAGGCGCAGTGCAGCACCTCGTCGCGCATGATGTACTGCAACTGCTCGGCCGTGCCCTTCATCAGCCCGCGCCGTTGCAGCGCGAAGATGGGGGTGAAGCCGTTGTAGAACCAGCAGCCCTCGAAGATGGCCGCGAAGAAGAGGTAGGAGAGCGCGAATTCGTGCAGGTTGTCGCGGTCGGTGAGGTCGAAGTCGGCCCGCATCACGCGCTCGAGGCGGCGGTTGGCGAGCGCGATCTTGCCGTGGATCTCGGGCACGACGCGGTAGCGGTTGTAGATCTCCTGCTGGTCCAGGCCCAGGCTTTCGATGCAGTGCTGATAGGTCCAGGTATGCAGGGCTTCCTCATACACCTGGCGGGCCTGGTAGATCTGCAGTTCGGGCGCTGTCATCTTCTCCATCACCGCCAGGCCGATGTTGCGCATGGCGAGGATGTCCGAGGTGGTCAGATAGGACAGCACGTTCTCGAACACATGGCGCTCGGCCGGCGTCAGGCGATGGTGGTAGTCGTGAACGTCCTGCGCCATGGAGATCTCCAGCGGCGTCCAGTGGTTCTTGTTGGCGTTGAGGAAGAACTCCCACGCCCAGGGGTACTTGAAGGGCGCGAGCTGGTTGATGTCACCCTGGCCGTTGACGATGCGCTTGTCGGCAGCACGCACCGGCGCCAGCGCGCCCGGCCGGGCATCGGTGGCGGACAGGGCCGCGTCGGGGCCGGATGCCGTTGTCGTGGGCGTCGCCGTGGAAGCCGGGGAGCCTGCCTGGCGGGAGGATGGCGTGGTGGCTGGAGCAGTGGCTGCCCGAGGGCGAACCGGCGTGTCCCAGTCGTCGAAGAAGGCGGTCATTGGCAGGCCTCGCAGTCGGGGTCGAGAATGGAGCAGGTCTTGGGCGCCGGGTCGGCGCTGGCGGTGGCCGGCGTGTTGGTGCCGGTCTTCTCCATTGCGGTGGCGCTCAGGGTGCGCAGGTAGTAGGTGGTCTTGAGCCCGCGCAGCCAGGCCAGGCGGTAAAGTTCGTCGAGCTTGCGCCCCGAGGCGCCGGCGACGTAGAGGTTCAGCGACTGCGCCTGGTCGATCCATTTCTGCCGGCGCGAGGCGGCTTCAACCAGCCAGTGCGGCTCGATCTCGAAGGCGGTGGCGTAGCGCGCCTTGAGCTCGGCCGGGATGCGCTCGATCGGGGCGAGCGAGCCGTCGAAGTACTTGAGGTCGGCCACCATCACTTCGTCCCACAGGCCGAGTGCCTTCAGCTCGCGCACCAGATGCGCGTTGACCACGGTGAACTCGCCCGACAGGTTGGATTTGACGTACAGGTTCTGGTAGTCCGGCTCGATCGAGGCCGACACGCCGACGATGTTGGAGATGGTCGCGGTCGGCGCGATGGCGACGCAGTTCGAGTTGCGCATGCCATGGCGGGCGATGCGTTCGCGCAGCGGGCTCCAGTCGAGCGAGGAAGAGCGGTCTACTTCGAGCAGGGCGCCGCCGCCCGCGTTGCTGCGCCCGCGGCCCTCGGCCAGCAGCGCGAGGCTGTCCTGCGGCAGGATGCCCCGGTCCCACAGGCTGCCGCGGAAGCTGGAATACCGCCCGCGTGCCTCGGCCAGCTCGGTCGAGGCCCAGTAGGCGGCGTGGCACACGGCTTCCATCGAACGGTCGGCAAACTCGATAGCGGCGTCCGATGCGTAGGCCAGCCCCATCATATGCAAGGCGTCGGCAAAGCCCATGATGCCCAGGCCCACCGGGCGGTGGCGCAGGTTGGCGGCGCGCGCCTTGGGCGTGGCGTAGTAGTTGAGGTCGATGACGTTGTCGAGCAGGCGCATCGCGACACGCACGGTGCGCTGCAGCTTGTCGTGGTCGAGCGTCCAGCGCCCGTCGCCGTCGCGCACCAGATGGGCGGGCAGGTTCACCGAGCCGAGGTTGCACACCGCGGTCTCGTCGGCCGAGGTGTTGAGCGTGATCTCGGTGCACAGGTTGGAGCCATGCACCACGCCCACGTGCTGCTGCGGCGAGCGCAGGTTGCAGGCGTCCTTGAAGGTGATCCATGGATGCCCGGTCTCGAACAGCATGGTCAGCATCTTGCGCCACAGCTGGATGGCGGGCAGGCGCTTGAAGAGGCGGATCTCGCCGCGCTCGGCCTTTTCCTCATACGCGCGGTAGGCCGTCTCGAAGTCCTGGCCGTAGCGCTCGTGCAGGTCGGGCACGTCGACCGGCGAGAACAGGGTCCATTCGGCGTTCTCCAGCACGCGCTTCATGAACAAGTCGGGAATCCAGTTCGCGGTGTTCATGTCGTGCGTGCGGCGGCGCTCGTCGCCGGTGTTCTTGCGCAGTTCGAGGAATTCCTCGATGTCGAGGTGCCAGGTTTCGAGATAGGCGCACACCGCGCCCTTGCGCTTGCCGCCCTGGTTCACCGCCACCGCGGTGTCGTTGACCACCTTGAGGAAGGGGATCACGCCCTGGCTCTGGCCGTTGGTGCCCTTGATGCGGCTGCCGAGCGCGCGTACCGGCGTCCAGTCGTTGCCCAGACCGCCGGCAAACTTCTGCAGCAGGGCGTTTTCCTTGATCGACTGGTAGATGTCCTCGAGGCTGTCGGCCACCGTCGTCAGGTAGCAGGACGACAGCTGCGAATGGCGGGTGCCGCTGTTGAACAGCGTTGGCGTGCTGCTCATGAAGTCGAAGCTCGACAGCAGCTCGTAGAACGCGATCGCCTGTGCCTCGCGATCGATCTCGTTGATCGCGAGGCCCATGGCCACGCGCATGAAGAAGGTCTGCGGCAGCTCGATGCGGCGGTCGTCGACATGCAGGAAGTAGCGGTCGTACAGCGTCTGCAGGCCGAGGTAGTCGAACTGCAGGTCGCGCTCGGGCCGGATCGCTGCCGCCAGGCGGGCGAGGTCGAAGTCGGCCAGGCGGGGGTCGAGCAGCTCCGCCTCGATGCCACGGCGGATGAAGGCGGGCAGGCAGGCGGCATAACCCCGATCGGGGTCGGACATGTCGGCCTGCGAGGTTTCGTGCCCGAGCACTTCGACGCGGATCGCCGACAGCAGCAGGCGGGCGGCGACACGGCCGTAGTCCGGCTCGCGCTCGATCAGCGTGCGTGCGGCCAGCACCAATGCCTGGCGCACGGCGGCAATCGGCACGCCGTCGTAGAGGTTGTGCAGGGCGTGTTCGAGCACGGTGTCGGCGGACACACCGTCCAGCCCTTCGCAGGCCTCGCGGCACACGGCGAGCAGGGCGGCGCGGTCGAGCGGGCGGCGCGCTTCGCCATCGACGACGTGCAGCACGGGGCCGGTGCCGCCCGCCTGCGCTTCGGCGTCCTGCTGCGCGGCGCGTTCGGCGGCGCGGCGTTCGCGGTAGAGCACGTAGGCGCGCGCGACGTCGTGCTCGCCCGAGCGCATCAGCGCCAGCTCGACCTGGTCCTGGATGTCCTCGATGTGCAGCATGCCGCCGTCGGGCAGGCGACGGGTGAGGGCGCCGACCACGGTATCGGTGAGTCGGGCCACGATGTCGCGTACGCGTGAGGACGCCGCGCCCTGGCGGCCCTCGACGGCGAGAAAGGCCTTGGTCATGGCGACGGCGATCTTGTTCGGATCGAAGGCGACGACGGCGCCATTGCGGCGGACGGTCTGGAATGCGGCGAGTTGCATGGCGCTATCAAGTGCTTCGGCGGGAAGTCGGTCCACGGGTGGTCCTCGTCTGGGTGAGTGCGGATGAAACGGGTTTCTGAGGGAAGGCGAGCTTCAGGCGGCGGCCGCGAGGCTGACTGCGCTGGGGGCCGGGCAAGGATGGGTGTCGTCGCCGGCGTGGGACTCGGCCCGCAGATCCAGCGTCAGGGGGGCGGTGTGGCTGCCGCCAGGCCGACGGAAGCCGCTGGCGGCAGCCATGTGGAGTACCGCCGGGCTGACGCTGTGACACACGATCCGGCCTGCGCCGTGCAGGCGGGCCAGTGCAATGACGTGGTTGAACAGTGCTCGGCCCAGTCCGCGCTGGCGATGAGTTGCGGTGACGCTGAGCCCGAAGTCGACCTCCCCATCGCGCACCGCGACATGGGCGAGGGCGACGATGTCGCCTTGTGCGGTGCCCAGACCATGCACATGGTCGCGTGCGAAATCGAGCGTGGCGACGTAGGCGGCGATGCCTTCGTCGCGGATGCCGTGGCTGAAGCGCAGCAGGCGGTCATCGGCATCCAGCGCAAGAAGGTGTTCGAGGATGCGGGGGGCGTCGGCGGGGCCGAAGCGGAACATCGGCCTCAGAACGGCGCCCGTGGAATCGGTCGGCGGTGTCAGCGTTGCAGCGGGGCGGTCGGCGGTGGACATGGCGGAGATCCGGTGCGGGCAGGGCGGATCTCCGACGCACGGGCGTGATGCGTCACGCGCATGGCAATGCCATGCGGTGCTGCCGTGCCATCAGGAAAACGAGCAAGTGAAATGGTGTGAGCCATGCCTCTTGTCAGGGACACCCCGCCCCAAACTGTTGAAGGTGATGTGCATGGCAGGTCTCCTGGCTCACGGGTCGTCGTCTTGCGCCAGCCTTCCCGGAAGATTTCCAGTGGCAGAGAGGGCGCAGGACTCGCCGATTACAGTTGCGGGGGCAGCTCCGGGGTTCGCGCTGGGCGCGGCACCGGATTCCCTTTTCATGTCCGCCGATGACGGCGGACAACCATGAACAGGGGCGGAGGTTAGCCCTGGCCCCCGGCGCTGTCAAACGCGCCGCGTTCGATCGTACGCACCAGGGTATGCACCGCGCGATGCGTCGGAACTTCGAGCCCGGCCGCCTCGGCCATGGATAGCAGGGCGCCGGTGATGGCGTCGATCTCGGTGTGGCGGCCGGCGAGGACGTCCTGCAGCATGCTGGCGCGGTTGGCGGCGGTGGCGCGGGCAACGCCATGCACCCGCGCGAGCGCGGCCGCTTCGTCGAGCTCGAGGCCGTTGGCGCGCAGTACCGGCAGTGCCTCGCGCACCAGGGCGTTGAGCAGTACGCGGTGCGGCGGCTCGAGCAGGGCGCCGTTGGGCACGCGGAACAGCGCCGCGAGCGGGTTGATGGCGACGTTCACCAGCAGCTTCGCCAGCCGCGCGGCGGTGATTTCCGGCTCGATGCGAGCCTCGAGACCCGCGTCCGCCAGCATCCGCGCGAGCGGCTCGAACCCGGGCGGCAGCAGGGTTTCGCCTGCGCCTGAGGGCTGCACCCGGTTGCCGTCGCGCCACGCGCCCTCGGTGGTGATGCCCTGATCCACGTGTTGTGCGTGGCAATGCCCGCGCAGCATGTCCACGGTGATCCCGTTCTGCAAGGACAGCACGCCGATGGGGCGCATGCGTGAGGCGACTTCCGCGGCTGCCGCTGTGTCGGCGGCCTTCACCAGCACGATCACCCAGTCGGCGACAGGGGGGTGGGCAGCGTCGAAGGCTTCCAGGGCGAGTGTTTGCTCGCCCACTTGCACGCCGGTGCGGAGGCTTGCGACCCGGTGTGCGTTACGCGCAATCACGGCGAGCGGCACGACGGCGCGCAGCCGCGCAGCAAAGTGCAGGCCCAGCGCGCCGGCGCCGATGATCGCAACCGGGAAGCGCGTGTCGGCCTGGCTGTGGTGTGTGGCACGAGGGGGTGCCTCGAGATTACTGTCCATTCGATACGTACGGAGCGGTTCGGATTTCAAGTGGATCCCTGCCTGTTGCGTGCCAGACGGCTTCGCGGTCGCGATGTCGCATAAACATCGGATGGGTGCTCCAGCATGCCTGCTCCATGGAGCATCTGGAGCAACTCAGCCTGTTCATTCCACCCAATGGGAACAGCCGATGGGATGTGCTGTGGGGCTGGAATGCCCGAATCCAGGCGCATTCGCATTCTGGCATGACTCCTGCTGGAGGTGAGATGCAGCGACTTGCTGTGCATCCAGAAAATCGAGGAGACGAGATCATGCTGTACGCAATGCCCGGCCAGGCCGACGCCAAGGTTCAGTTCAAAAGCCGTTATGACAACTTCATCGGTGGCAAATGGGTGGCCCCGGTCAAGGGGCAGTATTTCGATGTGGTCACCCCGGTTTCCGGCCAGAAGTACACCCAGGCCGCGCGCTCCACGGCCGAGGACATTGAGCTGGCGCTCGATGCCGCACACGCGGCCTTCCCGACCTGGGGCAAGACCGACGCCACCACGCGCTCGAACATCCTGCTCAAGATCGCCGACCGCCTCGAGGCCAACCTCGAACTGCTCGCCTACGCCGAGACCGTCGACAACGGCAAGCCGATCCGCGAGACGCTCAACGCCGACATCCCGCTCGCCGTCGACCACTTCCGCTACTTCGCCGGCTGCCTGCGCTCGCAGGAAGGCGGCATCTCGGAGATCGACGAGAACACCATGGCCTATCACATCCACGAGCCGCTGGGCGTGGTCGGCCAGATCATCCCGTGGAACTTCCCGATCCTGATGGCGGCGTGGAAGCTGGCGCCGGCTCTGGGTGCGGGTAACTGCGTGGTGCTCAAGCCCGCCGAGTCGACCCCGATCTCGATCCTGGTGCTGATGGAACTGATCGCCGACCTGCTGCCGCCGGGCGTGCTCAACATCGTCAACGGCTATGGCCGTGAGGCCGGCATGCCGCTCGCCACCAGCAAGCGCATCGCCAAGATCGCCTTCACCGGCTCGACCTCCACCGGCCGCGTCATCGCCCAGGCCGCCGCCAACAACCTGATCCCGGCCACGCTGGAGCTGGGCGGCAAGTCGCCCAACATCTTCTTCGCCGACGTGATGGACAAGGATGATGCCTTCCTCGACAAGGCGATCGAGGGCCTGGTGCTGTTCGCCTTCAACCAGGGCGAAGTGTGCACCTGCCCGAGCCGCGCGCTGATCCAGGAATCGATCTACGACCGCTTCATGGAGCGCGCACT
Source organism: Thauera sp. WH-2 (assembly GCF_048321015.1). Classification (NCBI taxonomy): domain Bacteria; kingdom Pseudomonadati; phylum Pseudomonadota; class Betaproteobacteria; order Rhodocyclales; family Zoogloeaceae; genus Thauera; species Thauera sp. WH-2. Next base: position 837,953 of record NZ_JBLWFG010000001.1, on the reverse strand, counting down.
GAAGCGCGTCGCCGCCATCAAGCAGGGCAGCCCGCTCGACACCGACACGATGATGGGGGCGCAGGCCTCGCAGGAACAGATGACCAAGATCCAGTCCTACCTCGCGCTCGGTCGTGAGGAGGGCGCCGAGGTTCTGATCGGCGGCAATCGTGCCCAACTTGGCGGTGACCTGACCGACGGCTTCTACATCCAGCCGACGCTGTTCAAGGGCCACAACAAGATGCGCATCTTCCAGGAAGAGATCTTCGGGCCGGTGCTCGCGGTGACCACCTTCAAGGACGAGGCCGAGGCCCTTTCGATCGCCAACGACACCCTGTACGGTCTGGGTGCCGGCGTATGGAGCCGCAACGGTAACGTCGCCTATCGCATGGGCCGGGCCATCCAGGCCGGCCGCGTGTGGACCAACTGCTATCACGCCTACCCGGCGCACGCTGCCTTCGGCGGCTACAAGGAGTCGGGCATCGGCCGCGAGACGCACAAGGTCATGCTCGACCACTACCAGCAGACCAAGAACCTGCTCGTGAGCTACAGCGAGAACAAGCTCGGCTTCTTCTGAGCGACCGTCCTCTCTCCCCATGCCCTGTCCGGGGTATCTCCTCGGGGGCGGGCAACCGCCCCCTTTTCTGCATTGCGGAGGACGAAGCCATGGTCGAACGCGTTATTGCCACGCCTGCGGCGCTGGAGCTGATCGCGCAGCTCAAGGCCGAGCATGGCCCCGAGCTGATGTTCCACCAGTCCGGCGGCTGTTGCGACAACAGCGCGGCGAACTGCTACCTGCCCACCGACCTGACGATCGGGCCGCATGACGTGCGTCTCGGTGAGATCGGCGGCGTGCCGTTTTACATGAGCGCGTCGCAGTACGAGTACTGGAAGCACACTCAGCTGATCATCGACGTGGTCGAGGGGCAGGGCGGTACCTTTTCGCTCGAGGGGGGCACGGGCAAGGCCTTCCATACCCGGTCGCGACTGTTCAGCGACGAGGAGCTCGCTGAAATCGACGCTGAAGAGCTTCAGCGCAAGGGCTGAGCGCGCTCTGCAGCGTCAGAAGGACAAGGTTTCCCAGCCCGGGGCGCGCGCACGGGAAAGCCGCTGCACCTGCCTGGCCAGTGACCTCCGGGCACCGCACATCGGGGGCGAGCCCGTGAGCGCGCATTGCGGTAGGGCAGACATGGCAGCCGGCGCCGAAGCGAGTCAGAAGGGCGTCGCGCACTGCTGCTGCGCCATTCCTTGGCGCGAACAACTTCACCAGGTTGCCGGCGATCGGATTAGCATGTGGCCCGTGCGTCGGGGGCTGGCCTGCAGCCACGCCGATCGCACCGATCGAGATAGCTCGCCGGGCGTCTGCAAGCAGCCCGAGCATCGGCTGCGGGGGAGACGAAACGATGAGATTCGAAGCGGCAGACGTAGTCGCGCCCAATGCGGTGGCCTCGTTGCGGCGCAGGTTTCTTGAGCGCGGTGAATTGCCCCAGCGGGGGGTGGCCGCGCCCGTGCTGCGATCCTGGGAACGTTGCCTGCGATTGAGGATGGAGGTGGGCGACAGGGGGGAGTTTTCAGGTTCGACCCGCGGTGACCTGGTCGTGGCGCGTGAGCGCAATACCGTGCTGCTCAATCACGCGAGCGCGGTCATGGAGCACCTCCATGAGCAGATTCGTGCCTCGGGGAGCATGGTCTTGCTCGCGGACGCGAGTGGCTTGATCTTGCACGGCATTGGTGATCCCGCCTTTGTCGATCGCGCCAGCCGGGTTGCCCTGCAACCGGGTGCGAGCTGGAGCGAATGCCATCGTGGCACCAATGCAATCGGTGCGGCGTTGATCGAGCGCGCGCCGGTCGAGGTGCTGGGTGCCGAGCATTATTTCGAATGCAATGGTGTGCTCACCTGCAGCGCTGCGCCGATCCTGGACAGCCGCGGGCAACTCATCGGCGCGCTCGACATCTCGGGCGACCATCGCAGCCATCAGCCGCATACGCTCGGACTCGCACGCATGAGCGTTCGCGTGGTCGAGCGCCGGATGTTCGAGAGCGAGTGTGCGCGCCACGCGATCGTCGCCTTTCATCCGCGCCCGGAAGGGGTGGGCGGTCTGCAGGAGGGCCTGCTCGCGGTGGACCAGGATGGCGCAATCGTCGCTGCAGACCGACAGGCGCGGGTGCTGCTGGGCCTTGGCGATTCGCAGTCGGCAAACCTGGGGCTCTTCGGAAAGTTCTTCTGCAGCAGTTTCGGATGGGTGATCGGCCGCGCAGCCCGTCATCCCGAGGCCTTGGCCGAGCTCGCGCTGCGTTCGGGTGGGGCTGTGTTTGCGCGAGTCCGGGTGAGTCCCGCCTGGCACGTCGGGGAACGTGTCGGACCGCCCGTAACCGATCGGTCGGTCCGGGGCCGTGGGGAGAGCCTGCCGCCGACCCGGGCGGCTCGGCCGCCGGTCACGCTGGATGCGCTGTCGACCGGAGACCCTGCATTGCAGGCGGTGCTGGATCGCTGCGCCCGCGTGATCGGGCGCAACATTCCGGTGCTCATCCAGGGCGAATCAGGATCGGGCAAGGAACTGCTCGCACGTGCCTGCCACGAGAGCAGCCCGCGCGCCGGAGGGCCGTTCGTTGCGGTCAATTGCGCTGCGATTCCGGAAACGTTGATCGAGTCTGAGCTTTTCGGCTACGTCGGCGGTGCGTTTACGGGGGCACGCAAGGAGGGGGCGCTGGGCCGCATCCGGCAGGCTCATGGTGGAACACTGTTCCTGGATGAGATCGGCGACATGCCTGCGGCCATGCAGGCGCGCCTGCTGCGCGTGCTGCAGGAGCGCTGCGTCCAGCCAGTCGGCGGGTGCGAAGACGTTCCGGTGGATGTTGCGCTGGTGTGCGCCACCCATCGCAACCTGGGCGAACGGGTTGCCGCAGGGCATTTTCGCGAGGATCTGTATTACCGCGTCAATGGCCTGAGTGTGCGCCTGCCGCCGCTGCGCGAGCGCAGTGACCTCGCGCAACTGACGCGTTGCCTGATCGACGCCGGCAGCCACCCGGAGCCCGGTCGCGTGAGTCTGGCGCCAGAGACAATGGCGATCATTCAAGCCTACGCCTGGCCCGGAAACATTCGCCAGCTGCAGAATGCGATCGAGCTTGCCCTCGTGCTGCTCGACGAGGGGGAGTTCAGCATCCTGCCCAGGCATCTGCCTGAGGAGGTGTTGCAGGGGGGGGCGGGTGCCGGGCGTGCGGTGGTGGCGGCAAATGCCCCCGTACCGCAGTCGATGCAGGACTTTCCCGAGGCGGCTCCTTCGGTGCGCTCCGCTGGGTGCATGCGGGGGAGCAGGCAACTGGATGAGACGAAGATCCGTCAGGCGCTGGAGCGTTTCGACGGGAACCTCTCCGCCGCGGCCCGCTATCTCGGCGTCGCGCGCAATACGCTTTACCGACGGCTCGGTCGCGACTTCTGAATCAAGGTCCGCCCGAGTGGGGGGCACACTGCGCTGGCTCAGTCCCAGCGTGCAGCGTCCTCGTCACGAACGAAAGCGATGGTGCGTCCGTCCGCGAGCAGCTCGCGGATGCGCCACGGCACGCCTTCGGCGTCGACTTCGACGAGGCCGATGCCTGCGCCGTTGAGCAGGCGGCGGCCGCGGGCGGCGCCTTCGTACTTGCGCGGGATCACGCGCATGTGGCGGCGTCGGGTCAGCCAGTTGAGCGGCGAGCGCGGCGAATACAGCCAGCGGTTGAGGCGGTCGAGCACCGCGAGCAGGCGGGGCGGGAATTCGTTGCGCACGCCGCTGCTGCAGATCTGCCAGATGTCGGGGCCGTGCTCGCGACCGCGCAGCTCCACGTCGTAGACGAAGGAGTAATGCACGTCGCCCGACAGCACGACGAAGGTCTGCGGCGTCTTGCGGTGGCGGAAGATGTTGAGGATCGCCTGTGCGGCGCCGGGGTGGGCCATCCAGTTCTCGGCGTCGACCATCAGCGGGTGGCCGAACCAGGTGAACACGCGCTGGATCGCCTCGATCAGCTTGACGCCGAAGATCGGCGCCGGCGATACCAGCAGCACCGCCGGCAGGTCGCGCAGGCCGTGCTGCAGGTCGGTGAGCGACTCCCAGTCCATCAGCCCCGAGGGTTGGCGCGCGGCGTGCTCGGAGCGCCAGCGTCGGGTGCGGCTGTCGAGGACCATCAGTGGTGGCGTGCTCGGCCAGGCGTAGTGCCAGGACTCGAACTTCAGCAGATGCCTGATGCAGTCTTCGTGGGCGTCGCCGCCGGGCGCCTGCAGCGCCTTCGAAAGGTGCGCCAGCGAGGCGTCGTCGAAGGCGTCCGGATCGTTGCCCCAGCCCTGGTTCACCGCGTAAGCAAGCAAGGCGTTGCCGATCACGCGACGCGAGAAGGGGTGCTCGTAGGCGATCTCCTCCCATTCGCGGCTCAGGTTCCAGTCGTCGGTGACGTCATGGTCGTCGAAGATCATGGCCACGGGGACGTGCGCGAGCGCGCGGCGTACTGCTGCCAGGTCCGTGCGGAAGGTGTCGATGAGCGCGCTCTCCTTCGCCCACAGCGCGGCATCTTCCGCGCTCAGGTTCGACGGTGGGGCGATGCGCAGTCCGGCCCATGGCGCGGGGGACCAGACGAGCAGGTACATCGCCAGCACTTCGGCGAGTGTAATCAGGTGGTTGTGTGCGCTGGCCGAGGTGAAGACCGGCTTCTCGACGCCGCCGAACAGCACCTCGATGAGCGCGTAGTTGCGCTTGTGCTGGGGGAGCAGGGTTTCGCGGCGGTAGTAGCTCGCCGGGTGGGCGTAGAGCGCGGCGGCGTCGTGCACGCCGGCTTCCTCGGCGCCGCGCAGCGCCTCGACCGGTAGACCCAGGCGCCCGATCAGGGCGTGGATTGCGCCCAGCATCGGGCCAGCAACGTCATCGGCATAGATCTGGTCGCCGGTCAGCACAAGCGCGGAGGGCCAGCCGGGCAGGCCGTCCTCGCCCGGTGCGGGGTCGGCGTCGGCGGCATTGGTGGCGATCAGCTCGCCGAGCAGGCGATCGACCCGGGTGAGCCCATCACCGCCGTCATGATGCGGCTTGCGGCAGGAGCCGTGCAGCAGCGAGGCTACCCTGGGGGCGAACACGAAGCCGGGCGTAGCACGGTCGGGGTAGCACAGCTCGGGCGCCCAGTCGCGCCAGTGCTGCCAGTTGGCACCTGCTTCCGTCCCGGTGCGGTCAATCCCGTCGGCGGGTGCGAGCGCAAGGTCGTAGCCGATCCATCGCCCGGCTGGCAGTGGCGTCTCGAGCGCGAGGTCGATCAGCATGTAATGCAGGCGCGCACCGGCCTTGAGCAGGCGGTACGCCGGCGAGCCGGGGATGGGCCGGAACTGGCAGGGTGCGCCTTCCCCTGTGTCCACTTCGATCTGCACCTGCACGGCGCGGCTGGTGGCCGGCCACAGCACCAGGCGTTGCGATTCGACCCGGCGCAGGATCGGGCCAGCGAGCACGAGCGGTAGTTCGTCGCCTGCCGGGGGCGTGGTGGCGGTCACGGTGACGGACGGGCTCGGGGCGGTGGCGGCTGGTGCGTGTTTCTGTGGCAGCGTCATGGCGTGTTTATATCAAAGCCGGGTCGTGAGCGGCAGCTTGCGCGCGTGGCGCCTGAGAGCGTGGTCGGCGTGGGCGCTACGCTTGCCGAGCCTGCAGGCTCGCGTCCGTAGGTTAGGGGGCTGGCGGGTTAGAATTCGCGTCCGCATGCGTCGTCTCGGCGCGCGTACGCCTCGCCCTTTCTCGCCCCTCGCCCGCCCCGCCTCCTCCATCTCCACCCGCCCCAGAACCGTGAACATCGATCCGTCAACGCTGCCGCCCGGCTTGCCGCCTATCGAGCCTTTCGCATTGCTCGACGACTGCCATGCCACGCGTGCTGCGCCGACCAGCCGCCTGTACACGATGTTCGTTCGCGAGCATTGCTGTAACGACCCGACGGCGCTGGAGACGGTGTGGAGCGCGGTGGATGCCGACCTGCGCGCTGGCTTGCATGCCGTGGTGCTCGCCGACTACGAGTGGGGCGCCCGTCTGATCGGCGCGGGGCACGAGCGCCTGAGCGCTGCGGATGCGGGGAGTCTCCGCGTGCTGATGTTCGCGCACATGCAGCGGCTCGATGCCGATGCGGCGTCGGCGTGGCTGGCGGCGCGCGAGCGGGCGTGCGTGTCCAGCGCAGCTGGCGGGGCCTGCGAGCCCACCGACGCCGCTCAAGTCTTCAAGCCCTCCGAGCCCGAACCCGCCGGCGTGCTCGACCTGCGGGCCTCCGTGGATCGTGCCGCCTTCGATGCAGCGATCGTGCGCATCCACCACGCGATTGAGGCGGGCGAAACCTATCAGGTCAATTACAGCTACCGGCTCGATTTTTGCAGCTTTGGCTTGCCGCTGAGCCTGTACCGCCGCCTGCGCGCGCACCAGCCCGTGGCCTTTGGTGCGCTGATCGCCCTGCCGCGTGGCGACGCGGGTCCGGACTGGGTGTTGTCCTGCTCGCCCGAACTCTTCCTGCGCAACACGGGGGGCCGGCTGACCGCCCGCCCGATGAAGGGCACGGCAGCGCGCGCGCAGGATCCCGGAGAGGATGCGGAAATCGCCCGCGGGCTTGCGGCTGACGCCAAGAACCGCGCCGAGAACCTGATGATCGTCGACCTGCTGCGCAACGATCTGGGCCGCGTCGCGCGCACCGGCAGCGTGCGCGTGCCGGCACTGTTCTCGGTCGAGACCTACCCGACCGTGCTGCAGATGACCTCCACCGTCGAGGCCGAGTTCCCCGCCGGAACAGGCTTCCCCGCGCTGCTGCGCGCGCTGTTCCCCTGTGGCTCGATCACCGGGGCGCCCAAGCACCGGACCATGCAGTGGATCGCCGCGCTCGAGGATTCGCCGCGTGGTCTCTACACCGGCAGCATCGGCTGGATCGACGCCCCCGTCGCGGGCAGTGCATGCGGCGACTTCTGCCTGTCGGTGGCGATTCGTACCCTGAGCCTGCGCTCGCGCGCGGACGGTGCGGGCTGCGATGGCCGCATGGGGGTGGGCGCGGGCATCGTCATCGACAGCCGCGCTGCCGACGAATACGCCGAATGCCGCCTCAAGGCCCGTTTTCTGACCGCGCTCGATCCCGGCTTTGTGCTCTTCGAGACGATGCATGCGATGCGCGAGGCGGGTGTGCGTCATCTCGACCGCCATCTGGGGCGGCTGGAAGCCAGCGCGGTGGCGCTCGATTTCGGTTTCTCCCGCGAGCGCATTGTCGCCGGGCTGGAGCAGGCGGTGGCAGCATTGCCGAGCGGCGCGGCACACCGGCTGCGGCTGGCCGTGCACAAGGACGGACGCTTCGAGCTCGCGGTGGCGGTGCTCGATCCGCTGCCGCCAGGGCCGGTCGAGGTGCTGCTTGCGCGCACACCGATTGACGATCCGTTCGGTCTGCTCGGCCACAAGACCACGCTGCGCAGCCGCTACGACGAAGGCATCCGCGCCGCGCAGGCGCGTGGTGCGTTCGACATGTTGTTCTTCGATGGCGAGGGCTGGCTGACCGAAGGCGGACGCAGCAATGTCTTCCTGCGCGTCGAGGGACAGTGGCTGACGCCGCCGCTCGGGCGTGGCGTGCTGCCGGGCACGATGCGCGCCGCGCTGCTGGCCGATCCCGCATGGTCTGCGCGCGAGCGGCGGCTGCGGGTGGGGGATCTCCTGCGCGCCGAGCGCATCGTGCTCACCAATGCGCTGCGCGGTGTGCTGGAGGCGCGGCTGGCGCCCGGCGAGGCCGAGCGCGGGTGCCTGGGTCCGGTCTTGCCTTCAGCCCGCCGATAGCCGGCACGCCGCGTACTTGAACTCCGGAATCTTGCCGTAGGGGTCGAGCGCCGGGTTGGTGAGCAGGTTGGCGGCGGCCTCCACGTAGCAGAAGGGCACGAAGACCATGCCCTCGGGCATCCGCGGGTCGGTGCGGGCGGCGAGGGTGATGCAGCCGCGGCGGGTTTCGATCGTCAGGGGCGCGCCCGGGGCGAGGCCGAGGCGGGCGAGTTCGCCCGGGGCCAGCGTCGCTACGGCAGCGGGTTCAAGCGCGTCGAGCACTGCGCTGCGCCGGGTCATCGCGCCGGTGTGCCAGTGTTCGAGCTGGCGGCCGGTGATCAGCACCGTGGGCCAGTCGGCGTCCACCGGTTCGTCGGGCGGCAGCGGCACGGCGGGGCGGAAGCGTGCGCGGCCGCTTGCGGTCGGGAAGCGGTCGTCGAAGACCACGTCTTTGCCTGGGGCGTCGCCCGCGGGGCAGGGGTAGGTGACGGCACCCTCGCGCTCCAGCCGCGCCCAGTCGATGTGGTCGAGCGAGCGCATGGCGCGCTTCATCTCGGCGAAGACCTCGCGCGGGTGGGCGTAGTCCCAGTCGAGGCCGAGGCGGCACGCGAGCTGCTGGATGATCCACCAGTCGGGGCGGGCCTCGCCGGGCAGCGGCACGACGGCGCGGCCGAGCTGGATCTGGCGGTTGGTGTTGGTCACGGTGCCGTCCTTTTCGGGCCAGGCCGAGGCGGGCAGGATCACATCGGCAAACTGCGCGGTCTCGGTGACGAAGAGGTCCTGCACGACCAGATGTTCCAGCCTGGCGAGTGCGGCGCGGGTGTGGTGCAGGTCGGGGTCGGACATCGCCGGGTTCTCGCCGAGGATGTACATCCCGCGCACCCGGCCGGCGTGGATCGCGTCCATGGTCTCGACGACGGTGAGGCCGGGCTGGGCTGGCAAGGGCGTCGACCACAGTTCCTCGAAGGCGGCGCGGTACTGCGCGTCGCCCACCGGGCGGTAGTCGGGTAGCACCATCGGGATGAGGCCCGCGTCGGAGGCGCCCTGCACGTTGTTCTGCCCGCGCAGCGGATGCAGGCCGGTGCCGGGACGGCCGATGTGGCCGGTGGCGAGCGCGAGGGAGATCAGGCAGCGCGCGTTGTCGGTGCCGTGCACATGCTGCGAGATCCCCATGCCCCAGAAAATCATCGCGCGCTCGGCCTGGGCGTAGAGGCGCGCGATGTCGCGGATCTCGTCCGGCGCCACACCGCACAGCGGCGCCATGGCCTCGGGCGTCATCGGCGCGACGTGGTCGGCGAGCGCCTCGAAACCCTCGGTGCGCGTGGCGATGAAGTCGTTGTTGCACAAGCCCTCGTCGATGATGACGTGGAGCATGGCGTTGAAGAGCGCAACGTCGCTCCCCGGGGTGAAGCGCACCATGCGGTTGGCGTATTGGCCGAGGACCAGGCCGCGCGGGTCGAGCACGATCAGCTTCGTCCCGCGTTTGGCGGCCTGTTTGAACCAGGTGGCGGCGACGGGGTGGTTTGCCGTCGGGTTGCAGCCGGTGAGGATCACTACGTCGGCTTGCGCCGCCTGCATGAAGGAGGCGGTGACTGCGCCCGAGCCGATGCATTCCATCAGCGCGGCGACCGAGCTGGCGTGGCACAGCCGGGTGCAGTGGTCTACGTTGTTGGAGCGGAAGCCCGTGCGCACCAGCTTCTGGAACAGCCAGGCCTCCTCATTCGAACACTTCGCGCTGCCGAAGCCGGCGAGCACGCCAGGGCCGTGGGTGTCGAGCAGGCGGCGCAGGCCTGTGGCGGCGAACTCGAGCGCCTCGTCCCAGCTCGCCGGGCGGAAGTGGCTGAGCGGGCTGGCCGGGTCGAAGGCTGGATCCACGCCCTTGGGCACGCCCTCGCGGCGGATCAGCGGGGTCGTCAGGCGGCCGCGGTGATTGGGGTAATCGAAGCCGAAGCGGCCCTTCACGCACAGGCGGTTCTCGTTGGCCGGGCCGTTGCGGCCTTCTACGAAGAGGATGCGACCGTCCTTGACGTGGTAGGTGAGCTGGCAGCCCACGCCACAGTAGGGACACACCGAATCCACCTTGTGATCGGCGCAGGCCGAGTTGCCGCGGCCAAGCGCGTCGGCCACGCTGGCGGGCATCAGCGCACCGGTGGGACAGGCCTGCACGCATTCCCCGCAGGCCACGCAGGTGCTGTGGCCGAGCGGGTCGTCGAAGTCGAACACGATCTTCGTTGCCGCGCCGCGGTGGGCGAGACCGATCACGTCGTTGACCTGCACCTCGCGGCAGGCCTGAATACACAGCCGGCATGCGATGCATGCATCCAGATTCACGCGGATCGCTGGATGCGAGGCATCCGGCGCCGACGCGTGCGAGACGCGGACCAGGAAAGCGTCCTCCTCCACCCCCGCGGGGGCGTCGAGCAGGGCCATCTGCTCCGCCAGCTCCCAGAAATGGCTGGAGCGGTCGGGGCTGTCCTCGCGCGCGGCTTGCTCGGTGCGCAGCAACGCCATGACGCCCTCGCGCGCGCTGCGTGCGCGCCCGGATTTGCGGCTCCTGATCACCATGCCTGGCCGCGCCTCGCGGATGCAGCTTGCGGCCAGGGTGCGTTCGCCCTCGATCTCGATCATGCAGGCGCGACAGTTTCCGTCCGGTCGGTAGCCGGGTGCATCACGCAGGCACAGGTGGGGGATGCGCTCGCCTGCCCGTGCCGCGACTTGCCACAGGGTTTCGCCGGGGAAGGCCGTGACGGTGACCCCGTCAAGCGTGATCTCGAAGGCTTCGTTATCTGTTTCGGATGAGGCCGTGTGGCCTTGTGCCGTGTTCATCGCGCGTCCTCTTCGTGGCCGGCCTGCGTGGCCGGCGCTGTGTGTATCAGCCGAACGCCCCGGCGCGAAAGCTCATCCGGGAAAAAACGCAGCAGGCTGAGCACCGGGTTGGGAGCGGCCTGGCCGAGGCCGCAGATCGAGGCGTCCTGCATCAGCTGCGCAAGTCCTTGCAGCTGTGAGACATCCCACTGGTCGCGCTCGATCAGGCCCAGCATCTTCCCGGTGCCGAGCCGGCACGGGGTGCATTGGCCACAGGATTCGTCGGCGAAGAAGGCAAGCAGGTTCTGCACCGCCGCGCGCAGGTCGTCCTGGTCCGAGATCACCACCACCGCGGCCGAGCCGATGAAGCAGCCATGTGGCTGCAGGGTATCGAAGTCGAGTGGCAGGTCGGCCTTGCTCGCGGGCAGGATGCCGCCCGAGGCGCCACCGGGCAGCCACGCGAGCAGGCGGTGGCCCGCCGCCATGCCGCCGCAGTGCTCGTCGATCAGCTCGCGCAGCGTGATGCCTGCCGGGGCGACATGCACGCCGGGCTTGTTCACCCGCCCCGAGACCGAAAAGCTGCGCAGGCCGCTGCGGCCATGCCGCCCCTGGCTGGCGAACCACGCCGCGCCTTTCGCGTGCAGGAGCGGGATCCAGTAGAGCGTCTCGACGTTGTTGACCAGGGTCGGGCGGCCGAAAAGGCCGTGCTGTGCCACGAAGGGCGGACGATGGCGCGGCTTGCCGGGTTTGCCTTCCAGCGACTCGATGAGCGCGGATTCCTCGCCGCAGATGTAGGCGCCTGCGCCGCGGCGCAGCACGATGAAGCCGGGTCGGGTGATCCCGGCCTGCTCCAGTTCGGCGATCGCTTCGCGCAGCACGGTGTGCAGTGCCGCGTATTCGTCCCGCAGGTAGAGGTAGACCGCCTCGGCTTCGAGCGCCTGCACGCTCACCAGTGCGCCTTCGAGTACCTGGTGGGGCCAGCGCTCGAGGTAATGACGGTCCTTGAAGGTGCCGGGCTCGCCTTCGTCTGCATTGATCACCACGTAGCGGGGGCCGGCTTCTGCGCGCACCGCCTGCCACTTGCGCCAGGTCGGGAAACCCGCGCCGCCCATGCCGCGCAGGCCAGCATCGCGCAGCAGATGCTCGATGTGCGTTGCCTCGAGTGCGCCTGTGCGCAGGGCTTCGAGCAGGGCATGGCCGCCTTCGGCCCGATAGGATTCGAGCCGCTGCCAGGGGGGATGCTCAGGCGCAGCGCCGCCTGGTGCCAGGGTCGCGCGTACGCGTTCGGGAGTGGCATGACCGAGCGTGCGATGACCAATCTGTGCCGCTGGCGCACAGTCGCATTGGCCCATGCAGGGAGCGCGCAGGATGCGTACGCTGGAGGGGTCGAGCGCGCCCTCCAGTGCGGCCTTCAGATGCGCGGCCCCGGCGAGCTGGCAGGGCAGGCCGTCGCATATCCGGATCGTGAGCGCCGGCGGCGGGGTTTCGTCATCGCGCACGAGGTCGAAGTGGGCGTAGAAGCTTGCGGTCTCGAAGACCTCGGCCATCGGGAGGCGCATCCAGGCCGCGAGCGCGTGCATGTGGTTCAGCGACAGGTGGCCGAAGTGATCCTGAATCGCGTGCAGGTGCTCGATCAGTGCATCGCGGCTACGGGGGCGGCCACCGAGCAGGTCGGCCACGGCGCGTTCGGCGTCGGCGTCGAGCTGGCGGCCGCGCGGGGTGGCGCGGGTGCGCACCCGTTCGTGCGTCGTGTCTGTTCCTGCGGCGGGTGCCGCGGAGGATGAAGTCGGTGGCGTCATCGGCGCATGTTCCTGGCTTGCTGGGATGCCCTTTCGGCACTGCTCCCGCACTGTACTCCCCGGCGCGCCGTGCGGGCATTGTGGCAAGCCCGATCCCTCGACGGAGAAAGGGTTATCCCCGGCTTGACCTCGAGCCTCAAGCGCCTATGCTGCGTTTTGCATAGGTGAGTCATCCGTGTGCGCGGTTACGGTTGCGCGCGCCCCAGGATGAGCGCCGATTGTCATGACGAATAACGTGAACAACGCGAAACAGGAGACGATCGATGTGGAAAGCACTGCACATTGATCCCGCGAAGTGCACCGGCTGTCTGCAATGCGAGATGGCCTGTTCCTACGAGCACACCGGGGTCATCAATCCGAGCAAGTCGCGCATCAAGGTGTTCAACTTCGAACACGAGGGCCGCAAGGTGCCCTACACCTGTACGCAGTGCACCGAAGCCTGGTGCCTGAATTCCTGCCCTGTCGACGCGATCCGCATCGACCTGAGCACCGGCGCCAAGATGGTGTTCGAGGACACCTGTGTCGGCTGCAAGGTGTGCACGATCGCCTGTCCGTTCGGCACCATCAACTACAACCAGGACACCGGCAAGGTGCAGAAGTGCGATCTGTGCGAAGGCAACCCCGCCTGCGCCAGCGCCTGTCCGACCGGCGCCATCACCTATGTTGACGCCGACTGGACCGGCATCGACAAGATGCGCGCCTGGGCCGCCAAGGCCAACACCCCGGCTTCGGCCGCAGCCTGAGGAGGACGGATCATGGGTTGGAATCGAAAACTCCTGCGGGTAAACCTCTCGGCGGGCACCTGCTCGGTGGAGCCGCTCAACATGCAGTGGGCCGACGAGTACCTCGGCTCGCGCGGCCTGGCCACCAAGTACCTGGTGTCCGAGATCGACCCCAGGGTCGATCCGCTGTCGCCCGACAACAAGATGATCATGGCCACCGGGCCGCTCACCGGCACCATGGCCTCGACCGGCGGGCGCTACACCGTCGTCACCAAGGGGCCACTGACGGGCGCCATCGCCTGTTCGAACTCCGGCGGTTTCTTCGGCGCCGAGATGAAGTTCGCCGGCTGGGACATGGTGATCTTCGAGGGCAAGTCGGCGAAACCGGTGTGGCTCTACATCGAGAACGACAAGGCCGAACTGCGCGACGCCGCCGGGTTGTGGGGCAAGAGCTGCTGGGAGACCGAGGAGCAGATCAAGGACGAGCTGCAGGACCCGCTCGTGCGCATCTCGTCGATCGGCAAGGCGGGCGAGAACCAGGTGCTGTATGCCTGCGTGGTCAATGACCTGCATCGCGCGGCCGGCCGTTCCGGCGTGGGCGCGGTGATGGGCTCGAAGAACCTCAAGGCGGTGGCCATCCGTGGCACCAAGGGCGTGTCGGGCATCAAGGATTTCGGCGCCTTCCTGAAGGCGACCAACGACGCCAAGAAGGTGCTCGCCGACAACGCGGTCACCGGCCAGGGTCTGCCCAAGTACGGCACCCAGGTGCTTATGAACGTGATCAACGAGATTGGCGCGCTGCCGACCCGCAACCACCGCGACGTGCAGTTCGAGGATGCGTCCAAGATCTCCGCCGAGGCGATGCACGAGAAGCGCGAGTCGGATGGCAAGACCCACCTCGTCACCAACGCCGCCTGCTTCGGCTGCACCATCGCCTGCGGCCGCATCTCGGAAATCGACAAGGGGCACTTCACCGTCAAGAACAGCCCGAAGTACTGGGGCGCTTCCGGCGGCCTGGAGTACGAGGCCGCGTGGGCGCTCGGTGCGGCCAATGGCGTGGGCGACCTCGAGGCGCTGCAGTACGCCAACCTGATCTGCAACGAGCAGGGCATGGACCCGATCTCCTTCGGCGCCACCGTGGGTGCGGCGATGGAACTGTACGAGCTGGGCATCCTCAACGACGACATCATCGGGATGGCGGCGCCCTTCGGTTCGGCCGAGGCGCTGGCGAAGATGGTCGAGATGACCGCGGTGGGCGAGGGTTTCGGCAAGGAGCTCGGCATGGGCAGCAAGCGCCTGTGCGAGAAGTACGGCCGTCCCGAGCTGTCGATGAGCGTGAAGGGGCAGGAATTCCCGGCCTACGACTCGCGCGGCATCCAGGGCATGGGCTTGGCCTACGCCACCTCCAACCGTGGCGCCTGCCACCTGCGCGGCTACACGGTGGCATCCGAGGTGCTCGGCATCCCGGTCAAGACCGACCCGCTGGCCACCGACGGCAAGCCCGAGCTCGTCAAGGCCTTCCAGGACGCCACCGCGGTGTTCGACTCGGCCGGCATCTGCGTCTTCACCAGCTTCGCGTGGACCCTGGCCGACGTGCAGCCGCAGGTGGCCGCCGCCTGCGAGGGCGACTGGAGCATGGAGAAGCTGAACGAGGTGGGCGAGCGCATCTGGAACATGGAGCGCATGTTCAACAACGCCGCCGGCTTCACCGCCAAGGACGACAACCTGCCGCCGCGTCTGACGCAGGAGCCGGCCAAGACCGGTCCGGCCAAGGGCATGGTCAACGGCCTGGCGAAGATGCTGCCCGAGTATTACCAGGTGCGCGGCTGGACGCCCGAAGGCCAGCCGACGGCCGAGACGCGGGCCCGTTTGGGACTGTAACGGTGCAAGCCTGAGCGGGCGCCCTTCGGGGCGCCCGCCTTTCGTTCGAGGATGCTCCAATGAAACACCTTATTCTCGGCAACGGCCCCGCGGGTGTCGTCGCCGCCGAAACCCTGCGCAAGGCCGCGCCGCACGACGAGATCGTCATGGTCGGCCACGAGGACGCACCGCCGTATTCGCGCATGGCCATTCCCTACCTGCTCGAAGGCAACATCGACGAGTCGGGCACCTATCTGCGCAAGGGCGCCGACCATTTCGAACGCCTGCGCGTCCGTCAGATGCGTGGCCGTGCGGTGGCGCTCAACACCGAAAAGCGCACCGTGCTGTTCGACGACGGCCATTTCGAAAGCTACGACCGCCTGCTCATCGCCACCGGCTCGCATCCGGTGCGCCCGCCCATCCCCGGCGTGGACCTGCCCGAGGTGCAGACCTGCTGGACGCTTGCCGACGCGCGTGCGATCGCCGCCCATGCCAAACCAGGCGCGCGCGTGCTGCAGCTGGGCGCCGGCTTCATCGGCTGCATCATCATGGAGGCGCTCGCCAAGCGCGGTGTGCAACTCACCGTGGTGGAGATGGGCGACCGCATGGTGCCGCGCATGATGACGCCCAAGGCCGGCGGCATGATCAAGCGCTGGGTGGAAGAGAAGGGCGTCCGCGTCGTCACCTCGGCGGGTGTGCAGCGCATCGATCGTGGCAGCGAGGCGGGCACCGACGCGCCGCTGGTGGTGACGCTGTCGACCGGTGACCGCCTGGATTGCGACCTCGTCATCGTCGCCGCGGGTGTCGCGCCCAATGTCGGCTTCCTGGAAGAGACCCCGGTGCATGTCGCCAAGGGCGTCCTCGTCGACGACCGTATGGAGACCTCGGTGCCCGGCATCTTTGCTGCGGGCGACGTGGCCGAGGCGCCGGACCTGTTCACCGGCGCGCACCTCGTCGCCGCCATCCAGCCCAACGCGGCCGACCAGGCGCGCATCGCGGCGATGAACATGGCGCGTGGTGCAGCGGCCCGTGACACGAAGCTCAACGGCGTGCTCGCCATCAACGTGCTCGACACGCTGGGCCTGATCTCCTCGTCCTTCGGCCAGTGGTGGGGCGAGAAGCCGGATGTCGGCGGCAGCGGTGTCGAGTTGGTCGACGAGGCGCGCTACCGCTACCTCAGCCTGCAGTTCAAGGACGACGTGCTGATCGGCGCCACCTCCATCGGCCTGACCCAGCACGTCGGCGCACTGCGCGGCCTGATCCACGGCCAGGTCAGGCTTGGCGACTGGAAGGACCGTTTGCTCGCCAACCCGCTGTCCTTCGTCGATGCCTATGTTGCCCGCAGCCAGCAACCGATGGCGCTGGCGCGCTGAGGGCGGCGCATGGAGACCCGTGTGACGATCCGCATCGCCTTCAAGCTCTTTGCCTCGCTGTCGGACTACCTGCCCGACGGCCACCGCGGCAACCGGCTGGAACTGGACGTGGACGCGGGCACGACCGTGGCGGAAATGATTCACCGCTACCGCGTGCCCGAGCGCAGCGCCCACCTGGTGCTGGTCAACGGCCATTTCGTGCCGCCGGCCGAGCGCGCCAGGCGCCGCTTGCAGGACGGCGACGAGCTCGCCATCTGGCCGCCGATCGCCGGCGGCTGAGGCGTGGCCTTCATCAACGGCCCGGTGCCCGAGTCCTTCGAGCGCCGGGTCACCGCCACCGCGCGTGAATTCGAGCGCGACCTGCGCCAGGCCTGGCCCGCGGTGCAAGGCAACGCCGAAGCGCTGCGCTTCAGCCTGCAGGACGGTGCGCAATCCCTTGTCATTGACATCGAGCCCGCCGGCGTGCAGCGGCTCGGGCTGTTCGAGCTGCCGCAACTGATCGTGCGCTACCGCTTTGGCCCGGGTGCCGAGGCCATGCGCCGTGCCCTGCTCGTGCGGCTGGATCGGGCGATGCAGAAGGGCGGGGGCTGATCCCCCCACCTGCCCCGATCCGAGGCCGCATGCGTTACGGACCGTGCGGCCTTTCGGGTATGCTCCCCGTCGATGTCCGCCTTCGCCGCCACCTTCTCCGACGCCTTTTCGCTGCTCGCCACCTTCGACCACACCGTGGCCGAGATCGTGGCGCTGTCGCTGCAGGTCAGTGGTGGCGCGGTGCTGCTTGGCACGCTGATCGGTCTGCCGCTGGGCGCCTGCATCGCGGTGGGGCGCTTTCCGGGCAAGAGTACACTGTCCGTTCTCATCAACGGACTGATGGGCCTGCCTTCGGTGGTGGTGGGCGTGGTGGTTTACCTGCTGCTGTCGCGCTCGGGGCCGTTCGGAAGTTTCGGCCTGCTCTACACCCCGCTGGCGATGATCATCGCGCAGACCCTGCTGGTGATTCCGCTGATGGCGGCGATCACGCGCCAGGTGGTGGAGGACGTGTGGCAGCGCTACGCCGAAGAACTGCAGCTGATGCGCTTTTCGTGGTGGGACAGCGTCACCACGCTGCTCTACGACTGTCGCCACTCCTTGCTGGTGGCGGTACTGGCGGGCCTGGGGCGCGCGATGAGCGAGGTGGGGGCGGTGATGATCGTCGGCGGCAACATCGACCGGGCGACGCGCGTGATGACCACCGCGATCGCGCTCGAGACCAGCAAGGGCGACCTCGCGCTGGCGATCGCGCTCGGCATCGTGCTCATCGTCATCATCCTCGCGCTCAACGCGCTGGCCTTCATGCTGCGCCACTGGGCGATGCGGCGCTACGGCTGAGACGGATGATGGCGATCTTTCCCCTTCGCATCCGCGACCTGCGTTACCAGCCCAACGGCCGCGAGGTGCTGGCGGGCATCGACCTGGAACTGGGCGAAGAAGGCATCACCCTGGTGCTGGGCCCGAATGGGGCGGGCAAGAGCGTTCTGCTTCGCACGATCTGTGGCCTGATCGAACCGGACGCCGGCAGCATGGCCTGGGGCGACGAGGGCGCGCGCCGACCGGCGCAGGGCGTGATGATGGTGTTCCAGCGGCCGATGATGCTGCGCGCCTCGGTACTGCAGAACGTGGCTCTGGGGCTGAAACCCCTTGGGCTGACCGCCGCCGAACGCCGCCGGCAGGGGCTGGCGATGCTCGAGCGTGTCGGCCTGGCCGACCGTGCCGAGGACAGTGCGCGACAGCTTTCCGGGGGCGAGCAGCAACGCCTCGCGCTGGCGCGCGCGTGGCTGACGAAGCCGCGCCTGCTGCTGCTCGACGAGCCCACCGCCAGCCTTGACCCGTCGGCCAGCGCCGAAGTCGAGCGCATCATCCGCGAGATCCGTACCGACGGCACCCGCGTCCTGATGGTCACCCACAATCTTGGACAGGCCACGCGGCTCGCGGACGACATCGTGTTCATGTCTGCGGGGCGGGTGTGCGAGCACACCCCGGTGCGCGCCTTCTTTGCCCGTCCACAGTCGGAAGAGGCGCGCCTCTTCATCCAGGGAGAACTTCCATGGCGGATGCGTTTTCACGGCGCGTGAAACGTTCGATGCCCGTGTCGGCGCTGATCCTCTTCGCGCTCGCGGCGCTGGCGCTGATACCGGCGCTGATCTGCTTTGCGGGCGAGGGTGCGCGACTGCACCCGGCGCTCGCAGACCCGATGGCTGGGCTGGCCTTCCTGGTGTCGGCGGTCGCGCTGGCGGGGTCGGGTGCTTTTCCGCTCGCGCTGGCCAGGCTGGCCCGCAGCGATGAGGCCGGGCGGCGCGACTGACCCGCTCGTGCGCCTCAGGCCTTCCAGTGCCCCGATTTGCCGCCGAGCTTTTCCATGAGCTGAATGCCTTCCATGCGCATGCCGCGGTCGATGGCCTTGCACATGTCGTAGATCGTGAGCAGGCCGACATTCACCGCGGTGAGCGCTTCCATCTCGACGCCGGTGCGGCCGACGGTTTCGGCGGTGACGGTGCAGCGGATGGCGCACTCGGTTTCGTCGAGGTCGAACTCCACCGCGACCCGCGTGAGGGGGATCGGGTGGCAGAGGGGGATGAGGTCGCTGGTGCGCTTGGCGGCCTGGATCGCGGCAATGCGGGCGATGCCGAGCACGTCGCCCTTCTTGGCCGTGCCGGATTTCACCATCGCGAAGGTATCTGGAAGCATCAGGATGCGGCCGGTCGCAATGGCGACGCGGCGGGTCTCGGCCTTGGCGCCGACGTCGACCATGTGGGCCTGGCCTTCGCCGTCGAAATGGGTGAGCGGGTTGGAGGATACGGTCGTCATGGGCGGAGATGGGGGCGGGCTGCTCGCGCAGGGCGCATGCTGCACCGGACGAGGTGCCAGCAAAACACGCCGATACATCGAGTGTGGGAACGGGTTGGCGTCGGGCAGTATCATAGCATCCGATGATGCGACGACCTTTCGCCCTCCTGCTCAGTTGCGCGCTTGCGCTGCCCGCTCCGCTCAGTGCCCAGTCGTACGATCTTCCGGATCTGGGCGACGTGGCGGCTACCGAGCTTTCCCCCGCGGCCGAGCGCCGCATCGGTGAAGAGATCATCGCCCAGATCCGCTGGCGGGATGCCGCCTACCTGGATGACCCGGAGATCGAGGAATACGTCAATCGCCTCGGACATCGGCTGGCGGGGGTGAGCAACAACCCCACGCAGGACTTCGACTTCTTTGTCGTGCGCGACCCGACGCTCAACGCTTTCGCGTTGCCTGGCGGCTATATCGGTGTGCATACCGGGCTGCTGCTCGCGGCGCAGACCGAGTCGGAGTTCGCCTCGGTGCTGGGGCACGAGATCGCCCACGTCACCCAGCGCCATATCGCACAGATCGTGGGCAAGCAGAGCCAGTCGGCGATGCTTATGATGGCTTCGCTGCTGGTGGCGGTGCTGGCGGCGCGCAGCAATTCCGATGTGAGTCAGGCTGCGATCGCCGCCGGGCAGGCCGGGGCCATCCAGTCACAGCTCGGCTATACCCGCGCCTTCGAGCGCGAGGCCGATCGCGTGGGGCTGGAGACGCTGGACAAGGCGGGGATGGACGTGCGCGGCATGCCGAGCTTCTTCGAGCGTCTTCAGCGCAACACCCGGGTGTATGAGAACAACGCGCCGGCGTACCTCCGCACTCACCCGCTGACGACGGAACGTATTGCCGACATGGAGAACCGTGTCACGCGAATGCCGTACCGGCAGGTGCTCGACTCCGTCGACTTCCGCTATGCACGCGCGAAGCTGCGTGCAGATGCGGGCCAGCCCGCCGACGCGGTGCGGGACCTGGAGTCCGAAGTGGCGCGTGCGCCCCAGGCGGAGGAGATGGCCTATGGGCTCGCACGCGCGCTGCTGCGTGCAGGACGTGCCGACGATGCCCTGGTGCGTCTCGATGTGGTGCGAAAGCGTGCGCCCGCGTCCCCCTGGCTGGAAACGCTGGCTGCTGAGATCCACATCGCGCGCCGGGACGGTGCGGAAGCAGTGCGCATCCTGGATGCGGCGCGCCGGCAGTTTCCGGCCAGCCGCAGCGTGGCCTATGCGCTTGCCGATGCCCGCATCCAGGCAGGGCAGGCCGGCGAGGCCGCGAAGGCGGTGCGGCGCCTGCTTGACGATCGTAGCGGTGATCCGCGCCTGTGGCAGTTGCTCTCGCGCGCGCACGCTGCACTCGGCGAGCGTAGTGCGCAGCACCGCGCGCAGGCGGAGGTGTATGTACTGCGCGGTAGCTTGCCGGCGGCCATCGAGCAGCTGGAGATCGCGCGCAAGGCGGGTGACGGCGACTTCTATCTGCTGTCTGCCGTGGATGCCCGTTTGCGCGAGCTGCAGCGCAGCCTGCAGGAAGCGCGGCGGCAGCAGTGAGTGTTGCGGCGCTTTGCCGGTTGCCTGCCGTACTTTAGAATCGGTCGCGCTTGAAAACCCCAGAACAAAGGACGGAGAGGATGA
Organism: Thauera sp. WH-2; assembly: GCF_048321015.1. Lineage (NCBI taxonomy): Bacteria > Pseudomonadati > Pseudomonadota > Betaproteobacteria > Rhodocyclales > Zoogloeaceae > Thauera > Thauera sp. WH-2. The sequence continues at coordinate 817,159 of NZ_JBLWFG010000001.1, read as the reverse complement.
ATTTCGACAAGGAAGTGGATGCCCGTGGTCTGAACTGCCCGTTGCCCATCCTGCGTGCCAAGAAGATGCTGGCAGAGATGCTTTCGGGCCAGGTGGTGCGCGTGGTGGCGACGGATCCGGGTTCAGTCAAGGACTTCCAGGCATTTGCACGCCAGACCGGGAATGAGCTGGTCAAGCAGGGCGAGACGGCAGACAAGGCGTTCGAGTTCTTCCTGAAGCGGAAGTAGGTTTGCGGCGACGCCGGGCCACGGCGAAGCTGCCTGACGGCGTCATGGCGAACCGCATTCGCGCCTGGTTGCCGTAAGACAGCAAACGGGCTGCCGCGATCAATCGGGCAGCCCGTTTTGTCTTGCCAGCGCAGATGGGTACTTAAGCGCCCAGCTTTGCCAGTTGCGGTTTCAGCTTCTCGAGGGTGGCCTTGAATCCGGCGAGGCGATCCCGCTCCTGCTGGACCACCGCGGCGGGTGCACGATCGACGAAGCTGGCGTTGCCAAGCTTGCCTTCGGCCTTGGCGATCTCGCCGTCGAGGCGGGCGATCTCCTTGCCCAGGCGTTCGCGCTCGGCAGCGACGTCGATCTCCACCTTCAGCATCAGCCGGGTCTCGCCGGCCACCGCGACCGGGGCGAGTTCCTCCGCGCCGATCTCGTCAACGATCTGCACCTCGGCGAGCTTGGCCAGGCCGGCGAGGTAGGGCGCATAAACGGCGAGCGCGGCCTTGTCGCCCGCGGCCACCAGCGGCAGGCGCTGGGCGGGGGAGATGTTCATCTCGCCGCGCAGGTTGCGGCAGGCGTAGATCATTGCCTTCAGTTCGGCGACCTTGGCCTCCGATGCCTCGTCGATGCGGCCCATGTCCGCGCGCGGGTAGCGCACGCGCATGATGCTGTCGCCGTCCTTGCGTCCGGCAAGCGGTGCCACGGTCTGCCAGAGCTCTTCGGTGATGAAGGGGATCAGCGGATGCGCCAGGCGCAGCACGGTCTCGAGTACGCGCAGCAGCGTGCGGCGGGTGGCGCGCTGCTGGGCCGCAGTGCCGGTCTGGATCTGCACCTTGGCGAGTTCCAGATACCAGTCGCAGTATTCGTCCCAGACGAACTCATACACCGTGCGCGCGACCAGGTCGAAGCGGTAGGCCTCGAACTGCGCTGCGACCTCGGCTTCGGTGCGCTGCAGGCGCGACACGATCCAGCGGTCGGCGAAGGAGAAATCGAGCACCTCGGCGGAGCAGGCGACGTTGTCGCCGATGCCGCAGTCCTGGCCCTCGCAGTTCATCAGCACGAAGCGGGTTGCGTTCCACAGCTTGTTGCAGAAGTTGCGGTAGCCCTCGCAGCGCGCGAGGTCGAACTTGATGTCGCGGCCCGGGCTGGCGAGCGAGGCGAAGGTGAAGCGCAGCGCGTCGGTGCCGAAGGCAGGAATGCCCTCGGGGAATTCCTTGCGCGTCTTCTTCTCGATGCTTTGCGCCTGCTTCGGGTTCATCAGGCCGAAGGTGCGCTTTTTGACCAGCTCGTCGAGCGCGATGCCGTCGATGAGGTCGATCGGGTCGAGCACGTTGCCCTTGGACTTGCTCATCTTCTGGCCTTCCGCGTCGCGGATGAGACCATGCACGTAGACGTGATTGAAGGGGATCTTGCCGGTGATGTGCTTGGTCATCATGACCATACGCGCCACCCAGAAGAAGATGATGTCGAAGCCGGTGACGAGCACGGTCGAGGGCAGATAGAGGTCGAGCGCGTCGTTGCTCTTGCCGGGCCACTCGGCGGTCCAGTCCAGGGTCGAGAACGGCCACAGCGCCGATGAGTACCACGTGTCGAGCACGTCGTCTTCCTGGCGCAGGCGGCCGGCGTCGTGTCGGGCATGCAGCAGCGCCAGGCGCTCGGCGATGGCAGGGTAGTCAGCCGCGGTCTGGCCATCGCGCTGGCGCGTCTGGACCTCGGCGTTCAAGGCGTCGATCTCGGCCTGAAGCTCGGCCTTCCAGGCGCGGATCGCTTCCTCCTCGCAGGTGGCGACGTAGATCTTTCCTTCCTCGTCGTACCACGCTGGGATGCGGTGGCCCCACCACAGCTGGCGCGAGATGCACCAGTCCTGGATGTTGTTGAGCCACTGGTTGTAGGTGTTGATCCAGTTCTCGGGGTAGAACCTGATCTCGCCCGAGGCCACGACCTCAAGCGCCTTCTGAGTGATCGACTTGCCATCCGCGCCTGGCTTGGACATGGCGACGAACCACTGATCGGTGAGCATGGGCTCGATGACCACGCTGGTGCGGTCGCCGCGCGGCACCTGCAGCTTGTGTGCCTTGATCTCGAGCATCAGCCCGAGTTGCTCCAGTTCTGCGACCACCGCATCGCGCGCCGGCACGCGATCCAGGCCGGCGACCGTGGCCGGCATCGGCACGCCTTCCAGCGTGATGCCGTCGGTGGTGTAGCGTTCCGCAACCGCGGGCACGCTGCCTGCGAGCGTGAGCACCACGATCATGTCGAGCTTGTGGCGCTGGCCGACGGCGTAGTCGTTGAAGTCGTGCGCCGGGGTGACCTTGACGCAGCCGGTGCCGAACTCGCGGTCGACGTAGTCGTCGGCGATGACCGGGATGTGGCGGCCGGTGAGCGGCAGCGCAACGGTCTTGCCGATCAGGTGGGCGTAGCGTTCGTCCTCGGGGTGCACCATCACCGCGACGTCGCCGAGCAGGGTCTCGGGGCGCGTGGTGGCGACGGTCAGGCCCTTCAGCTCACCGATGGGACCGTCGCTGAACGGATACAGGATGTGGTAGAGCTTCCCGTCCTCTTCCTCGGACACCACTTCCAGATCGGACACCGCGGTGCCGAGCTTCGGATCCCAGTTCACCAGTCGCTTGCCGCGGTAGATCAGGCCCTCGTTGTAGAGGCGCACGAAGGTCTCGGTGACGGTCTTCGACAGGCCCTCGTCCATCGTGAAGCGCTCGCGCTTCCAGTCCGGGCTGGTACCCAGGCGGCGCATCTGGCGCGTGATGGTGCCGCCGGAGTACTCCTTCCACTCCCACACCTTCTCCAGGAAGCGCTCGCGGCCGAGGTCGTGTCGGCTGATGCCTTGGGCATCGAGCTGGCGCTCCACGACGATCTGGGTGGCGATGCCGGCGTGGTCGGTGCCCGGCTGCCACAGCGTGTTGTCACCCCGCATGCGATGGTAGCGGGTGAGCGCATCCATGATCGTCTGGTTGAAGCCGTGCCCCATGTGCAGCGTGCCGGTGACGTTGGGCGGCGGCAGCAGGATGCAGAAGGCGTTGGGGTTCGACTTGTCGAGTCCGGCGTTGAAATAGCCGCGGGATTCCCATTCCGGGTACCAGCGACGTTCGATGTCGGCGGGCTCGAAGCTCTTGGCCAGTTCCATGGTGTTCTACGCGCTTGTAGGCAAAGCGCGGATTATAGCGGATGCGCGCCGCGGGCCCCGATGCGCGCGCCGGCGTGTTCAGGCGCGGGGGGGCGGCGTGTCGTCGCTGTTCTGGTCGAGCAGGGCGCTGATGCGTGCGGAGATCTCCGGCAGCAGGGTGGCGCGCAGGTGGGACTGGACCTCGATCTCCAGTTGCCGGCGCACGCGATCCAGCTCGCGCGAGACGAGTTGAGGCAGCTCGGCTTCGACCCAGCGTGAAATCTCGCGGGCAATCGTGGTGTCGAGTTCGACGAGTCGCTCCGTCAGGTCCGGTAGCGCTGGCGTGCCGGCTGGGGGGCTGTCGGGGAAGACCGCATCCAGGACCGGGTCCGGCCCCTGTGTCGATGGCGCTGGGGCCGCAAAGGATGCGCTGGGTGCTGGCTGGGCTTTGATGGGGGGGGGCGCAAGGTCTTCCCAACGCAGTGGTGCGGCGAGTGGTTCGATGTGTTCGGGTTCAGCTGCGGGCTGAGGCATCGCTTCCGCCGGGCGCCAGCCCGCGGGCGGCTCGAAGTCCTCGACCACTTCGGTGAGGATGGGAAGTTCGTCGTCGTCGAAGCGCTCGTGGGCGGGCTCATGGGGGACGTTGGGTGCTGGCGCGTCGGTCCCGCGGTGACGGCGCAGCAGGGCGTCTGCCTGGTCGATCAGGTCGTCGGCACGTTCGAACTCATCGTCGTCAGGAAACGAGGACCATTTGTTCATAGCGCCTCCCTGCGTTCGGCGTCGAAGGCCTTGAGTTCGCAGCCCAACTCGCGGTAGCGCATCCAGCGCTGGCGGGCAGCGTGCCGTTCTGCAGCGTCGTGTCCGACGATCTCGACCACCATGCGGAAGGCGTCGTGCTCGGCGGGCAAATCGTCGCTGAGGTTGAGCAGCACGTCGCCATGCGGCCAGTTCGGGGCTTCCCCCGCGCATGCCAGCGTGACGGGCGTTTCGCTGGCCAGTGCATGGTCAGCGGGGACATGGGGGATGAAACTCAGCGGTTCGGCCGTCCACAGCAGCTTGTCGAGCGTACGGAGCTGCTCGGGAGTCGTGCAGCGCACCGCCACCTTGCGGCTGCGGCCGTGGGCGTTCGCGACCAGCTCGCAGGCGAGGGCGAGCCGGTCGGGCGTGTTGTGGTAGAAATGAACGCGTGCGGCCATGGCAGGACGACCGTTGCTCAAGCCTTTCTGGCGGCGCGGCCGATCAGGAAGGACGACAGCAGCGGCACCGGACGGCCGGTGGCGCCCTTGGCGTCGCCCGACACCCAGGCAGTGCCCGCGATGTCGAGATGCGCCCATTTGTAGGCCTTGGCGAAGCGCGACAGGAAGCAGGCAGCGGTGATCGTGCCGGCGTAGCGGCCGCCGATGTTGCCCATGTCGGCGAAGTTGCTCTTGAGTAGCTCCTGATACTCCTCCCACAGCGGCAGCTGCCATGCGCGGTCGCCGGATTCGGTGCCGCGGCGCAGGATCTCGGCGGCGAGCTCGTCATCGTTTGCGAGCAGTCCGCTCGGGATCTTGCCGAGCGCGACCACGCAGGCGCCGGTGAGGGTGGCGATGTCGATCACGCACTCGGGCTTGAAGCGCTCGGCGTAGGTGAGCGCATCGCACAGGATCAGGCGGCCTTCGGCGTCCGTGTTGAGCACCTCGATGGTCTGCCCCGACATCGAGGTGACGACATCGCCCGGCTTGGTGGCGCCGCCACCGGGCATGTTCTCGGTGGTGGGGACGAGACCGACGAGGTTGATGGGCAGGCCCATCTGTGCGATCGCCTTGAAGGTGCCGAGCACGCTGGCGGCGCCACACATGTCGAACTTCATCTCGTCCATCTCGGCGGCGGGTTTCAGCGAGATGCCGCCGGTGTCGAAGGTGATGCCCTTGCCGACCAGCACGATGGGCTTTGCCTTGGTCTTGCCACCCTTGTAGTGCATGACGATGAACTTGGGTGGCTGGTGCGAGCCGCGGGCCACCGACAGCAAGGCGCCCATGCCGAGCTTTTCCATGTCGGCGCGTTCGAGCACTTCGACGTCGAACTTGTACTGCTTGCCGAGCGCCACTGCGGTTTCGGCCAGATGCGTGGGGGTGCAGAGGTTGCCCGGCAGGTTACCGAGATCCTTCGCCAGCGCCATACCGGTGGCGATCGCCTGCCCCTGCAGCATGGCAGTGTCGAACCCGGCGTCGAGTTCGCTGCTGACGAGCAGGGTGAGCTTCTTCGTGCCGCGGTGCTTCCTGTCCTTCTTCTTGTCGGTCTTGAGCGCGTCGAAGCGGTAGGCGCCGTCGGCGAGGATGCGCGCGGCCTGCTGCAGGCGCCAGGGCAGGTCACGGCCGCTTGGCCCCACCTCCGCGAGCGTGATCACGGTGTCCTTCGCCGGACTGGAGGCGAGCACCTTCGCGGTGGCGCTCAGCGCGTCACGGTAGGCCTTGTCGCTGAACGCGTCTTCCGTGCCCAGGCAGACAAGCAGAACGCGCTCCGCGTGCGTGCCATGCACGTCGTGCAGCAACAGCGTGGAGCCGGCCTTGTCCTCGAGATCCCCGCGCTTGAGCAGGGCGGAAACGAGCCCTTGCGCCGCATCGTCGACGACTGCGCTGAGAGGGGGGAGCTTGCTGCCGGCGAACACGCCGAGCACCAGCAGGCCGGTCTTCAGCTGTGCCGGGTTGCCGGTCTTTATGGTAAATTCCATCCGCTTTTTCCTTGTAAATACGCCGGTTTCGGATTGCGGTCGATTATGGCCCGTTCGCAAGCAGGGCGTCAAAAAGGCTTCCCGTCTGCATCCGCGCGAGCTGCGCGGCGGGGTGCCGCGTTCCGGTACCGCATCTTGCCCCGCTTCCCGTCTCCTCCGCCTCCTTCTTCGCTGCTTCTTCCGAGCCGATCCGGGCTCGTCGTCCGATGATCTTCCGTCGTGCCTTGCAACGGGAGCTCGCGCAGACGGCAGCCGCGGTGTTCGTTGCCCTGTTCGCGATCCTGATCTCCACCGTGCTCATCCGCCTGCTCGGCCAGGCGGCAGGGGGCAGCGTGCCGGCCGATGCGGTCGCTGCGCTGATCGGCTTCGGGGCGCTCGCGCAGATGCCGACGGTCCTGACGCTGACGCTCTTCATTGCCATCCTGGTTTCACTTTCGCGCAGTTACCGTGACTCCGAGATGGTTGTGTGGTTCGCTGCGGGTGTGCCGCTGACGTCCTGGATCCGGCCGGTGCTGATCTTTGCCCTGCCGCTGGTGCTGGTGATTGGCGCCGGGGCGCTCTATCTGTCCCCCTGGGCGCAGCAGAAGAGCGGCGAATACCGCGCGCGGCTGGACAGTCGCGACGATACGCAGCGTGTCGCGCCAGGCGTGTTTCGTGAATCCTCCAGCGCGCAGCGCGTGTTCTTCGTGGAAGTGGGGGCGGGCGAAGACGGGCGCGTGCGCAACGTGTTCGTCAGCGAGCAGACACGCTCTGGCGGGTTGGTTGTGATCGTGTCGTCCGAAGGCTTCCTGCGCAGTGATGGCGAGGGACGGCGCTACGTGGTGCTGGAGAACGGACGGCGCTATGACGGCACCCCGGGTACGCCGGCGTTCCGCGTGATGGAGTTCGGTCGCTACGAGGTGCAACTGGAGCAGAAGCAGGTCACCAGCCAGCTCGCCCGCACGCGCGCGCAGCCGACCGCATTGCTGCTGGCGCAGCAGGACAAGCGCAGCCTGGGCGAACTGGTCGGGCGCATCGGCGTACCGGTCGTGGCGCTGCTGCTTGCGCTGCTGGCCATTCCGCTCTCCTTTGTCAATCCTCGCGCCGGGCGGGCCAATAACATGCTTATCGCGCTGCTCGTCTATCTGCTCTACAGCAACGCGATCTCGGTGTTCCAGTCCTGGGTGACGCAGGGGCGGGTTGGTTTTGTCCCGGGCCTGTTGCTGCCGCATCTGGTGGTGCTCGGTGCGCTCGGGCTGCTGTTCTACACGCGGCTCGCCGTGTCACCGTTCTGGCGGAGGCGTACATGAGCGTGGTGCTGCTGCGCTATATCGCGCGGGAAATCTTCGGCTCGACCCTGCTGGTGCTGGTCGCCTTCCTCGGCCTGTTCGCCTTCTTCGACCTCATCAACGAGCTCGAGGACATCGGCAAGGGGGGCTATACGCTCTACCAGGCGGTGATCTATGTGGTGCTGACCCTGCCGGCGCGGGTCTACGAGCTGATGCCGATCGCGGTGCTGATCGGTAGCCTCTATGCGCTGGCGACGCTGGCGCGGCATTCCGAGATTACGGTGATGCGTGCCTCGGGCATGTCGAACGGCGCGCTGATGCGCACCCTGGGCCTGATCGGCGTGGTGTTCGTCGCCCTGGTGTTCCTGATCGGTGAGTACGTCGCGCCCCCCGCCGAGTCGGCGGCGGAGGAGTGGAAGCTCAACGCAACCAAGGCCACCGTGTCGCAGCAACTTCGCTCCGGGCTGTGGGTGAAGGATGGGCGGCAAGTGATCAACGTGCGTACGCTGATGCCGGATCGCACGCTGCGCAACGCGCGCATCTACACCTTCGACGAGAACTATGCCCTCGTCTCCATCGCCGAGGCCAGCCAGGGCGTGTTCGACGGGCAGGGTGAATGGAAGTTGCTCGAGGTCGCCCGTACCCGCTTTCACGGTGACCGCACCGAGGTCGAGCACCTGCCGGAAATCGCGTGGAAGTCAGAGCTCACGCCGGAAGTGCTGGGTGTGCTGATGGTGTCGCCGGAGCACATGCAGCTTGGCAGGTTGTGGACCTACATCAAGCACCTGCGCGACAACGGTCAGAATTCGGACCGTTTCGAGATCGCGCTGTGGAAGAAGATCATCTACCCCTTCGCCGTGCTCGTGATGATGGCGCTGGCCATGCCATTCGGTTTCATCCATGACCGCATGGGCGGCGCGAGCGCGCGCATCTTCATGGGGGTCATGCTGGGGGTGGGCTTCCACCTGCTCAACGGCCTGTTCTCCAACCTTGGCATGATCAACGCCTGGCCGCCGGTCATGGCCGCGCTGACGCCGAGCCTGATCTTCCTTGCTGCGGCCGCCTGGCTGATGCACTACGTCGAGCGCCGTTGAGCGCAGACGCTGCCGCTTGGGAAGGCGCGGCATTGGATATGCCGGTGAACGAAAAAACGGGCCCGAAGGCCCGTTGCGAGAAGTGACCGCAGCGCGCTGCGATCAGCCTTCCTGTTGCTGCTGGGCGGCGCGCTTTGCAGCGGCCGCCTTGTAGTCCAGCTTTTCCTTGATGCGAGCCGACTTGCCCGAGCGCTGGCGCAGGTAGTACAGCTTGGCGCGACGCACGTCACCACGACGCTTGACCTCGATGCCGGCGACCAGCGGCGAGTAGGTCTGGAACGTACGCTCGACGCCCTCGCCCGAGGAGATCTTGCGGACGATGAAGGAGGAGTTGAGGCCACGGTTGCGCTTGGCGATCACCACGCCCTCGTAGGCCTGCAGACGCTCGCGGTTGCCTTCCTTGACCTTCACCTGGACGACCACGGTGTCACCGGGGCCGAAGGCGGGGATGGTCTTGCCGGCGGCGACGCGGGCGATCTCTTCCTGCTCGAGTTGCTGAATCAGGTTCATTGCAAAAACTCCATCGATGTTATCGGCCTTCCGCCATCTGCGTCGGCCTGGCCGCAGAGCAGGTCGCAACCTGGTACGTGCCGTTTGTGTAAGGGGTTCAGGTCTGCCGACCTTCCGCCCCGGCTTGCTCCTGCCTGAACTCCTCAAGCAGTTTCAATTCGGTCTTGCTCAGCTGGCGCAACCCGAGCAGGTCGGGTCTGCGCTGCCAGGTGCGGCCCAGCGCCTGCTTGAGCCGCCAGCGGCGGATCGCCGCGTGGTTGCCCGACAACAGCACATCGGGCACTCGATCGTTCTCGTACATCTCTGGCCGCGTGTAGTGCGGACAGTCCAGCAGGCCGTCGGCAAAGGAGTCTTCCTGTGCCGAGTCGGCCGTATTCAGTGCGCCGGGCAGCTGACGCACGATCGCGTCGAGCAGTACCATCGCCGGCAATTCCCCGCCCGACAGCACGAAGTCGCCGAGCGAGAGTTCTTCATCGACCTCACGCTCGATCAGGCGCTGATCCACGCCTTCATAGCGTCCGCAGAGCAACACCAGCCCAGGCTCTGCAGCCAGTTCCATCACCACTGCCTGGTCCAGCCTTCGACCCTGCGGCGACAGGTAGATTACCCGTCCGCTGCGCCCTAGCGCCTGTTCCTGCGCCGTGCGCGCCGCAGCGATCGCCTGTGCGAGCGGCTCGACCAGCATCACCATGCCCGGACCGCCACCATAGGGGCGGTCGTCCACGGTGCGGTGCGGGTCGCTGGTGAAGTCGCGCGGGTTGTGGAGCCCCATGGCGTACAGCCCGCGATCGATCGCCCTTCGTGTGATGCCGCTTCCGGTGAGGGCCGCGAACATCTCGGGGAAGAGCGTAATCACGTCGTAGCGACGTTGCCCACCTTCGATGCCCTTCGGCGCTCCTTCCTGCGTAGCGTCCGTGGAGGCTTGCGCTTCGACCGGAAGCGTGCAAGTCCGCGTCACCAGTCTTTTTCCCAGCTCACCCGGATGCGCCGGGCAGCCAGATCTACGTCCAGCACGTAGGCGGCGACAAAGGGAATCAGGCGTTCCACGCTCCCTTCGCCTTCACCTTCCTGCAATTGCAGCACGTCATGGGCACCGGTCGAAACCAGTCCCTTCACCGTGCCCAGCGCTTCACCGGCCTCGTTCTCGACCGCCAGGCCGACAAGGTCGCCCCAGTAGTATTCGCCCTCGGCCGGCTTGGGCAAGGCTTCGCGCGGCGCGGCGATGTAAAAGCCATCGATCGCTTCTGCGGACGACCGATCGGGGACCTCGGTCAGCGCGGCGACGAGCCCCTTGCCGTGCGCGCGGCAGGCCGCGAGCGTGTATTGCTTCCATTGGGAAGCCGGCGCAGCGTCGTCGCTGCTCAGCCACCAGTGGGACATCTTGCGCCACGACAGTGGATCGTCACCGAAGGGGTGGATCTTGACCCACCCTTGAACGCCAAAAGGGGCGACGATGCGCCCCAGTACGATCATGCTTCGTTCCGCCGTGGCAGACCGCAGCCGATCAAGCAGCCTTGGCGGCCTGCTTGACGAGGCGGGCAACCGTCGGCGACAGCTGGGCGCCGTTCTGCTGCCAGTAGGCCAGGCGCTCGGTGTTGATCACCAGGCTCTGTTCGGCGCCGGCAGCGATCGGGTTGTAGTAACCGACACGCTCGATGAAGCGACCGTCGCGACGATTGCGCGAATCAGCAACGACCATGTTGAAGAACGGGCGCTTTTTGGCGCCACCACGGGCAAGGCGAATGACGACCATCTGTTATTCCTGATCGGTGGATGCGAAAAACCGCGGAGTATAGGCCTTTGCTCCCGAGACGGCAAGAATAATGCGCAACTTTCCTGTGCATGGAGATGGGCCGAAAGGGCCGCTTCCCCGTAGCGGTGGAGCAGATAGAATGCGGTGTGCCCGACAGCGCGACCGACCATGAACACGTCCCCACTTCTTTCCGACGAAGCCCAGGCCCTGCTCGACCTGTTCGAGGATCGGGCTTTTGCGCCTTCGGTCGAGGGCCTCGAGGCCCTGCGCGATCCGCTTTGCGCGGTCCTGCAGAGGGGCGGTGCGCTGGAGGGGGGAGGTGTCCGTGTCGGCGTGGCGGCGGTGTCCTTTCTGCGGCGACTCTGCGCGGATTATCGCGCCGAGGCGGCGGGCTGCCCGCTGCCGCTTGACGAGGCGCTGTTCGCACGCCAGGCGGCATTGGGCTCCTTGTTGATTGCTGTTTCGGGCGGGTTGCTCCAGTTTGTCGAATCCGGTGCCGGGGGCAGTGCATCCGAACGGGATGCGGCCGCTGCGCACGCTTTCGAGGCGGTGCTCGAAGTCTTCCGTGTCGCGGGGCTCGCGGCGTCGGACGTGCCCGAGGGCAGTTGGCGGCTCGCACATCGACTCGCGCGCTCTACGGGGATCGGCACGGCTGCCGGGCAGCGCCTCGCGCCCTGGTATCTGCGCCTGCTCACGCTTGCCGCTTCACAGCCCGATGCGCTGACCGGCCGGGAACTCGTGTGGCTGTTCGATTTCCTCGATGAGCGCCTGCTCTCGGTTGCCGATCTTACGCGGAGCAGCCCGGCGGCGACTGCGGCGCAGTGGTGGGTGGACCTGGCGGGCGACGCTCCACCGGTGGCGGTCGCGCGCAGGCCTGTGCCGGCCGAGCGGGAGGGTAGCTCCGAGATCTGGTCCTTCAATCCCAGGCCGATGGCGCAGCGCTTGGGCGAGTGTATTGATTGGGTAACGGCGAACCTGACTGCCGCGGAGCTTGCCGGCGCCCAGGACGAACTTGCGCCGGAGGCGCTGCAGGGCGCGGGTCTGCCGCCCGGGCTGAAGGTCCTCGAGGCGCTCGCGCTGCTCAAGCGCTTGCGTGGTCTGTGGATGGCCGTTCCGGTGCGGGAGCAGCCGCGTCGCGCCCGGCACTATGCAGTCCAGGTGTGCGTCGGGCTGCATGCGATGTGGTTGCTGGGAAAGGATGCTGCGCGCCCGCTGGCCGGCATCCAGAAGTGGGAGGTCATCAACGAGAGCCCGGGTGGGCTTGCGATCATGAGCGTTGCCGGCGTCCGGGGAGAGATTGAATCGGGCTCCACACTGGCTCTGCGGCGCGACGCCGAACAGCCTTGGTCCATCTGCATCGTGCGTTGGGCGCGCAGCGAGCACCCGGGGCAACTCGAGCTTGGCTTGCAGATCGTCGGCATCGGTTTTCAGCCGGTGGAGGTCGGTTTTCGCGGCCGGGCCGCGAAGAAGCTTGAGCCCGCGCTCGCCCTTCCGGCGATGGAGCCCGTGCGGCGCCATCCCGCCATGCTTGCGCCCGCTGGCACCTATGCTTCGCGCCGCTTTGTGTTCGTGCGCGAGGGCGCGTCGCTCTACATCGCGCAGGCGCGTGCGCTCGGACTCGACATGCAGACCTCGCGTGTCGAACTGTTCCAGTACGAGCTCGATCCGTATCCGATCTGATCCGGCGCCCGCGAGTCGGGATCCGAGGTCCGGAGCCCGTTACCCGGAACCCGCAGGGCTGCCGGGGGACGAAGGGTATAATTCGCCCCCCGCCCTGGAACACAGCCCCCATGCACGAAATCCTCGTTCTCTACTACAGCCATCGCGGCTCGGTACGCGCGCTCGCCGAACAGATCGCCGTTGGCATCCATCAGGTCCCCGGGGCGTGTGCGCGGGTCAGGACTGTGCCGAGGGTTTCCACCGTGTGCGAGGCGGTGGAGGACGACATCCCGGCGGATGGCCCGCCCTACGTCGAGGTCGCCGATCTTGAGGCCTGCATCGGGCTCGCACTGGGCAGTCCGACGCGGTTCGGCAACATGGCGGCGCCGATGAAGTATTTCCTGGATGGCCTCGCTGGCGCGTGGGTCAACGGCGCGCTCGAGGGCAAGCCGGCCTGCGTGTTCACGTCCTCGGCGAGCATGCACGGTGGTCAGGAGAGCACGCTGCTGAGCATGATGCTGCCGCTCTTTCATCACGGAATGCTGGTCATGGGGCTGCCCTTCAGCGAGGGGGTGCTGAGCAGCACACGCTCGGGCGGCACGCCCTACGGGGCGAGCCATGTGGCGGGGGGGGACGGGCAACCCGAGCCCAGCACCGACGAGGTTCATCTGGCGCAGGCGCAGGGCAGGCGGCTGGCAGAGACGGCGCTGCGCCTGGCGGGTGTGCGATGAGTGCGCAATCGCTGTCCAGGCTTTCCAGCGTCCTGCTGCTGTCCCTGATCGCGCTCTGTGTGGTGTGGGAAGGCTGGCTCGCGCCGCTGCGACCGGGCGGGTCGTGGATGATGCTGAAGGCGCTGCCCTTGCTCCCGGCGGTGTTCGGTGTGCTGCGCGGGCGTCGCTATACCTCGCAGTGGCTGTCGATGCTCTCGCTGCTGTACTTCACCGAGGGCGTATTGCGCGCCACGGATCCCGGTCTCACCGGACTGTTCGCAATCGTGGAGATTGCGCTTTCGGTCGCGCTGTTTGCCAGCACCATGTTGCACGCGCGCGCTACCGCGCCGTCGCGGATGCAGTGACGCGGGGGAGGAAGGGGCAGGGGGCTTGCGCCCTCAGTCTGCCTGCCCCTGCGTGTGACGGGCTCAAACCTGCGGGTTGAGGCGCTCGGTGCCGACGTGCAGCTTGTTGAGCGCGTTCAGGTAGGCCTTGGCCGAAGCGACGATGATATCGGTGTCGGCGCCTTGCCCGTCCATGACGCGCCCTTCGTGCGACAGGCGAACGGTCACTTCGCCCTGGGCGTCGGTCCCGGTGGTGATTGCATTGACCGAATACAACAGCAGTTGGCTGCCGCTCGTGACGATGGACTCGATCGCCTTGAAGGCCGCATCCACCGGCCCGGAACCTTCGGCACGCGCATGCGATTCATGTCCGCCCACGGTGAGCGTGAGCTCGGCCACCGGGGTTTCTCCCGTTTCGGAGTGGAAGCGGGTCGACACCAGGCGGTACTGCTCGGGCGCTGGCGTGACGGCCTCGTCGCGCATCAGTGCGGTGAGGTCCTCGTCGAAGATCTCCGACTTGCGATCGGCGAGATCCTTGAAGCGGGCGAAGGCCTGGTTCAGGTGCTCCTCGCTTTCGATCTCGATGCCAAGCTCCTGCAGGCGGGCGCGGAAGGCGTTACGGCCGGAGAGCTTGCCGAGCACCAGCTTGTTGGCACCCCAGCCCACGTCTTCGGCACGCATGATCTCGTAGGTTTCACGGTGCTTGAGTACGCCGTCCTGGTGTATGCCGGACTCGTGCGCGAAGGCGTTGGCGCCGACGATGGCCTTGTTGGGCTGCACCGGGTAGCCGGTGATCTGCGACACCAGCTTGGAGGCGGGCACGATCTGGGTGGCGTCGATGCCAGTCTCGACCGGGAAAATGTCGGCGCGCGTGCGTACCGCCATGACGATCTCCTCCAGCGAAGCATTGCCCGCACGCTCGCCGAGGCCGTTGATCGTGCATTCGACCTGGCGGGCGCCGGCGCGTACCGCGGCGAGCGAGTTGGCCACGGCCAGGCCGAGGTCGTTGTGGCAGTGCACCGACCACACCACCTTGTCGGCGTTGGGGACGCGCTCGATCAGGGCGCGTACGGTACTGGCGAACTGCTCGGGTACGTTGTAGCCGACGGTGTCGGGCACGTTGATCGTCTTCGCGCCGGCCTGGATGACCGCCTCGAAGATGCGGACCAGGAAATCGATCTCGGAGCGGCCGGCGTCTTCGGCCGAGAACTCGACGTCGTCCGTGTATTCGCGCGCCCAGCCGATTGCCTTGACCGCCTGCGCGACGACCTCGTCGGGTGTCATGCGCAGCTTCTTCTCCATGTGGATCGGGCTGGTGGCGATGAAAGTGTGAATGCGGCCGCGGGCTGCGGGGGTGATTGCTTCGCCCGAGCGGCGGATGTCCTTCTCGTTGGCGCGGGCAAGGGAGCAGACCGTAGAGTCCTTGATCGCTTCGGCGATGGAGCGAACGGCCTCGAAGTCTCCGTTGGAGGCGGCAGCGAAGCCGGCCTCGATGACGTCGACCCGCATGCGCTCGAGCTGGCGGGCAATGCGCAGCTTCTCGTCGCGGGTCATCGATGCGCCCGGGCTCTGCTCGCCGTCGCGCAGGGTGGTGTCGAAGATGATCAGCTTGTCTTTCATGGCTTGCTCCCGGGGTCGGTCAAATCGCCTGCCGTCGATGCGTCAGGGCCGTCTTTCTGGTCTTTCTGTGCAGCGGAGGCGGGTGGGGCCGGTGGCTCCTGCCTCGACTGCCTGCGTCTGTGCCAGCGCAGCACGGCAATCACATAGCCCGATGCGGCATAGACCAGGAAAAGTGCGAACAGGATCCCCGGCGGATAGCTGGAGATGAGCGCGAAGGCCAGTACCAGTGCGATCAGTACGATGAAGGGGACGCTCTTGCGCAGGTTGATGTCCTTACCGCTCCAGAACAGTACGTTGCTGACCATGGAGACGCCGGCGAAGATGGTCAGCGCCGCGGCGTACCCACGCAGTTCGTCGCCGCTGAAGCCGTTGTCGATGCCGACCCAGACCATGCCGGCAACGAGGGCGGCTGCGGCGGGGCTGGGCAGGCCCTGGAAGTAGCGCTTGTCGACGACGTCGATGTTGGTGTTGAAGCGGGCCAGGCGCAGAGCCGCGCCGGCGCAGTAGATGAAGGCGGCCATCCACCCCAGCTTGCCGAGATCCTGCAGCGCCCACTCGTACATGACGAGCGCGGGTGCTGCGCCGAAGGAGACCATGTCGGAGAGGGAGTCGTACTCGGCACCGAATTCGCTCTGGGTATGCGTCATCCGGGCGATGCGGCCGTCCAGTCCGTCGAGCGCCATGGCCACGAAGATCGCTACTGCGGCGTATTCGAAGCGGTCGTTCATCGCCTGCACGATGGCGTAGAAGCCGGCGAACAGCGCGGCCGTCGTAAAAAGGTTCGGCAGGATGTAGATACCACGCCGACGTTTCTCGATGACCGGCGCGAGATGCGGTTCGTTGTAGGGCACGTTGGGCTTACCAGCTAGAGATCCTGAATGCGCATTCTAGCGCAGGCGCGCGTATGCCCGGCGCTCCGGAGCGCAAAGCGCAGTGATTGCCTGGCCCGCGCAGGTGGCGGAAAAAGCACAAGGCCGGCCCCGCGCGTGCGGAGCCGGCCTTGTGCATGATGCCGGAAGCGAAGATCAGTTCTTCGACTTGTCGACCAGGGCCTTGGCCTTGATCCAGGGCATCATTTCGCGCAACTGGCCACCGACCTGCTCGATCGGGTGGGCTGCGTTCAGACGGCGGCGGGCGGTCATGCTCGGGTAGTTGGTCTTGCCCTCGAGGATGAACATCTTGGCGTATTCGCCGGTCTGGATGCGCTTGAGCGCATTGCGCATGGCTTCGCGCGATTGCTCGTTGATGACTTCCGGGCCGGTCACGTACTCGCCATATTCGGCGTTGTTCGAGATCGAGTAGTTCATCGTCGCGATGCCGCCTTCGTACATCAGGTCGACGATCAGCTTGAGCTCGTGCAGGCACTCGAAGTAGGCCATCTCCGGCGCGTAGCCGGCTTCGGTCAGGGTCTCGAAGCCCATCTTCACCAACTCGACGGCGCCGCCGCACAGCACGGCCTGTTCGCCGAAGAGGTCGGTCTCGGTCTCTTCACGGAAGTTGGTCTCGATCACGCCGCCCTTGGTGCCGCCGTTGGCTGCAGCGTAGGACAGGGCGATGTCACGCGCCTTGCCGGACTTGTCCTGGTAGACCGCGATCAGCGACGGCACGCCGCCCCCGCGCAGGTACTCGGAACGCACGGTGTGGCCGGGGCCCTTCGGGGCGACCATGATCACGTCCAGGTCTTCACGCGGCACGACCTGGTTGTAATGCACGTTGAAGCCATGCGCGAAGGCCAGCACGCCGCCCTTCTTGATGTTCGGCTCGACTTCTTCCTTGTAGACCTGCGGGATGTTCTCGTCCGGCAGCAGGATCATGACGACGTCGGCGCCCTTGACGGCCTTGGCGATCTCTTCGACCTTCAGGCCGGCAGCCTTGGCCTTGTCCCAGGACGAGCCGTCCTTGCGCAGGCCGACGGTGACCTTGACGCCCGAGTCGGACAGGTTCTGGGCGTGGGCATGGCCCTGCGAGCCATAGCCGACGATGGTGACCTTCTTGCCCTTGATGAGGGAGAGGTCGGCGTCCTTGTCGTAATAAACCTTCATGTCTTTCCTTTGTTTGGCGGGTCGGTACGTGAAAACGGGAACGTTGTTTCTTGTGCTCAGACCTTGAGCACGCGGTCGCCGCGGCCGACGCCGCACACGCCCGAACGCACGGTCTCGAGGATCAGGGCCGGGTCGATGGCGCCGATGAAGGCGTCGAGCTTGCCCTGATTGCCGGTGAGTTCGACGACGTAGGAGGCGTCGGTGACGTCGATGATGCGGGCGCGGAAGATGTCGGCGGTGCGCTTGATCTCCTCGCGGTCCTTGCCGGTGGCGCGCACCTTGACGAGCATCAGTTCGCGCTCGATGTGGGCGGCCTCGGAAATGTCGACGACCTTGACCACTTCCACCAGCTTGTTCAACTGCTTGGTGATTTGCTCGATGATCTCGTCCGAGCCCGTGGTGACGATGGTCATCCGCGACATCGAGAAGTCTTCGGTCGGGGCGACGGTGAGCGACTCGATGTTGTAGCCGCGCGCCGAGAACAGCCCGGAGACGCGCGAAAGCGCGCCGGATTCGTTTTCGATCAGGAGGGAAATGACGTGACGCATGGTGTTGTGTTCCGCAATCGGTGGGTGGCGATCAGAGGTCTTCGGCCGACAGGATCATCTCGGTGAGACCCTTGCCGCCCTGCACCATCGGATAGACGTTCTCGGTCGCGTCGATCTGGAAGTCGAGGAACACGAGCTCGTTCTTGTGCGTGGTGAAGGCCTCGCGCAAGGCGCCTTCGACGTCGGCGGGCCTGTCCACGCGGATGCCCACATGGCCGTAGGACTCGGCCAGCTTGGCAAAGTCGGGCAGGGAGTCCATGTAGGACTCGGAGTAACGGCCGCCGTGGAACAGCTCCTGCCACTGGCGCACCATGCCCAGGTAGCGGTTGTTCAGGTTGCAGATCTTGATCGGCAGGCGGAACTGCTTGCAGGTGGATAGTTCCTGGATGTTCATCTGGATCGAGGCTTCGCCGGTCACGCAGGCCACCGGCATGTCCGGGTTGGCGAGCTTGGCGCCCATCGCGTAGGGCATGCCGACGCCCATCGTGCCCAGGCCGCCCGAGTTGAGCCAGCGGCGCGGCTTGTCGAAGCGGTAGTACTGCGCGGCCCACATCTGGTGCTGGCCCACGTCGGAGGTGATGATCGCCTCGCCGCCCGTCACTTCCCAGAGCTTCTGGACGACGAACTGCGGCTTGATGATTTCGTCCGAGTTCCGGTAGACCATGCAGTTGCGGCTGCGCCACTCCTCGACCTGCTTCCACCACGCAGCGAGCGCCTCGGGGTTGGGCCGGGCCTCGCCGGACTCGAGCTGGCGGATCATCTCGTCCAGCACTTCCTTCACGTCACCGACGATGGGGATGTCGACGCGCACGCGCTTGGAGATCGAGGACGGGTCGATGTCCACATGGATGATCTTGCGCGGCTCTTCGCAGAAGTGGTCGGGGTTGCCAATCACGCGGTCGTCGAAGCGGGCGCCCACGGCGAGCAGCACGTCGCTGTAGTGCATTGCCATGTTGGCTTCGAAGGTGCCGTGCATGCCGGGCATGCCCAGATACTGGCGATCGCTCGCGGGGTAGCCGCCCAGGCCCATCAGCGTGTTGGTGATCGGGTAGCCGAGCAGGCGCGTGAGCCTGGTGAGTTGTTCGGCCGCATTGGAGAGGATCACGCCGCCGCCGGTGTAGATCATCGGGCGCTTGGCTTCGAGCAGCAGTTGCACGGCCTTCTTGATCTGGCCCGAGTGGCCCCTGACCACCGGGTTGTATGAGCGCATCGAGATCTCTTTCGGGTACTCGAAGTCGCAGCGCTGCATCGACACGTCCTTGGGGATGTCGACCAGCACCGGGCCGGGGCGGCCGGTGCGTGCGAGGTAGAAGGCCTTCTTCATCGTGGCGGCGAGGTCGCGCGCGTCCTTGACGAGGAAGTTGTGCTTCACGCAGGGGCGGGTGATGCCCACGGTGTCGACTTCCTGGAAGGCGTCCTGACCGATCGCCGCAGTGGGGACCTGACCGGAGATGATCACCATCGGGATCGAGTCACAGTAGGCGGTGGCGATGCCGGTGACGGCATTGGTGGCGCCCGGGCCGGAGGTTACCAGCGCGACGCCGACCTTGTGCGTGCTGCGCGCGAAGCCGTCGGCGGCATGCACCGCGGCTTGCTCATGGCGCACCAGTACATGGCGCACCTGGTCTTGCTGGAACAAGGCGTCGTAGATGAAGAGTACCGAGCCACCCGGATAACCGAAGACGTATTCGACCTTTTCTTCCTGAAGGCACCTGATTAGAATTTCGGCTCCGGACAGCACCATCGCGAACTCTCTCGTATCTAGGGGTTTGAATAAACGCAGAACGTTACCGGCCGCTGATGGTTTGGTCAAGGCTGGCGGGGCTTTCACGCCCATGTCCGCGCATGTCATGACCCTGCCGGATTTCTGCATCGGCTGCGGCCTTCCGGCGCCGCAGCCGTCCTTCAGCCCGACGTCGCGAAAGCGGCGCATCTTCCGGAAGATTTCATGACACGCAGCAGGCGCGCTGGCCGCAAGGCCGGCGACAGCGGGGCTGGTCCCCTTTCAGTAGTTTCCGCCACCGCCGCGGACGAGGCCGGGATGACGAACCGAACGGTGGCTGAGCTCGCGGGGCTTCGCCGCCGGTTCGCATCCATGCTGTACGAATCCATGCTGCTGCTCGGCGTGCTGGCGCTTACCTTCCTCGTGCCCTACCTGATCCTCGGTCCGGTCACCGGATTCACGCCGCCGGGATGGATGCTTTGGATTCACGTGTTCCTGGTGCTCGGCGTCTATTTCGTCTGGTACTGGCGGCGGGGCGGGCAGACGCTGGCGATGCAGACCTGGCGGTTGAAGATCGTTGCCGCGGATGGACAGGGCGCGAGTCTCGGACGCTGCTGGCTGCGCTACGCCCTGGCCTGGCCCTCGGTGCTCCTGCTGGGCTTCGGCTTGCTGTGGGCGCTGATCGACCGTGAGCGCCAGTTCCTCCACGACCGACTTGCCGGCACCTGCATCGTTTTACTCTCGCAGCAGCCCAAGACCTGAACTGCGTCACCGCCGCGAAGCCCCCGGGGCTGCGGGCGGCTTCGCGATTGCTGCATCCCCCCTAGTTGCGCCTCGAAGCGCCGACGGAGAAAGAATGAAAACCGAACAATCCCCAAGCATCCAGCGCGCTGATTACCAGCCGTTGTCGTGGACGGTCGAGTCCGTCGATCTGCACTTCTGCCTCCACGCCGAGGCCACCGTCGTCACCAACCGCATGCACTGCGTGCGCAATCGCGCGGCCGTCGACGGGCCGATTCGCCTCTGGGGGGAGGATCTGGAGCGCCTGTCGATCACCGTGGATGGTGCGCCGGCGCAGGTGTTGCGCGAGGACGGCACGCTGATCGAGATCGCGGCGGAAGGCGAGCGCGCCGTCGTGGAGGTGCAGACCCGCATCAACCCGAAGGCCAACACCACGCTGTCGGGGCTCTACCTGTCGAATGGCGGCTTCTTTACCCAGTGTGAGGCCGAAGGCTTCCGCCGCATCACCTGCTTTCCCGACCGTCCGGATGTGATGGCGCGCTTCACCGTCACGCTCGAGGCCGACCGTGCGAGCTGCCCGGTCCTGCTGTCCAATGGCAACCTCGTCGAACAGGGCGAACTGCCTGGCGGCCGCCACTACGCGAAGTGGGAAGATCCGTTCCCGAAGCCGTCCTACCTGTTCGCGCTGGTCGCTGCCGACCTCGTCGCGCTCGAGCGAAAGGTCGAAACCATGTCCGGCCGCGAGGTGCTGCTGCAGGTGTGGGTGGAGGCGGGCAACCTCGACCGCGTCGAGCATGCGATGGACTCGCTCGTCCATTCGATGCGCTGGGACGAGGAGACCTTCGGCCTGGAGCTTGACCTCGACCGCTTCATGATCGTCGCCGTGGCCGACTTCAACATGGGGGCGATGGAGAACAAGGGCCTGAACATCTTCAACACCAAGTTCATTCTCGCCAAGCCCGACACCGCCACCGACGTCGATTACGAGCACATCGAGAGCGTGGTGGCGCACGAGTACTTCCACAACTGGACCGGCAACCGCGTCACCTGCCGCGACTGGTTCCAGCTCACGCTGAAGGAGGGGCTGACGGTCTTCCGCGACCAGCAGTTCTCGGCCGACATGCTGGGGAGGATGGCAAATGAGGCCGCCGGTCCCGAGGGCGCTGCCTCTGCGCGCGCGGTCAAGCGCATCGATGACGTGCGCGTGCTGCGTGCCGCACAGTTCCCCGAGGATGCGGGGCCGATGGCGCACCCGATCCGCCCGGACAGTTATCAAGAGATCAACAACTTCTACACCGCTACGGTGTATGAGAAGGGCGCGGAAGTCATCCGCATGCTGCACACCCTGCTGGGTCCCGAGGGTTTCCGGAACGGCATGGATCTCTACTTCAGCTACCACGATGGTCAGGCCGTGACCTGCGACGATTTCGTCGAGGTGATGTCCGAGGCCAACAACGGCTTCGATCTCGACCAGTTCATGCGCTGGTACAGCCAGGCCGGCACCCCGCGGGTGAAGGCCAGCGGGCAATGGAATGCCGCCGACGGCAGCTACACGCTGACGCTGGCTCAGAGCACGCCTGCCACGCCGGGCCAGCATGCCAAACTGCCGCTGATGATTCCATTCGCGGCCGGCCTCATCGGACCGGACGGGCGCGACTGCCCGCTGCAACTCGAGGGCGAGTCCCAGCCGGGCGCCACGACGCGCGTGCTCAAGCTCACCGAGGAGTCGCAGACCTTCCGCTTCGTCGGCCTGCCGGCCGAGCCCGTGCCCTCGCTGCTGCGCGGCTTCTCGGCACCGGTGATCCTCGAGCTGGACGAGGACGATGCGCGCCTCGCCTTCCGCATGGCGCACGATGCCGATCCCTGCAACCGCTGGGATGCCGCACAGCGCTACGCCGAGCGCGTCGCGCTGGCGATGGCGGCCGACCCATCGGCTGGGGTGCCGCCCGCCTTCCTCGACGCCTTCCGCGCCCTGCTCGGCAATCCCGCGCTGGAGCCCGCCTTCCGCGCGCAGGCGCTGGCCCTGCCAGGCGAGGCCTATCTGCTCGAGCGCATGAAACCGGCCGATCCGCTGGCGCTGCGGTCGGCGCTCGTGCGCCTCATGCGCACGCTGGGGGCGTCGCTCGCGGCTGAATGGCTCGCGACCTGCGAGTCGATGCAGGTATCCGGCCCGTATCGTTACCATCCTGCCGATGCGGGCCGCCGCGCGCTTGCGAACCTGGCGCTGCGCTACCTCGCGGCGGCGGGGAACGCCCAAGGGCTGGCGCTCGCACAGGCCCGCTTCGAAGCCGCGACCAACATGACCGAGCGTTTCGGCGCGCTCGCTGCGCTGGTGCAGAGCACGAACCCGGCGCGTGCCTTGGCGCTGCGTGCCTTCCACGAGCGTCATCGGGACGATGCGCTGGTGCTCGACAAGTGGTTCGCGCTGCAGGCCGGGGCATGGCGCTGGAGTGACGAGGCGGAGCCGACCCTCGTCCGTGTACGCGCTCTGCTCGAAGATCCTGCCTTCAGCCTGTCGAACCCGAACAAGGTCTATGCCTTGCTCGGTACGTTCTTCCGCGCCAACCCGGGCGAGTTCCACGCGGCCGATGGCAGTGGCCATGCGTTCTGGGCCGACCAGGTGATCGCGCTCGACAGCCGCAATCCGCAAGTGGCCTCGCGCATGGCGCGGGCGCTGGAGAACTGGCGCCACTTCACGCCGGCGCTGCAGGCCAGCATCCGACCGCAACTCGAGCGCGTGCTCGCGGCGCCGGGACTGTCCGTCGATGTAGCCGAGATCGTCGGCAAGGCACTGCAGGCTTGACCTGTGGCCGTGCGCCCTAGCCAGGGCGCATGGTCCGGAATGCCAGAACGCCGGACACCCTCCTCGGGTGATCCGGCGTTCCTGTGTCTGCGACAACGTCCCTGTCCCGCGTGCGCGGGGCAGGCTCACTCGGCGGCGAGATCGCCCGCGATGTAGCTCTCGAGCTGCTTGATGGTCTTTTCCTGCTGGGTAACGATGGATTTGACCATGTCGCCGATGGTGACGATGCCGAGCACCTTGCCGTCCTCGACCACCGGAATGTGGCGGAAGCGCTTGGCTGTCATGGTCGCCATCACCGTGTCCGCGGTCTGCATCGTGTCGATGGTGTAGGGGTTCTTCGTCATCAGGTCGCCAACCTTGACGTCGCGTGAGACCAAGCCCTTGAGCACCACCTTACGGGCATAGTCGCGCTCGGTGAAGATGCCGACCAGTTTCTCGTGCTCGATCACCAGTACGCTGCCGATGTCGTGCTGCGCCATCAGCGACAGCGCGTCGAACACCGAGTCGGTCGGGCGCACGGACTGGAAGGCTGCGCCTTTCTGATCGAGGATCTGCTTGACTGTCGTGTTCATTCTGTTGCTCCCCCTTCTTTGTTGGCGAGCGTGCCCCGCCATGCGGAGCGGCCCGGTTCTTCAGGTGATCTGGTTTTAACCATAACTGCTGGTGCGCGCAAGAGTGGGCGAACCCTTATCGCATCCGCCCGCTCAGATTTCGAGGTTGTCGATGAGGCGTGTGCGCCCAAGCTTGGCGGCGGCGAGCACCACCAATGGGTCGTCCATGTGCGCGGGCGGCTGCAGGTCGATGCGACGACGCACCGCGATATAGTCGGGTTCCCAGCCCGCCGCCGCCAGCTGCGCCACGGCCTCGGTTTCGAGCTTGAGAAGGTCGTGGTCGCCCGCGCGTACGGCGTCACGGATGCCGCACAGCAGTCGGTAGAGCAGCGGCGCGCGCGCGCGTTCTTCGGCGCTCAGGTAGCCATTGCGCGAGGAGAGTGCGAGGCCGTCGTCGGCACGTACCGTCTCGCCAGGCAGCACTTCGACCGGCATCGCCATCTCGCGCACCATGTTCGACAGCACCATCAGCTGCTGATAATCCTTCTTGCCGAACAGCGCGATGTCGGGCTGAACGATGTTGAGCAGCTTCAGTACGACGGTGGCGACGCCGCTGAAGTGGCCGGGGCGGAACTCGCCCTCGAGGATGGAGACTTGCGCCGGCGCAGGTTCGACGTAATAGCGTTGCGGTTGCGGGTACATCACCTTTTCGTCGGGTGCGAACACATGGGCTACGCCGGCCGCCTGCAGTTTCTCGCAGTCGGCGGCGAAGGTGCGCGGATAACGCTCGAAATCCTCGCCGGCGCCGAATTGCAGTCGGTTGACGAAGATGCTGGCGATCACGCAATCGGCGTGCTCGCCGGCCTGGCGCATGAGCGCGATGTGACCCTCGTGCAGGTTGCCCATGGTGGGCACGAAGGCGACCTTGCCGGCCTGGGCGCGTGCAGCGCGCACGCTCTCGATGGTGTCGTGGATCTGCATGGGTGAAGGCTCGCGAAGGGGATGCCGGCGGGCGGCTCAGTAGCAGTGCTCGGCGGCGGGGAAGCTGCCGTCCTTGACCGCGGCGACGTAGCGCCCGACGGCGTCCTCGATGCTTGCCGCCCCTTCCATGAAGTTGCGCACGAAGCGTGCGGTCTTGCCGTGGAACACGCCGATCATGTCGTGCAGTACCAGCACCTGGCCGTCACAGTCCGGCCCGGCGCCGATGCCGATCGTCGCCATGTTCTTCAGGCTGGCCGTGATCTCGCCGGCCAGTGCAGCAGGTACCATTTCCATGACCATCAGCGCGGCGCCCGCCTGTTCGAGCGCGAGCGCGTCGGCCTTGAGCCGGGCGGCTCCTTCCTCGCTGCGACCCTGCACACGGTAGCCGCCGAGTTGATGTACCGCCTGAGGTGTGAGACCGATGTGCGCACACACCGGCACGCCCCGCTCGACCAGAAAGCGGATGGTCTCGGCCATGAACTCGCCCCCCTCGAGCTTGAGCATCTGGGCGCCGGCCGCCATCAGGCGGGTCGCGTTGCGCATGGCCTGCTCGCGGCTCTCATGGTAAGTGCCGAAGGGCATGTCCGTGATGATCAGCGGGCGCGCGTCGGCGCGCGCGACGCATTCGGTGTGGTAGGCCATGTGCTCGAGCGTTACCGGCAGGGTGGACTTCTGCCCCTGCAGTACGTTGCCGAGCGAGTCGCCAATGAGGATGCAATCGATCCCCGCGCGCCCGAGCAGTGCCGCGAAGCTCGCGTCATAGCCGGTGAGCATGGCGATCTTGTGGCCCTCGGCGCGCATCTTGCCGAGTTCGAAGAGGGTGACGGGCTTCTGGTCCTGAAGGTAGCTCATTCATGACTCCTGGTGGGGGGCGCAGTGTTTCACCAAACGCCTGCCGGGTACAAGCGCAGGCGGCGATGCGCAATCACGTGGGGATAGGGGGCGCCGGCAAGGTTCAGTCTGCGTAGCCGAAGAATTCACGGTAGCTGCGCATCTCGCGCAGGCGTTCGAGCAGCATCTCGAAGTCCTCGTCGCGGTCGACCGGATTCAGTCGGCCATTGTCGACGATGAAGAGCGGTGCTGCGTCGTATTGGTAGAAATAGCGCGTGTAGCGCTCGGCCACCTGGTGAAGGTAGGTTTCGGTGATCCGTCGTTCGGCCTCGAGGCCGCGCTTGTGGATGCGGCCGAGCAGGGTGTCCGGTCGCGCCTGGAGGTAGATGACGAGGTCGGGTCGGGGGGCGTTGACGGGCTGCAGCGTGTCGTGCACGCGCTGGTAGAGCGCGAGTTCGCTCTCGGCGAGGTTCTGCTCGGCGAACAGGCGGTCCTTGTCGAAGAGGAAATCCGCGACCACCCTGCGTTCCCCCTCGATCGGCCCCAGCCCGGCGAGCTGGTCGATGCGCTGGAAGAGAAAGGAGAGCTGGGTTGCCATGCCCCAGCGTTCGGGTTGCTGGTAGAAGCGCCCGAGAAAGGGGTTGCGTTCGGCCTGCTCGAGCAGGGTTTCGGCCTGCAGGCGCTCGGCCAGGCGCTTCGCGAGCGAAGTCTTGCCGGCTCCGATCGGACCTTCGACGACGATGTATCGGGCTTTGTCGAGCATGCGTGCGTGGCTTCTCGTCCGCCTCAGCTGCGGAAAATGAAGTAGACCGCCCCGAGCATACACAAGGCGGCCCACAGATAGTCAAGCTTGATGGGCTGCTTCATGTAGAGGATGACGAAGGGCACGAACACCAGCAGCGTGATGACCTCCTGCATGATCTTGAGTTGCGCGAGGCTGAGCGCGGTGGCGCCGATGCGGTTGGCCGGAACCTGAAGCAGGTATTCGAACAGGGCGATGCCCCAGCTTACCAGCGCGGCCACGTACCATGCCTTGCCCTGCATGTTCTTCAGGTGGCCGTACCAGGCGAAAGTCATGAACACGTTGGAGGCGGTGAGCAGCAGCGCGGTCTGGAGCCAGACGGGGTTGGCTGTGAAGGACGTGGTGGCGGAGTGGAGCCAGGCGGGCATGATCAGCGCGAAGCCTCGGGTGAAGCGGCGGACGGGGCGGGCAGGAGGGGGTAGGTCTGCAGCGAGTATGCTGCGGCTGGGGCCGACCGCGCGCTCAAACGCGGGTGGGTGAGGTGTCCGGCATGCGTTCGATGGCCTGGTCGGCCACTGCCGGGAGCAGCTCGGTGACTGCGCCGAGCCCGGGGATCACCGCGTCGGGCGCGATCTCGGCCAGGGGCAGCAGGGTGAAGGCGCGCAGATGCATGCGCGGGTGGGGCACCTGCAGGCCGTGCTCCTCGATGATTTCCCCTCCGTAGAGCAGCAGGTCCAGATCCATGGTGCGGGGCGACATGTGGAAGGCGCGTGTGCGACCGCCTTCGCGCTCGATCCCGAGCAGTGCGTCGAGCAGGGCGCGCGCCGCCAGCGTCGTTTCGAGCGCGATCACGGCGTTGATGTAGTCCGGCTGGCCGTCGACCCCGACGGGCGCGCTGCGGTACAGCGAGGAGTACGCCACTACGCGGACCCCGGGCAGGGCGCCCAGGCGTGCGAGGGCCAACGAGAACGCGCTCGCAGGGTCGCCCAGGTTGGCGCCGAAGGCGACGAAGGCGCGTGTGGCGTTGGACATGCGGTGAGGGGTCAGGCGTTGTCCGCGGGCGTGGCCTGTGCGCTGGCGCCGGCGGCTGGCTTGCGCTTGCGACGACGGCGCTTCTTCGCTGCAGGGGAGGCCTCGGCGGGCGCCTGGTGAATCAGCGCCTCGCGCTCGTCATGGCCGGCATGGGCAAAGCGGTCCCACCAGTCCACGATCTCCATCGGAATCTCGCCCGCTTGCGCGCGCAGGCGCAGGAAGTCCCAGCCTGCGCGGTAGCGGGGCTGCTCGATGAGGCGGTAGGGCGTCTTGCCGGCGCGCTTGTCGAAGCGCGGCTGCAGGGCCCAGATGTCCTTGATGTCACCGGCGATGCGCCGGGTGATCGCCAGCTTGCCGGCCTGGGCGTCGAGTACCTCGTCCATGGCTTCAAAGAGCGCCGGCTGGCTGTGTTCCCCAACCGCTTTCTTATGTTCCCAGGCCTTCAGCACCTCATGCCAGAGCAGGGTGGAGAACAGGAAGCCCGGCGAGACGGACTTGTCCTGGCGCACGCGCTGGTCGGTGTTCTCCAGCGCCAGGGTGACGAAACGCTCGCCCATGGGCTGCTCGAGGATCACGTCCAGCAGGGGTAGCAGGCCGTGGTGCAGGCCTTCGCCGCGCAGCTGCTGCAGGCACTTCATCGAGTGACCGGAGAACAGCAGCTTGAGCATCTCGTCGAACAGGCGCGCGGCGGGCACGTTTTCGAGTAGCGGCCCCATCTCGCGGATCGGCTGGCGTGCTGCGGGGTCGATGGAGAGGCCGAGCTTGGCCGCCAGTCGCACCGCACGCAGCATGCGCACCGGGTCCTCGCGGTAGCGGGTACGCGGGTCGCCGATCATGCGCAGCGTCTTCTGCTGGATGTCGGCCACGCCGTGGTGGTAATCGACGATGGTTTCGGTGCCGGGGTCGTAATACAGGGCGTTGACGGTGAAGTCGCGGCGGGTGGCGTCTTCTTCCTGGCTGCCGAAGACGTTGTCACGCAGTACGCGACCGTGTTCATCGGTCTCGGCGGTTTCGGCGTCCTGGCTGGCGCGGAAGGTGGAGACCTCGATCGTCTCCGGCCCGCTCATCACGTGAACGATCTTGAAGCGACGCCCGATGATGCGTGAGCGGCGGAAGGCGCCGCGGACTTCCTCGGGCGTAGCGCTGGTGGCCACGTCGTAATCCTTCGGGGTCTGGCCGATCAGCAGGTCGCGCACCGCGCCGCCCACGACGAAAGCCTTGAAGCCCTTCTCCTGCAGAACTGCGCAGACCTTGCGCGCGGCGGGGGAAAGTTGCTCGCGGCGGATGCCGTGGCGTTCGACGGGGATCAGGGCGGGTTCACGGCGTATGGCGCCGCCCGGGCGCTTGAAGACCTTGCGCAGCAGCTTGCGGATCATCTCGAGAGGGGGTGTTCTTGCATAAGCACGCAATGATAACCGAAGCATTCGCCCCGGCGCGGTGCAGGATCGGCTTTGATCGGTGGAATCGCGCGCGGCGGAGCTGCCGGGCGCGGTCGAGCGACTGCGCCCACGGCGTGATTCAGCGCAGCGAGATCACCGGCCAGCCTGCGCGGGTGGCGTGCGCGTGCAGGGTGTCGTCCGGGTCGACGGCGACCGGGTTGGTGACGCGCCCCATCAGCGGCAGGTCGTTGTGGGAGTCGCTGTAGAACCAGCTCCGACTGAAGCTGCCAAGGTGCAGGCCGAGGGACTCCAGCCAGCTTTCCACGCGCTCGATCTTGCCGGCCTTGAAGGCAGGCATGCCGCGCGGTTTGCCGGTGAAGATGCCGCCTTCCTGTGCGGGGATCGTGGCGACCAGGTGCGGGATGCCGAACTCGCGCACGATCGGTCCGGTGACGAAGGCGTTGGTGGCGGTGACAACGGCCACGATGGCGCCGTCGTCCAGGTGTTCGCGCACCAGCTTGCGCGCCTTGGGCATCATCATCGGGCGCACTGACTTCTCCATGAACTCGATGTGCCAGGCGTCGAGCTGTTCGCGCGCGTGGCGGGCGAGCGGGGCGAGCTGGAAGTCGAGGAACTCGAAGATGTCGAGGGTGCCGGCCTTGTACTGCTCGTAGAACTCGATGTTTTTCGCTTCCTGGACTTCACGGTCGAGCACGCCCTTGCCGATGAGGAACTGCGCCCAGGCGAAGTCGGAGTCGCCGGCGAGCAGGGTGTTGTCGAGATCGAAAAGGACGAGATTCACGTTGTGGCTCCGTAAAGAGTGTCGGGTGCAGGGTGTCGGGTGCGAAAGGAGGCGGGAGGGAGGGGCGCAGGCAGAGACGCTGGCGGCGTCTGGCCGGGCATGCTCAGATCTCCAGCCCGTGCTGCATCATTTCGCGCAGCAGGGGGAGGGTGATCGCGCGCTTGCGCTCGAGCGAGACGGTATCCAGGGCATCGAGCACCGTGCGCAGGCTGGCCAGGTCGCGGCGTCCGTGGCGCAGCAGAAAGTCCACCACTTCGTCGGCCAGGCGCAGCCCTCGCCGTTCGGCGAGCGCGGCGAGGATGGCAGCACGTGCGTCGTCGTCCAGCGCCTTGACCTCGTAGATCAGGCTCTGGCCGACACGGGTGCGCAGGTCCTCGCGCAGCGCGAGCCCAAGCGGTGCGATCGGTCCCGAGAGCAGCAGCGACTGGCCGTTGCCGCGGGCGCGGTTGAAGGCGTTGAACAGTGCGATCTGCGCCGGCGGGGGGAGCGCGTCGATGTCGTCGATTGCAAGCAGCGCATCTGGCGTTTCGGGCAGAGCGTCGTCCACGTCTTGTGCACCCAGCAGGTGCGCGGGCCGGCCGTGGCTGCGGGCCATGGCGGCAGTGGCGCGCAGCAGATGGCTGCGACCGCAGGCAGGTTCGCCCCACAGGTAGAGGTGGGGGACGGGGAGCTGGACGGCCGTGCCCGGCTCGGCCAGCAGCGACAGCGTGGCCACCAGCTCGGCATTGGCGCCTGCGACGAAGTTCTCCAGTGTGGGCGGGGCGTCGGGGCGGATGTCGAGGAGAAGCTGTTTCATCGCGCGCCCGCGTCTCCTGTCGGAGGGGATTCCGGCGGCGTGTCCCTGCCGAGGTACACGGGGCTGCTCAGCCATGCGCCCTGGACTTCTCGCAGTCCGACCAGCAGGGCAGCACTCACGGGCAGGGCGACGAGCACGCCGACGAAGCCGAATAACTGCCCGAACGCCATCAACGAGAAGATCACCGCGAGCGGGTGCAGGCCGATGCGTTCCCCGACCAGGTAGGGCGTGAGGAGGAAGCTCTCGACCATCTGCCCCAGGCCGTATACCGCCGCCACGCCGATCAGCGGCGGCCATCCCTCCGCCTGCAGCACGGCCGCCACGATCGCGAGGATCAGCCCGCCTCCGAAACCCACGTAGGGGATGAACACCAGCAGACCCGTGAGCACGCCCACCGGCAACGCGAACTTGAGCCCGGCCAGCCACAGACCGACGCTGTAGAACACGGCGAGCAGCATCATGACCGACAGCTGTCCGCGCAGGAACTCGGACATCACCGAGTCGATGTCCTGAAGGATGCGCATCGTGCGCGCCAGCCAGGGGCGGGGCACGATGCGCCGGAGTGCGTCCAGGATGTGCGGCCACTCTTGCAGGAGATAGAACATCACCAGCGGGATCAGGAACAGGTTGGCGAGGAATCCAAGCAATGCCATGCCGCCCGTCTTCAGGTGGCCCAGAACGACGGGCACGATGTCCTGTGCGCTGGTCCAGTTCTCCGCGACGAGTGCACGGAACTGCGCTGCATCGAGCTGCGCCTCGATCCCGAGTCGCGACTGCAGCAAGGGGGCGATCTGCGCGTTGTACATTTCAACCAGATCCGGTAGTCGGCGCACCAGCAGCAGGCCTTCCCGGTAGACCATCGGCACCAGAATCAGGGCGAGCGCGATCAGTAGCAGTCCGAGGCCGATGATCACCAGCAGCACGGCGATTGCACGAGGAACGCGGCGCGCCACCATCCAGTTCACGGCCGGGTCGCAGATATAGGCGAACACGCCGGCGATCACGAACGGGGTGAGGATGGGGCCGAGCAGCCAGAACAGGCCCAGGATCGCCAGGCCGGCCGCGGCCCAGGCGAAGGTTTGCAGGCGATCGGCGCGAGGTGAGTTCATTTCAAGTAAAATCGCGGACTTGGCGCGGGACAAAACGGCCCGCGAAACACGTAAATGTAGCCACTTGGCGTTGCGGCCTCAAGCACGGCCGGCCGCCAGGCGGCTCCGATCCTGCATCCAGCGAGCCCAAAGGAACGATCTTGAGCGATTACCATCCAGCCCCTCTTGAACCCCAGGCGCCCCTGTCGTACCGCGACGCGGGGGTGGACATCGAAGCCGGTGACGCGCTGGTCGATCGCATCAAGCCGATGGCCAAGCGGACCATGCGCCCCGAGGTGCTGGGCGGCATCGGCGGCTTTGGCGCGCTGTTTGAGCTGTCGAAGAAGTACAAGGAGCCGGTGCTCGTGTCCGGCACCGATGGCGTCGGCACCAAGCTCAAGCTGGCCTTCCAGCTGAACAAGCACGACACCGTAGGTCAGGACCTGGTGGCGATGAGCGTGAACGACATCCTGGTGCAGGGTGCCGAGCCGCTGTTCTTCCTTGATTACTTCGCCTGCGGCAAGCTCGACGTGGATGCTGCGGCGGACGTGGTCAGCGGCATCGCGCGTGGTTGCGAGCTTGCAGGTTGCGCACTGATCGGTGGGGAGACGGCCGAGATGCCCGGCATGTACCCGGAGGGCGAGTACGACCTGGCCGGTTTCGCGGTGGGTGCGGTGGAGAAGGCCGACATCATCGACGGCAGCAGGATCGTGCCGGGCGACGTGGTGCTGGGGCTGGCTTCCAGCGGTGCGCACTCCAACGGCTACTCGCTGATCCGCAAGATCCTCGAGCGCACGGGGACCGACATGGACGCGCCTTTTCATGGCCGGGCCTTCCGCGACGTGGTGATGGCGCCCACCCGCATCTACGTGAAGCCGATGCTGGCGCTCATGCAGGCGATGCCTGGCGTGGTCAAGGGCATGGCCCATATCACCGGCGGCGGCATCACCGAGAATGTTCCCCGCATCCTGCGCGACGAGCTCACTGCCCGGATCGATGTCGAGTCGTGGTCTCTGCCGCCACTCTTCCAGTGGCTGCAGATGGCCGGCCGTGTGGCGGAAGACGAGATGTACCGTGTGTTCAACTGCGGCATCGGCATGGTGGTGATCGTGTCGGCGCAGGATGCCGATGCTGTGATGCAGAAGCTGGAGGCAGAAGGCGAGACGGTGTATCGCATCGGCCGCATTGATGCCCGCCGCGAAGGTGAGGCCCAGACCATCGTCGGCTGACGACCGTGTTG
Organism: Thauera sp. WH-2; assembly: GCF_048321015.1. NCBI lineage: Bacteria > Pseudomonadati > Pseudomonadota > Betaproteobacteria > Rhodocyclales > Zoogloeaceae > Thauera > Thauera sp. WH-2. The sequence goes on along the minus strand of NZ_JBLWFG010000001.1, from coordinate 784,856 downwards.
GCCGGGCACCTGCGGGCGCCCGGCTTCCCCGTCCTGCTGGCGCGGAACTGGGGTGCGTGGATCAGGACGATGCAGGCGGGGCGGGAAGCGGTGCCGTCATGACGCGGTTGCGTCCAGCCTGCTTGGCGCGGTACATCGCACCATCCGCGCGTTTCAGGGCACTTTCGAGTGCCTCGCCGTCGGCGACCGGGGTTACGCCTGCGCTGAAGGTGATCACCACCTTCTGCTGGTCGGCCATGAAGAACTCGCGCGTCAGTTCGCGCTGCAGGCGCACGAGCGCCTGTTGCGCAGCGTCGTTGCCGGTTTCGGGCAACAGGATGACGAACTCCTCGCCACCGAAGCGCGCCAGCACGTCCTGGGGACGAAGGTGCTGGCGCACCACCCGTGCCAGATGGATGAGCGCTTCGTCGCCGGTCCGATGTCCGTGGGAGTCGTTGAGCTTCTTGAAGTGGTCGATGTCCAGCAGCGCGACGGCGAGCTTCGAGCGGTGGCGTGCGGCACGCGCGGCCTCGGTGTGGAACATCTCTTCCAGCCCACGCCGGTTCAGGGCGCCGGTGAGCTGGTCGTGGCGCATCAGCCGGCTGGCTTCCTCCAGCTCGGCTTGCAACGTGGAAATGCGCTGCTCGGCCTTGCCTGCCTGCTCGCGTGCCGCAATCAGCTCGTCACGTGAACGGCGGGCCTCTTCCTGAATGCTCCGTGTTTCCGTCATTACCTCGTCGAGCAGCGGGCCGATCTCGGTGATGTCCTGTGCCTTTGCGATGCGCTGTGCGCAGTTGCCGATGCGGTCGTGGTAGGTGCCGGTGCTTTCGGCGAACTGAGCGAGCTGGTCGACGAAGCCGGCCAGCATGTCGCGCAGGTGGCGCTGGGTTTCGGCCAATGAGTGCTTGAGCTGACTCTGCTTGAAGATCAGATCCTTCAGCCTGCGCCCCGCGTCGTCCAGCTGGCGTGGGTCCGGTCTGCCTTCGACGACCTCGCGCAGCATTTCGATCTGGCCGCTGAGCCATTTGTCATCGAACACGAGCTCGTCGATGTTGCGCAACAGCAGCCGCAGGAGCTCAAGTAGCCCTTGGTTTACCTCTTCGTCGTCGAGCGCAGCGGACTCGATCTCACCGACGAAGGCCCGCAGCGCCAGGCTGAAACTCCGGAGCTCGCTCGCATTGTTGCGGCCTTCAAGCTCACGGGCGAGCGCGCGTGCTTTCTGCTGCAGTTCGGGGTGTTCGTGCAACAGCGGAGGAATGGCCTGCTTGAGGCTCTGTTCCAGTAGCGCGCGCAACTCGGCGCTCGCCTCGGTCGCAATCCCGCAGGGGGCGGTGCTGGAGGGGGCTGCCGCAGTCGTGGCTTCGGCGGGCGGGCTGCCGGCTGCGTCGCCGTCGGGGAGTGGTTCGACGGCCTCGTCCTGTGCCGTGTTCGATTGGCTCCAGCCCCTGACCAGCCCCTGGAGGCGGTTGAAGAGGGTGGCGGGGTCCGAGGCGTTGAGCACGCGCTCGAGCGATTCCCGCTTGCGTGCAGTCGTCCACCCGCTGTGTCGCGTTTCCCATTGGCGCAGCAGGCCCGTGATGAGCTCGTTCCACGCCGGCTGCTCGGCCAGCTTCAGCCCGTCGAGGTAGCGTCCCAGCGCGGCCTCGATCGCGGCGGGTTTCCCTGCGGTAAGTGCCTGGTCCAGTTCGCGGGCGTTGCGATGGCGCTCGGCGCTGTCGCGTGGGAGGCGCGCTGCGAGCCGGCGCATGAAGGCTTCGGGCAGGATGTCCTCGTCCGCTTCCGTGCCGGAGATCTCGTGGTAGAGCTTGCAATAGTTGTCTGGAGTTGGTGCCACGCGGCGCATAGCCAGCTGGCGAAGTGCTTCACGCGCGATCTCGGACGGGTTGCTGAAGGTGGACATGAGCTTGTGGGAAGAGGGGCGAGATGGCACGGGCCGGCCAATCGCTGCCGACACACGCTGCGGTGGATCAACGCGGGAATTATACGGGGCTTCCCGGGACTGGCGTGGTAGTTCGTCCCGTCCTCCGGGGAGCTTGCATGGACTTTTTCTCGGTTTGATATCGCTCAAGTTAGACATTAATCAAAAGCTGATATTGAGCGGCGGCGTAAAATTTCGCTTGTAACCGGAGTTCCTTGGAGGAGACAGAGATGAATGGACGAACATCGGGGTGGCGCCATTGGCTGGGCGCCACCATCATCATGGTAGCCAGCACCATGGCAATCGGGGCGCCCGCGGCGGGCGACATACCGGTGGCCGCTTCAGGTGGCAAGCCGCAGAGTACGGCGGACCACAGCAAGTTCAAGGAGCTTCAGGGGCCATTCAATAGTGGACCGGAGGTGACGAAGGCCTGTCTGGCCTGTCACAACGAGGCCAGTCACCAGGTCATGAAGAGCGTGCACTGGACCTGGGAAACCATTAGCCCCACCACCGGGAAGAAGCTTGGCAAGCAGCATGCCGCCAACAACTTCTGCGGCTCCATCCTTTCCAACGAGCCGCGCTGCACGAGTTGCCACGCCGGCTACGACTGGAAGGACAAGAACTACGACTTCTCCAACGAAGAGAACGTCGACTGCCTCGCCTGTCACGACACCACGGCCACCTACAAGAAAGTGCCGACGGATGCAGGCCACCCCCTCTACGAGCCGCGAGAGATGCCCAAGGGCAGCGGCAAGATCGTTCAGCCGCCCGATCTGACCAAGGTCGCGCAGAACGTGGGCAAGCCCGGGCGCGAGAACTGTGGCGCGTGCCACTTCAACGGCGGCGGCGGCGACGCGGTCAAGCATGGCGACCTCGATACTTCGCTGATCGATCCGCATCGCGATGTGGATGTGCACATGGCCAAGGATGGTGCCAACCTCGACTGTGCCGACTGCCACACCTTCAACGCGCACCAGCCTTCCGGCAGCCGCTACGCTGCGACCGCGAAGGACGTGAAGGGTCTGGACATGAAGCATGAGGACCACAATCGCGCCACCTGTGAGTCGTGCCACGACCTCACCCCGCATGAGGATCAGCGTCTTAACCATCACGCCAACCGCGTGGCTTGCCAGACCTGCCACATCCCCGAGTTCGCCCGTGGCGGCATCCCCACCAAGACCTTGTGGGACTGGTCGACGGCCGGTAAACGTGACGAGAACGGCAAGGGGCTGTTCATCAAGGACGATCATGGCCACCTGAGCTACTCGGCTGACAAGGGCGACTTCGAGTACGGCGAGAACGTGCGGCCCACCTACAAGTGGTACAACGGCGTCGTGCATCAGGTCGCGATCACCGACAAGATCGATGACTCCAAGATCCTTGAACTGAATCGCGTCGAGGGCTCCGCAAGCGACCCGAGTGCACGCATCTGGCCGTTCAAGGTCATGGTCGGCAAGCAACCGTACGACCCGGTGAACAAGACGCTGGTGGTCAACCACGTCTATGGCAAGGATGACGCGGCGTTCTGGGGCAACTGGGACTACGAGAAGTCGATCAAGTTTGGCATGGAGTACGCTGGCCTGCCCTACAGCGGTCAGTTCGATTTCATCGAGACGCGGATGAACTGGTTCATCACGCACATGGTGGCGCCAAAGGAGAAGGCTGTGCAGTGCCAGGAGTGCCATACCCGCTCCGAAGAAGGCCGCCTGAACGAGATCACCGACATCTATCTGCCGGGCCGCGACCGTAACGGCTGGGTGGATCTGCTCGGCGGTCTGGCCATTATTGGCGCGATTGGCGCCGGCTCCATCCACGGCATTGCCCGTATCCTCACCCGTCGCAAGAGGCACTGAAAATGAGTGAGAACCGAATCTACATCTACAAGCGTTATGAGCGTTTCTGGCACTGGTCGCAGGCGCTGCTGATCATCGTGATGATGATCACCGGCTTCGAGATCCATGGCAGCTACAGCCTGATGGGCTTCAAGGATGCCGTCGACCTGCACACGCTCGCCGCCTGGACCCTGCTGACGATCTGGGCCTTCACGATCTTCTGGCAGTTCACCACCGGTGAGTGGCGTCAGTATCTGCCTTCGATGCGGAACGTCGGGGCGATGGTGCTCTACTACACGGTGGGGATCTTCAAGGACATGCCGCACCCGTTCCGCAAGACGGTGGTGCAGAAGCACAACCCGCTGCAGCGCCTGGCTTACCTCGCTCTGCTGGCGTTCATCTCGCCGGTAATCTGGGGCTCAGGGCTGCTGTACCTGTTCTACGGCAACTGGGCGCAGCTCGGGCTGGACAAGTACTTCACGCTCGAGACGGTGGCCATCGTGCATACGGCCGGCGCATTCATGATCACGGCGTTCTTCTTCATCCACGTGTACCTGACCACGACCGGGCACACGGTCTTCGCGCACGTCAAGGCGATGATCACTGGCTGGGAAGAAATAGATGAGCATCACGCCCCTGCCAATAGTGGCAAGGCTCCCGCAGGCAAAGTCTGAGCGCATCTCTTGCTTGCCCGACGCCCCGCGGCTGGTCAGCGCGGGGCGTCCTCGTCTGGAAGCTCGTAACGGTCGGCAATGTAAGCCGGCCCCTTCATCACGAATATGATGAAGGCGTAGATTGCGACGACCGCGATTACGGTCCAGTGCAGAACCACGGCTGCGATCACCCAGATGTCAATCATCTGCAGCGAGCGCAGGGTTTCGTTGCTGTCGTCGCCCCACCACATCAGGCGTGCAAGCAAGGAAATAGAGATGCATGCAGCCGTACCCGCGAGTGCGATCAACGGTAGCCGGCGTAATATCTTGCGCTCCAGGCCTGCGGGTTCGGTCCGCGAGCCCGGTAAGCGGCGCCAGCGTTCTCTCATGATCTGCTCCTGATTCGATCGACAACTCGGCTGTGGGCGCCGAACGCACATCGACCGCCCGCCCGGACGCAGGGAGGGGGTGCTCGGGTTAGAATGCGGTCCCGATCGTCCCCATGCCACCGTACCCCACGTCTGTACTTCGCTCTATGCCTATTCAGACTTTTATACCGAATCCAGAGTTCTTGCAAAGATGACTTCAGAACAGATCGAGGCTGCTGCAGAGCAGCCGGCTTCCGCCGAGGCAGCTACGAGCGAACAGGTTCGAGCAAAGGTCGACCCGCGCGCGATGCTCAAGCGCCTTCAGGCCGAATCACCCACGTTTCGCGACTATCTGCCGCTGGCCCTGAAGATCGACACGGCCATCCTCGAACGCTTTCCTGACTTCGAGCGCAAGAACCTGCGCGTGGCCTTGCGTTTGCACACTGCTTCGACCAAATATTTGAAGTCGGTGGCGCGCGGCACTCACCGTCATGACCTGGATGGCCAGCCGGTGGGTGAGCTCACCGAGGAACACCGCACGCACGCTGCGACCACGCTCAAGGAGCGCTTTGCCGAGGTGGCACGCCAGCAGCGCGAGAAACGTGCGGCAGAAGAGGCCGAGCGCCGCCACGAGCAGAAACTGCAGCAGTTGGTCCAGAGATTTGGCCGTTAGGCCTCACGGGACCGATGCAGGTCGTGCTGGAGTGCGCCGGAGCGCACCAGCCATGCGCACGCTCCGGCTGCAACTGAGAGCGCAAGTGCGCCACCGGTGTGACCGGTGGCCAGTAAGAAACCGGCCAGCAGCCCAAGGGGCGTGATGATTCGTGCAAGTATTGCTTCCATGACGTCTTCCCCCGAACTGTAGCTTGGCAGTAACTGTATAAAAAAACAGTTATTGATGCAAGCAGATCGGATCCGCAAGCTTGCGCTATAATCCGGGCGCCTTGCCGGCATAGCTCAGTTGGTAGAGCAGCTGATTTGTAATCAGAAGGTCGTGGGTTCGATTCCTATTGCCGGCACCAGTTTTCTCCGAGCCTTGTGCGGCGCAAAAAAGATTGAAATTTGCGCACAACTCGTTTATAGTTCTGCTTCTCCGACGCGGGGTGGAGCAGTCTGGCAGCTCGTCGGGCTCATAACCCGAAGGTCGCAGGTTCAAATCCTGCCCCCGCAACCAAAAAAGTCATTAAAGCCAATCACCTAGCGGTGGTTGGCTTTTTTGCGTCTTGTGCGCCCTTGGGCGCCGTGCCCATCCCGTGCCCAAGGGGCTGACGCCGGTCTGAGCTGACAGTCCCGGCTTACGGTACTCGTGGCGTTCATTGCCTTGTCGCCACTCTTCCTCGCCGAGCCAGGGTGATGCCTGCGTAGGCCGATTGGCCCCCCTTTGGTTTCGCTATCCCTCGTGGCTGCGATCCGTGCTGGAGCGCTCGATGCCCGTCCCCCTATCGGGGACGTACTCGAGAACTGCGTTCAGTGCGCAGCCCGGATGCCCGCATCGTCCGTCCAGAACGCCGAACTCGAGGCGCTCCAGGGTCTCGTGAGAGAGGCGAGCCAGCGTTCCGCGGTTGATGGGGCAGCCCCCGGTTTGGGAGCGCGGTTTGGGAGCGCACTTGCCCGCGCGCCCACTCGCTGGCTTAGAATGCACGCTTTGCCGAAAGAACCGTCATGGCTACGGCCATGGAAGGCTTTCATCCTTGCAAGCGCATGGGGTGAAGATGAACAAGCCTTTCATTTCTCTGTGTCCCGAGATCACTCGGGCAGATGCACTGACCCTGATGGACTGGTTGGAAGACGAGTCCGTCACCTGCTACCTGAGCGATTCGCGCCACGTCTCCCGGTTCATTGAGCAGGTCGTCAATCGTGTCCAGCTGCCTATCCTGACGCATCTGTTCAACCAGGGGGGGCGGTTCTTCATGGCCTACGACCGGCATGATGCTCCGGTCGGTTTCGTACGTCTCGTCAAGACGGGCCCGACCTGCGAAATGGTCCTGGTCATCGGTAATCGCGACAACTGGGGCCGCAAACTCGGAGCCAGTGCCATCCGCGAAGCCATGAAGCTTGCCTTCTTCGAGATGCGGGCCGAAAAGATCATCGCCAAGATCCATGCGGACAACGCGCGTTCGCTGAAGGCATTCGAGCGCAGCGGCTTCCTGCTGGAAAGCCAGACGCCTACCCTGAAGTCTTTTGCCATGACCTTGGACCGATATCTGCGGTTCTTGCGCGAAAGCCCTGCAGAGCACGCCGCTGAGATCTACATCACCGAGATCGACAATACCCGGCTCAGAAGTCTGCTTGCGCTCGAGCACGCCTCAGATGTTTTCGAACTGGAGCACGAGATCGAGCGCGCCATCGTCGTCGATCCGCGTCAGGTGGCGCAGGATGTCGTCACCATGAATTCCAGGGCCCTGGTGCAGTTGGACGACGAGGAAGTGGAAGTGGCGCTGGTCTACCCGGAAGACGCGGATGACAGCGCTGGGAAACTGTCGGTTTGTTCCGGGATTGGCACTGCGATCCTGGGCTACCGGGAGGGAGATGCTTTCGACTGGCGAATGACGAACCGGACCCGGCGCGTTCGGATTGGAAAAGTGCTTTACCAGCCGGAGGCTGCTGGCGATTTCCATCTGTAGGTCAACACGCTGCGCGATCGCCGCCCTGCGAGAAGCCGGCGAGGATCACGCGTTCGCTCGGGAGGCCTCGGGTGGGTTCCCGGTCGAGTGAGGCGGGTGTCGATCGAGGTGCCGTCCTCAGAACAGTCGGCTCCGGGCAGCGTTTGGCGTTTCCTCGATCCTATGTCAGCCTTGGGACACGGTGGAGTCCACGAACGAGGGGTTCATGAAACGGAAGTGCATTGCGGCAGCCTTGACCAGCTTGGGTCTTTACGCTTCGAATGGCGCAGCAGTGGCCAGCACGGTGCAGGAGGACGTCTCGAGCGGCCGCGCATCGTTGCTGCTCATCGCCTTGTTTGCCGGGGTGGTGATTCTGATCGGAAAGACGGCGATCGGCATCGCAAAGAACAAGTTGGAAAAGGAAATCGCGGCCGAGAAGGAAAAGGCCGACCTCGAGGCGCGCAAGAGCACGTCACGGCAGGAGGGGTGAGGCCGATCGCGGCAGCACCTATAATGCGCGCCCTGCAACGAAACGCCCGATGCCGCCATGCGCCACAACCTGAAAGTCCCGTTTGCCGAGAAGGATGAGGCGAAGAAACTGGGCGCGCGCTGGGATGCCGTGCGCAAGCTCTGGTACATCGAGGGCAGCCTGGATAAGGCTTTGTTCGCGCGTTGGCAGCCAACGCAGCATGACCCCGCGGCGGCGGGTGTCTCGACCACCCCGCGACGTAGCGCGCCTGCAACCCCGATGAGCGAGGGTACGCTGCAGGTGGGGAGGCGCTTCGTGGTTCTGCCACGGGTGTGCGACTGCCTGCCGTGGGAGGACTGCGAGAAATGCCGGCTTCAGGCGTGGCCCGGTCCCGAGGGCGGGCGCTGAGCCCTGGAAGGGGCGGTGTCGACGTTTACGCCACGGGCCCGCCTCTGGCGCGGAATGAGCGGGCAGCCGAGGCCGCGGTGGGCGACGCGGTTTTCCGGCGGTGACCTATTCGTTCGGCGCAAACCCGTAGTACGAGCCGTAGGCAGAAGGATTTGGTGCGTAGGCAGCGACCTTGATCGCATCGGGTAGGCTTACCGTGTCGGTGAAGCCGTCGATGCCCCGCGTGTTCGCGAGCCATTTCGCTTCGACTTCCTCTTCGGTCATCCCGTCGAGCGCGAGGTTGCGGTCGAGGCGCTCCGAGCGGTACTCGAACGCGGTATCGTGAGCGATGAAAAGCGTGTGCGGGCAGGCGGTGATGCGGGTTTCATCGTGAGGGTCGGCGCCCATGACCCGCGTGCCACAGAACGGGCAATGGATGGGCGTGTAGTAGAAGGTCTTGAGTTCGGTTCGCTGAATGAGATGGGGCATGTCGCTCTCCTTGTACAGTTGAGGGGGCGGGTGGCCTGGCGCTTGCGGGCGTCGCAGTTCTCCGTAGCCTTAAAAGCAAAAGGCCCGACCGAAGTCGGGCCTCTGGGCGACCTGCGCCGGAGGCGCGGGCCGAACACGCTTAGCTGGCGCGAATGTTCGACGCTTGCAGGCCTTTGGGGCCGGTGGTCACGTCGAAGCTGACGCGCTGACCTTCTGCAAGGGTTTTGAAACCCTGGCCGGTGATGGCCGAGAAGTGCGCGAAAAGGTCTTCACCGCCCGCTTCCGGGGTGATGAAACCGAAGCCTTTGGAATCGTTGAACCACTTGACGGTACCTGTTGCCATGTCTTGAATCTCCTAAAAAATGGGGAAAGCCCCCTGAATGGGGCGAGCATCAAGACGGCGAGGTATGACTTGGGGGAATACGACCGAAAAATTCGGATATGCCAACAAATGAACTACACGACTTGAGTATCGCTGCGGCGCAGTATGGGCGAGATTCGATGATAAAGATAGTTTTATATTTTTATATTTTTGGCGGCCGCGACCATGGCGGCTATCCTGCGCAGCGTTTCTTCCACCGCAGGCACGGCTGCCTGCGGTGGAATACAGGCCCCCTGAGCGAGAACCGGATGACCGACCCCCAGCCCAACAACCCTTTGCACGGCCTCACCCTGGAGCGGATGCTGACCGAACTTGTGGACCGGCTCGGCTGGCCCGGGCTCGGCATGCGAATCAGCATCCGCTGCTTCAATCACGAGCCGAGCATCGCCTCCAGTCTCAAGTTTCTGCGCCGCACGCCGTGGGCGCGTGCGCAGGTAGAGGCGCTCTATCTCGATACGGTGCCGTCATCGAAGCGTTCGGCGCAGCGCGATTGTCGGCATCTTCCGGAGGGGCAGGGTTGATGCCTTGATCCCTGATCGACCGACACGAATTCCTGCGTCACGCGCGCTCCCAAAGAAATCGAGATGGCGGCCGTTTGAGCGGCTATATTGCTTCTAGAAGGTCCTGCAGCGGCCAAAAGGAGAGGCGTTGCCATGAACACCCGTCCGATCTTCCTCGTGCTCGCCGCGAGTTGGATTTCCCTGGCGGGCGCCACGACGATGGGGGCCGGGGATTGCAGCGCGCCGCAACCCCACACTGATCTGTCGCATTGCGACCTGTCGCACCGCAAGCTCGCGGGACTGAACCTCAGCGGTGTGAACCTGGCGGGGGTGATGCTCGACAATGCCGACCTGCGTGGCGCCAGGCTGTCCGGGGCGGACCTGCGCGGCAGCAGTGCGAAATGGGTGAACTTCGCCGGCGCCGACCTGCGCGAGGCGGATCTGCGCAAGGCGGATCTGTTCCATGCCACCTTGGATGACGCCAACCTCGAGGCGGCGCGCATGCAGGAGTCCAATCTCTTCGGCGCCAACCTGATCAACGCGCGCGCGGTGCGCGCCGATCTTTCCGGGGCGTACCTCAAGGATGTGCTGATGGAGGGCATCGACCTGTCGGGCGGGTCGATCCGTGGCTGCTATGCGTTCCGCGGCGTATTCACCGACGGACGGATGATCGGCACCGATCTGTCCGGCGCCGATCTCACCGGCGCGGCGATGGAGGATGTCGACTTCAGCGGCGCCAGCCTGCGCGAGACGAAGCTGCTTGGCGCCATGCTGCGGCGGGCGCGTTTCGGGCAGGCCGACCTCGCCGGTGCCGCGTTCACCAACGCCGACGTGTGGGATGCCGACTTCAGCGGCGCGATCAACCGTCCGCAGTCCGCCGAGGATGCGCTGATCGAGCCCTTCGTGGTGCGCGAGCGCCGCTGAGCGCCGGAGCGCCCAGCCCTAGGCCCCCTCTACCAGATTGCTTGGCCGGCCGGCGACGAAGTTCTCGATGTTGTCGATGAGCTGGTCGGCGAGCGTCTGCTGCGCCGCTTCCGAGGCCCAGGCCACGTGTGGCGTCAGGATCACGTTGGGGCGTGCGGCGATGCGCATCATTGGGCTGTCGGCGGCGGGGGGCTCGCCGTCGGTGACGTCGAAGCCGGCGCCCGCGATCAGCCCCTCGTCCAGGGCCCGCGCCAGCGCCTGCTCGTCGACCAGGCCGCCACGGGCGGTGTTGATCAGCAGCGGCCGCCGCGCCATGGTGCGGAACTCGGGCATCGCGATCATGCCGCGTGTCTCGGCGGTGAGCGGGCAGTGCAGGGTGATGATGTCGCTGCTGGCGAGCACCTCGTCCCAGGGCGTGTACAGGCGGCCGGGGCTGGGCCTGCCCTTGCGCGCGGCGAACAGCGGCTCCATGCCGAAGGCGCGCGCGATGTCCGCCACGCGCTGGCCCAGTATGCCTTCACCGATGATGCCCAGGCGCGCGCCGTGCAGGTCCCGCACCGGATGGTCGAAAAAGCAGAACTGCCCGGCGCGCTGCCAGGCGCCGGCGATCACGTCCTCGCGGTAGGCGATGAGGTTGCGCCGCAGCGCGAGCATCAGTGCGAAGGTGTGCTCGGGCACCGTATCGACCGCGTAGCCGCGGATGTTCGCCACTGCGATGCCGTGCGCGCGGCACCAGGCCTTGTCGACGCAGTCGGTGCCGGTTGCGGCGACCGCGATCAGGCGCAGTTCGGGCAGCTGCGCGAGCGCTTGGGCGTCGAGCGGCACCTTGTTGATGATCGCGATGCTGGCACCTTGCAGGCGCTCGACCACCTGCGCGGGCGGCGTGCCCGCGTGGAGGACCAGCTCATGCGGGAACGCGGGGGGGCGCAGGCGAATCTGCGGCGCGATGGTGGCGCGGTCGAGAAAGACGATCTTCTGCATGGCGGGTGTCCTGGTGGCGCGGCCGGGTCGGTGATGGGCGATGAAAGTGACGGAAGGAGGGGGCGGCGAAGCGGGAGCCAGCGCGAAGGATAAGCCACCGCGCCGGTGCCGCGGGACAAGGCCGGCCGCGAGCAGGTACAGTTCGCCTCCTCCACAAGAAGGTGTCGTGTCCCCGATGAAGAAGAATCTCTGGCTGCTGGCGATCGCCCAGGGCCTGTTCCTGACGAACAACGTGGTGTTCATCGCCATCAACGGGCTGGTGGGCTTCAGCCTCGCCCCGGTGGCGTGGATGGCGACGCTGCCGGTGATGGGTTACGTGGTGGGCGGGGCGCTGTCGACCGGATTGGTGGCGCGCACGCAGCGACGCTGGGGGCGGCAGGCGTCTTTCCAGCTCGGCCTGCTGGTGGCGCTGGTGACCACCCTGCTGTGCGCCTTCGCACTGTCGATCGGGAGCTTCTGGCTACTCGTCGCGGGCACGGTGATCGCGGGCTACTACAGCGCCAACGGCCAGCTCTACCGCTTCGCCGCTGCCGAGCTGGCGCCGGCCTCCTTCCGCGAGAAGGCGGTGTCGCTGGTACTGGCCGGCGGTCTCATCGGCGCGGTGATCGGCCCCAACCTGGCCAACTACACGCGCGAGGCCATGGGCGCGCCCTTCATGGGCTCCTATCTCGCGCTGGCGGTGGTGGCGCTGGTGTCGATGGCGGTGATGGCTGGCATCCGCTTCCCGGCCGAGCCGGTCAGGACGGCGGGGGCTGCCGGCGGCCGGCCGCTGGCCGAGATCGTCCGCCAGCCGGTATTCATCGTGTCGACGTTGGGCGCAGCAATGGGCTACGGCGTCATGAATCTGCTCATGGCGGCGACCCCGCTGGCCATGGACGTGTGCGGCATGCCGTTCTCGGATGCCGCGCTGGTGCTCGAGTGGCACGTGATCGGCATGTTCGCGCCGGGCTTCTTCACCGGTCACCTGATCAAGCGCTTCGGCGTGTTGCAGATCATGGGCGTAGGCGTGGTGCTCAACCTGGCCTGCATCGCGGTGGCGCTCTCGGGGCAGGACCTGCACCAGTTCCTGATCGGCCTGTTCCTGCTCGGCGTGGGCTGGAACTTCCTCTTCACCGGCAGCACCACGCTGGCGATGCAGGCCTACCGCCCCGAGGAGAAGGACAAGGCGCAGGCGGCGATCAACTTCGCGGTGTTCGCGGTGATGGCGCTGACCTCGTTCGCCTCGGGCGCGCTGGTGACCACGCAGGGCTGGACGCTGCTCAACCTCGGCTCGCTGCTGCCGGTGGGCGTCACCGGTGCGGCGCTGGTCTGGCTGGCGCTGCGTCAGCGTGCGGCTGCGGGGCAGAGCGCGTGAACTTCCTCGCCCATGCGCTGCTGGCCGGCGATGTGCCGGCCGGATGCGCAGCGCTTCGTGGCCGGTTGGCTGACCGCGCGCTGAACGATCGCCCGTTGCGTTTCAGTGGAAATCTCGGCTCCGTGCGGCCAGGTTGCCGAGCAGGGCAGAGTGGTCGACGACGCGGCTCGCCACCAGATGCACCACCCGGCCCTGGCGGCGGATCTGACCGAACACGCCCATCAGCCGCGCGCCGAGCAGGATGCGGCGTTGCTGCTCGAAGAGCTCGGGGCGGACGATCACGTTGGTGAGCCCGGTCTCGTCCTCCAGCGTCACGAACAGCGTGCCCTTGGCGGTGCCGGGGCGCTGACGGCAGGTCACGAGACCGGCGCCGCGCGCGAGCATGCGGTCGGGCGCGGCGGCGATGTCGGCGGCGGTGAGAAAGCGCAGCCCCGCGAGCTGGTCGCGCACGAAAGACAGCGGGTGGGGGCCGAGGGTGAAGCCGAGGCGAGCGTAGTCGGCGAGCAGGTCTTCGGCCTCGGCGGGCGCGGCCAGCGTGGCAGCGACGTCGCCGCCTGGGGCCTGGGCGAGCAGCCCGGGCAGGGGCGCGGCGCCACTCGCCTGCCAGAGGGCCTGGCGGCGATGGCCGGCAAGGCTGGCGAGCGCACCACCGGCAGCGAGCGTGCGCAGGTCGCCGGCATCGAGCCGGGCGCGCGCGGCGAGGTCCTGGGTGTTGGTGAAAGCGTGCTCGGTGCGTGCGGCGACGATGCGGGTGGCGGCCTCGTGCGCCAGACCGCGGATCATGCGCAGGCCGAGGCGGACCGCGGGCTGCGGGGTCACGGGTGCCGCGACGCTTGCAGCCACCTGTCCGGGTTCCGCCGTGGTACCCCCCGCAGGCTCCAGCGTGCAGTCCCACTCGCTCACGGTGATGTCCGCCGCGCTCACCTCCACCCCGTGCCGGCGCGCGTCCTGGATCAGCTGTGAGGGCGAATAGAAGCCCATCGGTTGACTGTTGAGCAGCGCGGCGAGGAAGGCCGCGGGCTCGAAGCACTTCAACCAGGCCGAGGCGTACACCAGCAGCGCGAAGCTGGCGGCGTGGGATTCGGGGAAGCCGTAGCTGCCGAAACCCTCGATCTGCTGGCACAGGCGCTGGGCGAAGTCGGGGTCGTAGCGGTTCTTCTCCAGCCCGTCGAGCAGCTTCTGGCGGTAGCGCTCGAGCTCACCCTTGCGTCGCCAGGCGCCCATCGCACGGCGCAACTGGTCCGCTTCGCCGCCGGTGAAGCCGGCCGCGACCACCGCGAGCTGCATCACCTGCTCCTGGAAGATCGGCACGCCGAGCGTGCGTGCCAGCACGCCGCGGATCTCCTCGCGCTGGTCGTCCATCGGATCCTCGCCGCGCGCCGCGCGATCGCGTGCCTGCAGGTAGGGGTGGACCATGCCGCCCTGGATGGGGCCGGGGCGCACGATGGCGACTTCCACCACCAGATCGTAGAAGCGGCGCGGCTTGAGCCGCGGCAGCATGGTCATCTGCGCGCGCGATTCGACCTGGAACACGCCGACCGAATCGGCGCGCGACAGCATCGCGTACACCTCTTCCTGCTCGCGCGGGATTGTCGCCAGCGTCACCGCCTGCCCGCGCCAGGCCGATACCAACGCCAGGCCGCGGCGTAGCGCGGACAGCATGCCGAGCGCGAGCACGTCGATCTTCATCAGCCCGACCGCGTCGAGGTCGTCCTTGTCCCACTGGATCACGGTGCGATCGGCCATGGCGGCGTTTTCCACCGGCACCAGTTCGTCGAGCCGGCCGCGCGCGATGACGAAGCCGCCGACGTGCTGCGACAGGTGGCGCGGAAAGCCGATGAGTTCCTCGGTGAGGGCAACCAGGCGGCGGGTGACCGGGCTGGCGGGGTCGAGCCCGACCTCGGCGAGGCGCTCGGGCAGGATGCGGTGGCCGTCGAACCAGTGATGCGCGCGGGTGAGGCGCTCGATCAGCGCCTCGTCCAGGCCGAGCGCACGGCCGACGTCGCGCAGCGCGCTGCGTGCGCGGTAGCGGATCACGGTGGCGGCGAGCGCGGCGCGGTCCCGGCCGTACTTGCGGTAGATGTACTGGATGACCTCTTCGCGGCGGTCGTGCTCGAAGTCGACGTCGATGTCGGGCGGCTCGTTGCGCTCGCGCGAGATGAAGCGTTCGACCAGCATGATGCCGAGCTGCGGGTCGACTTCGGTGATGCCGAGCGCCCAGCACACCACCGAGTTGGCCGCCGAGCCGCGCCCCTGGCACAGGATGCCGGCGATGCGGGCGAAGCGGACGATGTCGTGCACGGTGAGGAAATAGGGCTCGTAGCCGAGCTCGGCGATCAGTGCCAGCTCGTGCTCGATCTGCGTGCGTACCGAAGCCGGCGCGGGGTCGTCGGCGGGCTGGGGCGGCGTGGCGGTGGGTGCCGGGGTTGCGATGCGCAGCGGCGCCGGCGGGTCGGAGCACGGGGCCGTGGACGACGCATGGCCGGCGCAGGCTGGTGGCACGGGTGCCACGGTGTTACCGGCGCGAACGGAGACCTGCGCGCCGAAGCGCCACATCAGCCCGCCTTCGACCAGGCGGCGCAGCCAGCTCGCCGGAGTTTCGCCGGCGGGGACGAGTTCGGCCGGGTATTCGTAGCGCAGCTCGTCCAGGCTGAAGCCGCAGCGCGCGGCCACGGCGAGGGTTTCGGCCAGCAGTGCGGGCGGGTAGCGGCTGGCGAGCGTGGCGTGATCGTGCAGGCGGCGTTCGCCGTTGGGCGCGAGCGCCAGGCCGGCTTCAGCCACGCTGCAGTGCAGGCGCAGCGCAGTCATCACATCGGCCAGCGGGCGGCGGGCGGCCTCGTGCATCAGCGCGCCGCTGGCGGCGACCAGCGGCAGGCCGGCGCTGCCGGCGATGTGATCCAGCCGGTGCAGGCGGCGATCGTCCACGCCGTCGAGCAGGGCCGTCATGACGATCCAGCTGCGGCCGGGAAACAGCTTGCCCAGCCAGCGCGCGTCGGCGGCGAGCGCTGCCGACGCCTCGTCCAGCCCATGCAGGGGTGGAAAATGCGGTGGTGGCACGAGCAGGGCCAGGCAGTCGTCGAGACGCTGCGCAGGGTCGGCTTCGAGCATTTCCCGGTCGATGTGGTAATACCCCTTGTCGGCCGCACGCCGTGCCTGGGTAATGAGCCGCGAGAGTTGGCCGTAGCCCCGCCGGTTCGCGGCCAGCAGCACGACGTGGGGCCCATCCGCGAGCTGGAACTCGCTGCCGATGATCAGCTTCGGGCGGCCCCTGACGGGCATGTCCTGCAGTGCACGATGCGCGCGCACCACGCCGGCCAGCGAGCATTCGTCGGTGATCGCGATTGCCGCATAGTCCAAGGCCGCAGCCCGCTCGACGAGCTCCTCGGGGTGCGAGGCGCCGCGCTGGAAGCTGAAGTTGCTCAGGCAGTGAAGTTCGGCATACGGGATGGGCATGCAAAACTGTAAATAAATACAGTTTTTCTTGCAAGGCTTACGGCTGATCGTGAATGCTGGACACTGTCTTGGGGTCTACCGCAGTCGCATGTGCCAAGTGCGCTGTTAAACTCTCGAACTCGTTCGCTTTTCCTGTCGCGGTCGATGATCGCGTATGTCCTTCACTGCCCGGCCGGCATGGCCGTCAAGGAGTCCTTCATGAGCTTCACCAAGTCCCGCAAGGTGCTGTTCGGCGCGCTGGCGCTCGCTTTCGCCATTTCGAGCCCGGTGTACGCGCAGCAGAAGTCGGTCGCCATCACCGCGATCGTCGAGCATCCGGCCCTCGACGCGGTCCGGGATGGCGTCAAGGAGGCGCTCGCGGCCGCGGGCTACGAGGACGGCAAGAACCTCAAGTGGCAGTACCAGAGCGCCCAGGGGAACACCGGCACCGCGGCACAGATCGCGCGTAAGTTCGTCGGCGACAAGTCCGATGTGATCGTCGCCATCGCCACGCCCTCGGCGCAGGCCGTGGCAGCCGCGACCAAGGATATCCCCCTCGTGTTTTCGGCGGTGACCGATCCCGTGGCCGCCAAGCTGGTGCCTTCGATGCAGCCCTCGGGCACCAATATCACGGGGGTGTCGGATGCGCTCGAGCTCGACAAGCAGATCGAACTGATCAAGCGTGTGGCGCCCGCTGCCAAGCGCGTGGGCATGGTGTTCAACCCAGGCGAGGCCAACTCGGTCGTGGTGCTCGAGCAGATGCGCGAGCTTCTGCCCAAGCACGGCATGAGCCTGGTCGATGCCGCTGCGCCGCGTTCGGTGGATGTCGGCTCGGCTGCTCGCAGCCTGATCGACAAGGTCGATGTGTTCTACACCAGCACCGACAACAACGTGGTGTCGGCCTACGAGGCGCTGGTCAAGGTCGGCATGGACGCCAAGATCCCGCTCGTGGCTGCCGACACCGACAGTGTCGCGCGTGGCGCGGTGGCCGCGTACGGCATGGACTACAAGGCCATTGGCGTGCAGACCGGCGAGATGGTTGTGCGCATCCTCAAGGGCGAGAAGGCGGGTGACATTGCCTTCGAGACCAGCAACAAGCTGTCCCTGCATGTGAACCCGGGCGCCGCGCAGAAGCAGGGCGTCACGCTGGCAGAAGACCTCGTCAAGGACGCGGCCAAAGTCATCGAGTAATCGCGTTCAGGCTCGGTCCAGGACCGGCCGGATCGCTCCGGCCGCCGCGGGCGCTCCTGTCAGGGCGCCCGCGTCGTCTTTCAATCAACGGTATTTCCCATGTCCCTCTACACCTTGCTCGGGGCGCTGGAGATCGGCCTGATCTTCAGTCTCGTCGCCCTCGGCGTGTACATCTCGTTCCGGCTGCTGCGCTTTCCTGACCTGACCGTGGATGGCAGCTTCCCGCTCGGCGGCGCGGTCGCCGCGACCATGATCGCCGCCGGCTACGATCCTTTCACCGCCACCATCGTGGCGACGCTCGCCGGCGCGGTCGCGGGCCTGATCACTGGCTGGCTCAACGTCAGCCTCAAGATCATGGATCTGCTCGCCAGCATCCTGATGATGATCGCGCTGTACTCGATCAACCTGCGCATCATGGGCAAGCCCAATGTGCCGTTGATCATGGAGCCCACCGTATTCAACCTGCTGCAGCCCGAGGCGATGGCCGACTATGTGTTCCGCCCGCTGCTGCTGGTCTTTGTCGTGCTGGCGGTCAAGCTCGCCCTGGATGCCTACTTCGCCACCCAGAGCGGGCTGGCGATTCGCGCCACCGGCTCGAACCCGCGCATGGCGCGCGCGCAGGGTGTCAATACCGGGCTGGCGGTGCTGGCCGGCATGGCGCTGTCGAATGCGCTGGTCGGCCTGGCCGGGGCGCTGTTCGCGCAGACGCAGGGCGGGGCGGACATCTCCATGGGCGTCGGCACCATCGTCATCGGCCTGGCGGCGGTGATCGTCGGCGAGAGCCTGCTGCCTTCGCGCAAGCTCTACCTGGCGACGATCGCGGTGATCGTCGGCGCCATCGTGTATCGCTTCTTCATCGCGCTCGCGCTCAATTCGGACTTCATCGGCCTGCAGGCGCAAGACCTCAACCTCGTCACCGCGGTGCTGGTGACGGTCGCGCTGGTGGTGCCCAAGCTGCGCGCGCACTGGTCCGGAAAGAAGGTGAACTGACATGTTGAAAGCAACCGACCTGCGCCTCACCTTCAACCCCGGCACACCGATCGAGACGCAGGCCCTGCGCGGCATGTCGCTCGAGATTCCGACCGGGCAGTTCGTCACCGTGATCGGCTCCAACGGCGCCGGCAAGTCGACCTTCCTCAATGCCGTCTCCGGCGAGCAGCGTGTCGACAGCGGCACGATCGAGATCGACGGCATCGACATGACCCGCCAGCCGGTGTGGGCGCGTGCGCGGCACGTTGCCCGCGTGTTCCAGGACCCGCTCGCCGGCACCTGCGAGGACCTGACCATCGAGGAGAACATGGCGCTCGCCAAGATGCGCGGCGAGCGCCGCGGCTTCTCATTCGCGGTCAAGCCGGCGCTGCGCGAGGAGTTCCGTGCCCAGCTGTCCACGCTCGGGCTCGGTCTGGAGAACCGCCTGTCCGATCGCATCGGCCTGCTCTCGGGCGGCCAGCGCCAGGCGGTGAGCCTGCTGATGGCTGCGCTGCAGCCCTCGCGCCTGCTGCTGCTTGACGAGCACACCGCGGCGCTCGACCCGCGCACCGCGGCCTTCGTGCTGGAGCTCACCGTGCGCATCGTCGCGGAGCACAAGCTCACGACGATGATGGTCACGCACTCGATGCGTCAGGCGCTCGACGTTGGCCAGCGCACCGTGATGCTGCACCAGGGCCGCGTCGTGCTCGACGTCTCCGGCAAGGAGCGCGAAGGCCTCGACGTGCACCACCTGCTCGACATGTTCGAGAAGGTGCGCGGCGAGGAAATCGACGACGACGCGCTGCTGCTGGGCTGAACGGAGACGGGCCTGTCCCGGCTGCGCAGCCCCTTTCCGTCAATCTCATTTTTTAGAATCTGCGCTTCGTTCAAGCGCCACCATAGAAGTCCGCCATGTCCCAGACGCCTGACTCCCATTCCGTTCGCCCCCCTGTGCGGACGCGCTTCGCCCCCAGCCCCACCGGCTATCTCCACATCGGCGGAGCGCGTACCGCGTTGTTCTCCTGGGCATTTGCCCGCCGCCACGGAGGCACCTTCGTGCTGCGCATCGAGGACACCGACGTGGCGCGCTCCACGCCTGCGGCGGTGCAGGCCATCCTCGACGGCATGGACTGGCTGGGCCTGGCGCACGACGAAGGTCCGTTCTACCAGATGCAGCGCATGGACCGTTACAAGGAGGTGATCGGCCAGATGCTGGCCGCCGGCACCGCCTACCACTGCTACATGTCGTCCGAGGAACTGGATCAGATCCGTGAGGCGCAGCGTGCGCGCGGCGAAAAGCCGCGCTACGACGGTCGCTGGCGCCCTGAGGCGGGCAAGACCCTGCCGCCGCCGCCCGAGGGTGTGCAGCCGGTGGTGCGCTTCCGCAACCCGAGCGAGGGCGTGGTGGCCTGGGACGATCTGGTCAAGGGCCGCATCGAGATCGCCAACGCAGAGATGGACGATTTCATCATCGCGCGCGCCGACGGTACGCCGACCTACAACTTCTGCGTGGTGGTGGATGATTGGGACATGGACATCACCCACGTCATCCGCGGTGACGACCACGTGAACAATACGCCGCGCCAGATCAACGTGCTGCGTGCGCTCGGCGCCGAGGTGCCGCAGTATGCGCACCTGTCGATGATCCTCGGCGACGACGGCACCAAGCTCTCCAAGCGGCATGGCGCTGTGAGCGTGATGCAATACGACGAGGATGGCTACCTGCCCGAAGCGGTCATCAACTACCTGGCGCGCCTGGGCTGGAGCCACGGGGACGACGAGGTGTTCAGCCGCGAGCAGTTCGTGGAGTGGTTCGACCTCGACCACATCACGCCCTCGGCTGCGCAGTTCAACACCGAGAAGCTCAACTGGCTCAATGCGCAGTACATCAAGAAGGCGGACGATGCCTTCCTCGCCGCAGACGTTGCCAACCGCCTGGCCCGCCGCCAGGTGAACCCCGAAACCGGCGTGACCCTGGAGGCGGTGGTCGCGTTGTACAAGGACCGGGTCGCCAACCTCAACGAACTGGCCGACTCGGTCGAGCTGTTCGTGGCCGATGTGCATCCTGCGCCGGAAGTGATCGGCCAGCATCTGACCGATGCCGCCAGAGCTGCGCTCGCCAGCCTGCGTGCGCGCCTGGCGGACACGGAGTGGAACAAGGCCGCGCTGTCGCAGGCGATCAAGGACACCATGGCCGAGCACGGCCTGAAGATGCCGCAGGTGGCTATTCCGTTGCGCGTGGCGGTGCTTGGCGTGCCGCAGACCCCGGCGATCGACGCGGTGCTCGAGGTGCTCGGGCGCGAGCGCGTGCTGCAGCGGCTCGATCGCCGCCTCTGAACGCAGTGAGGGCGTGGGTTCAGGCGCCTTCCGGCGGAACGATGTCCGATGGGTGGAGCATGACGCGGTTCCGCCCCTCATTCTTGGCTTGGTAGAGCGCGTTGTCCGCGCGCCCGAGCGGCGTCTCGGGTTTACGATCGTCAGGCCGCAGGCGGGTGACGCCGATGCTGGCGGTGACCGTGACGGCGGTGCCGTCCGCCGTGCGCACAGGATGGGTCTCGAGCGCCTTGCGCAGGCGCTCGGCAGTCTGCATTGCGCTTACCGCATCGTCGTCCGGCAGCAGCGCAGCGAATTCTTCCCCGCCGAGGCGCCCGATCACGTCCGAGTGGCGCAGCGTCTGGCGGGACAGGGCGGCCAGGTTGCGCAGCACCTCATCGCCGGTGGCGTGGCCGAAGTTGTCATTGACTTGCTTGAAGTGGTCGAGATCGATCATCAACAGCGAGGCCTGTGTCGCGTGACGGCTCACGCGACCGAGTTCGGCCTGTAGCCGCTCGAGGAAGTGGCGCCGGTTGGCCACCCCCGTCAGTGCGTCGGTGTTGGCGAGCGCCACCAGGGCCTCCTCGCGCCGCTTGTTCTCGCTGATGTCGTGGAACACCACGACGGCGCCGTTGAGTCGCCCGTCCTCGATCAGTGGCGCACAGGTCAACTCCACCGGAAAGCCGCTGCCGTCGCGTCGGATGAACCACTCTTCCTGCCTCCGGACCAAGCCATCCTTCAGCGTCTTGGCAATCGGGCACTCCGTTTCCGGGTAAGGCTGGCCGTCGTGGTGCGAATGGTGGAACAGCAGATGCTGACGTTTGCCTTCGATCTCGTCCTGGCGAAAGCCGAGCATGCGCAGGGCAGAGGTGTTGATGAAGCTTGTGTGACCTTCGAGGTCAACACCGTAGATCCCTTCCTCGGCGGTCATCAGCAGCACCTCGTTGCGCTGGGCGAGCTGTGAGATCTCGTGTGTCTGGGCAAGGAGTTGTGCTCGCCACTCCCGCCGCGACAGGTGCGCGACGCCGAGGATGAGGCCCTGCACCAGCAGGAATCCAGCCAGACCCGAGAGGATCTTCTCCTCCTGTGCGCTGCGCAGCGCCTTGAGCGAGGGGGTCACGTCGCGCCAGATGGTCAGCGCGCCGACCGGTCCGCGACCCGGGTCGAGCTCTGCCTGGAAATCCTGCAGGGGGACGCGGAGCAGGTCGAAGTACCGCCCGCCGGCGTGCATGCGTTCGATCTGGTAGGGGGCGTTGAATGGAGCGAGCCTGCCTTCCTGGATCCATTGGCGGAGCTCGGGCCGCGAGTGGGCAAGCAGGAAGCAGCAGCTGTGGTCCTGATGCGAGCGCGGGGGCTTGAAGGCGTCCCACATCGTGGCCGAAACTGCGTTGGGATTCAGTAGCACGCCGTAGCCGACACCGGTCGACCGTGTCAGTCGGTCGATGGAACCGTCGAGAAGGGCCCCCAGTTCGATCAGCCCGACCAGCTTCGGAGGGGCGTCTGCCTGGTGGGCCATCACCGGCACGGCGCCACGCAAGCCGGCAAACGCACGGCCGATTTCGAAGCCGCTCTGGGTGACGCGCTCGCGGGCCGTTGTTTCGAGGAGGAGGCGGAACTGGCCGAGCGCGTCGCCGTGCTCTCCGGGCGCATGCAAGCGCAGCACCGAGATGAGATCCGGTGTCACCAGTTGCAGCTGGCGGATCCCCTGCTCGTCGCGCAATACCTGCCAGCGTGGCTCGAGCACGGTGCGCAGATCCTCCTGAATCGCGGGGAACGTCTCCCCGCGCCCCGAGCCGTCTGCAGAGTGCGGCAGGGCGGCGACTCGCGCCATCAGGCGAATGAGTTCGGGCTCACTCGCAAGAATCTGCGCAAGGTTGACGAGGTTGCGTTCGAGCTCGGCCAGCTGGACCTCAAAGGTCGTCCGCAGGGCGAGGATCTCCGCGTGCAGTTCCTGGGTGTTCCGACGTTCGCCCTGGCGGACGAAGTAGGCAGTTGCCAACAGGAAGATGAGGCCTGTGACGAAGCTTACGAGGATCAGGATCCGTCGATAGGTGATCACTTGGCTACCCGTGGTCGATCGCTGGAGTGCGACGATTTGATTATCCGTCTCCAGGATCAATTCGGAGCGTGTCAAAGTTGGCGAATTGTGGCGGCTTTGTAAGTATTCGTGCTCGGACGCGTGCGACGGTGGAGGTGATGTGGCGCCCGTTTGGGGTCAGGTGCTCGTGGCTTCGAAGCGTCCAGCACGGATCGCGTCGGCCAGATCGCGCTCCAGCGGAAGGGGATCGCCCTCGAGCTGGCTAGCGAGATGCTCGGCGACGAGCATGGACCAGACGAGCCCGCGGGCACCGAACCCCGATAGCGCGAACAGCTTTCGTCCGACATCGAGGGCGCCGACCATGGGCAGCCGGTCCGGCGAGGCCGGCCGGAAGCCGACGCGCCCGGCAAGCTTCGCGGCTTCGAATCCTTGCGCCGCGCCGGGCAGCATGCTCTCGAGCTTGGCCAAGTTCTCCGCGTGGTCGGCAGGGCGCAGTGTGGGGGCGTCGTCGTCCACCGCGAAGGTGGCACCGGCGCAGCGCAGGCCGTCGATCTCGGGGCTGATGTAGCCCCCGCAGCAGACGACGACGCGTGGCGGGCTGCTTGCCTTGGCGGGCAGCAGCGAGACTTGGCCGCGGGCGCTGACGACCGGCAGCGTGTTGGCCTGTGGAAAGCTCCGGATGCCGGTCCCTGCTGCCAGGATCAGTGTCGGTGCTGCGGCGATCCGGCTGCCGTCGGCGGCAATTGCCTCCCAGTGTTCAGCCACGTGAACGATACGATCGACCTGTGCGCCAAGATGTGTGTGGAGGGGGGCGCTGGCGCTCGCGCTGTCGAGCAGGGCACGACACAGGCTCGGCGGCTGAACCCAGCCGCTGTCGCCAAAGAACCAGCCACCGTGCCGCACCGCGCAACCGGCGATCGCCGCGGCTTCCTTTGCCTCCACGTAGCGCAGGTGCGTCGAAGGGAGTCCGAGGGCCTCGACCGCCTTGCGCATCTTGCCTTCCTGCGCGTTGTCCCGGGCGAGGTGCAGCACGCCGCAGGCCTCGGCCCTGGGTGCGAACCCGTCGCGTCTCAGGCGCGCAATCATTTGCCAGCCATACAGGCTGCCAGCACGCGTCAGACGGCTCATGCGGTTGTCGTCCAGGCTGGGCAGTGGGCGCAGCACCCCGGCGTGGTTGCCGGACGCGCCCTGGCCGGGGCCCGCCGCAGCGTCGATCAGGTCGATGCGCCACCCACGCGCCGCGAGCCGCTCGGCTACGCTGCAGCCCGCGATGCCGGCGCCGATGATCAGCGCGTGGCGATGGGGTGCGGTCTCGGGCGGTACGGGTACGTTGAGGCGGCCGCGCAACATCTGGCGTTTGCCGCGGAAGCCGGGCGATTTCTCGAGCACGAAGCCGGCGTTGCGCAAGCCCTTGCGCACGTGGCCGGCGACCGACCATGTGGCGACGGTGGCCCCCGGTGCGGACAGGCGCGCGAGCTGGCTGTAGATGTGCTCCGACCAGAGTTCGGGATTGCGCGCGGGGGAGAAGCCATCCAGATAGATGGCATCGGCGCGAAGTGTCAGTTGGCCGAGCCCGTCGCGTGCATCGCCGAAGTAGAGCGTCAGCGTGACCCGTCCGCCGTCAAGGTGCAAGCGCTGCAGGCCAGGTGCAAGGACCGGCCAGCGTGCCTGGAGCTCGGTAGCGAGCGGCGCGAGCTCCGGCCAGCGAGCGTGCAGGGTTACGAGATCCTCGCGGGTGAATGGGTGGAGTTCGCAGGAGACGAAGTGCAGCCGTGTGCTGCGTTGCGCATCGGCCCGCCAGGCGGCCCAGGTGGCGAGAAAGTTGAGCCCGAGGCCAAAGCCCGTCTCGAGGATGACGAAGCGCTCGCGTCCCTTCCAGCGCTGTGGCAGGTCGTTCCCGGCAAGAAAGACGTGCTGTACTTGCCCGAGTGCGCCGTGGGCGGAGTGATAGACGTCCTCGAAGGCTTCGGACCAGGGCGTGCCGTCATCGGCGAAGGCGAGCCGGGCTGGAAAGAGCGGCATCAGGTCAGGGGGGCGGAGCGTGTGGCCTGGCGCCTGGCTCAGTGCGCGGCCTGCGCCTTGGCGGGCAGCAGGCGTTTCACCAGGCTGACGAGCAGCAGCACCGCCGCACCGGCGATGAGGCCAAACACCCCGTCAAGCAGGCTTGGCACCAGCGCCCCTGCAACGCCTTCCATGTCGACCGTGAGCGAGGCGATAAGGTGGTGCACAGGTGGCAGGCCGTGGCTGAGAATCCCGCCGCCGACGAGGAACATCGCCAGCGTTCCCAGCACCGAAAGTGCCCGCATCAGCCAAGGCGCCAGCCACAGCAGGGCGGCGCCGGTGCCACGGGCGATCGCGTTGGCCTGGCGGCGCAGGTAGAGGCCTGCATCGTCGAGCTTGACGATGGCCGCCACGAGCCCATACACGCCGGTGGTGATCATCACCGCGATGCTGATCAGCACGGCGACCTGGGTGGTGAAGTCCATGCCGCTCACCACACCGAGCGCGATCACGATGATCTCGGCCGACAGGATGAAGTCGGTGCGGATCGCGCCCCTGATCTTGTCCTTTTCCAGCACGACAAGGTCGGCTTCGGGGTTGGTCATCGCTTCGACCACCTTGCGGCGGTGCTCGGCATCTTCCTTGCCATGGAGGTACTTGTGCGCCAGCTTCTCGACGCCTTCGAAGCAGAGGAAGGCACCGCCCAGCATCAGCAGGGGCACGATCAGCCAGGGAATGAACGCGCTGATCGCCAGCGCGGCGGGCACCAGGATGGCCTTGTTCACCATCGACCCCTTGGCCACCGCCCACACGACCGGCAGCTCGCGGTCGGCTTCGACGCCGGATACCTGCTGTGCGTTGAGGGCGAGGTCGTCGCCCAGCACTCCAGCTGTCTTCTTGGTCGCCACCTTGGTCATGGTGGCGACGTCGTCGAGGATGCTGGCGATGTCGTCGAGAAGAACGAAGAGGCTGGTCCCGGCCACCGACGGCTTACTCCGGACGCATCTGCGGGAACAGGATCACGTCGCGGATTGCCGGCGCATCGGTCAGCAGCATCACCAGGCGGTCGATGCCGATGCCGCAGCCACCCGTCGGGGGCAGGCCGTACTCGAGGGCGCGGATGTAGTCGGCGTCGAAGTACATGGCTTCCTCGTCGCCGGCTTCCTTGGCCTCGACCTGGGCGCGGAAGCGCGCGGCCTGGTCCTCGGGGTCGTTCAACTCGGAGAAGCCGTTCGCGATTTCGCGCCCGACGATGAAGAGCTCGAAGCGCTCGGTGATCTCGGGGTCGGTGTCCGAGGCACGCGCCAGCGGCGAGACTTCGACCGGGTAGTCGATGATGAAGGTCGGCTCCCACAGCTCGGCCTCAGTGCAGGCCTCGAACAGCTGCAACTGCAGGCTGCCCAGCCCGCCCGGCTTCACCTTCTCGCCGAAGGCGACGATTTTCTCCTTCAGCCAGTCGGCATCCGCTAGCTGCACCTCGGTGAAGCCCGGATGGTACTTGCGGATCGCCTGCACGATGGTGAGGCGGTGGAAGGGCCTGGACAAATCCAGCTCGCGGCCCTGGTAGACGAAGGATTCGGTGCCCAGCGCCTCGCGCGCGGCCTGGCGGATCAGCCCTTCGGTGAAGTCCATCAGCGTCTTGTAGTTCGCGTACGCCTCGTAGAACTCCATCATGGTGAATTCGGGGTTGTGGCGCGGGCTGAGGCCTTCGTTGCGGAAGTTGCGGTTGACCTCGAACACCTTCTCGAAGCCGCCCACCACCAGGCGCTTGAGGTAGAGCTCCGGCGCGATGCGCAGGAACAGCTCCATGTCGAGCGCGTTGTGGTGGGTGGTGAAGGGCTTGGCTGCGGCGCCGCCGGGGATGGGGTGCATCATCGGCGTCTCGACCTCGAGGAAGCCATGACCCGTCATGTAGTTGCGGATCGACTGCACCATGCGGCTGCGTGCCACGAAGGTGAAGCGCGTCTGCTCGTTCATGATCATGTCGACGTAGCGCTGGCGGTACTTCTGCTCGACGTCGGTGAGGCCGTGGAACTTGTCCGGCAGCGGACGCAGGCTCTTGGTCAGCAGGCGGATCTCGCTGGCCTTGACCGAGAGCTCGCCGGTCTTGGTCTTGAACACGGTGCCCACGCAGCCGACGATGTCGCCGATGTCCCAGGTCTTGAACTGGGCATACACGTCCTCACCCACGCCGTCGCGCTGCACGTAGAGCTGGATGCGGCCGGAGAGGTCCTGGATGGTGACGAAGCTCGCCTTGCCCATGACGCGCTTCAACATGATGCGGCCGGCCACCTTGACCTCGACCGGCGTGGCTTCCAGCGCGTCCGCCTCCTTCTCGCCGTAGAGCTCATCGAGCTTGCCGGCGGTGTTCTCGCGCGAGAAGTCATTGGGGAATGCGCTGCCGCTGGCGCGCCAGGCGGCGAGTTTCTCGCGACGCTCGGCGATCAGGTGGTTCTCGTCCTGGGGCGGGGTGTTCGTCTGGTCGGACATGGTCGGTGTCGGGGCGGTAAGAGTGGATGCGGCGCGGGTGCGACCGCGGCGCTAAAGGCGTAATTGTGGCAGGCCCGGCACCATGCGGCAATCGCGTGCTTACCCGGGTGCACGTTTCTGCACGGCTGGGCTAAAGTCCGGCGCTCTTTGACCGATTAGTCCATTAAGACTATTTCTTCTGGCGGAAGATTCCCATGAGCACGTTCAGCGAACTTTACGAATCAGTGGAGCGGACCTTCTGGAACTCGCTGACCAAGAAGCTGCTCAGCCTGTTGATGTTGCTCGTCTTCAATCTCGGTTATTTCGCGATCTGGAGCAGCCTGCACGCCGACGTCAAGCAAGCCTTGCGGACCGGGGGCGCCTCGCCCGAGACGCTCGCCCAGGTGAGTGCAGCATTCGACTTCGGGCTATACGCCATGCTGATACTCACCGCGTTCGCAGTCGCCTTCCTGGTGGGGCAGATCCTGTATTTGCGGCACCTGATCGTGCGCCCGATCCGGGTCGTCACACGCATTTTCAACGAGATCGCCCAGGGGCAGGGCGACTTTTCCCGTGATCTGCCACTGACCACGCATGACGAGTTGCGTGAGCTTGCGGAGGGGTACAACCGCTTTGCGGTCAAGATGCGCGAGGTGATCGGCAGCGTGCGCACCATGAGCGTCAGCATTGCCCGCGAGGCGGTTCAGGTGAAACTGGGTGTCGAGAACTCGGCCCGTGACGCGCGCAAGCAGGGGGAGATGACGCGCCTGGTGTTCGATGCGAGCACCAGTTCCACCTCGGCGATCGCCGACGTGTCGGGCAGCGCGCGTGCGATCGACGGTTCGACGCGCAGCAACCTCGAGATCGCACGCGCTTCGCTCGCGGAGGTGCAGAACGTGGCGGAGAAGATCAATCTCGTCAGCGAGAAGCTGCAGCGCTTCAACCACACCGTCGACGATCTGTCGCAGCGTTCTGAGAGCGTCATGCAGATTGCCGCACTGATTCGCGAGATCGCCGATCAGACCAACCTGCTCGCGCTCAATGCTGCGATCGAGGCCGCCCGTGCGGGTGAGGCCGGGCGCGGCTTCGCCGTGGTGGCGGACGAGGTGCGCAAGCTCGCCGAGCGCGTCAACAAGGCCACCCAGGAGATCGTCGGCAACATCAATGGCATGCTCGAGCTGGTCGGTGAGACGCGCTCCGAGAACGAAGTCATCAACGCCGACGTGCATCAGACGCGCGAGGTGGTCACGCGCTCGGCAGCGCAGTTCGAGCACATGGTGGGCGAGTTCGAGCGGACCGGCGAGCAGCTCACGCAAATTGCGGAGGGCATGGAGTCGTTGAACGAGACCAACGCACGCGTGCACGAGAACGTCAGCCTGATCCACGATCTGTCGACCACCGTGGCCGGCCAGATGGACCAGTGCGAGCGCCGCACCAACGAGCTTACCAAGTCGACCGAAGCGGTACAGGAGCTGGTGTCGCGCTTCACCATCGGCAGCGGCGCCTTCGACAACCTGGTCACGCAGGCGCGCGAGTTCCGCGACCGGGTGCAGGCGACACTGCAGGCCATGGCAGATTCCAAGGTGGACGTCTTCGACCGCAATTACCGCCCGATCGCCGGCACCAATCCGACGAAATTCAAGGTGGCCTGGAGCGAAGAATTCACCCGTCGCTGCCAGGGCATGCTGGACGAGGCGCTTGAGCGCGCGCGCGGTGCAGCCTATGCGGTTGCGGTCAACACCGACAGCTACCTCTCGGCGCACAACGCATGTTATTCGAAGCCGCTCACCGGCGATCCGGAAAAGGATCTGGTCGGCAACCGCACCTGCCGCAAGTTCGAGCGCCCGCCCGAACTGCGCGCGGCGCGCAATACGGAGTCCATGCTGCTACAGACCTTCCTGCGCGACACGGGCGAGGTGCTGTGCGACATCGCCATGCCGATCATGGTGAATGGCCGCCATTGGGGCAACGTGCGCATCGGCGCGCCGGCGGAGGCGCTGCTGGAGCGCTGAAGCGCTGCCCCCTGAGCAACCCGGCGTTCATGGTTACCGTGAACACTGGGTTGCTTAGTCCACCGCCCGCTGCAGCACCCCGATCGGTGGCGCCCAGTCGGTGCCGGGCTGCTTCTTGCGCGTGACCAGCGTCAGTTGGGCTGGGGCGAAGACGTTTGCGTTGTGGGTGACCGGCGTGGTGATCAGGTATTGCGCGCGGGTAGCG
This sequence comes from Thauera sp. WH-2, assembly GCF_048321015.1. Classification (NCBI taxonomy): domain Bacteria; kingdom Pseudomonadati; phylum Pseudomonadota; class Betaproteobacteria; order Rhodocyclales; family Zoogloeaceae; genus Thauera; species Thauera sp. WH-2. The sequence continues at coordinate 755,387 of NZ_JBLWFG010000001.1, read as the reverse complement.
CGCAGGAAGGTGCCGACGCGGTCGATATTGGCGACGTCCAGGTGAGCAAAGGGCTCGTCGATGAAGACGAAGCCGCCCGGGCGGGATTCGTCCATCAGCAGGCCGATCAGCAGGATCAGAGACTTCATGACCTGCTGCCCGCCCGAGGCCTCGCCGTCGTTGAGGCCCACCGCACCCTTGCGGTCGAAGTCGAAGCGCACCTCCAGCCCGGCCTGGGCGAGCGAGAGGTCGTCGTTGTCCAGGTGCGGGGTGGGGCAGTCCACGCTGACGTTGGCCAACTCGCCGAGCGCCTTCAGGTTCTTCGCGTACTGGCGCACGGTGGCACGCAGCTTGGCGATGTAGGCTGCGCGTGCGTTGTCGGTGTGCAGGCGCGCGGTGGTGCAGTAGCCCTGGCGGTTGAGGTAGTCGCGCTCGCGCAGCGCGACGTCGGCGGCGAGGCGGTCGCGCACCACCAGCACCGCCGGGTCGGTGATCCAGTCGCCTTCGTCGAGGTGGCGGCGCAGGCGTTCGACTTGCAGGCGGGCGCCACGGGCATCGCCGTATTTGTCTGCGAGCAGGGCGAGCTCGCTGGTGTCGAGCCAGTGCGCGGGCATGCCGCGCCGACGGCGGCGCAGCTTGAGGATGCGTTCGGCTTGGGCGTGGCGGCGCGGGCCGTGCTCGCGCGCAATGTCGGCCAAGCGCAGGTCGATGGCCTTGAGTTCGCGATTGCGGCGGTCGAGCTCGATCTGGATGCCGTTGAGCTTTTCGGCGAGACGGTCCATCTCGCCGCGCGTCTCGGTGCGCTCGGCAATCGCTTCGGTGAGCGCCCTGCGCGCGGCGGGCAGCTCGGTTTCGGCACTTACGTAGGTTTCGGCCTTGGCTGCGAGCAATTGCGCCGACTGCAGGCCTAGCAGGCGCTGGCGGATCGTGGTGAGCCGGGCTGCGGCCGCATCCAGCTTGGGGCGCAGGGCCTGGAGCTGCTTGTCCAGCCCGGCGATCTCGTCCTGCAGCGCGGCGATGCGCGACTGGCGGGCGAGCTCGCCGAAGTGGAATTCCTGCGGCCGGCCGAGGTGGCGTGCGCCGCGGCGCTCGCGGTGGTAGCCGTCGCGGGTGATCCATTCCTGCTCGCGCGGCAGGTCGCGCGCGGCCTCGGCGTGCTCTACGCGGCGGATACGGTTGAGCAAGTCGGCGAGCCAGCGCGGCACCGGGGCACTGAACTCGACCACTTCAGCGAGGCTCATCGGTCGCGGAGGCGGCGCATTCTCGCGTTCCGGGACGATGAAGTGCCGGAAGCGTTCGCGCTCGCCGAGCGCCCATGCCGCATGCCGGTCGGCTTCGCGTTCGAGCAGGATCAGATTTCGGTAGGGGCGCAGGATGGCCTCGAGTGCGGCCTGCCACGCGGGGTCGATGACCTCCACCACCTCGGCAAGGCTCTTGTGCGCGATGCCGTCGGCCGTGAGCTTGACGCGAAAGCGCGCCACCTCGGTGTCGCCCGGCGGGCCGGCCCGGTTGCGCTCGCCGCGCAGGGTGTCGGTCTTCTCCTCGAAGGCGGTGACCAGCTCTCGCTCCTTGCGGCGCAGTGCGGCGAGCGCAGCGTCGGCTTCCTCATGCTCCTTTTCCAGTGCGACGGCGTCTGCGCCGTGTTCGCTGGCGAGCTGGGCGCGCAGCATGTCTCGCTCGTCGAGCAGCTTCTCCAGGTCGCGCACGCGGTCGTGGGCGGCGAGGTAGTGCCTTTCGGAGGCGGTGTCGCTTTCCTTCAGGCGCTTGCGCTCGGCCTGCGCGCCTTCCTGCTCGATACGCACGCCCTCCAGGCGCTGGCGGGATTCGCGTTGCTCGACGAGTTTCTCGGCGCGCTCGCGGCCAACGCGCTGCAGGGCTTCGCGTTCGCTGGCAATCTCGCGCTCGAGTTCGGCGATCTCGAGGCGGGGGACGATCTCGGCCTCCAGCGCCTGCGCTTCGTCGGCAAGCTGCTTCCACTCCAGGAAGCGGTTGGCCTCGGCCTTTTTCTCCTCGGCCTGGGTCTTCAGGCGGTCGAGATCGATGCCGAGCTCGCCCAGCTCGCGCTCGGCGGATTTCTGCTCCTCGCGCGCGGCCTGGTAGTTGTCCAGCACCTCCTTGTCGCCGAAGACGTCGAAGACGAGTTCGAGCAGGGCTTTGGGCGAGTATTCGCACAGCTTGTCGGTGTCGCCCTGTTCCAGCGCGAGCACCTTGGTGATGGCCGGGGTCAGGCCGCCCCAGGCGAGGCGGTTCTGGTAGTCGCGCAGGCCGATCCAGTCGTTGGTCTGCTCGAGCGCCTCGATCGCCAGATTGCCGTCGACGATGGTGTAGTCGCGGATCCAGTCGCCGCCGGCCTTGCGGATGCGGCAGGCGAGCGTGACCTCGTCCGCCAGGCAGGGGAAGAAGGGCCGCTTGCCGCTGTGGCCGGGCTGGTTGGCGACCACCGCGCGGATCCACGCGAAGCTGCGATCGGCGCGGCGCACGTAGCGGCGGAAGTCGCGCTTGCCCGAGCAGCGCAGCGCGAACAGCGTGCGCAGAGCGTCGAGCAGCGTGGTCTTGCCCGAGCCGTTGGGGCCGACGATGGTGATGATCTGCGCGTCCAACGGCAGCGAGAAGCGCCGCCAGAAGTCCCAGTGGACGAGCTCGAGAGTCTTGATGTGGAACATGGGCCGGGGTCGCGGTGAGGCTCAGCGCCGCTGCAGCAGCAGCCCGCACTCGAGGTGGTGGGTGTAGGGGAACTGGTCGAAGGCTGCCGCCGCGGCGATGCGGTGGGTGGCGGCGAGCGCGGCGACGTTGGCGCGCAGGGTCTCCGGGTTGCAGGAGATGTAGAGGATGTTGTCGAAGCCTCGGGCGAGCGCAATCGTGCCGTCGTCGAGGCCGGCGCGCGGCGGGTCGACGAAAAGCGTGCTGAAGCGGTAGCCGGCCAGGTCCACGCCCTGCATGCGACGGTACTGGCGCCCGCCGGCGAGCGCGTCGCTGATCTCCTCGCTCGCCATGCGCACCATGGTGACGTTGCCCACGCCGTTGTCGGCGAGGTTGGTGTGTGCGGCGCGCACCGAGGTCTTGCTCATTTCGGTCGCGAGCACACGCCCGAACAGCGGCGCCAGCGCGACGGTGAAATTGCCGTTGCCACAGTAAAGCTCAAGCAGGTCGCCCGGGCCTTGCGAGCGTGCGCCCACTGCCTTGGCCTGCGTGCGCGCCCAGGTCAGCATGTGCTGATTCACGCCGCCGTTGGGCTGGGTGAAGCTGCCTTCGAACTGCTGGTAACGCAGGCGCTGGCCGTCGACCTCGAGCACCTCCTGCACCCAGTCACGATCCAGCACGATCTTCTGCTTGCGGCTGCGGCCGATGAACTGGATCTGCAGGTCGGCGGCGAGCGCGCGCGCGGCCGCCTCCCAGGCCTCGTCGAGCGGACGGTGATAGACCAGGCTCACCAGGCACTCGCCGCTCAGCGTGGCGAGAAACTCGACCTGGAAGATCCTGCGCCGCAGCGGCTCGCTCGCCTGTAGGGCGTCGCGCAGGCGCGGCATCAGGGTGGCGATGGGTTCGGCGGCGGCGGGGAAGGTTTCGAGCAGGATGGGCTGCTTCGGGTCCGCACTGTCGAACATCGCGTAGTCGATGCGGCCCTCGTGGTGCCACAGGCGGAACTCGGCGCGCAGGCGGTAGTGCAGCGGCGCGGAGCGGAAGACCGCGGGCTCGGGCAGGTCGAATTCGGCGAAGTCGGCGCGGTAGCGCGCGAGCTTGGTGGAAAGCTGCTCTTCGTAGTGCGCGGGGTGGATGTCGGGTAGGGCCATGGATTCAGCGCTCCTCTTCCGTGGCGTCTTCCTCGTCGGGGAGCACGTCGGCAAAGTCCAAGGCATTGGCCGCAGGCATCGCGTGGCCGGCGGCGGCGAGCACCTCACCGAGCGTGCCGTGGATGACGCGGTCGGCCATCACCCGGTAGTCGAGCGCAAGGTCGAGCAGGGGGCCTTCGCTGATCAGGCCGTTGCGGCGCTCGATGAAGCCGAGGCGGGCGAGCTTGCCGAGCATGAAGTTGCGTACCTTTGTGCGCCCGCCCAGGCGCGGGCCGAAGTCGGCGATCAGCGAAGCCTCGGTGAGTGTGCCGGACACGGACTCGCCATGTGCCACAGGTTTGTCGGCGCCGCCGAAGAGGTCGGTCTGGCCGTCGTCGATCCGTTCGCGGCGGGTGACCTGACGCTCGCGTTTGGGCAGCACGATCAGCGACCAGAGGATCACCAGCAGCGCGATCTCGTCGCGCGTGAGGCCCAGATTGCTGGCGGCGTATTCGCGCCCACCGCCGAACACCGGCTCGGCCATTTCGGACTGCAGTGCTACACCGACATGGGCGGCGTAGGGGTTGTCGAGCAGGCGCAGGCCGACGTCGGCCAGCCGCCGGTCGAGCTCGAGGCGGAAGGTTTCGTCTACCAGCGCGCGGCGCACCTGCTTGTCGCTGCGCGGCAGCCAGCGCTGCGCGAGCAGCCGGGCGGTGAGCGTCTTGAGTTCGTGTTCCATGGGCAGTCCTGGCGGCTCAGGCCGTGGCGGTGTTGCGTGGGCGCACTTCGCCGAGCGTGATCGCGGCGATCTCGTCTTCGCCGACGGCGGTGAGCGTGTCACCAAACTCGACCTCCAGCGGCAGGCGCATGAAGCTGCTCACTGGGCCATCCTCCGAGCCGCCCTCGGGACCGGTACGGGCGCCATCCGCAAGCAGGGCGAGCAGCGACAGACGGTAGCTTGCCGGCGCGAAGCCGCCGCCGGCGATCACGCGCTGGAGTGGCTGCGGCGCCGGCAGGCCTTCGAGACGGTGGGTGAAATGCTCCAGCAGGCGCAGGTCTTCGGTGTGTGGCGCGACCTCGCCCGAGGTGTCGTCGGGCGGCGGCAGGCGCGCGTCGATCGCGGCGGTCACCGCATTGCCGTCGAGCTGGCTTTCGGCACGGTCGAGCAATTCGTGACCACCGGCCAGCAGTGCGAGCTCGGGCACCGCGGCGAACGCGTCGAACGCGAGCCCTGCGAGCGCATCCGCATCGAGGCTGCGAAGCCAGGCGGAGACGTCCGAGGACGAGATTCCCGAGGCGCCCAGCGTTACCCGCTGCGACTCGATCTTGTTGAGCGCGCGCTGGAAAGAGGCGTCTGCGCGTGCGAGACGTGACTGCGCCAGACCGATGCGTTGGGCAACGCGGGCGATGTCGAAGTCGACCTCGGGGTCGGCAAGCAGCTTGTTGAGCAGCTCGGTGCCGCGCTCCAGCCAGCGCCCGTTGGCCGACAGCCGGCGACGTGCATCGAGGATGCGGAACTCGGAGCCCGAGGCGATCGCCTCCTCGAAGTGCCAGGTGAGGTCGTTGAGCTTGGACAGCAGATGGCCGAGGGATTCGGCCGTGACGCCGCCCACGGCCTGCAGGCCGGCGAGCTGGGCGGTGAGGAAGCCGAGCTCGGCGTCTTCTTCCTCGCCGAAGCGCAGCAGCATGGCGATCGCCGCCACCGCATTGCGGCCGATGTCGGACAGCGCGTAGTGGCCGTCCTCGCCGATCGCGAGCAGGGCGTTGTCGCGCAGGCGCTTCAGCACCGTCTCGAGCTTGACCGGGTCGAGGTAGGTGAAGCGCGCGCGCAAGGCCTCGGGCGCCCAGCGCGGCGAGTCCGCTTCGCGCCCGATCTCGCGCAGCACCAGCAGGCGCATCAGCACCTCGGGCTCGGTGCCGCGGAAGAGCGTGATGAAGGCGTCGAGCAGCGGACGGGCCGAGGCCAGCGCCGCGAGCTCGGGCACTTCGTCGGCGTCGACGCCTGCGGCGAGGAAGTCGGACAGGAAAGGGTCAGTCAAACCTTAGACGCCTTGCTTCAGGCTCGCCGCAATGAAGTCGTCCAGGTCACCGTCCAGAATGGCCTGGGTGTTGCCGACCTCGTAGTTGGTGCGCAGATCCTTGATACGGGACTGGTCCAGCACGTAGCTGCGGATCTGGTGGCCCCAGCCGATGTCGCTCTTCGAGTCTTCCAGCTTCTGCTGCTCGGACTGGCGCTTGCGCAGTTCGGCCTCGTACAGGCGCGCCTTCAGCATCGACATGGCCTCGGCCTTGTTCTTGTGCTGCGAGCGGTCGTTCTGGCACTGCACGACAATGCCGGTGGGCTCGTGGGTGATGCGCACCGCGGAGTCGGTCTTGTTGATGTGCTGGCCGCCCGCACCCGAGGCGCGGTAGGTGTCGATGCGCAGGTCGGCGGGGTTGATCTCGATCTCGATCGAGTCGTCGACCTCGGGGAACACGAACACCGAGGTGAAGCTGGTGTGGCGGCGCGCGTTGGAGTCGAACGGCGACTTGCGCACCAGGCGGTGGATGCCGGTCTCGGTGCGCAGGAAGCCGTAGGCGTATTCGCCGGAGAACTTGATCGTGCAGTTCTTGATGCCGGCGACCTCGCCCTCGGTCTCTTCCATCAGCTCGACGGTGAAGCCCTTCTTTTCGCCGTAGCGCAGGTACATGCGCTCGAGCATGCCCGCCCAGTCCTGCGCCTCGGTACCGCCGGCGCCGGCCTGGATCTCGATGAAGCAGTTGTTCGGGTCCATTGGGTTGCTGAACATGCGGCGGAACTCGAGCTTCTCGATCGCCTCCTGCAACTCGACGAGGTCGGCTTCGACCGCCTCGAAGGTGTCGTCGTCGTCCTCGGCCTCGGCGAGCTCGTAGAGATCCTTGAGGTCGCGCGACTGCGCGTCGATCTGCTGCAGCGTCAGCACCACGTCTTCGAGCTGGCGCTTTTCCTTGCCAAGCTCCTGGGCACGTTCGGCGTTGTTCCAGACCGCCGGGTCTTCCAGTGCGCGGTTAACCTCTTCGAGCTTCGATGCTTTCACATCGTAGTCAAAGATACCTCCGTAGTTCGCGACCGCGGGCGGCGAGGTCGGCGAGTTTTTCGGCGATGGCGTTCTGGCGTTCGGCTTCCATGGCTGCGGCTCCGGCTGAATCTGGAAAACCGCGCATTATACCGGCCATGAGTCGATGGGCGTGTGTGGCATCGTTTCGTGCGGCATCGTTTCGCCGGCGGCCATCGCAGTGCAGCGCGGTGCGGGCGGACTTGCCAGCGACCTTGCGCCATACGAAGTCGCACGTCCGTGTGTGCGATCGCGCGGGTTTCGCCCGGGCGGGTGCCCGGATCAGGCTGCCTCGAAGTGCTCTACCATCAACTGCACGCTCGACACCCCCTGGTATTCGTTGATGCCCAGCCGGTAGGCGGCGTGGATCTGTGCGGCAGCACCTTCGGCGTGGTTGAACTGGATGGCCTCGTAGCGGCTGCCCCCGCGCGAGAGCTCGAGCTTGAGGTGCTTGTCCTTGAGCAGGCGCTGGCGCTCGACGCGGAACACGTCGTCGAACACCGGCGCGGGAAAGCCCTGGCCCCAGATCTCGTTGTCGAGCATGCGCACGGCGTCGAGCGCAAAGTAGCCCGACTCCAGGCTGCCGTCCGTGTCGATGCGTCGCTCGAGTTGGGCGGGCTCGAGCAACTCGCTTACCACCTCCTCAAAGGCTGCGTCGAAGCGCGCGAGTTCCGATTCGCGGATGGTGAGTCCGGCCGCCATGGCGTGGCCGCCGAAGCGCACGATGAGGTCGGGCTGGCGCTTGGTGACGAGATCGAGCGCGTCGCGCAGGTGCAGGCCGGGGATCGAGCGCCCGGAGCCCTTGAGCTCGCCGTCGTTGGCACGGGCGAAGGCAATGGTGGGGCGGTGCAGCTTTTCCTTGATGCGGCCGGCGACGATGCCGATCACGCCCTGGTGCCAGTCGGGCTCGAACAACGCCACGGTGGCGCGGTTGCCGGCGCTTACTTCCCCATTGATCCCGGCCAGGCGCGCGAGCGCTTCTTCCTGCATGCCGGCTTCGATGCTGCGGCGTTCGCGGTTGAGCTTGTCGAGTTCCTGGGCGATGTTCATCGCGCGCCCGGCGTCGTCGGTGATCAGGCACTCGATGCCGAGGCTCATGTCGGATAGCCGCCCGGCGGCGTTCAGCCGTGGGCCGATCATGAAGCCGAGATCCATTGTGCTGGCGCGTGCCGGATCGCGTCCGGCAAGGGCGAAAAGCGCGCGGATACCGGCCTGCATGCGGCCGGCGCGCATGCGCGCAAGACCCTGTGCCACCAGGATGCGGTTGTTGCGGTCGAGCTTGACCACGTCGGCCACGGTACCGAGCGCCACCAGGTCGAGCAGGTCGGCGAGGTTGGGCTCCGTGCCGCCGGCAAAGGCGCCGCGCTCGCGCAGTTCGGCGCGCAGCGCGAGCATCGTGTAGAACATCGCGCCGACGCCAGCCAGCGCCTTGCTCGGGAAATCGCAGCCGGGCTGGTTAGGGTTCACGATCACGTCGGCCTCGGGCAATACATCGCCGGGCAGGTGGTGGTCGGTGATCACGGTCGCCATGCCGTGCGCACGTGCCGCGGCGATGCCCTCGACGCTGGCGATGCCGTTGTCGACCGTGATCAGCACGTCGGGCTCGAGCCGCGCGGCGATCTCGACCATGGCGGGGGTGAGGCCGTAGCCCAAGGTGACGCGGTCGGGCACCAGGTAATGTACGTCGGCGCCGAAGGCGCGCAGCGCGCGCATGCCCACCGCGCAGGCGGTGGCGCCGTCGCAGTCATAGTCTGCGACGATCACCATGCGCGCGCCGGCCTCGATGGCGTCGGCGAGCAACACGGCGGCTTCCTGCGTCCCGGTCAGCGCTTCGGGTGGCAGCAGGTTCTTGAGGCGGGTGTCGAGCTCGTCGGCGCGAGCGATGCCGCGCGCGGCGTACAGGCGGGCGAGCAGCGGGTGCAGGCCGGCGTCCGCGAGGCGGGCGAAGGCTTGCTGCGATACGGGGCGGGACTGGATGCGGGTCATCGGTCGGAATTTGTATTCGGGGGCGAGGGCGGCTCGGAAGTCGTCAGCGGTGCCGGGGCAATCGACTTCAGCAGCGCCTCGAAAGCATAGGGTTTGCGCCAGAACTTCCAGCGGTCGCTGCCGCGGTTCTTGACCACCAGCGTGCCGCGGTCGCCTGGTGCGGTGATGCACAGGGTGTCGAGCTGGCCGCGCCGCAGCGCGTCGGCAAGCGGGGCGAACCAGTCGCGTTCGAGTGCCTGGAGGCCACGACGCCAGGCGTCGAGATCGAGCACCTGCGCGGGCCGGTGCAGGTCGTCCAGCACGACCAGCGTGTCCTGCTTCAACGCAGAAGCAAGGTCGGGCGTGGCGACCGGACATCGGCCGGCACGTGCGAGCCCGATGCTGAGCGGGTCGGTGGCCTGTACCAGGGCCGCCGGCGCCCGCGGCATGGGCTCGAGTTCCCCCGCGCCCCATAGCCACACGCTGTTGACGGGCCGCTGGCCGGATTCCTCGCGTGCCCGGCTGCGCGCGTGATTGTGCAGCACGATCTGCGCTTCGTTCATCGTGCGCTGCCACAGCCGAGCGTCCTCGCCCTCGGGGAGGAAGTGCTTCACCGGTCGGCCGACGACGTCGTCCAGGGGGTACAGCGTGACGTTCGTGGCCTTCGGCAACCGAAGATACCAGCGTGTCGGGGTGCAGGCCTCGAACGCCCCGAGGTCGGCGAAGATTTCATTGAGCGCAGCGACCAGTTCGGCGGCTTCCTCCGCCGCCAGCTGGCCGTCGTCGAAACCCTGCAGCAGCAGGTGCTCGCGGGCGAAGGAGAGGTTGACCGGGTCTGCGCATAGCCAGTGGCTGTCTTCGTCCGGGGGTTGCGCGCTCGTTTCGCCGAGGCGCCTGAGTGCAGCCAGGGGAAGTGGCGCGCCGTGCAAGCCGAACAGCCCTGCCCGTTGACCATCGTAGGGCTCGAAATCGCGCACTGAGCGCGACCCGCGGCCGAGCAGGGTGGCGAGCCCATCGAGCGTCAGCCCGGAAGCGGGGCCGAGCAGGGTTGCGGTAGGCCACAGCAGGCCGGGGATCAGGAGCTGGATCTGCATCGAAAGCGCATCATGGGGAGCGGCACGAGTCTAGCATGTGCAAGGGGGCATCTGCCGCGCGCCAGCCCGCGCCCGTGGTGGGCAGCGGCCCCGGATGAGCCTGTTGGGTGCGAGTTGACAGAAGCCGGCGCAAAGCCTTCAATTGATGCACATGAAAGAATCACATGATTGCATGGGGCCAGCATGAAGACGACGCCTTCCACCGCCCGCGAACCCACTGCCGCCTACGTCGCAGGGCGCGTCCTTGGCGGCGCGAGCATCGAGCACTACCTGCACGCAGCATCGGCCCTCGAGCGCGATCACATGGTGCGCGAGGGGTTTGATACGGGTTCGCTGGACGCGTTCGCCCACCGTTTCGGCCGCAGCGGACGCAGCCTCGCGCAGCTGCTGGGTGTGGCGCCGGCCACCTACGATCGCCGTGTGCGCGAGGGCAAGCCCCTGTCGCAGGATGACTCCGATCGCGTCGCCCGGCTGATCGATGTCGAACGCGCCGCTGCGCGCGTGTTCGGTGATGAGGCGGCGGCCCGCGAATGGCTGGCTGCGCCGATCCCGGTGCTCGGCGGCGCGATCCCCATCGAACTGCTCGCCACCACGCCGGGCCACCAGGCCGTGATGAACGCCCTGCGTCGCATCATGGCCGGCACCGCTGCCTGATGGCTGCGCGCAGGGCCACCTTGTGGCGGCTGGCGCAGGATTGGGTCGATCTCGAAACCGGGGTGCGCTTGTGCGTCGCGGAGGATTTCTCGTGTGCAGGCAACGGTGCGGCGGCCGTCGGCGGTCGCTGGAACAGCGTGGGCAGGCCGGTCATCTACCTGGCGGACAGCCTGGCCCTGGCGCAACTCGAGAAGCGCGTGCATACCCCGCTACGCCCGCCACGGGATCTGGTCGCGGTCGAGGCGATGCTGCCCGCTGCGGTCGTGGCAGCAGCCGAGACGGTCGTGCTCCCTGAAGGCTGGGATGCGGACAACGTCGACTGGTCGGTGGGCTGCGCGGTGTCGCAGCACCTTGGCGACGACTGGCTGGCGCGTGGCAGCGCCTTGCTGCTGCGTGTGCCATCGGTGGTGGTGCCGGTGGGGTGGAATTACCTTCTCAACCCGGCGCACCCGGATGCGGGGCGGGTGAAGACGCGTCGGATCGAATACAGGCCTGATGCGCGGTTGTGGTAAAGGGGGCTCGTTGATCGGGGGCGCTGCTCGGCCTGACCCAGGGCTCGCTGTTTGGCCCGACTGACGATCAACGGCAGCTATAAGACTTTGCCTTTTCAATAGCGACTTCCGGCCAAGAACTGCCAGTTAGCCTCTTTGCTCCAAGGGCACTCGAGCGGGAGCGCCGCTCTGAAACCTGCCGGATACTCAAGACGTACTCATCAGCCTGACCTGCCAGTCAGGTTGTACTGAGGTGAGCGGCAGCAATGTGCCCTGCTGCGGCCGCATGGCACTTAGTCCCAGCGACTTGCAGGCCTCTACTTCATCGGACTGTTGGTATCGGCCCTGGCCGGATGGCCGGCGAAGCAACGCTTGTGTGACTCGTTCTCGAGGCTTCGAGCCACGCCCGCTTTTCGCCCACCTTCGCCCACTCGTCTGCACCGGGAAGCGCCGGATGCGCCTCGACGATGCGAGGCCACGCCTTCGCCAGCGTGGCATTGAGCGCGAGGTATTCACGCTGCGCATCGGTGAGCTCATCCTCAGGCACGATCGCATTCACCGGGCATTCGGCCACGCACAAGGTGCAGTCGATGCACTCCTCCGGATCGATCACCAGGAAGTTCGGGCCTTCACGGAAGGCATCGACGGGACACATGCTCACGCAGTCCGTGTATTTGCAGCGGATGCACGCCTCGGTGACGACGTGGGTCATGGCAGTGTCTCCGCGAACAGGGCCTCGAGCACCGGAAAGAGCTCCCGCTCCTCGAAGCGCACGTGATCGATCAGTGCCTGCCCGGCCTGCGCTTCGTCCCTGCCGTTCAGTGCCGCCGCGAAAAGGTGCCTGAGTTGTGCGTGCTCCGCCCGCAGCCGTTCGGCGAGCGCGCAGTGGCGATCGGTCTCGAGCAGCGGCAGCAGGTCGCGCTCTTCCTCGACGAAATGGGCTTCGATGCGGGGAAGTTCGGTGCCGAGTTCGGCCTGGGCGCCGCCGGCGAGCAGATCCCTGCCGAGACGCAGCGCGGTGTGATGCTCACGGGACAATTGGGCGAGGCGGGTGTGGCGCTTCATGGCGGATCCCTGTGATGACTCCTTGAAGAGGAATTTAAAACTCCTCTTCAAAAGAGTCAACTTATATGAATCTATTATTGTTAGCATGCGGTCGACAACTACTCAGCTGCGTACCCTGCGATGAACATCACACAGCACACCGATTACGCGCTTCGGGTCCTCATGTACCTCGGGGCATGCCCCGAGCGGCGCGTCACCATCAAGGAAGTGGCCGAGCGCTTCGACATCTCGCGCAGCCACTTGATGAAGATCGTCACCGAACTGGTGGCGAAGGGCTTCGTCGATGGCGCGCGCGGCAAGGGCGGAGGCCTGAAGCTGGCGCGTGCCACGGCCGAGATCGGTGTAGGTGACGTGGTTCGTCAGGTGGAACCCAGCCTCGAACTGGTCGAGTGCTCAGGAACGCAATCGCACTGCCTGCTGGATCCGGCCTGCCGGCTCAAGGGCGCGCTGGACGGCGCCCTGCAGGCCTTCCTGGCCGCGCTCGACCGTGTTTCGCTTGCCGACCTCGTCGGCAGCGACGCACGACTGCACGCGGTGCTCGGGCTGGAACCGCCCGGGCGTCAGCCCTTGCCGGTCACGATCCCGCGCTAGGTCGCTCGGGCGAAAGAACGCTAGCGCAGGCGGATTGCCCACAGCAGTTTCGCGCGGGGCGCCGGCCGGATTGAAGCGCTTCACGCTTCGCACTGAACCGCGTCCCCCAAGGCCGCTGCCGAGCCATTTCGGGGTGCTGTGCTATGTTGAAAAAACAGCGGAGGGCAAGCGATGAAGATCCGTCAGGCCATGAGCTGGGAGTGGGATGCGATCGCCGGCATCGCCGCCGCCTTCGTGGCCATCGTTCTGCACCTGCTGCACATCGTCGATGAGACGGTCGTGCTTCCGATCCTGCTGGCGCTCGTGGGCCTGCTGTTCATCAATTTCATGCGCCACAGCCGCAACAACGAGCTGACCGCCGAGCAGGTCGAGCGCATGGGGCATACGGTCGACAGCCTGCAGGCCACACTCGAGCGTCCGGGCTTGGCCCTGATCGGGCCGCGCCAGTTGCAGACGGCGTATCACCGGTTCCTGCTTGCGATGAGCGGAGACTCGATCTGGTTCAACGTGTGCCTGTCGATGTACCGCACCCCCCCGCTTTTCGATGCCCTCCTGCGGCCGGCCATCGACAACCCGGCCATCGGGTCGATCCAGTTCGTGCTCGATGAAAGCCAGCGCGAGCTGTGGGACAGCACGATCGCGCCCCAGATCGCCGCTTGCGCCGGTCATGCGCGCGTTCGCCCGCCACGCTGGTGCAAGCTGGAGCGCACGCTCTCCTTCATCCTCGCGGACAGCCAGCACGGCGGCGGTTGCGAGGCCCTCCTCAGCTTCTGGGGCGAACCCTTCATGGCCCAGGCGACCGGGCGGGACGTGCCGCGCTTCGTGTTCCACGTACACCAGCACTCCGAGTTGCTGCCTCACCTGCTCGAACTCGAAGGCTGCAGCGCCCACTTTCGTTTGCGCGCGCAGTGAAGGGAACGCAGCAGGGCGCGGTGTTTCAGGATGAACGCCGCAGCAGCGCCAGGCGGATGCGCTCGATCGCGTGCGAGGGGCTCAGGCCTTTCGGGCAGACCTCGGTGCAGTTCATGATCGTCCGGCAGCGGTAGAGGCGATAGACGTCGTCGAGGAAGTCGAGACGCTCGGCGGTCGCAGTGTCGCGGCTGTCGGCAATGAAGCGGTAGGCCTGCAGCAGGCCCGAAGGCCCGATGAACTTGTCCGGATTCCACCAGTAGGACGGGCAGAACGCACTGCAGCAGGCGCACAGGATGCATTCGTACAGCCCGTCCAGGTGCTCGCGCTCGGTCGGGCTCTGCAGCCGTTCGCGCTCGGGCAGGGGCTGGTCGTTGATCAGCCAGGGCTTGATCGAGTGGTAGTGGGCGAAGAACTGCGTCATGTCCACGATTAGGTCGCGGATCACCGGGAAGCCCGGCAGTGGCCGCAGCACGATCGGCTCCTTCAGCCCGTCGAGCGCGGTGAGGCAGGCGAGGCCGTTGCGGCCGTTGATGTTCATCGCGTCCGAACCGCACACGCCCTCGCGGCACGAGCGCCGGAACGACAGGCTGTCGTCCTGGACGCGAAGCCGCATCAGCAGGTCGAGCAGCTTCTTGTCACCCGCCTCCGGCTGCACGTCGTAGGTCTGCATTCGCGGCGGATCGCCCGTCTCCGGGTCGTAGCGATAGATGCTCAGTTTCATGTCCGTCCCTTCGCCGCTCAGGCGGCCAGCGCCACCGTGGCCAGGCTCAGCAGCACGCGCACCAGCACGCCTAGCAGCACGACCGCGATCAGGCTCAGCACCGCCAGCCGCAGTCCGCGCGGCTGGATGTAGTCGAGCACGATGTCGCGCATGCCGACCCAGGCATGCACGCACAAGGCGCCGAACAGCAGCGCGATCAGCGGCCCGCCCAGCACGCCGCCGGCGAAGGCGCGCCACACGCCGAAATCGAGCGGCGGCGCAAAAGGCAGCGCAAGCACGCCGAACAGGATCAGCACCAGCAGCAGCAAGGCGCTGATGCGCTGCACCACCCATGCCCGCTGACCGTCGAACAGCCTCATGTCAGCCCCCAGACGAGAATGAGCAGGGCGAGCGCGGGGGCGGCGACTAGAACCAGGCGCGCACTGGCTCGTGCTCGCACAAGCTCGCTGCCCACGCCGACGTCCATCAGCAGGTGGCGGACCCCAGCCAGCACGTGATGCACAAGCGCCCACAACAGCACGGCTCCGGTAACGACCCACAAGGGCGACGAAAACAGATCGGAGACCGCCGTGAAACCCGCCTCGGTGCGCAGCGAGGCGTCGAGCATCAGGGCAACGACGGGCAGGGCAATGAACAGCAGCACCCCTGCCACCCGGTGCGCGATCGACGCGATCGCACTGATCGGAAAGCGGATCTGCGCCAGATTCAGGAATACCGGCAAGCGACGAGAATGCCTTTCCATATGGGCTCCCGAGCAGTTCGAGCCTCCGCCAGTGGCGGCGGAATGGCTCTTGTTCGAACCATAGACCAAAGGTTGACCCAGTGCCGGCCGCTGCCAGGCCCGCGCGCCTTCTGCAAATGGACGCGGGTGGTGAAGTAGCCGCGCGAGGGGCCGCTGAACTGCGTCAGCAAACGCAGCAGCTACTGCGCAGGAAGGCCGGGAATCAGAAGCACGACCATCGTTGCAGCCCAAGCCAGGACTCCCCCTTGAATTGCGACGAGGCTAAGCTCGAGTGCAACGATGTCTTCTCGGATTCCCAGCACGCAGCGCACCCCCCTCTTCAGCAGTGCGACTGAGGCACCGATTGCCAGTATGGGGATCGCCAGGACGGGAAGGATCTCGTCCTGGATGAGCGCCAAGGACGACAGCCAAAGTGGCAACAGGGACACCGTCGTAAGCATGAATGCATCGCGCCTGCTCGCTTTTGCGCCACGTGTCCCTGCAACCGCCCTGACCAACGACAGAACCATCAGGAAACCCACCAGTTGTGCGGCAAACAGCGCCAACTCGACGAACTGCCAACCCGAGGCTGAAAGCGCAGGCAAGTAGTGCGCAGAGCCGAGATCCGTGGCGTGCAACAGTATGGCGGGGGGCACCATTGCTGCCGGAAGCGCCAACCCGAAGGCGGTCGCGATCAACGACGGCGGACAGCGGGAGATTTCGTCCCAAGCAGCATCAGAGGACCAGAGCATTGGCGGCAGCTGAAGGGGAAACATGATCAATCTGGAGCGCGGAGAGCTGAAGATGTCCTTTTATATCACGTTACGATGTAAAGTGTCGCTGTTCATCTTTTGCGCGGATTCCGCGTCGGCCCAAAAGGCACGGCAGCGAGGCACACCAGCGCAAACCTCTCAACATCCGAAGGAGAGCATGACATGCGCAAACCTTTTCCCTTGAATCCAAAGCATCCCGAACGTATCTGCTGGGGGTGCGACAAGTATTGCGCGACCGATGCGCTCGGCTGTGGAAACGGTTCTGGTCGAACGATGCATCCTGCCGAGATGCTCGGGGAGGACTGGTACCTGCACGGTGACTGGGGGCTGGAAGTCGACACCAGCACGGGTCGCGCAGCGTCCTGACTAGTGTCAGTTCGCAGGATGAAGAAGCTGCCCTTCGCCGTCGCCTCAGGGACAAATGACAGGTGACCGGCGCATTGCTGCCCGACTTCATACATCAGGCCACCAGCCGCTTCAGTTGAGCAGTTCGCGGTCACTCTCCACGTTCAACGGCAGCTCCGCTCAGAAACCAGCCGCAGTACCAACGAGACAGTGAGTGTCTCTTCAGGGTCGGTAGTTCTACGTTGCAGAATCGAAAAGCTGGCGTTCGGCTCGTCCGGTGGGCCAGGTCGGTTGTGCCCGCCCGCGCCCGGGTGGACACCGGATCGTGGTCCGGGACGAGTGTGACAGGCAGTACCCGGCGGGCAGGGGCGTAACGGTGGCGCACCGGCTCGTTACGCCCTATACAATGGCGCCCATCATGCGATCACACCCTGCTTCCCGCGCCGCGCTTTCCGTTGTCGAATCAGAGGGTTCCAGCATCGTCGACGGTGCAGTCGCGGGCCGCCGCGCGGCGCCCTTCCTGCCCATGTCGCGCAAGGAGATGGACGCGCTCGGTTGGGACCAGTGCGACGTCATCCTGGTGACCGGCGACGCCTACATTGACCATCCCAGCTTCGGCATGGCGCTGGTGGGGCGTCTGCTGGAGGCGCACGGATTCCGTGTCGGCATCCTCAGTCAGCCGGACTGGCATTCGGCCGAGCCTTTCCGCGCACTGGGCAAGCCGCGTCTGTATTTCGGCATCACCGCCGGCAACATGGATTCGCTGGTCAATCGCTACACCTCGGACCGCAAGATCCGCTCCGAGGATGCCTACACGCCCAACGCCGAGGCGGGCAGGCGGCCCGATCGCGCGGTGACCGTATATGCGCAGCGCGCGCGGGAAGCGTTTCCGGGCACGCCCATCGTCATCGGCAGCATCGAAGCCAGCCTGCGCCGCATCGCGCATTACGACTACTGGTCGGACAAGGTGCGGCGCTCGGTGCTGCCCGATTCGAAGGCAGACATCCTGCTGTTCGGCAACGCCGAGCGCGCGCTGGTGGCGCTGACCCACCGCCTGGCGGCAGGCGAGCCGATCGAGTCCATTCGCGACCTGCGCGGTACAGCCTTCATGGTCAAGCCGGGCTGGCGGCCGTCAGAGGACTGGCACGAGATCGATTCGCTCGCGCTCGACAAGCCCGGCCGCATCGACACGCATCCCGACCCTTATGCGATGGAGCCGACGGCTGCTGCGCCCAGGACCGCCGCCGACGGTGCGCAGCCGGTGCGCATCGTGCCGGCGGCCGAAAGGGTGGCCGCGCGCCGCGCCGACCGCGCGCGCACGGTGATCCGGCTGCCATCCTACGAGCAGGTGAAGGACGACTTGGTGATGTACGCCCACGCTTCGCGCGTGTTCCATCTCGAATCCAATCCGGGCAACGCGCGTGCGATGGTGCAGTGCCATGGTGAAGGCCCCGGTGCGCGCGACGTGTGGATCAACCCGCCGCCCGTGCCGCTGACCACGCCCGAGATGGACTTCGTGTATGACCGGCCCTTCGCGCGTGCGCCGCACCCGAGCTATGGCGGTGCGCGCATCCCGGCCTGGGACATGATCAAGTTCTCGATCAACATCATGCGCGGCTGTTTCGGCGGCTGCACCTTCTGTTCGATCACCGAGCACGAGGGGCGCATCATCCAGAGCCGCTCGCACGAATCGATCCTCCACGAGATCGAGGAGATCCGCGACAAGTCGCCCGACTTCAAGGGCCACATCACCGACCTCGGCGGGCCGACCGCCAACATGTACCGCATGGCCTGCAAGAGCAAGGCGATCGAGGAGAACTGCCGGCGCCTGTCCTGCGTGTATCCGGGCATTTGCGAGAACCTCAACACCGACCATTCCTCGCTGGTCGAGCTCTACCGCAAGGCGCGCGCGGTGCCGGGCGTCAAGCGCATCACCATCGGCTCGGGGCTGCGTTACGACCTTGCGGTACGCTCGCCGGAGTACGTGAAGGAGCTCGTCACCCACCATGTCAGTGGCCTGCTCAAGATCGCGCCCGAACACACTGAGGAGAACACGCTCTCCAAGATGATGAAGCCGGGCATCGGCGCGTATGAGGAATTCCGCCGGATGTTCGAGAAGTTCTCGGCGCAGGCGGGAAAGAAGCAGCATCTGGTGCCGTACTTCATCGCTGCGCATCCGGGCACGACCGACGAGGACATGCTGAACCTGGCGCTGTGGTTGAAGAAGAACAACTTCCGCCTCGATCAGGTGCAGACTTTCCTGCCCACGCCAATGGCGCTGGCGACCACGATGTACCACGCGCGCAAGAACCCGCTGAAGAAGGTTTCGGCCGATTCCGAGGTTGTGGAAACGGCTCGTGCTGGGAAGATCCGCAAGCTGCACAAGGCCTTCCTGCGCTGGCACGATCCGGAAAACTGGCCGATCCTGCGCGAGGGGCTGATGCAGATGGGGCGCGCGGACCTGATCGGCAACGGCCCGCACTGCCTCGTTCCGCGCCACCAGCCTGCCGGAGCGGTTGCGGCCGATGCGCGCAAGGAGAAAGGCGGGCGCTGTGCCCGCAAGAAGGCGCTGAGCAGTGTGCCCGGGAGCGCACCCAAGAGCGGATCCAAGCCCACAGCCGGAAACCCCCCGCAGGTCGGGAGGCCGCGCCGCGGCCGCGCCTGACGCCTACGCGATCGCCTGTGGCGTGGTCGCGAAGCGGTTGCGCCCGCCGGCCTTGGCGCGATACATCGCCTCGTCCGCACGGCGCAACAGGTCTTCTGCGCGCTCGTCCGCACCGCTGAAGCCGCTGATTCCGATGCTTGGCGTGTTGTGGCAGGCCTTGCCGTCGAGAATGAAGGGGCGGTTGAGCGCTGCGAGGACGTTCTCGGCGATATGTTGGGCCTTTTCGCTGGCTTCCGCGCTGGTGTCGCCCAGGTCTTCGAGCATCACCACGAACTCGTCCCCGCCCAGCCGGGCAACGGTGTCGCCTTCGCGGACGCTTTGCCGCAGCCGCGTGCCGACTTCACACAGGAGCTGGTCACCCGCATCGTGGCCGTGCATGTCGTTGACCATCTTGAAGTGATCCAGATCGACGAAGAGCAGGGCGCCATGACGTCCGCTGCGGCGACTGTTGGCAATGCCCTGGCGCAGGCGGTCGAGCAGGAAGCGGCGGTTGGGCAACTGCGTCAGCGTGTCCACGAAGGCCAGGTTGCGCACGGCTTCGATTGCAGCGCGCTGTTCGGTGATGTCCACGATCACGCCGTCCAGCCATTGCGCCTGCCCCGTGGCATCGACATGCGCCTGCCCGCGCTCACTGACCCAGCGCTGCCGCCCGCTGCGGTCGATGATGCGGTATTCGACTTCGTATGGGCTGCGTGTGGCGATCGCCTGCTCGATCCGCGTGGACACGTGCGGGATGTCATCCTCGGCCATGAAGTTGCCAAAGGTGAGCTCTCCGTTCATGAAACGCAGTGCGTCTGCTCCCGTGAGGGCTTCGATGCGCTGGCTGACGTGAATGAAGCGCCACGGGGCTCGGAGCTCGGAGCGGAACACCACACCCGGCACGTTTTCCACCAGGGTGCGGAACTGCTCGCGACTGTCGGCGAGCCGCGTTGCGGCGGTGGACATGCGCTGGCGGTGATGCGCATTGATGTAAAGCATCGCGAACAGCAGCAGGTCAAGGGCGAGGCCGCCCACGAGCACGAGTGCAGGCGTGCGGTTGACCGCCAGGGTCTCGAAGTGCCTTGTGCTGCTGAAGCGTGCGACCCAGGTGCGCCCGCCGAACTCGACCGGCAGCGTGGTGCTGAATGCCGAGGCATGCCCGTCCGGCGCGTTCGAGAACATCCGCTGGTGCTCGCCAACGCTGCCGTCGAAGAGCTCCACGCCCATCGCGCCGGGAGATACGCCGAACACACGCTCCATGATCCTCTGCGTGTGAAATGCGCCGAAGACGTAGCCCTGCAGCTTGCTTTGCGGCGAGGGCTCCGCCGCTGCGTCCGCATGGGCGGTGTAGACGGGGAGATAGACCAGGAACCCCGGCATGGGCCGCTCCGGGGCGCTCTGGATCAGTGTCACCGCTTCGCTCAGCGCCGTGGTGCCACTGTCGCGGGCTGCCTCCATTGCAGCCCTGCGCTTGGGCTCGGTGAGCATGTCGTAGCCGAAGGCGGGGGCATTCACTGCGTCGAGCGGTGAGATGAACACGATGCTGCTCTGCGTGTCGTTCCCGGTTTCCGGATGGACGCGAAAGCCGGGGAAGCCTTCCGCGCGCACCGCTCGCTCGACCGCTGCGCGCTCGCCTGCGCCGAACACCGGGGCGTAGCCGATCGACTGCACGCCTGGTAGAAAGCGCTCCAGGGCGAGGGTTTCGATATAGGCATTCCACTCCCGGCGGTCCACGCGTTCGCTCCCCGCGAACAATCCGGCGACCCCGCGCAGCACCTGCTCATAGGCCTCGAGCTTCGATAGCAGCAGCCCGTGCTCGATTTCGGCGCGCAGCCGAAAGCGCTCCTGGGTGCGGCTTTCGAACTGCAGGTCGAAATGACGCCACGTCACCAGCGTCACCGCGAGCGCAAGGCCTAGCGCCGCCCAGGCAACCGACTTGCGGTCCAGCAGGGTAAAGCCAGTCTGGAATGAGGCTGGCTTTGGGGTCGCCACGCTCATGGGCATTCACCCGCGATTGCACGTCTGCAGTTTCCCACGATTCCCACCGAGGAGCCAGTCGCCTCCTCGAACTATAGAGGAGGGATCGTGACGATGCTTACATTCACATGCCTTTCGGGCTCGCCAGTGCGGGCCTGGCCGTGCACAATTCGGGCCCTTGCCATGTGGAACCGGGACCCGAACACTCCGATGCGCTACGAATTCCTCGTCGGCCTGCGCTACACGCGCTCGCGCAAGCGGGCGCAGGGACGCAACCGCTTCATCTCGTTCATCTCCCTTGTGTCGATGTTCGGCATTGCGCTGGGAGTCGCCGCGCTGATTGTGGTGCTATCGGTGATGAACGGCTTTCAGGAGGAACTGCGCACGCGCATCCTGGGTGTGGCCTCGCATGTCCAGGTGCACAGCCCGGAGGGTGGCTTGCTGCGCTGGCAACAGGTTGCCGACGACTCGATGCGTCACCCCTCGGTGCTGGCCGCCGCACCCTATGTGCAGGAGCAGGGCATGCTTTCGTTCGACGAGGGCGTGCGTGGCACCATTGTGCGCGGCGTGATTCCGGCCGAGGAGGACAAGGTGGCCGACTTCGCCCGCTACATGCAGGTGGGTAGCTTCGACGCGCTGCAGCCCGGGCGCTTCGGAATCGTGCTGGGGCGGGATCTGGCGTTTGCGCTGCGCGCGCGGCTCGGCGACAAGATCACACTGATCGCGCCCCAGGGACTGGTGACCCCCGCCGCGGTGCTGCCGCGTGTGAAGCAGTTCGAGGTGGTGGGCATCTTTGAAGCTGGCATGTACGAGTACGACTCGGGGCTGGCCCTGGTGCATATGGCCGACGCCCAGGCCCTGTACCGGCTCGGCGACGCCGTGAGCGGGGTGCGCCTCAAGCTCGACGATCTGTTTGCCGCCCCGCGCGTGGCACGCGAACTGGCGCTGAGCATCACCGAGCCGGGGCTCATCGTGTCCGACTGGACGCGCAGCCATGCCAACTTCTTCCGTGCCGTGGCGCTGGAGAAAACGATGATGACGCTGATCCTGTTTCTGATCGTGGCGGTGGCGGCCTTCAACATCGTGTCCACGCTGGTGATGGCGGTGCAGGAGAAGTACGCCGACATCGCCATCCTGCGCACCCTCGGTGCGAGCCCGGGTTCGATCATGGCGATCTTCGTGCTACAGGGTTCGATCATCGGCCTGGTGGGGCTTGGGGCGGGGGTGATCGGAGGGCTGGCGATCGCGAACAATCTCGACGTCGTGATCCCTGCGCTGGAGGCGCTGACCGGCGCAACCCTGTGGAACAAGGAAATCTATTACATCAACGAATTGCCCTCGAAAGTGCTCGGCGCGGATGTGGTGACCATCGTCTCGGTCTCCTTCGTGCTCACGTTGCTGGCCGCGCTGTACCCGAGCTGGCGGGCCTCGCGGGTCAATCCGGCGGAGGCGCTGCGTTATGAGTGAGGCCATGGACAGGACCGGAGAACAGGCTTCCGTGGTGGCCTGCTCGGGGCTTTCGAAGCATTTTCGCGAGGGGGTCGATGCAGTCAGGGTGCTCGATGGGATCGACCTGGAGGTGCGGCGCGGGGAGCGGATTGCGATCGTCGGAGCCTCCGGTTCCGGCAAGAGCACGCTGATGCACCTGCTCGGCGGGCTGGACGTGCCCAGCGCGGGCAGTGTGCGGCTGATGGGGCAGGACTTTTCCGGGCTGTCGGAGACGGCGCGCGGCCGCCTGCGCAACGAGGCGCTTGGTTTCGTCTACCAGTTCCACCACCTCCTGCCCGAGTTCTCCGCGCTCGAGAACGTCGCGATGCCGCTCTACATCCGGCGCGTGCCACGCGCCGAGGCCGACGAGCGCGCTGCGCAGATGCTTGGCGAAGTGGGTCTCGCACATCGCCTCGACCACGCGCCGGGCGAGCTCTCCGGCGGCGAGCGCCAGCGTGCGGCGATCGCCCGGGCGCTGGTGTCGCAGCCCGCCTGCGTGCTGGCCGACGAACCCACCGGAAACCTCGACCGGCGCACCGCCGAAACGGTGTTCGAGCTGATGCTCTCGCTCAACGAGCGGCTGGCGACGAGTTTTGTGATCGTCACGCACGACGAGGCGCTCGCGGCCCGCGCGCAACGGGTGCTTCGTCTGGTGGACGGACGTCTGTGCTGACGTTTCGATCCACTTTTCGCAAATCTTAAAGTTTCCGCAGGGGCAGTCGATAGACAATTCATCTCTTTCCAGCTTCGGCTTCCGGGCCGGCCCACGACGATGAAACTGCTCTTCCTGCCCGCCATCCGCCTGCTTGACAGGCTCAGCTATCCGTTCAAGTTCGGTCTCATCATTCTCGTCTGTGCGGCGGCCTCGCTGGTCTTGCTGTCGCAGATCTTCACCAGCCTGCGCGAGGAGATCCGGGTCACCCAGCAGGAGATCGCCGGACTCGAGCTCTTCGATGCCGGTTTCGCGGTCATCCTCAAGACCCAGCAGCACCGCGGCCTCTCTGCCGGCGTGCTCGGCGGGTCCAGCGACCTCGTGCCGCGGCGCGAGCAGAAGGCCGTCGAGCTGAAGGCTGCGATGAACGCGCTTGATGCAGCGATCGCCGCCGACCCTGCCTGGGCCGTGCTCAAGCCAGGCTGGGAGAAGCCGCGCGCCGAGCTTCTTGCCCTGGCTGACACCGGCCTTCGCCTGAGCGGCCCGGAGAACTTCGCTGCACACACCCAGACCATCGGGCTGATGCTGCGCTGGCTCGGGGAGTTGGGTGACGTATCCGGTCTGGCCCTGGACCCTGAGCAGGCGAGCGCAAACCTCATCGCGCCGATGCTGCAGACGTTGCCGGAACTCAGCGAACGTCTGGGCCAGTTGCGCGCACGTGGCACGAACATCGTCGCGCGGCGCGAACTGCTGCGCACGGACGAGTATGGCGTCGTCTCCCTGCTTGCGGAGATCAACCGCGCAGAATCCGCACTGCTCGAGCGTCTGCAGCGCACCGCGCGCGCCAATGCGGCCCTGTCAGGGCGCCTGGGTACGATGGGGCAGGAGATTTCCAGCGCGGTGGCGCAGGTGCGCACGACCGCCGAGCAGGAGGTGCTCGACCAGCGCTTCACGATCAGCTCGGCGGCCTTCTTCGAACTCGTCACCGGAGCGATCGACACCGCGGTGCGCAACTTCGACCAGGTGCTGCGTCCCGAAACCGGTCGCCTGCTGGAGGCGCGCCTGTCGTCGCTCAACCAGCGGCTGATGACGCAGATCGTCATCTCGGCGGTGGCGATGGTGCTCGCGGCCTATCTGTTCATCGGCGTCTATCTGGCGATCCTGCGCTCGGTGCGCGAGCTCTCGGCTGGGGCGCAGGCCTTTGCCGCGGGGGATTATCGGGTGCGGGTGGTGTTCTCCGCGCATGACGAGCTTGCCGAGGTGGCAAACCAGTTCAACGCCATGGCGAATCAGGTCTCCGGCCTGATTCGCGAGATTCAGCAAGGCGCAGAAAAGGTGGGCAGCGCCGCGACCGAGCTCAACGCGTCTGCACGGCAGGTGCTGGAGGGCTCCGAGACGCAGAGCGATGCCGCCTCGGGTGTGGCCGCCGCGGTCGAGGAGATGTCGAGCGGGGTCGATGGGATTGCCCATCACGCCGCCACTGCCCAGCAACTGGCCGAGGACTCGGGCAGGCTCTCGGCGGAAGGGCGCGAGGTGATGCAGAAGTCGGTCGCCGAGATGGAGCGCATCGCGCAGGCGGTCGATATGTCGAGCGAGGCGATCCAGGCGCTGGGCGAAAAATCGCACCAGATCAGCACCATCGTCGATGCGATCCGCGACATTGCGGACCAGACCAACCTGCTCGCCCTCAATGCGGCGATCGAGGCCGCACGCGCGGGCGAAAGCGGCCGTGGCTTCGCAGTGGTGGCCGACGAGGTGCGCAAGCTCGCGGAACGTACTTCGCTGGCCACGCAGGAGATCAGCGGCATGGTGGTGGCGATCCAGCAGGGGACCGAGCGTGCCGTGGAAACCATGCAGCAGGGCGTGACGCGGGTGCGCGATGGTGTCGAGATGAGCAACCGCGCCGGGGCGTCGATGGCGCAGATCAGCACCGGTGCCGGGCAGGTGCTCGATGCGGTGCGCGAGATCTCGACCGCACTCAACGAGCAGAGCCAGGCGAGCACGCAGATTGCTCGCAATATTGAGCGTATCGCCGACATGGCCGAGCACAACAGCGGTACGGTGCGCGAGACGGCGTCGACGGCAGAGACCCTGGAGGCGCTGGCCAGCGCACTGCGCCAGCAGGCGAGCCGGTTCAGGGTCTGAGCGCAGGGCTGCAGCGTCTGCCAGGCCGCTCTTCGGAGCGGCTTTTGTTTTGGCTCGCAGGAGGGTACAAGGCAGGCGGAAAGTGCTGTCCAGTAGCGCCTTGAACATGCCTTCGGCATTATTCGGGCATGAAGATCTTCGCGGCAGCCTTCCTTTCTGGCGTGTGCCTGGTGCAGACGCGCGCAGCGCTGGACGGCTGGCTGGTGGCAGGTTTGGCTGTGCTGCTGCTCGCCGTGCCGTCCACGCTGGCGTGCGCGTTGCTGCGTGCCCGGTGCTCCGGTGCGCGCGGTTGCGCAGGATTTTCCGTGGCGATGGGGATGGCAATGGCGGCCTTGGCCTTCGGTGCAGGGGTCTCGTGGACCGCCTGGCGCGCCGAGCTGCGGCTGCAGGACCAGCTTGGCAGTGCGCTCGAGGGCGTCGACGTCGTCGTGCACGGGCGCGTGGCCGGTCTCCCCAGCGCGCGCGAGGGTGGTTGGCGTTTCGTGTTCGAGCTCGATCCGTCTCTCCCCGGCCTGCCTTCCCGCGCGGAGCTCTCCTGGTACCCCGACCGGCGGACGGGAGCATTGCCGCCCGCGCTTCAGGCCGGCGAGCAGTGGTCGTTCGAGGTGCGCCTGCGCCGCCCGCGCGGCCTGGCCAACCCCGGCGGTTTCGATCAGGAGGCCTGGCAACTCGGGCGCGGTGTCCGCGCCACCGGATACGTCCGCGGCAAGGCGGTGCTGCTCGACCCGGAGCCCGACCGGTTCATGCATCATGTGCACCGTCTGCGGGCGCGGGTGCGCGATGCGCTCCACGCGGCGCTTCCTGCTGGTGAACAGACCGGTCTGCTGGTGGCGCTGGCCGTAGGGGAGCGCGGTGAGATATCCCCCGCGCAGTGGGACATCTTCCGCCGCACGGGCGTCGGGCATCTGGTGTCCATCTCCGGCCTGCATGTTGCACTGGTCGGCCTGCTGTGCGGTGGTGCGTTGGGGGCGGTCTGGCGGCGTGCTCCGGTGCTGGCGCTGCGCTGTCCTGCACAGAAGGCGGCTGCACTGGGTGCGCTCATCGCTGCAGGGGGCTATGCGCTGCTCTCCGGTCTGGGAATCCCGGTGCAGCGCGCGTGGCTGATGCTGCTCGCGGCTGTGCTCGCGCTGTTCGGCGGGCGCTCGGTGGCGCCCTCTCAGGTGCTCGCGCTGGCCTTGCTGGGGGTGCTCGTGGTGGATCCATGGGCGGTGCTGTCGGCAGGGTTCTGGCTGTCCTTCGGTGCGGTCGCGGTGATTCTGGCAACGCTCGGCGGCCGGCCGCATGCGGTGCGCGGCTGGCGTGCGGCGGTCCGCATCCAGCTCGCAGTGAGCTTCGCCCTGATGCCGCTGCTGATCGCGCAGTTCCAGTCCTTTCCGCTCGTTTCACCGCTGGCGAACCTGCTTGCAGTGCCGCTCGTCAGTCTGGTCATCGCGCCGCTGACCTTGCTCGCCATCGCCTGGCCGCATCCTGTGCTGCTGGCGCCCGCGGATGCCGTGGCGGGCCTGATGATGAAGGCGCTGGAATGGATGGCGGCGTTGCCTTATGCCTTTCACGAGCACGCTCCGCCGCCTCCATGGCTGACTGCGGTGGGGCTTGCGGCCGTGGCGGCGCTGCTGTTGCCTCGGGGCACGCCAGGACGGGTGGCCGCTCCGCTCGTGCTGGCGAGTCTGCTCGTGTGGCAGCCTTCGCGGCCCGCGCAGGGCGGATTCGTCGCGCAGGTGCTCGATGTCGGGCAGGGCCTTGCGGTGCATGTGCAGACGCGTTCGCACGACCTGCTGTTCGATGCCGGGCCTGCCTGGGGTTCCGCGAGTGACGCGGGCGAGCGGGTGATCCTGCCTTATCTGCGCGCTTCTGGTGTGCGCAGGCTGGATCGGCTGGTGCTCTCCCATGCCGATGCCGATCACGTCGGGGGCGCGGCCTCGGTGCTGGCCGGTGTGCCGGTGGCCGAGGTGATCGCCGGGCAGACCGAGGCTGTGCCGGGTGCGCATGAGCACAGGATGAAGGGACGGCCTCGTGCGGTCGCCGTACCCGTACGAATGGCCTGTGCGGCAGGTCAGTCCTGGGCGTGGGATGGCGTGCTGTTCGAGTTCCTGCATCCATCGCAGGGGGCGGATTCATCGCGGCCGCCGGGCAACGATAACGATGCCTCATGCGTGCTGCGCGTGCGTGGCGCAGGCGGGAGCCTTCTTCTTCCGGGGGATATCGGCATCCGGGTCGAGGCGTCGCTGCTTGCTTCACACGGGGAAGATGGCCTGCGCGCCGAGGTGGTGGTGAGCGCACATCATGGCAGCCGCTCCGCTTCATCAGCGCGCTTTGTCGATGCGGTACTGCCCGAGCATGTGGTCCATACGGCAGGCCATGGCAACGCCTTTGGCCATCCACACCCCGAGGTGTGGGCACGCTGGGCGGATGTGGGTGCGCGCAATTGGCGCACGGATGCGCAGGGGGCGATCCGCATCGACGTGAGCGACCGCGTAGAAGAGGGGGTGTCGGTGTCTGCCGCGCGGGTGTCGGGTGAACGCTACTGGCACGGGCGCTGAGTGTGGGCAGGAGGGCGGCTGAGGGCGGGGGCAGCCCGCCAGCGCTGCGCGGGTAGCTCCTCCTTTTGCGGTGCTTCCTTCCTGCGGGAAGGTGCCGCTTCGGGCTAGACTTGAAGCCCGGCTACCCGACTGCGCAGCGCGCCTCCTCATCATGTCCCTGTTCGATTCGCTCCGAAGTCTCTTCACGCCGGCCCCGGCTACCCCGCGCTCCGCAGGCTCGCCGCGCGAGCGCAGCGTACAGTGCATGGGGCCGCATGGCCTGCACCGCATGGCCTACACCGAATGGGGTGATCCGCAGAATCCGCGCGTGCTGGTGTGCGTGCACGGGTTGACCCGCAACGGGCGCGACTTCGACGAGCTCGCCCGGGCGATGGCGGGGGAGTATCGCGTGGTGTGCCCGGATGTGGTCGGGCGCGGACGCAGCGAGTGGCTGGGGGTGAAGACGGACTACGGCTTTCCGGTCTATCTCTCCGACATGGTGACGCTGATTGCCCGACTCGACGTGGAGACGGTGCACTGGGTCGGAACCTCGATGGGGGGCATCATCGGGATGCTGCTCGCCAGCCAGCCCCAGACGCCGATCACGCGCCTGGTGCTGAACGATGTCGGCCCGGTGATCACCGCCTCGTCACTGATCCGCATCGGGCAATACGTGGGCACTGCGCCCCGGTTTCCCGACATCGGGGCTGCGGAGCGCTACATCCGCCAGGTGAGCGCGCCCTTCGGCCCGCTGTCCGACGCACAGTGGCAGCATCTCACCCGCTATTCGGTGGGCGCCACCGACGACGGCGAAGGGGGGTTCCGCATGGTGTATGACCCGGGCATCGGCGATGCCTTCCGCAATACGCCCATCGTGTCCGACGTCGATCTGTGGCCGATCTATGAAGGTGTGCGCTGCCCGACACTGGCGCTGCGCGGCGCCGAGTCCGACCTGCTCGAGCGCGGCACATTTGCCGCCATGGCCGGGCGTGGGCCGTGCGCCCAGACGGTGGAGTTTCCCGGCGTCGGCCATGCGCCGATGCTGATGGATCCGGCGCAGATCAGCGTGGTGCGTGCGTTCCTGCTGGCAGACTGAGCGCCTTTCACCAGCCCGGGTTCAGGCGGCGCGCCTCTGCGATCTCGCCGCGGATCGTGCAGAAATGTTCCCAGCGTCGGGCGTGGATCTCGCCCGCTTCCAGCGCAGCGAGCAGTGCGCAGCCCGGCTCGCTGTCGTGCCGGCAGTCGCGGAAGCGGCAGTGCCCGAGGTGGGGGCGGAACTCCACGAAGGCCTCGGCCAGATCGTCCGCGGACAGGTGAGCGAGGCCGAACACCTGCAGTCCGGGGCTGTCGATCAGCCAGCCCGCATCGCCCGTGCCGTTCTCCTTCCCTTGGCCTTCGGGTATTGCCGGTAGCGGATACAGGCGGGCAAAGGTGGTCGTATGCTTGCCTGAGTCCAGCGCGTCCGAAATTTCGCGCGTGGCGGCCTGCGCCTCGGGGATGATGGCGTTGGTCAGCGTCGATTTGCCCATGCCCGACTGGCCGACGAAGATCGCCCGCAACCCACTCAGGCGCCGCCGAAGTCCATCGGCACCCTCGAGCGCGGAGACTTCGAGCACTTCGTAACCGAGCCGGGCGAAGGGCTCCAGCTGCCTGCGCGCGCCGGCGAGCCGGTTCGTCAGGTCGGCCTTGTTGAGAACGATCAGGGGCGTGATGCCCTGGCTCTCGGCCGCTGCGATGCAGCGCGATACCAGCAGGTCGGAGAACCCGGGTTCGGTCGCCACCACGATGATGATGTGGCTGAGGTTGGCGGCGATCAGCTTCTCGCGGAACGCGTCCGAACGCCACAGCAGGTTGCGTCGCGGGGTGAGCGCCTCGATCACGCCCTGGCCATCTCCACCGGGCACGACCTCCACCTCGTCGCCGCAGGCGTAGCTGCTTTTCTTGCCGCGCGGGTAGCACTGCAGGTGGCCGGCGGCGGTGTCGACCTCGTAGTGGCGGCCGAAGGCGGCGACGATACGTCCGTGCGTCCGGTGGGGGCTCGATGAGCCGGGGCGTGCGCGTGTTCTCACTCGAACCTGTAGTACTTGCTGTTGAGATAGCCGGCGAGGTGGTGCTCGTCCTCGGGGAACAGGTCGAGGTTGAGCATCGTCGTGCAGGCGGTCAGCTGCTGGGATAGCGCGCTGGGCGAACTCACGCGGCGATCAGGGCGCAGGTAGATTGCCGAACCCTCCTCGCCGCCGAAGCGTTGCTCGTGGCACTCGACACACATGCGCTTGTGCATGTCCATGGCCTGTGCATGATCTGCGCCGGGGAAGGGGTCGGCGTGCGCGGCGAAGGGAAGGCCGAGGGCCAGCATCGCGGCAAGGGTCGTCCTGTTCATGTCTGTCTCCTCTCTATCGTGGTCATGCCGACTGTCTTGACTGCAGCATCGCCACCCGCAGCGCGGCGGGCGGGTGGGAATCGAAGAAGCGGGAGTAGAGCGGGTCCGGCGTCAGCGTCGCCGCGTTGTCGCGGTAGAGCTTGACGAGTGCGCGGACCAGCGCCTCGGCGCGGGTCTGGCGCGCGGCGTAGTCGTCGGCCTCGAACTCGTGCGTGCGCGACCAGTGGCTCAGCACCGGCGCGAGCGGAAAGGTGAATACCGGCAGGGCGATGAAAAACAGCGCGAAGGCGCTCGCCATGTCCTGTGCGCGCATGCCCAGGCCGCTGAAGAACCAGGGCTGGCTCATCAGCCAGCCGAGCAGGCCGAGCAGGGCGAGGCTGGCGGGCGCCAGCACGGCCAGTCGCTTGAGCAGGTGCCGGCGGCGGAAATGGCCGAGCTCGTGCGCGAGGACCGCCTCGACTTCGTCGGGCTCGAGCTTGTCGAGCAGCGTATCGAAGAACACGATGCGCTTGGTCGCACCCAGCCCGGTGAAGTATGCGTTGCCGTGTGCGGAACGGCGCGAGCCGTCCATCACGAACACGCCGCTGGCGCGAAAGCCGCAGCGCTGGAGCAGCGCTTCGACACGTGCCTTCAGGGCTTCGTCGGCGAGCGGGGTGAAGGTGTTGAACAGGGGGGCGATGAACGTGGGCCACACCACCATCACGAGCAGGTTGAAGCCAAGCCAGAAAAGCCACACCCAGAACCACCACAACGCTCCCATGGACTGCGTGATCCACAGCAGCGCCCCGAGAAGCGGCAAGCCGATCACGACCGCCAGCGCCCCTTCGCGCAGCATGTCGGTGGCAAACAGCCGCGGGGTCATGCGGTTGAAACCGTAGCGACGCTCGATGCCGAAGGTGCGTACCAGCGCAAACGGCAGCTCGACGGCCCAGCCCACCACGCCAAGGCTGGCAAGCAGTGCCACCCCGTGTGCGATCTCGCCAGGCACGAGCAACTGCGCCCACAGCGTGTGCAGTATGTCCAGGCCGCCGCCCAGTGTCAGCGCCAGTGTCAGCGCAGCCCCGGCGACCGCGTCGATGGCACCCAGGCGTGCGCGCTCGAAGGTGTAGTCGGCGGCACGCTGGTGCGAGGCGAGTGGAATCGCGCCGGCGAAGCTGGAGGGCACCGTATCGCGGTGGGCCTTCACATGCCAGGCGTGGCGGTGCAGCAGCCACAGTCGCACGATCAGGCCGGCGCCGAGTGCGAGCAGGAACAGGAGGCTGAAGGAATCAGGGGCGTTCATCTAGGTTCCGTGGGTGATGCAGGAAGCGGGCAGGAACTGTGACACAATCGCGCCCTTGATTGTTTCGCACCCGGGGTGCCCGCCGAGGTACCCGCTTTGGTGCTCACATAGGCCGAACGATTATGGCACAGGACCCGAAGACCCTGATATGGCTGGACATGGAGATGACCGGCCTTGAACCCGACCGCGACCGCATCATCGAGATGGCCGTGGTGTTGACCGACGAGTCGTTGGAGGTGATTGCCGAATCGCCCGTGATCGCCGTGCATCAGCCGGACAGCGTGCTCGATGCCATGGACGAGTGGAACCGCAACACGCACGGCAAGAGCGGGCTGATTGATCGCGTGCGCGCCTCGACGCTGTCGGAAGCGCAGGCCGAGGCGCAGATGCTTGCATTCCTGCAGCAGTACGTGCCGGCGCGCACCTCGCCGATGTGCGGCAACTCGGTGTGCCAGGACCGCCGCTTCATGGCGCGCTGGATGCCGCAACTCGAGGCTTGGTTCCACTACCGCAACCTCGACGTGTCCACGATCAAGGAGCTCGCGCGGCGCTGGCGGCCTGAAGTGTACGAGGGCGTGAAGAAGGCCGGCAGCCATACCGCACTCGCCGATATCCATGAGTCGATCGCCGAACTGCGTCATTACCGGGATCATTTCCTGCGCCTCGAATGAGGCCGGGTGGCACACGGTGCAGGATATGACGGTCACGGTCCGATGAACACACCGCGTCCGCCCGGGTTCTCCGGCTGGGTCGCCGGGCTGGTGGCTTGGGTGCGCCGGCATCGGCGGCTGTTGCTGATACTGCTGCTGCTGTCGCTGTTCTTCAGTGTGCTGGGCTACTTCTCGAATCCGGTCAGCATGCCGGGGATGTGCAAGATCTACGGCTGAGGCTGCGGCTCATTCGGTGACGCGGCGCAGAAGCCGGTAGCCTTCGGTCCGCTTGCCGGCACCGCGGCTGTACTCCCACACCGCCTCCCATTTGTGCGACAGGGCCTGCACGGTTTCCGCACGCTCGGTGTCGATCAGCAGCAGCGGGCAGTTTGTGGCGCCGTCCTGCGGGCGTTCGACGCGCAGGGCGGCGTAGTAGTCCATCGAGGTGCGCAGCGCGTCGGTCAGGCCGCTGCCCGCGATGCATGCGCCCGGTTGCGCGCTGCGCTCACCCCTCACTGCGATCTCCAGCGAGCCGACCATTTCGCGGTAGCTGCGCCCGTGGTCGAACCAGGGCATCAGCAGTGTCACCGCGAGGCACCACAGCATGGCCAGGCCGATGGCCCAGTTTGCCGGGGCGCGGGAGGGCGAGCGCGGCAGGCGTGCGATCAGCACGATCCACGTCAGCGTGATGATCACCCCGACGACGAGGCGGTATTCGCTGTCGGGCAGTACGAAATCGGGGGCGTTGCGGGCGACGTGGCGCGCCAGTCCGGGCGGCCAGCCAGCCGTCTGTGCGCTCCAGGCCAGCCAAACCAGCACGCCGAAGACCGCAAGGCTCATCAGCGAGAACCAGTCGAAGGCACTCGCGGCTCCTCGGCGCAGCGTGCTTACACCCGTCGCGGCGAGCAGCGCGACGGCGGGCACCAGCACCGTCATCCGGGCCTGGGCGAGGTCGCCATCGAGCACGAACCACAGCGCCACAAGCAGAATGCTGCTCAGCGGCAGCATCATTGCCGGCTGGGTCAGCCGGCGCCGGCCGCGCCAGAGTGCCCACAAGGCCACCGGCCACAGCGGCCAGAGGAACCATCCCGCCAGTTCCAGGGCGCCGGGCAACTTTGCGGTGCTGAGCCCGGGCGTACTCAGGCGCGCCCACTCGGTGCGGAGCCATAACTCGAGCAACTCGGGCTGGTTCAGGTGCAGGGCGAGCGGCCAGACCGTCGTGATCGCCAGCGCTACGCAAAGCCCCAGCAGCAAGGCACCGCTCGCGCGTGGCGTGCGGCATTCTGCGCACAGCAGCACGGCTAGCGGCAGCAGCGGAAGGGTAATGAGCAGGCCGCCGAGGCCACCGGAGAGAAAGGCGAGGCCGCTGCCGACGCCGGCCTTGAGGCTGCCGGTGAGGGGCCGCTCGGCCATTTCGGCAAGCCCGCGCAGCGTGAGTGCGAGCATGGCGAATACCGCGAGCAGGGGCTGGGTCTCGTGTGCGTGCAGCACCAGACCCAGGGCGCCGAGTGTGAGCAGCGCTGCGGGCGTGCGCACCGGCCGCCCGTACAGCGACTCCGCAGTCCGCGCCACCCAGAACACCGCGAGCGCGACGAAGAAGGCGCTTGCCAGGCGGGCGCCGGCATGCGCGGGCAGCAGGCTACCGGTCAGCCAGGCGAAGGCAGCGGCGACCCAGTGATAGAGCGGGGGGTGCTCAGCCAGTGGTGCGCCGGCGAGAAAGGGAAAAAGCCAGGATTCGCCCTGCAGCATGGCGAGTACCGGGCCGAAGTGCCGTGCGTCGTCGCCCCGCCAGGGATCGTGCGATGTCAGTCCCACGAGCAGGTACAACCCGATCAGCACCGTCAGGCCGACGGTGCCGTAGATACGGCGCTGGAACGTGGTGGGCGTGGCGGGGTCGCGGATCATGCGGGCATTGTGCGGCGAAGTGCGCGTGAAGACCAAGGCTGCGCGGTTTCGCGGCGCACGCGCAAACTAAAAAAGGCAGCTTGCGCTGCCTTTTCGTGTGGGGCTCCGGGCCGGTGTGCGCGCATCACCGATGCGCGCCTGCACGGCGGGATCCTGCAACTCAGCTGGCGCGCTGAACGTTGCCGTACTTCTGGCGGAAGCGCTCGACGCGACCGGCGGTGTCGACGATCTTCTGCTTGCCGGTATAGAACGGGTGGCAGGCGGAGCAGACTTCGACGTGGTACTGGGGCTTGCCCAGCGTGGAGCGGGTGACGAAGGTGTTGCCGCAGGAGCAGGTCACGTTCACGTCTTCGTATTTGGGATGGGTGTCTGCTTTCATGGTGTGTTCCTGAATCGAGCGGGTGGCGGATGTGACCACCCTGAGGCCGTAAAGCGCTGGATTATCGTGCACTTGCGCGCCGCTGGCAAGGAAAACAGCAGGAAAACAGCAGCAAAAAACGCCCGTTGGGCCGTTCCCCCGCCCGGGCGGCGCTACAATCGCGCACTTTGCCGCGCCGGCGGCGGTGTTCGGGAGATTGGATGCGCCTGCTGCTCGCGCCGATGGAAGGCTTGCTGGACGATGTGCTGCGCGTGGCGCTGACGCGCGTGGGCGGCTACGACCATGCGGTGAGCGAGTTCGCGCGCGTCTCCGGCACGCTGCTGCCGGACCGCTTCTTCCGCCGCATCGTGCCCGAACTCGACCGCGGGGGGCGCACAGTGGCGGGGACGCCGGTGCATGTGCAGATGCTGGGCTCGGATCCCGCATGCATGGCGGCCAATGCCGCAAGGCTGGCGCGTCTGAATCCGCCCGGGATCGACCTCAACTTTGGCTGCCCTGCGCCCACGGTGAATCGCCACGGCGGCGGCGCGGCGCTGCTGGACGAACCCGAGCTGCTGTGGCGCATCGCGCAGGCCGTGCGCGCGGCGCTGCCGCCCGGCATGCCGCTCAGCGCCAAGATGCGGCTCGGCGTGCGGGATGCCGGGCGCGCACAGGAGTGTGCGCAGGCACTGGCCGATGGCGGCGCGCAGTGGCTGGTGGTGCATGCACGCACCAAGGCGGACGGTTACCGCCCGCCTGCGCACTGGGAGTGGGTGGCGCGCATCGCCGCCGCGGTGCCGGTGCCGGTGGTGGCCAATGGCGAGGTGTGGACGGCGCAGGACTGGGTGCGTTGCCGCGAGGTGTCGGGCGTGGCGGACGTCATGCTCGGGCGCGGTGCGGTCGCCGACCCTTTCCTCGCGTGCCGCATTCGGGCCGGGGGCCTCGACGAACCCGACGCCGATGAGCGCGCTGCCGAATGGCAGGCCCTGCGCCCGTTGATCGGCGAGTTCGTCCAGGGGGTACAGCGCAAGGTCGAGGCTCGGCATGCGCCGGGGCGCATCAAGCAATGGGTGCAGATGCTCGCGCGCAGGCACGAGGCTGCGCGTGCGCTGTTCGCATGCATCCGCCCGCTGCGCAGCCTGCCCGAAGTGGCGGCAGAGCTGCAGCGCCACGGCATCCACGCTCCGCAACCCGGCGATGCGCCGGCGGGCGATCCCTGGCAGCGGATCGAGCACCCTCCGCTCGCGCTCAAAGCCATGGCGCGGGCAGCATGAGACCTACGGAACGACGATGAGCTACGCCAATTCCCGCATCCCGCAGAGCGCCCAAGCCGGCGTTCACGACGCCTTGCGCGAGCGCGTGCGCAAGCACCTGATGCAACCCTTCCGCAAACCCTATGCCGACTACAACCGTGCCGCACTCGAACACGCCCTCGCCGGCTGGGACGGCAAGGCGCCCCTGATCCTCGATGCCGGCTGCGGAGTGGGGCACAGCACCATCCAGATTGCGCGCGCTCACCCGGATCACTGGGTGATGGGCGTGGACCAGTCGGAAGACCGCCTCAACCGGCGCAAGCCCTACCCGGAGGCCCTGTTGCCGCGAAAC
This sequence comes from Thauera sp. WH-2, assembly GCF_048321015.1. Classification (NCBI taxonomy): domain Bacteria; kingdom Pseudomonadati; phylum Pseudomonadota; class Betaproteobacteria; order Rhodocyclales; family Zoogloeaceae; genus Thauera; species Thauera sp. WH-2. The sequence goes on along the minus strand of NZ_JBLWFG010000001.1, from coordinate 719,627 downwards.
ATGGTGTTCGTGCGTGCGGATCTGGTGGATTTCTGGCGTCTGCTCGACGACGCTGGCCTGCGCCTGGCGCGCCACTACATCCTTTATCCCAACCCCTGGCCCAAGATCGGGCACCTGGGTCGCCGCTGGCATGCCCACCCCGTGTTTCCCTGGATTCCGCGCCTCGGCGGTGTGCTCGAATGCCGCAGCAACTGGCAGGTGTACGTCGAGGAGTTCGCGCTCGCGCTGGGCGAGGTCACCGGTCGCCCGGTGGGGTGGGCGCCCTTCACGGCTGAGGTGCCGCTCACGCCGTTCGAGCGCAAATACCGCGATTCCGGACAGGCGCTGTACCGCCTCGAGCTTGACCTTGGGCTGGGGTGCGGGACGCCACCCGGTGCCTGAGCCGCGCCGGATGTCCGGCGGCGAAGAGATGATCCGACTTGCCCCCTGTGCGCGCTTGCGCCACGCTAGCCCCCATTACCGGAGAACACGATGAACGACGATATTCGCGACGACGCTGCAGCCCTCCCCGCCATGCAGGGCGAACAGATGACCGAGGAGGACTTCGAGGCACTCGAGGAGATCCTCACCTCGGATGTGGTGCCCGAGGACTGCATGGACCTCGAGATGCTCGACGGCTACCTGGCCGGCGTGCTGATATCGCCGCGTGCGATTCCGCCCGAGCGCTGGCTGCCGGGCGTGTGGTCCGCCCACGGCGATGAGGCGGACTTCGGCTCGGGTAGCGCGCTGCAGCGTGCGATCCGCCTGGTCAAGGCCTACCACAACGAACTGCTCTCCACGCTGGGTCTGGACGACGAGGACGAAGCCTGCTGGGAACCCTTCTGCTTCGCGGTGGCGGAAGGCGACGGCCTCAAGCTGGGTGAAGCCTGGATCGACGGTTTTGCGCAGGGCCTGGACCTGTGGCCCGAGGGCTGGGAAGAAGGGCTGGATGAGGACGCCGTCGAGGCGGTACGCGCGACGCTGGACGAGGTGCTCGCCCCTTGGGGCGAGGAGGGCGCGGCGAAGGCCGACGACGACACCCGCCTGGGCTGGCTCACTGCGGTAGGTGAGGCGGTCAATGACGTCTACGCACACTGGCGCGATCTCGGCCTGCCGCCGGCGGAAGCGCTCTCGGCCGAGGCGCCGCGCAAGCCGGCAGCAGGCGGGCCGGGACGCAACGACCCCTGCCCGTGTGGAAGCGGCAAGAAGTTCAAGAAGTGCTGCGGCGCAGAGAGCGCCTGAGGCACGCTCTCCATGCCTGAAGAGTTTTGCGCAAAAACTCTTTAGGTCATTGAATAAAAAAAGAAATTCGGGGGCTTGAACGGCGCCGCGGAAGCGCTAGAATCCGCGCGCCGAACAACCCCGCGAGAGCGCCTGAGTGCGCTGCGAGCATGCGCTCCGCGCATGCCGCGCGTACCGCTCGCCTCGCGCACTCCGCCCCCGATCATGGACGCCTACAACCCCTGCCTAGACTGCGGCATCTGCTGCACGCACTTCCGCATCTCCTTCTACTGGGCCGAGGCGGACGACACGCCCGGTGGCTACGTACCTGCGGACATGACCGAAAAGCTCAACCACAACCTGCGCTGCATGAAGGGCAACAATCAGGTGCCGCGGCGCTGTTCGGCGCTTACCGGCGAAGTCGGCAAGGCGGTGTCGTGTTCGATCTACGAGAACCGGCCCTCGCCCTGTCGCGAATTTCCGGTGTACTTCGAGGACGGCACGCCCAACCCCAAGTGTGATGAGCTGCGCGCGATGATTGGTCTGCCGCCGCTACCGCATGCGCCGCTTCCGCGCGCGGCCTGATCAGCGCGGGTGGCCCACGCTCGTCAGCACCGTGAGCGGGCCGGTTGTGCGCAGCGCTTCGATCTGGGCGCGGTCGCGCACAAAGAGCGACCCTGCGTAGGCGAGTGAATTGATCGACACGTCCCGCCACTTCTCCAGTGTGCGCGGTACCACCAGCATCACCTGTCTCGTGAGCAGAAGGTTGTAGGCCGGCATCGGATCGTCGTTGCATGCCATGCCGAGTTGGCTGCAGGCGTGGGCAAAGGCGGCGTGCAGGGCTGTGCCGGGGGAGCTGGGCGCGTGCCAGCAGGTCGGGTCGAGGCGGACGAAGGCGTGGGCCCAGGGCAGGGCCGGATTGCAGAACGCTGCCCCGGCCGGGACCGTGTGGCCAGGCTGCGGCGCCGGGATGAAACTGTCCAGCCGGCTCGCACTCGCGGGTACCCACTGCAGATGCTTGTGCGCCTGGCTGGCCCCCGCGACCCGGCCGCCGTTATAGAAACCTAGGCCGCCGTGGGTGGCGATGATGCTGCCCAGGGCATCGAAGTCAGCCACGGTGAGCGGGCAGCTCTGGTCCTCGAAGTCACGCGTGATCACGAGCAGGTGGCGCTCGATCACCGGAAACTTGTTCAGCACCAAGAGGTGGTCGTCGCCCAGCTTGGCGACGGTGAGCGCGGCTTCGGGCGGCAGGAAAGGGTTGAAGTCGGCGCGTCGCCGGGTCACCGTATCGACGCGGGCGCGGTCCTTGAGCGCCAGCGATGACACCCAGCGCACGGAGAAGCGCAGTCCGGCCTGTTCCAGCCAGTCCTGTTCGGTGCGGATGGGTTCCAGGGCGCCGCGCTCCAGCGCCGCAGCGATGCAGCGGTCGGCGCGCTCGATCAGGTCTTCGACCTCAGTTTCAGCGAATTGCGCAGGGGCTGGGTGGGCTGTGCTGGTCATGCGCTCGAGTCGGGGAGACAATGCCGCCATTTTGACATGAGGGCGGGTGCGCGCGGCGTCGCGCAGGCCACCAGGAGAACGCGATGAACACTTCCTTTGCCGTGCGCGGCGAATACATTCAGCTCGATCAACTGCTGAAGGCCGCCGGCCTCGTGGATTCGGGGGGCGCGGCGCATGCTGCGGTGGAGCAGGGGCAGGTGCGGGTGGACGGCAAGGTCGAGATGCGCAAGCGTGCCAAGCTGCGCCCCGGGCAGAAGGTGCGCTACGCCGGCGCGGAGATCACGCTCATGCAGCAGGACTGAACATCGTTCAGGGCAAGTGCGGGGCAGCGGCTGCGCGCGCGCGGCGGGAGAATTTCTCCCAGACCCAGCCTCCGGGCAGATCCTCGCCGGTGAGGATGTAGGCCAGGGTGTGCTCGTTGGCGATGATCAGGCCGATATCGTCGAGTGCGGCCCGCGTGCCCGCCAGCAGGAACTCGTCGCCGGCACGGACCCGGGTGCCGGGTTCCGGCACCAGCAGGTGGTCGTCGTCGTCGCGCTCCAGGTAGATCACCTCGCAGTCCAGCCCGCGGCTGCGGTCGGAGGGCGAGCGCATCAGTTGCTCGAGTGTGATCGTCTCTCCGCGCATGAGGCGCCGGTACAGTGCCGGTGCGCGGCTCAGGTTGATGCGCTCGCTGCGCACCTCAGGTACGGTCCAGCCCAGGCGATCGGTTAGGCGCTCGAGCTGTGCCCCGCACCACGCCTCGTCGCGAGCGCGGATCTCGCCCAGGAAGGGAACGAGCAGCGGTGTGCTCAGGATGGCGATGCACTCGTGACCGATGACGCGGCTGGGCACCACCGTGATGTCGGCGTCGAAAGCGTCGAACAGGGCGCGGTTGGATTCGTGGTTCTGGCGCAGGATTATGAACAGCTCCGGATTCAGCTCGCGCGCGGTGACCGCGATCGACAGGTTGTCCGCGTCCGAGCTGGTGCCGCACACGATACCCGTGGCAGCCTCCACGCCGGCTTCGCGCAGCGACTTCGCGCCCGTGCCATCACCCTGCACCCAGCGGTGCAGACCGTCGGGCTTGGGGTCGAGGTCGATGATCGTGACCGGCACGGCCTCGGAATCCATGGCTTCAACGAGCTGGCTGCCAAAGCGGCCATGACCGCACACGATCCATTCCCCATGCGGCGGATCGCGCCTGCGCTCGACCTCTGTGCCCGGCACGCCGGTGAGCCAGCTCATCAGTTGAGAGGCCTTGGGCGCGTGCAGCGACAGCGCGAGGGTCTCGGCGAAGCGCTCGAAGGGGTTGATGATGTGCCGCGTGCCGAAGGACGCCATGTTGTCCGCGGTGGCGTCGTTCTCTGCCCGGCACAGTGCAGGCAGTCGTGGCGCGAGCAGGCGCGCCGAGATCGCGATCGCCAGATTGGTGTGGTCGTCGTTGGTCAGCGCGATCACACCCCTGCAACTGGAGTGGGTGAGGCCGGCGAACTTGAGTGTCTCGGGGTTTCCGGCGTCGGCGCACACCGCAGGCACGTCGAGTACGTAGTTGTGCAGATCGAGTTCGCCGACCTTACCCTCGTCGATCTCCACCACGACCGCGCGCAGGCCCATGCGGTCCAGGGCCTCGCAGATCAGGCGACCCGTCTCGCCGTAGCCGCACACCAGATAGAAGGGTTCGCGCAGCCTCCGGACTGCGCGCACGAAGCGCTGCATGGCGATTGCCTGGCGCAGGCTGCGGTCCGACAACAGGCTGAACACCGAGCCCAGGGTATAGGCCCAGCCGATCACCGAAAGGTAGATGCTCACCATCACCCATAGCCGCTGCTCGTCGGAGAAGGTGTAGGGAACCTCGCCGAAGCCGATCGTGGTGGCGGTGTAGCTGATGAAATAGAAGGCGTGAAAGAAGCTCAGGTAGCTTGTCCGGCCCTCGACCTCCGGCCCGGGAACGAGCGTGAGCCCCAGCACCGAGATCGAGAACAGGGTGATGAGCAGGATCAGCGGCGTGCGCAGGCGCCGAAGGATCAGGAAGAAGACGCTGTGATGGTGGGCGAGGTTCTGCATGCCGCGGCCCCGGTCGCCGGCTCAGCGGCGCTGCATGATCGTCTCGGCGATCAGGATCACCACCGACACCATGTTGGCGAACAGCGCACCGCCCGACAGCGACACGATCTTGGCCATCATGTCGGGTGTGACGCCCTCGGCGCCGACGTGTGCGGCATAGCCCCACACCATGGCTGCCGCGATCAACTGCAGGTCGGCCGCGAGACTGGTGGACAGGTGGATCGCCCCGATCTGCGTGCGGTCGCCGAACTTGAGCACGGTGGCGATCAGGCTGACCACCAGCGCGGCGAAGAGCTCGTAGATGTCATGGTGCGCGGGGTTGTCGATGTCGCCGACGAAGAAGCCGAAGTTCAGCGTGGCGGCGAGCACGATGAAAAAACCGAAGATGACTTTTTCGAGGTTCATGATCTTCCTTCGGTGGGGCCCGTCGAGGCCGGTGTGACGGCCGCGGAGCCCGGTAGGTGGTGTTGCAGATTATGCGCCTGGCGCATTGCGATGTCTCGCGCGCCGCCCGTTGGAACCGGGCGGGCTTGCTGGTGCGCGCTCAGTCGGGGTGGAGGTCGCCATCCACGTAGTACCAGCGTCCGTCCTCGCACACGAAGCGGCTGGTCTCGTGCAGGCGTTGGGCGCGGCCGCCGATGCGGCAGCGGGCGATGAACTCGACCTCGGCATGGACTTCGTCCAGCGGGCGATGAGCGCGCACCTGCAGGCCGATCCACTTCGGCGCCGGCGTTTCGTCCAGGTCGAGCGAGGCCGGGCGCGTGCTCGGGTGCCAGCTCGCGAGCAGGTAGGCCGTGTCGGACAGCGCGAAGGCGGTGTAGCGCGAGCGCATCAGCGCCTCGGCCGTGCACGCCGGGTGTGCGCCGGACAGCGCAGGGCCGCAGCACTGTGCAAAGCGCTGGCCGGAGCCGCAGAGGCAGGGGGCGGTGGGTTTCATGCGGCAGGAGTATACCGGGGCTGGCCCGGGGAGATTCCCGCGACGGGTAGGCGGGTCATGGAGCCTGGCGAGCCGCAGAGGGCTGGGTTGCAGTTGGCGCGGGAATGCCCGCGCCAACGGCGTTGTCACGCGCCGAGGATCTCCCGCAGCACGTAGGGCAGGATGCCGCCGTGGCGGTAGTACTCGATCTCGATCGGGGTGTCGATGCGGCACAGCACAGGCACCGACCGCTTTGACCCATCAGTCCGCTTGATCTGCAGCGTGAGCTGCTGCTGCGGCGCCAGGCCGGCGGTGATGCCTTCGAGCGTGAACGTCTCGCTGCCGTCGAGCCCCAGCCCCTGCCAGCTGTCGTCGCCGATGAACTGCAGCGGCAGCACGCCCATGCCGACCAGGTTGGAGCGGTGGATGCGCTCGAAGCTCCTTGCCACCACCGCCTTGACCCCGAGCAGCGCAGTGCCCTTGGCCGCCCAGTCGCGCGACGAGCCGGTGCCGTACTCCTCGCCGGCGAAGACGATGCTCGGCACGCCACGCGCCATCCAGGTGCTCGCTGCTTCGTACACCGTGGTCTGCTCGCCGTCGAGCAGGGTGTAGCCGCCTTCGACACGGCTGCCGTCGGGGTTGGGCGGCAGCATCAGGTTCTTCACACGCACGTTGGCGAAGGTGCCGCGCACCATCACGTCGTGGTTGCCGCGCCGCGAGCCGTAGGAGTTGAAGTCCTTCTTCTCCACCCCCTGCTCACGCAGCCAGCGCCCTGCCGGGCTGGTCTCGCGGAAGGAGCCGGCGGGCGAGATGTGGTCGGTGGTCACCGAGTCGCCGAGCAGCAGCAATGCGCGCGCATCGTGAATGTCGCGCGCGGGCGGCGGCGTCATGCCGAAGCCCGCGAAGAAGGGCGGGCAGGCGATGTAGGTGGAGGGTGGCCAGTCGTAGGCCTGGCCGGTGGGCGCCGCGATCGCGTTCCACAGGTCGTGGTCGCGGGTGAAGTCGGCGTAGAGCCGGCGATAGGTGGACGGGTCGGTGGCAAAGGGCAGCACCGCGGCGACCTCGTCCGAACTCGGCCAGAGGTCGCGCAGATACACCGGCTGGCCGTCGCTGCCGGTGCCCAGCGGCTCCTGCGTCAGGTCGATGTTGGCCCGCCCGGCGAGCGCGAAGGCCACCACCAGCGGTGGCGAGGCGAGATAGTTGGCGCGGATGTTGGGGTGGATGCGCGCTTCGAAGTTGCGGTTGCCCGACAGTACCGCGGCCACCACCAGGTCGTGCTCGGCGATCGCCTCGTTGAACTCGGTGGCGAGGTCGCCAGCGTTGCCGATGCAGGTGGTGCAGCCGTAGCCGGCGAGTGCGAAGCCGAGCGCAGCGAGCGGCTCGAGCAGCCCGCCCTTGTCGAGGTAATCTGTGACCACGCGCGAGCCGGGGGCGAGCGAGGTCTTGATGTGTGGCTTCACGCGCAGGCCGCGCTCCACGGCCTTCCTGGCCAGCAGGCCGGCGGCGATCATCACCGCGGGGTTGCTGGTGTTGGTGCACGAGGTGATGGCGGCGATCAGCACGTCGCCATGGCCGAGGTCCACGCCTTCGCGCGCGGTGGCGAAGCGGTCGCCGAGCTGACCGGGCTCTCGGCCGAAGCCGTTCTCGGACACCGGCGCGGAGAACAGGCGCTCGAACTCTTGGCGCATGGCGGGCAGGGCGATGCGGTCCTGCGGGCGCTTGGGACCGGCGAGTGACGGTTGGATGGTGGCGAGCTCCAGCACCAGCGTGCGCGTGTAGTCGATTTCGCCCGCACGCGGCACGCCGAACAGGCCCTGGGCGCGGAAGTAGTCCTCGAACAGCACGCATTCGGCCTCGTCGCGGCCGGTGGCGCGCATGTACTCCACGGTCTTCTCGTCCACCGGGAAGAAGCCCATGGTGGCGCCGTATTCGGGGGCCATGTTGGCGAGCGTGGCGCGGTCGGTCACGGTCAGGCTGGCCGTGCCCTCGCCGAAGAACTCGACGAACTTGCCCACCACCTTCTCGCGTCGCAGCATCTCGGTCACGGTGAGCACCAGGTCGGTCGCGGTGGTGCCGGCCGGGAGGCTGCCCTTGAGTTCCACCCCGATCACGTCGGGGGTGAGGAAATATACCGGCTGGCCGAGCATGGCCGCCTCGGCCTCGATCCCGCCCACGCCCCAGCCCACCACGCCGACGCCGTTGATCATGGTGGTGTGCGAGTCGGTGCCCACCAGAGTGTCGGGGAAGCACAGGCCGTCGCGGCTGCGCACGCCGCGGAAGAGGTATTCGAGGTTGACCTGATGGACGATGCCGATGCCCGGCGGCACCACGCGGAAGGTGTCGAAGGCCTGCATGCCCCACTTCATGAACTGGTAGCGCTCGCGGTTGCGCTCGAACTCGATCTCCATGTTGCGGCGCAGCGCGTCGGGCGTGCCGTAGTGGTCCACCTGCACCGAGTGGTCGACCACCAGGTCGACCGGCACCCGCGGCTCGATGAGCTTGGCGTTGCGGCCTTGCTCCACTGCCACGTTGCGCATCGCGGCCAGGTCGGCGAGCAGCGGCACGCCGGTGAAGTCCTGCAGCACCACACGGGCGACCACGAAGGGGATCTCGGCAGTGCGCTGTGCGGTCGGCTGCCAGTTGGCCAGTTCGCGCACGTGGACTTCGGTCACTTTCTGACCGTCGCAGTTGCGCAGCACCGATTCGAGCACGATGCGGATCGATACCGGCAGGCGCGAGATGGGCCCGATGCCGGCGGCCTCTAGTGCAGGCAGGGCGTAGTACTGCAGCACCTTGCCCTTGGGGGAATCCAGGGTCTTGAGCGAATCGAAGAGCGTGTGCATCGGTGGCCTCCTGTGTGTAGCGTGGCCCGGGTCGGGGTTTCTTCAGCATAGCAGCGCAGCCCCACGGGGCCAGCTTGCGACTGGGGTGGTGTCTTGTGACGAAGTGCGCTGTTGGGAAGGTGAGCTGCGGGCTCGTTCGCACGGGGCAGGCGCCCTCGTAATCATTCACGGGGCTTACCTGCCCGGTTCGAACGCGTAGAATCGCAAAAGTTTTTTCCGGGATCTTCTGCCCGGCTGTTGCACCGCACCGCAAGTCTTATAAAAGACATATAATCTCGTCCGATCCGGCTGGGCGACCCCCGGTCGGAGCTCCGATCACCGCCACGAAATAGTGAGGAAGTCGCCGTGCTTGAAGCCTACCGTGCCCATGTCGCCGAACGTGCCGCCCTCGGCATCCCGCCGCTGCCGCTGTCCAAGCAGCAGGCCACCGAACTCGTCGAACTGCTGAAGAATCCCCCCGCCGGCGAGGAAGACTTCCTCGTCGAACTGCTCACCTACCGCGTCCCCGCCGGCGTGGACGACGCCGCCAGGGTCAAGGCCGAGTTCCTGGCCAAGGTCGCCAAGGGCGAAGAAGCCTGTGCGCTGGTGTCGCGCGCCAAGGCCACCGAGCTGCTCGGTACCATGCTGGGCGGCTTCAACATCAAGCCGATGATCGACCTGCTCGGCGACGCCGAAGTGGGCACCATCGCTGCTGAGGGCCTCAAGAAGACCCTGCTGATGTTCGACTACTTCCACGACGTCAAGGAACTGGCCGAGAAGGGCAACGCCAACGCCAAGGCCGTCATGCAGTCCTGGGCCGACGCCGAGTGGTTCACCAGCCGCCCGGAAGTCCCGGCTTCGCAGAAGCTGACCGTGTTCAAGGTCACCGGCGAGACCAACACCGACGACCTGTCGCCCGCGCCGGACGCCTGGTCGCGCCCCGACATCCCGCTGCACGCGCTGGCCATGCTCAAGAACCCGCGCCCGGGCATCGAGCCGGAAGAAGCCGGCGTGCGCGGCCCGGTCAAGTTCCTCGAAGATCTGCGCGCCAAGGGCAACCTGGTCGCCTACGTCGGTGACGTGGTCGGTACCGGTTCCTCCCGCAAGTCCGCCACCAACTCGGTGTTGTGGTTCACCGGCGAGGACATCCCCTTCGTCCCGAACAAGCGCTTCGGCGGCGTGTGCCTGGGCTCCAAGATCGCCCCGATCTTCTTCAACACGATGGAAGACGCCGGCGCACTGCCGATCGAGATCGACGCCGGCAACATGGAAATGGGCGACGAGATCGAGCTCAAGGTCGACGACAAGTCGGGCAAGGTCACCGCGCTCAAGAACGGCGCCGTGATCGCCGAGTCGCAGTTGAAGACTCTGGTGATCCTCGACGAAGTGCGCGCTGGTGGCCGTATTCCGCTGATCATCGGTCGCGGCCTCACCACCAAGGCGCGTGAAGCGCTGGGCCTGCCGCCCTCGACCCTGTTCCGCCTGCCGCAGGCCCCCGCCGACACCGGCAAGGGCTTCTCGCTGGCGCAGAAGATGGTTGGCCGCGCCTGCGGCATGCCGCTCATTGACGGAAATCAGCAGGGCATCCGCCCGGGCACCTACTGCGAACCCAAGATGACCACCGTCGGCAGCCAGGACACCACCGGCCCGATGACCCGCGACGAGCTCAAGGACCTTGCCTGCCTCGGCTTCTCCGCCGACCTGGTGATGCAGTCCTTCTGCCACACCGCCGCCTACCCGAAGCTGGTCGACGTCAAGATGCACCGCGAGCTGCCGAGCTTCATCAGCACCCGCGGCGGCGTGTCGCTGCGTCCGGGCGACGGCGTGATCCACTCCTGGCTCAACCGCCTGCTGCTGCCCGACACCGTCGGCACCGGCGGCGACAGCCACACCCGCTTCCCGATCGGCATCTCCTTCCCGGCCGGCTCCGGCCTGGTGGCCTTTGCCGCCGCGACCGGCGTGATGCCGCTCGACATGCCGGAATCGGTGCTGGTGCGCTTCAAGGGCACGATGCAGCCGGGCGTCACCCTGCGTGACCTGGTCAACGCCATCCCGCTGTACGCCATCCGCCAGGGCCTGCTGACGGTCGAGAAGAAGGGCAAGAAGAACATCTTCTCCGGCCGCATCCTCGAGATCGAAGGCCTGCCGGATCTGAAGGTCGAACAGGCCTTCGAACTGACCGACGCTTCGGCCGAGCGCTCCGCCGCCGGCTGCACGGTCCACCTCAACAAGGCGCCGATCGTCGAGTACATGAACTCGAACATCACGCTGATGAAGTGGATGATCGCCAACGGCTACGAAGACAAGCGCACCCTGGGCCGCCGCATCAAGGCCATGGAAGAGTGGATCGCCAATGGCGAACTGCTGAAGGGTGATGCCGACGCCGAATACGCCGCCGTGATCGAGATCGACCTCGCCGACATCAAGGAGCCGATCGTGGCCTGCCCGAACGATCCGGACGACGTCAAGCTGCTGTCCGAAGTCGCCGGCGACAAGATCGACGAAGTCTTCATCGGCTCGTGCATGACCAACATCGGTCACTTCCGCGCTGCCGGCAAGGTGCTGGACGGCAAGTCCGACATCCCGACCCGCCTGTGGATCGCCCCGCCCACCAAGATGGACGCGATGATCCTCAACGAGGAAGGCTACTACGGCGTGCTCGGCAAGTCCGGCGCCCGCATGGAGATGCCGGGTTGCTCGCTGTGCATGGGCAACCAGGCGCAGATCCGCAAGGGCAGCACCGCGATGTCGACCTCGACGCGCAACTTCCCGAACCGCCTCGGCATCGACACCCGCGTCTATCTGGGCTCGGCCGAACTGGCCGCGGTGTGCGCGCTGATGGGCAAGATCCCGAGCGTGCAGGAGTACATGGCGCAGGTTGAGGTGGTGAACAAGAAGGCTGCCGACATCTACCGCTACATGAACTTCGATCAGATCGAGGAATTCCGCTCGGTTGCGGATACGGTGGAGGTTTGAGTCGGTAGGTAGCCGGAAGGCTGGGACGGCCGGGAGGTCGTCTCGCCCGAGAACCCCTCGTCAGCGATGGCGGGGGGTTTTGCTTTATGTGGGCGTGAATGCGGACGAAGTTCCATATCTATAATGGGGGTACTTGTTTCACGAGGCGACTCCATCATGATGCACACGACTATCCCCGGTGCAGCCCGCAAAGCGACCAACGTGACGCTCGATGAAGCCTTGCTTGTAGAGGCGAAGGCCCTGCGCATCAACATCTCGCAGGCGGCCGAGGCCGGTTTGGCGCGTGCCGTGGCGGAGCGTCGTGCAGCGCAATGGCTCGAAGAGAACCGAGGCGCGCTCGACAGCTCGAACGCATACGTTGAGCAGCACGGCCTGCCGCTCGCGCAGTTTCGGAACTTCTGATGGCGCGCTTCGACGTCTACCGAAACAGCGTGGGCGAGGGCTTTCTGCTCGAGGTTCAAGCCGACCTGTTGAGCCACCTGAATACCCGGGTCGTCGTTCCGCTGCTGCCGAGCGGTGGTGAGCTCCAGCCGGCCAGAGGCCTCAATCCCGTCTTTGAGATCGAGGGCAGCCGTTTCGTGATGGCTACCCAGTTTCTGGCGACGGTACCGAGCAGCCTGCTCAAGGCGCCGGTGGCGAGACTGGGCGCTTTCAGGGCCGAAATCACGACAGCGCTGGATATGCTGTTTCAGGGGTTCTGAAGTCTTAGGGGCCAATCGTCATGGCGGAGGACCAGCGGGAATCGTATGACACTGCCTGACGGTCTCTACGACCAGCTCCTCACCGAGGCCCTTCGCGACGCCGTCACCCGGACGACCGACGAGCGTGCCCACAGCCTCCAGCCCCTCACCGCCGAAGACGCTCCCGAGCGCCTCGCGGACGCGCTCGCCGCCCAACTCGCCCGCATCCTCGACGATCTGCACGGCGATGGCGCCGAGAAGCTCCGGCAGCAGCTCGACCTCGTCAACTTCCTACTGGTGAGCCTGAAGCAGCGCCTCGGCAAGCGCGCGGACGATGCCGAGACGCTGTCCATGCCGCCTCAGATTCTGCAGGCCATTCACCAGCGCTCGCCCAAGCCGGCCATTCCGGAAACCGGCCTGGCCTTCCCCTGGCTTTTTACCGCGGGCAAGGGCTCGCCTTCGCTACTGACCGAGCTGTGCCGTGAGCTGGCGGTCTGTGATCAGGTGGACATCCTGGTGAGCTTCATCACCCATTCCGGCGTGCGCAAGCTACTCGACATCCTGCAGTCGATCACTGCGGTCGGGCCCGATGGCCAGCCGCGCACGCGCCTGCGCGTGCTCACCACCACCTACACCGGCGCCACCGAGATCCGCGCGCTGGACGAACTGGCGCGGCTGCCGGGCTGCGAGATCCGTGTGTCGCTGGATGGCCGCCGCACCCGGCTGCATGCCAAGGCCTGGCTGTTCCGCCGCCGCACCGGCTTCGGCTCTGCCTACGTGGGCAGCGCCAACCTGTCGGGCGCGGCCTTGATGGGCGGGCTGGAATGGACGGTCAAGTTCACCGAGCGCGGCCAGCGCGATCTGTTCGAGCGCGCCAGCGCGCACTTCGAGACGCTTTGGGAAGACAGCGAGTTTCAGGGCTACGACCCCGCCGACCCTGCGCATCGCAAGGCGCTCGGTGAGGCGCTCAGGCGCGAGTCCGGCGACGAGCTGATCGCCCGCCCGACCTATTTCGATCTCGAGCCCAAGGCCTACCAGCAGGAGATGCTCGACCAGTTGCAGATCGAGCGCGATCACGGTCGCTGGCGCAACTTGATCGTCGCCGCGACCGGTACCGGCAAGACGGTGGTTGCGGCCTTCGACTACAAGCGACTCTGCCAGCAGACCGGTGGGCGGCCGCGTCTGCTGTTCGTGGCGCACCGCGAGGAGATCCTGAAGCAGGCGCTGCGCACGTATCGCGAGGTGCTGCGCGACCACGCCTTTGGCGAGATGCTGGTCGGTGGCGCGCAGCCCGAGGGCTTCGAGCATCTGTTCGCCACCATCGACAGCGTGTCCGTGCGCGAGCTGGTGTCGCGCTGCGGTGCCGATCACTGGCACACCGTGGTGATCGACGAGTGCCATCGCCTGGCGGCGGATCGCTTCGATGCATTCGTGAGCGCCGTGCGCCCGCGCGTGCTGCTTGGCCTGACCGCGACGCCGGAGCGCAGCGACGGCAAGCCGATCCTGGGCTACTTCGACAACCGGCCGGATGGTTCGCCGGCGGTCGAGCTTCGACTGTGGCACGCGCTCGACCAGCAGTTGCTGTGCCCCTTCGAGTATTACGCCTGCGACGACGAGACGGACTTTTCCGCCGTGCCGTGGCAGCAGGCGGGGGAGGTGGCGGCGATCGACAGGCTGGTCACCGGCAACGACGTCCGCGCCCGGCTGGTGCTCGACGAGTGGCGGCGCCTGGCGGGCGACCCGGCGCGCGGGCGCGCGCTGCTGTTCTGCGTCTCTGTGGCGCACGCGCAGGACATGACCGCGCGGCTGAACAAGGCTGGAATCAAGGCGCTGTGCGTGGTGGGCGACACGCCCACGGACGAGCGCCGGCGTGCGCCCGAACTGCTGGCGCGGGGCGAGGTTGCCGCGCTGGTGACCTGCGACCTGTTCAACGAGGGCGTCGACCTGCCGCTTGTCGACACGTTGCTCCTGCTGCGTCCGACGCAGAGCCCGGTGCTGTTCCAGCAGCAGATCGGCCGCGGCCTGCGTCTGGCCAAGGGCAAGGAGAGCTGCCTGATCCTCGATTTCGTCGGCCGGCATCGCGAGGAATTCCGCTTCGATCGGCTGCTGTCGACGCTCACCGGGCTGTCGCGCGCGCAGCTGATCGAGGCGGTGGACAAGGGCTTCGGCCTGCTGCCGCCCGGTTGCCACATCCACTTGCAGCGCCAGACCCGCGAGCAGGTGCTACGTAGCCTGCGCAAGCTGGTGCAGCAGAACTGGCGGCGGTTGAGGACGGAGCTGCAGGCCTACGCCGCACTGCGCGGACGCACCGACATCCGGCTCGCGAGCTTCCTCGCCGAGCAGGCGATCGAGCTCGACGACCTCTATCGCAGCAGCGGGCGCTCGGGCTGGACCAACCTCAAGCGCGACGCGGGCTTGCTGAGCACGCCGCCGGGCAGCGAGGACGACTACTTCGGGCGCCGTTTCGGCGATCTGCTGCACATTGACGACCCTGCGCGGACCGATCTGCTGTGCTCGCTGCGCGAGCCGGACGCGGCATACCGGGCGCGGGACGAGCGCGATCGGCGCTTGCTGCAGATGCTCGCTTATCAGATCGATGCGCAGCAGCATCAGAAGGGGAGCGGCGAGGATTTCCTGCAGCGTCTGCAGCATCACCCCGAGCATGCGGCGGAGCTTGCCGAGTTGGGCGGCGTCTTGCAGGCACGCAGCAGCTTGCGGGCGCAGGCGGTGCCGGGGCTGGAGGACGTGCCGCTCAACCTGCACGCGGCGTACGGCGTTCGCGAGATCCTGACCGCGCTGGGCTGGCTGAGTCCGAGCCGGCGCACGCCCTTCCAGGCCGGCGTTCTCGCGCTGCACGAGCGCAAGGTCGAGCTGCTGTTCGTGACCCTGGACAAGCGCGAGGGTTATCACGAGCGCATCGCCTATCGGGATTACGCGATCAGCCCGGAGTTTTCCACTGGCAGTCGCAGAACTCGGCGGGGCCGCAGACGCCCGCGGGGCGGCGGTATCTGGAGAGCCCGGGTAACGGCTGGCGCTTTCAGCTCTTCGTGCGTGCAGCAAAGGGAACGCCGTATCGCGCTTGTGGCCCGGTGACGCTGGAGCGGGCTGAAGGCGAGAAGCCGATGAGCATCCATTGGCGGCTGAGCGTACCCTTGCCGGGGCGACTGTTCCGGGAATTCAGCATCCTGCGCGGCGAGTGAGTGCCGTGCCCCACGCGTCTCAGGGCGTGCGGTGACGATGCTGATCCGCGATAATCCCGTTATGACCCCAAGCAACCCCTCTACCCGCATCGAAGCCCAGCACCGCGCCGACGACATCCATGCCTTCCGTGCAGAGCTGGCGCGTCTCGAAGGTGAAGGGGTGTTGCAGCTTGCGAGCACGCAACGCCAGGCGGTGGACGAGCATCACGATGTGCTGTTGCAGCAATTTGCGGCCAGCTTCGATATCGACCGCGATCAGCAGGCGCGGCAGCTTTCGCTCGGCATGCGCGTGGCGTCCTTTCTGGGCGCGCTGGCGCTGGCGGCGAGTGTGTTCTTCCTTTTCTACCAGTTCTGGGGATTTTTCCCCGAAACGGCGCAGGTGGCCATTCTGGTCGGTGCAGGCCTCGCCAGCCTGGGGCTCACTGCGTGGATACAGGGGCGCGATGCTTCGGGCTACTTCACCAAGCTTGCGGCCATGGTGGCCTTCGCCTGCTTCGTGCTCAATCTCTACATGCTCGGGCAGATCTTCAACGTCATGCCGACGGACAAGGTGCTGCTGGCCTGGGCGGGCTTCGCCTTCCTGCTCGCCTATCGTTACGACCTGCGTCTGCTGCTGGCGGCGGGCGTCTGCTGCGTGATCGCCTGGGTGTCGGCGCGGGTGGGGGCGTTTGGTGGCATGTACTGGCTTTCGGCCGGGGAGTGGCCGGAGAATTATTTTCCGGTTGCCGCGCTGCTGCTGGCCGTGCCGATGGTCATTCCGCACCAGCGCTTCGCCGCCTTCGAGGTCATCTATCGGGTGTTCGGCCTGCTGTGTGTGCTGGTGCCGATGCTGATCCTGGGGCATTGGGGACGGGGCAGCCATCTGGAGATCGATCCCGACCTCATCGAGGGCGCTTACCAGGTGGGGGGCTTCGTCGTCAGCGCGCTGGCGATCTGGATCGGTACGCGTCGCGGGTGGAGCGACATGGTCAACACCGGTATCGTCTTCTTCGTGCTCTTTCTGTACACGAAGTTCTTCGACTGGTGGTGGGCGATCATGCCGAAATGGCTGTTCTTTCTCGTCGTCGCGCTGTCGGCGATCCTGGTCCTGCTGGTGCTCCGGCGCCTGCGCGGGCGGGTGGTGCCGGCATGAGCCCGCGCGCACTTACCTTCGCCCTGGGAGCGGCGATCATCCTCGCCGCCAATGCCGTGGCGCTTGGCGGCGTGGCCTGGAACCGCAGTGGCGAGCCCGAGAGCCGGGTGGCGCTTTCGCAGCGGGAACTGGCGAGGCCCCCTGAATGGCGCGCAAGCCGGGAGGACAGCAGTCTCGCGCTGTCGCTGAAATGGCGCGTGCCGCGTGCCGGGCTGGAGCCGTACGAAGAGGCCTACTGGCATTTCGGCGGCAGCCCGGCATGGCTGGACGAACGGCGCCTCGCTGAACTGGGTTTCGATGTCGAGCGGGCGAAGGTGGCGGGGGCACACAGCCAGAGGGCGCTGCGCAAGTCCGAGCGCGAGGTGCGGGTCGTACTCGAACTGGCGGGGGCTGCGTGGCGCCAGGCGCTGGATCAGGCCCGTAGCCACCTCGCCGAGCAGCAGGCGCTGCTTGCGGCGAGCCCCGATGCCGAGCAACGGATCCGCGCAGAGAAGCTGGCGCGGGAGCGGCTCGCGCGTGAGGAGCACGAAAACAGCCGTTTGTTCGCGGTCGATGTCGGCACGGATCTGGCCGCCCTGCGGGCGCAGTATCCCGACCGCAGCCGCTACCTCATCCTCGCGGCCCGGCTTCGGCTCCAGCGCACCACCGTTGCAAATGCGCCGGCGGTCAGCGGCTACCTGAACACCCTGGCCGGGCACCGTATCAACGTGCCGCATGCCTTGCGCGGCATGTTCGAGGTGGGGGCGGTCCGGGCGGGAGAGGCCGCCGACGGCGTCGAGGCACACGCACCGTTCGCCGCCGTGGTGGCCGTGGGGCGGCGCCTTGAGCCCTGGATCGAGGAGGTCTCGTTGCCTGCGGCTTCATCCTCTCCGGGAGGACTATAATGATTCCGTACCCACACGGGAGCCGACCATGAACACGATCTTGCCCGCTGCGTCCGCCCTTGCAGGCGGTAGCTTCCAGCCAAACGATGCGGCCCGGCAGAACAGTGCTGAAGCGCCGCGCGTGCAGCGCCAGGAGCCGATGTCCGAGGCTGCGTTGAAGAAGGATCTCAACGTGCAGATCCTGCAGTCGTCGATGGAGGTTTCGATCCGTTCCGGCGACGAATCGCTGGCCCTGCTGTTGCGTTCGGCGATCGAGGGGATCAACGAGGCGCTGACGCCAACGCTGGGGCCCGACGCGATCCAGAATGCGATGGGGCAGGACAACTCGCCCGAGGCGACCGCCGATCGCATCGTCTCGATGTCGACCGCGTTCTTCGAGGCCTACGCCGGACAGCGTCCGAACGACGATCCGGAAACCGTGCTGCGTGATTTCATCGACGTCATCCGCGGTGGCTTCGAGCAGGGCTTCGGCGAGGCGCGCGACATCCTCGACGGGCTCGGGGTGTTCAACGGTCAGGTCGAAGCCGACGTGATGAAGACTCGCGAACTGGTGCTGCAGGGCTACGACCGCTTCGTGCTCGACCGCCTGCCGACGTCCGACCAGCAGGCCTGAGGCCCGCCCCGCGCGAGTCTTGCTAGAATCGCGGCCCTCGTCTGAATCGAAGGCCGCGCATGCATGCCCCATCCATCGACGTGGCGATCCTCACCGAGGACCGCTACGTCACCCCCGACCGGAACGACTGGTACCAGGCGCAGATCGCGCGCGAGGAGGATCTCGTGGCGGACGCCCTTGCAGCGCTTGGGCTGCGTGTTGGGCGCCGCTCCTGGGCGGATCCGGACATGGACTGGTCACAGTGCCGTTGCGCGCTGTTCCGCTCGACCTGGGATTACTTCGACCGCTATGCCGAATTCTCGTCCTGGCTCGATCGGGTGGCGGGGCAGACGCGCCTGTTCAACGCTGCGGAGCTGATCCGCTGGAACGTGGACAAGCGCTATCTGGGGGACCTGCAGGATAAGGGCGTCTCGATCGTGCCCACGCGCTTCGTGGCGCGTGGCGAGGTGGTGTCGCTCGCGGACATCATGGACGCGCAGGGCTGGGACGAGGTCGTCTTCAAGCCGGTGGTGTCAGGTGCGGCGCGCCTGACGCATCGTGTCGGCCGCGCCACGCTTTCCGCGCACGAGGCCGTGTTTGCGCGCTGCGTGGCCGACGAGAACATGATGGTGCAGGCCTTCGAGCCCGCCATCCTGAGCACTGGCGAAGTGTCGGTGATCGTGATCGGCGGGCGCACCACGCACGCGATCCGCAAGACACCGCGCGCGGGCGACTTCCGCGTGCAGGACGACCATGGCGGCACGGTGCATGCACATGCGCCGGCGGAGGACGAGCGCTGGTTCGCGGAGGCTGCAGTTGCGGCCTGCCCAGTGGCGCCTGCGTACGCCCGCGTGGATTTCGTGCGCAGCGCCGACGGTGTGCTGCGCCTGATGGAACTGGAACTGGTCGAGCCCGAGCTGTTCTTCCGCTTTCACCCCCCCGCGGCAGCCGAGCTGGCGCACGTGCTTGCTGAAAAGCTGCGCTGAATCAACGGCTTTGATGCGATGCAGCATGCGCTTTGCAGCGCAAATTCGGCCGCGTCGCGCCCGGCAGCGGTTAAAATGCCGCCATTCACAAAATTGAAAGGGTTCCACATGATCCGTCGCATACTCATGCTTGCCGCGCTGGCCTTGGCCGCCCAGGGCGCGATCGCCAAGGACTGGAGCACCATCCGCTTCGCCACCGAGGGCGCCTATCCCCCGTTCAATACGGTGGACACCAGCGGCAACGTGCAGGGTTTCGATGTGGACATCGCCAACGCGCTCTGTGAGCAGATGCAGGCCAGGTGCACCTGGGTCAAGCAGGAGTGGGACGGCATGATCCCTGCGCTGATGAGCCGCAAGTTCGATGCGATCTCTGCCTCCATGTCGATCACCGAAGAGCGCAAGAAGCGCGTCGACTTCACCGAGCGCTATTACGCCACGCCGCTCGCACTGGTCGCGAAGAACGGCAGCCCGCTCGTGCCCGAGATCGCTGCGCTCAAGGGCAAGCGCATCGGCGTGCAGCGCGGCACCGTTGCCGACAACCATGCGACCCGTTTCTGGGAGCGCGAAGGCGTGAGCATCGTGCGTTATGCGCGCCAGGAAGAAGCCTATCTCGATCTCGCCGCCGGCCGTCTCGACGCTGCCTGGGCCGATGCGCTGGTGGCGGATGGGGGCTTCCTCAAGACCGATGCGGGTGCCGGTTACGCCTTCGTCGGTGGCCTGTACTACGGCAAGAACGCCGACGAAAAGGCGGTGATCGGCGAGGGCGTGGGCATCGCCGTGCGCAAGCAGGACGGCGAACTCAAGCAGAAGCTGAATGAAGCGCTCGCCGCCATCCGCGCCAGCGGCAAGTACGACGAGATCCGCGCGAAGTACTTCGACTACGACATTTACGGCGAGTAAGCGGCCGGCGGCCGCCTGTGCCGCCACCGGTTTCCCCCCAGCAACGGCGGCCTGCGGGCCGCCTTCACATTGCCGTTCGCAGCGCAGGGCACGTTGCCCCCGCGCTGCGGGCCACTCCGATGCTCTACGGCTATCTTCCATCCCTTTTCGACGGTGCCTGGGTGACGCTGCGTGTGGCGGTGTTCTCGCTGCTGCTCGCGCTCGCGCTCGGCCTCGCGGGCGCTTCGTCGCGCCTGTCACCGCACCCCTTGCTGCGCCTGCCGGCTGCAGCCTACACGACGATCGTGCGCGGCATCCCGGACCTGGTGATGATGCTGCTGATCTTCTACGGCGGCCAGGTCGGCATCAACTACGTCACCGATGCGCTGGGCCTGGGTTATATGGACGTGAACCCCTTCGTCGCTGGCATCCTCACACTGGGCTTCATCTTCGGCGCGTATTTCACCGAAACCTTCCGCGGTGCGTTCATGGCGGTGCCGGCGGGCCAGCTGGAAGCCGGGCGTGCCTACGGCATGAGCCGCTGGCAGGTGTTCCGGCGCATCCTGTTTCCGCAGATGCTGCGCCACGCGCTGCCGGGCCTGGGCAACAACTGGCAGGTGATGCAGAAGAGCACCGCGCTGGTGTCCATCATCGGCCTGTCCGACATCACCTGGCTGGCGGACCAGGCCGGGCGCAGCACGCATGAGCCCTTCCTGTTCTACATGGTGGTGTGCGTGTTCTACCTCGCCATGACGGCCGTGTCCGGGCTGTTGTTCCGCTGGCTGGAGCAGCGCTATTCGGTGGGTGTGCGGAGGGCCGCGGCATGATCGAGTGGAGCCTGTTCAGCGAGAGCTGGCCCGCGTACATGGCCGGCCTGTGGGTGACGATGAAGCTCACCGTGGTGGCGCTCGTCGCCGGCCTGTTACTGGCGATCCCGCTTGCGGTGGCGCGCGTGTCGCCCTCGCGCTGGGTGTCGGGGCCGGTATGGGCGTACAGCTATTTCTTCCGCGGCACCCCCATGCTGGTGCAGTTGCTGCTGATGTACTACGGCCTTGGCCAGTTCGAATACGTGCGTGAGCAGTGGGACGTTGGGAATGCCTTCTGGCTTGTGTTCCGTGACCCCTACGGTTGTGCACTGGTGACCTTCGCGCTCAACACCGGCGCCTACACCACCGAGATCATCGCCGGGGCACTGCGTTCGGTGCCGCATGGCGAAGTGGAGGCGGCGCGCGCCTGCGGCATGACGCGCTTCACCATGCTGCGCCGTATCCTGCTGCCGGGGGCGCTGCGACGCGCCATGCCGGCCTACAGCAATGAGGTCATCTTCATGCTGCACGGCACGGCGATCGCCTCCACGGTCACGCTCATCGATCTCACCGGCGCGGCGCGCAATGCCTATTCGCAGTATTTCGCGCCATTTGAAGCCTTCGTGTTCGCGGGCCTGATCTACCTGTGCATCACCTTCGCGCTCGTTGGCCTGTTCCGTCTTGCCGAGCGTCGTTGGCTGGCCCACCTGCAGCCCCGCAAGCCCGCCGCCAAACCGGCCTGAGCCCGCATCCAGGAATCTTTCATGACCCAGCTTATCGTCGAAGACCTGCACAAGCGCTATGGCGACCACGAGGTGCTCAAGGGCGTCTCGCTGTCGGCGGAGGCCGGCGACGTCATTTCCATCATCGGCTCGTCCGGCTCGGGCAAGAGTACCTTCCTGCGCTGCATCAACTTTCTCGAGCAGCCCGACGCCGGGCGCATCACCGTGTCGGGCGAGGAGATCCGCCTCGTGCGCGGCAAGGACGGTCACCTCAAGGTGGCCGATGCCAAACAGCTGCAGCGCCTGCGCACGCGGCTGGCGATGGTGTTCCAGCACTTCAACCTGTGGGCGCACATGACCGTGCTCGAGAACGTGATCGAGGCGCCCATCCACGTGCTCGGCCTGTCGCGCAAGGAAGCGCTCGAGCGCGCGATGGCCTACCTCGACAAGGTCGGCATCAGCCGCTTCAAGGACAGCTACCCGGCGCACATGTCCGGCGGCCAGCAGCAGCGCGTGGCGATCGCACGTGCGCTGGCGATGGAGCCCGCGGTGCTGCTGTTCGACGAGCCCACCTCGGCGCTCGACCCCGAACTGGTGGGCGAGGTGCTCAAGGTGATGCGGGGCCTGGCCGAGGAAGGGCGCACCATGGTGGTGGTGACGCACGAGATGGGTTTCGCGCGCGAAGTGTCGAACAAGGTGATGTTCCTGCACCAGGGGCTGGCCGAAGAAAGCGGCGTGCCGGCCGCGGTGTTCGCCAACCCGAAGAGCGAGCGCCTGCGCCAGTTCCTGTCGGGCAACCTCAAGTAAGCGCGATCACTCTGGCCCCGGGCGGGGCGCCTTCCGCTGCGGACCTCGCCGCTGGGTTCCGTGCGCGGGCACGCATGCCTGGCCCTCACTGCCGGGCCCCATGTCCGTCGTTCAGCGTGGGGTGTCGGCGGGCGGTGGCAGGCGGCGCAGCAGCAGCGCAGCGATCAGGGTGGCAAGCAGGCAGGCGCCCAGCAGCGCAGCCAGCCCCGGCCAGTGCCACGCCGCCCAGGCCGTCCCCGCCACGGTGCCGATGACCGAGGCACCGAAATAATAGCTCGTCAGATACAGCGCCGAAGCCAGTGCGCGGCGCTCGCCCGCGCGGCGTCCCACCCAGCCGCTCGCCAGCGCATGCGCGGCGAAGAAGCCGAAGGTGAACACCCCCACCCCCGCGATGATCACCCACAGCGGCGCGGCGAGGGTGAGCGCCAGGCCGGCGCCCATCACCGTCACCATCATCCACAGGACCTTGCGTCGCCCCTGACGCTCAGCCAGCCGGCCGCTCAGTGCCGAGGCCCAGGTGCCCACCAGATAGAGCAGGAAGATCGCGCCGATCGCGGTCTGGCCCAGCGCGTAGGGCGCGGCCTGCAGCCGGAAGCCGAGGAAGTTGTACAGCCCGACGAAGGCGCCCATGGCGAGGAAGGCGACCAGGAACAGCAACGGCAGGCCGGGGTCTCGGTAGATGGCCACGGTGTCGCGGAAGATGCGTGCCGGCGTGGCCGCGCGTGGCGTGAAATGGCGCGATGCCGGCAGGCGCCGCCAGAACACGATTGCCGACACCAGCCCCAGCACGCCGATCACCCCCAGCGCCCAGCGCCACGAGCTCCAGTCGGTGAGCAGCGCCGACACGAAGCGCCCGCTCATGCCGCCGAGCGCATTGCCGGCGATGTAGAGCCCCATCGCGCGCGCCTGCGCGCTCACCGCGACCTCTTCGCCGATATAGGCCATGGCCGCAGCCGGCAGCCCGGCCAGCACTGCGCCGAGCAGCGCGCGCAGCACGAGCAGGGCGGTGAAATCGGGCACCACCGCGGTCGCCAGCGCCAGCACCGCGGCAATGGCAAGCGAGATCTTCATCACCTGCTGGCGCCCGATGCGGTCGGCGAGCACGCTGCCCGGGATCAGCATCAGTGCCAGGCCCGCGGCGGTGGCCGAAACGGTCAGACTCGCGCTCGCCGCGCTCACGCCGAAATCGTTTGCCAGCAGCGGCAGCAGTGGCTGCGTACTGTAGACCATGGCGAAGGTGGCGAAGCCGCCCAGGAACATCGCCAGGTTGGCGCGCGTGTACTCGGGCGTTCCGGCTTCGAGCTGGGCGGCCGGTTGGGCGGTGGAGTCTTCGGTCGGGAGCGAGGCCATGGATGGGAAGGGTGCGGATGGAGCGAGTGAAGCGAATGGGGCGCTCGAGCGCAAGTGGAGCAGATTAGCGCGGAAGGCTGCGACGGGGCACCCCGGATATCACGCTACGCGCGCCTCATTCCGTAGCCTTCACCGGCGCTACCTCGTAGGCGGGCACGAAGCCGGCCGGCGGTAGCATCCATTCCATCGGGTAGCGGCCGAGCGTGGCCGGCTCGACCAGTTCGACGCTGGGGCCGAGGTGTGCCTCGATGGCGATGCCTTCGAGCGCACGCACGCCCTGGCGCACCGCCATGCGCCCCTGCAGCACCGGAAAGTCCGTCACCGAGGCGAGGATGCGGCCGCGCAGCATGCCGCTATAGACGCCGGGGGTGACGTAGGAGGCGACGATGCCCAGGCGGTCCGAGAGCTGGCGGCGGCGCAACTCGGCGATCGCCGCCTCGGCCATGGGCGCGTTGCCCACCAGGTAGTCGAGCGCCGGATGGGTGTCGAGCACTTCCTCGACGAGCTGGCGCTGGATCGAGCGGCCGGTGTCGCCGTGCCGCACGGTGGCGATGCGCACCGCGCTGCCGGCCAGCCCGGCGCGGAAACCGCGGTCCAGGAGGCCTACCCAGTCCGCGTCCTGCGGCCCGGGCAGCCAGGCGATGCTCGCCGGCACGCCGCCGGCGGGGTGGCGCTCGGCCAGCCAGCGGCTGATCTTCCAGCCGAGCTGGTACCAGGGCACGCCGACCTTGCCGCTCACCACGGCGGTGTCGATGTCGTTGACCGCGCCGATCACCGGGTGAAGGGCGAGGTAGGGCGCGAGCAGATCGTTGAGCCCGGCGAAACTGACCGTGCCCACGAGCAGGGCGTCGATGCCGGCGTCGGTGGTGCAGCTCGAGACGCGTTCGCGCTGGCGGGCGAGGTTCTCGTAGCCGCCGGCCTCAAGCACACGCAGGCCGACGCCGAGCGCGCGCGCCTCTTCCACCATGCCGAAATTGACCGCCAGCCAGTAGCTGTCCTTGAGGTGCGGATAGACGGCGCACAGCTGCCAGGGCTGCGAGGGGGCGATGGCGGGCAGGGCCGGGGCAGCGCGCCCGGGAGTCTCCGCGGCCGGGGCGTCGCCGTGCCAGCGGACCACCGGCCAGGGCGGGCCGGCGTCGGCAGCATGCGTGGTCGAGGCGCCGAGGGCGAGTGCGGCGAGCAGCGTGCGCATGATCAGACGTGCGGTGTTCGCGCCGCGCCGCCGGTAAGATGAAGCCATGTTTCCCCTGTCTGCGGTGTGCCGGGCCGGATGGCCTGCCGCCCATGAACCATGAGCGCCCAATCTTACGTGAAACCCGCCCCGCGCCGCTTCGGCCTGCGCGAACGCCTGATGCTGGCACTGTTCCTCGGCGCGCTGGCTACGGTGCTGGTCGCGGTGGTCGGCTGGTTCAGCTTCCAGCGCGTGGTGGGCAGCCAGCAGGCCATCGTGCGCGAGACCTTGCCCGCGGCCGATGCGCTGCACGAGGTGGTGCGCGGCAACGCCCGCCTGGCCGCGCTGGCGCCGCGGCTGGCGCGGGTGGATTCGATCGCCGAGCTGCAGGAGCTGCGCGCGGTGCTCGAGAACGAATCGGGGCGCATCCGCGAACGCCTCGCCGCGCTCGAGTCGCCCCATGTCGAGCCCGAACTGCGCGCGCGCCTGCAGGCCACCGGCGAGGCCCTCTCGGTGCGGCTCGATGCGATGGGTGACACCATCGGCGCACGGCTCGCGCTGCGCTCGGCGCGCGAGCGCGTAGCCGGCAGCCTGCGCGAGGCCATCGACGGGCTCGACGAGCTCGCGCGCATGCATACGGAGAACGCCACTGCGCTGCTGGTGACGACGCTCACCGGCCTGTTCCAGTCCGAGGCCCACGACGCGGCCGGCGCCCTCGCACCGCGGGACCGCGCCGCGGCGCGTGACCGCCTGCTCGACCTCGATCTCGACACGCTCGAGCGCATGCACGAGCTCGCGCTCACCGTGCATGCGCTCGCCTTCCTGAGCGAGCGGCTCGACGAGGTCGACTCGCCCGAGCGCCTCGCCGCCGCGCGTGCCGAGTTCGACCGCGAGCTGGTCGTGCTCGAGCGCCGCCTGCGCGACATCCCCGACCCGGTGGTGCGCGCGCAGGGCGAGCGCCTTCACGGCGTGCTCGCCGCTGCGCTGGCCAACGAGGGTGCATTTGCGCTGCGCAGCCGCGAGATCGACCTGCGTGCGCGCAGCGAGGGCTTGCAGAACGAGGTGGGCATCCTCACCACTGCGCTCGATGCGCTCGCGGGCGAGCTGATTCACCGCGGCGGCCGCATCCTCGCGGCGGCGGGCACGGCAGCGGAGGCCAGTGCCACCTCGGGGCTGATCGCCTTCGGCATCATCGCGGCGGTGCTTTTGTTGGTCACGGCCGGTGTGGGCGTGCAGGTGCTGCGCCGGCACACCTTGGGCCGGCTGCTCGCGCTCGAGCGTGCCACTCTGGCGCTGGCGGCCGGGCAGCGCGACGTGAACATCGACACGGCCGGCGACGATGCGCTGGCCTCGCTGTCGCGGGCGCTCGAGCGCTTCCGCAACGACGCCATCGAGCGCGACCGCCTCGCAGCGGCGCTGCGCCAGCACCAGCAGGAACTCGAGGACCAGGTGCTGGCCCGTACCGCCGAGCTGCGCGCGGCCAACAGCGCGCTCGCCCACGAGATGGCCGAGCACGCCAGCGCGCGCGTCGCCGCCGAGAAGGCCGACCACGCCAAGACCGCCTTCCTGGGCACGGTGAGCCACGAGCTGCGCACTCCGATGGCGGGCATCCTCGGCCTGATCGAACTGCTCGAGGGCGCGCCTGCGCCCGCCGAGCGCGCGCAGTATCTGGCGCAGATGCGCGCCGCAGCCACGCTGCTGCTCGAGCTGCTCGAGGACATGCTCGACTTCGCCCGCATCGAGGCCGGCGGCGTGCATCTGGATACGCTCGCCTTCAGCCTGCGCGATGCGGTCAATGATGTGTTCGCGGTGCAGGGCACGCGCGCATCGGCGCGCGGGCTGGCGCTGGTGGCAGACATCGACCCGGCGCTGCCGGAGCAGGTGCTGGGCGATCGGCGCAAGCTGAGCCAGATCCTGCTCAACCTGGTGGGGAATGCGATCAAGTTCAGCGACGAGGGGGCGGTGACCGTCCGCGTCCGTTCCGGCAGGGAGGACGGGCGCGTGCGCTTCGAGGTCGAGGATCACGGTATCGGTATCGACCCTGCACGGCAGGCGGAAGTGTTCGAGCCCTTCGTACAGGTGCGCGACCACGGCCGCCACCACGCGGGCACCGGGCTGGGGTTGGCGGTGTGCCGGCGTCTGGTGCGGGCGATGGGCGGCGAGATCTCGCTGGTGAGCGCGCCGGGGCAGGGGACGACGGTGCGCTTTGCGTTGCCGCTCGCTTCGCCGGTCGGGGTGGCCGCAGTGGCGCCCCGGGTCGCGGCCACCAGGGCCGCCGAGGTCGCTGCGGTGGCGGCTGCGCTCGCCCCCGGGCACGGGGTGCTGGTGGTGGAGGACGACGAGGTCAACCGCATGGTGGTGGAGCGCTTCCTGCAGGGGCTGGGGCAGCGGCCGGTCTGCGCGCCGGACATCCAGTCGGCGCTGCGGGCACTGGCCGGGCGGGCGTTTGATGCGGCGCTCATCGATATGAACCTGCCCGATGGCGACGGTCGTGAGATGCTGGCCCGCCTGCGCGCGCTGCCCGAGCATGCGCAGACGCCGGCGGTGCTGATGTCCGCGCATCTGCCCCGGGCCGAGGTGGATGGTCTGCTCGCGGCCGGATTTGGCGCTTTCCTGTCCAAGCCCTTCACGCGCGAGCGCCTGTGCGCCGTGCTGGCGGGGTTGATTGGGGGGGCGATCGAGGGCGGGGCAGCCGAGGTGCATGACGGTGCCGCGCAAGAGGCTCAACGGCCGGGCGCGGGCAAGGAGGCGGACGGGGAGGTGGACGAGGAGGTGGACGAGGAAGGGGCGCAAGGTGCGGGTGGCATCACCCCGTGGGTCGATGTCGACTTTCTGCGCGGCGAGGCGGTGGCGCTTGGGCCTGAGGTGCTCGACCGCATCCTCGCGGTGTTTCGCAGCCAGGGGGATGGGCTTGTGCAGGCGCTGCGCGCCGCCGCCGTGGCCGGTGATGCGGAGCAGTGCAGGCTGCTGGCGCACAAGCTGCGGGGCGCGGCCTCCAACGTCGGGCTCAGGCGCCTGGGCGAGGCGGCCGCGCAGCTCGAGCAGGAGATCGCCACGATTGCCGCGGCAGGCGAACTGGACGCGCGCGCGAGGGCGCTGGCCGATGCGTACGCGCAGTCGCTGCGGTCGCTGGAGGCGTGGCGCGCCGGCTCAGTCGCGCCCTGAATCCGGGACGGACGCGCTGCTGCGTGCAGACTCGGTGTCGACCGCCAGCCGGTAGCCTTCGCTGCGCACGGTGGTGATCAGCGACTCCGTGCGCTCGGCGGCGTCGAGTTTGGCGCGCAGGCGGCGCACCAGCACGTCCACCGTGCGGTCCTGCGGCGACCAGTCGTGGCCGCTGACGGCGCGTGACAGGCGGTCGCGGTTGAGGACCTCGCCCGGGTTGCGCACCAGCAGTGCCAGCAGCTCGAACTCGCCACGCGTCAGGGCCACGTCGGCGCCGTGCGGGTCGCTCAGGCGGCGGCGCGGCAGGTCCAGGGCCCAGCCGGCGAAATGGAAGACTTCGCCGGCGTCGGTCTGGCGCGCACCGGTCGTGCGGCGCAGCAGGCTCTTGACCCGCGCCAGCAACTCGCGCGGGTTGAACGGCTTGGTGACGTAGTCGTCCGCACCCACCTCCAGACCTACGATCTTGTCGATGTCGTCGCTGCGGCTGGTGAGCAGGATGATGCCGATGCCCGGCGCCCGGGCCCGCAACTCGCGCGCCAGTGACAGACCGTCCTGCCCGGGCAGGTTGATGTCGAGCAGCACGAGGTCGGCGCCGCTGCGCTCGAATGCGCGCCAGAACGCCTCGCCATCGCCGGCCAGCAGCACCCGATAGCCTTCCTGCGAGAAGTAGGCATCGAGCCGGGCCTGGGTGACCAGGTCGTCGTCGACAACGAGCAGGGTGGCGGTGCTGGGTTCGGCGTTGGGCGACATGCTTGGACAGGGCTGGATGCGAGCCACCATTCTAAGGCCAAGCGCTGGCCGTGACCGAGCGGCGACGCGTGTTGCGGCCGTGATGCACGGGCCGAAGATGGGCGCGCGGTTGTCCTGCCTGCGCGGCGACTCGGGTCCGCCTGCCTCAATAATCGAACGCTGCCTTGCCCCCGGGGCGCGCGAAGCCGCTGACGATCCAGGCCGTCGCGCTCGCGGTGTTGAGGCGGAAGTCGGGCGCCACGCGCACCTGCGCGACCTCTTCGCCGGCCTCGTCGAGTGCACTCAGGATTGCAAAGGGCTCGTATTCGTCGGGCGTGATGTCGAGGCGGACCTCCCACTGCGCATCCAGCGCGAACACGGTGAGCGACTTGTGCAGCATCGCGTGTGCCTGCTGTGCGTGGCGCTGCAGCACCTCGGTCGCGGTCTTGACCAAGGTGTTGAAGGCAGCCTGGTCGAGCGGTTTGGGGTTCTTTTTGTCGCGGCCCATGGTCCACGGCCCGACCAGCGCGGGCTCGGCCTCGCCATCCTTGAGCATTTCCACCGCCCAACCGTCGTCTTCCTGGTTCTTGATCACGCGCGCTGTCCAACCGTCCAGTTGCCACAGGCGGTCGGTGCGGGTGGCGGGGGCATCGTCGATGGCGGGAGTTGCGGGCTGGGAGTGGGTGGGGGGCTGGGAGTCGGTGGCTTCGGGCATGGGTGAGGTGGCTTCGAGAGGGGGCGTTGAGGGCGGGCAAACGGGAATGTTCAGGGGCAGAGGGGCGAAACAGACCGCTGCGGCAGCCCTGTCCGCGTCGGCGCCGATCGGCTCGATCATGGGGGGCGGCAAGGGTAAAGCCAGCAGCATGGCGCCTTCGTCCGTGGCGGACACGCGTGCGCGGGCCGGTCTGCGGGCGGGCTTGCGACGCGCGAGCGGCGACTCGGCGTGCGCGGCCGGGGCCGCGAACAGGGTCATCTGATCGTGAGTCATCTTCAGTCTTCCTGAGGTGGACTGATATTTTATACAGCTTTGTGAAGTCCTTCGAGTCCAGGCCCGGCTTTTTGCGCGGCCAGCCTACGGCTTCCTTCCGTTTCTGGTAGCCGCCCGATGTGCCCGCAGGCGTGCACGGGCGCAACTGGGGATGTCCCAGTTTTTCGTCGGAAGATAAAGACTAAAGGCGTGTTTTGACCCATTCGCGCAGCGCGTCATTCATTCGCGTCTGCCATCCCGGCCCACCCGCGCGGAAGGCCTCGAGGATGTCGTGATCGATGCGGATCGCGACCTGTTCCTTGGTGCCTGAACCCGCTGGGCGTCCCCGTTTGCGCCGGGTCGCCTCGATGCCTGCGGCCAGCTCGGCAGCGGTCGCGGGGCGGTCATCCTCATCCGAACCGTCCCACACAAAATCCTGCGCCGGCGGTATGGCGCGTACCGCCTCCAGTACGGCCTTACGCTTCATCGCATTCGTTTTCGAGCCACTCATCGTATACCTCGCGTTCTTCCCGACTTGCCCTGCGAAAGCTGATCACGCGTGCTGCACCCTCGCGCCCGGTATGCACCACCGTCAGTACCGCCAGAAAGCCTAGTGCGTAAGAAATGGACATCATGCGGCGTTCGCCTGCGCGTCGAACTGGAATATCCAGCCGATAGCGGGAATCGAGCACCTCGCCTGCCGCAGAAAAATCCAGTCCATGTTTGGCCAGATTGGCCCGGCGCTTTGCCTCGTCCCAGATCAGCCGCATGTTGATGCGTTTAATGTAGATACGTTAATTGTTGAATGCAAGTTTTTTGTAGATGCACTTAAGCACTTCAAGAAGCGACGTCACCCTTGCAACCGATACGCACCGTCCTCGAGCACCACCATGCCCAGCTCCTCCAACGCTTCGAGCACGGCCTGCACGCCGGCGGGGGGCGTGAGGGGCGCAACTGGTGTACGTCCCCGTTTTCCGGGGGTACGTCCCCGTTTTTCCGCGTCCCCGTTTTTCCGTTTTTCGTCACTGTCGGCCTGTGCGGACAGCGCCCGCAATCGGCAAGGTCACAGCTTCTTGATTCGATCGTTGATGATGCCCAAGCCTACGCATACAGCGGCAATCACGCCCAATAAGGGCCATCCGAGCTTTCCGAAAAACGAGAGCACCATGATCCCGGCGATCGGGGCGACGACACCCGCAACGAATATCGTTATCAGCAAAGACCACATTTCAACACCCCCTCTCACCCGATCGCCTTCCGGGTGATCGATGGTTCTTCGTAATCGGTGTATTTCCGCGTTTCTCCGTGCTCCCGCCTCTAATCGCGATCCGCAGCATCGAGCCGGTCCAGAACCGCGAGCGCGGCTCGAACGTCGCCCGTGGCCGCAAGGGCACGAAAGTGATTCTCCGTATCCCACGCGGCAAGCGCCTGCGCGCTGAGTTCTTCGATCAGCTTGTTCATGCTCTGTCCGCGGCTGTGTGCCAGGGCCTTTAGCCTGGCGGCAGTGTCGTCGGGCAATCGAATCGTCAAAGTGCTCATGGCCACTCCTTCAATGCTTCAGCAGGCGTCATCACGCGCAGGGCACCGAGCTTCAGCTCACCCCGCCCGACATCCCGGACGTTATGGGTGATGATTGCAGCTGCATTCCCGGCAAGCGCCAGTTCGAAAAGATGGTTGTCGCCCTCGTCAGGAAGATTCGGGCGCCAGCCGAAATAGACCGAAACCCATCGCCCTCGGTGTGCAAGCGCCGCCAGCACCTGTTCTCGCTCAGCCAGGCTCGTTGCATCGCCCCACACCGGCCGACCGAGCAGATCGTTGTATTCCAGCCAGAGTGCGTTCCCGAACAATGCCTGGAGATTTCCTGACAACGCGCGGCGCAGCACCTGTCGCGACGCACCTCCCGCTGAGCGCAAAGCCGCGACGAAGACATTCGTGTCGATGACGACTGGCACGACGTTGACAGCATAGGTGCTGTCAGATTCCCGGACAAGACGGCTCATGCAGTCACCCCTGCAACCGATACGCGCCGTCCTCGAGCGCGACCATGCCCAGCTCCTCCAGCGCTTCGAGCACGGCCTGCACGCCGGCGCGGGGCGTGCGCTTGAAGCGGGCGGCGATGGCCTCGGCGGGGAGCGGTTGGTGGGCCAGCGCGCTGCGCACGGCGGCGACCTGTTCGCGCATGCCCCTGGGCCACGCGGCCTTGCCGCTGGTCGCGGGCGTGGCGGAGGCTTCGGCCTCTTCGGCCGGGCCGAGGTCGGCTTCGACCTGGGAGGGGGTGGTAGCGGTGGCCGTGGCTGAGGTGGCGCCGGGGTTCTGGTAGTCGGGGCGCAGCCAGCGCACCAGGCCGCGGGCTTCTTCGACGGCGCGGGCGGCGTTGAGCTCGACCAGGCGGCGCAGCAGCTCTTCCTCGGCGGCGGCCTGGGCCTCGGGCTTGTCGGGCAGCGGCGTGGTGGCGCCGGGCTTGCCGACGAGCTCGGCGGCGAGGTCGCCCCAGCCGTAGGCCTCGAACACCGCGCTGTCGAGCGCGTCGTGCAGCTCGCGCAGTACCGACACCAGCCCCTGCTCGTGGATCGTGCGCTCCTTGGGCGTCAGCGTGTCGCCCGCGCGCAGCTTCTCGAGCACGTTGTACATGCCGGTGAGGGTCAGCTCGGGGTGCTGCGCCTGCTGGCGCTTGCGGTGGGCGTCGAGCTGCTCGGCGAGGTCGCGGATGCGGGCGGCTTGGTCGGGGGTGGGGTCGGGGAAGGGGAATGTTTCGAAGCAGCGGGTCTTGTTGTAGCGAGCGTCGTTACCCACGCCGAGCCGACTACCGGTAGCAAGCACCCAAACGACGTGAATTCGTGAGGATAGAACGCCGAGACTCACGCCGTTATTCAATGCGATTGCGACAAGCATTTGATCGGGAAGAATGCAGCCCCGAAGCATCTGGAAGACTCTGTGCTTTGCCGTCATCACGGTGGCAATGTAGTAGTCGAGACCGGAGATCGACCGTCTCAGATCTTCATTGTTACGGCGGTGAAGCCACCATTTTTCTCTCAGATCCTTATCTCTGTTCAGGTCCCTTTCCGGCTTTACCCGATCGAGGAGCCATTGGTAAAGCTTTGGAAACCTTAAACGAACTTCTTCAGATGAGAGTGGATAACAGTCGATGACGAGTAATCCCCGAGGCCTATCCGTTAAGTCCTTTCCGTTTCTGTATGGACGAATCGGCGCATCCGGTTCGAGCTGCGCTTGTTGATCAGTCGTTAGGAGCATCCCAACGCCATGCGGAATGACTCCCGTCGCGCTTAGCTTCCGGTTGCCCATCAACGGCTTCGCGCACGTGACATCAACGCCGATGCTCAGATCAGAGTTGACGCGTCCGATATGCGCCTCCAATTGGATATCGTTCGCTGAACTGTCGCCGTTCCTCTCATCCTGTACGAGCTGCAACTCGCCAGTGGTCCCTCCTGGCTGCCCCACAGTCATTGCAATCCGAACAGCCGCACCATCAACAGCATCAACCCAAGGATGATCAGGAATGGCAAAGCCGATCGAGATTGGATTGGAGGCTTTCAAGTGGGCTTCCACAACTCGACGATTGAATGTCTGTCGGATCGAGTTCGTCGTAATGAATCCAAAGCGGCGGGCACTCCCAGTCCTTACGGCTTCGGCCGCAATGTGCCACCAATACATTACGAAGTCGGCGGAATCGGGCACTTCGGAATATGCCCCTCGCAATGCGTCGACGTAGCCGTCGCCAAGGGCGCCACGGATATTGAGTTTGCCGATGAACGGCGGATTCCCCACGATGTAATCCGCCTGCGGCCACTCGGCCTTGCGCGGATTCACGTAGCGCATCTGCACCACCTGCGCGGTCTCGTCCGGGATGTCCTCGCCGGTGATCGGGCTCTTCCTGTATGTGAGGCCGTCCCAGCGCGTGACCGGGCGTCCCGCCTCGTCGGTGACCGGCTCCTCGCGCTCGTACTCGATCAGCGCGTCGCGGTGCTGGATGTTGCGGAAGTCGCGTAGCACCGGCTCGGGCGGGTTCACCGAGCCGTGGGTGCGGAAGTGCCATTGCAGATAGCCGATCCACAGCACCATCTCGGCGATGCGGGCGGCGCGCGGGTTGATCTCGAGGCCGAGGAACTGGTGCGGGTCGACGG
This sequence comes from Thauera sp. WH-2, assembly GCF_048321015.1. Lineage (NCBI taxonomy): Bacteria > Pseudomonadati > Pseudomonadota > Betaproteobacteria > Rhodocyclales > Zoogloeaceae > Thauera > Thauera sp. WH-2. Next base: position 685,955 of record NZ_JBLWFG010000001.1, on the reverse strand, counting down.
TGACGCCTTCGAGTTCGAGCAGGCCCTGCGATTCGCCGAGGTCGTGCAGCAGGTTGAGCACTTCGCCTTCGAGGCGCTTGAGGTGTTCCAGCGTCACATACAAAAAATTTCCGCTGCCGCAGGCCGGGTCGAGCACGCGCACGGCGCACAGGTGGCGGTGGAAGCTGCGGATCTCGGCGACCGCCTCCTTGTGCTTGCCCTGCTGCTCGTAGGTGAGGGCGGCGGCCTGCACCTCGCGCCATTCGGCGCGCAGCGGTTCGATGACGGTGGGCAGCACCAGGCGCTCGACATAGGCGCGAGGGGTGTAGTGGGCGCCGAGCTTGTGGCGCTCGCGGGGGTCGAGCGCGCGTTCGAGCAGGGTGCCGAAGATGGCGGGTTCGACGTAGCGCCAGTCGGCCTCGGAGGCCTTGAGCAACAGTTCGAGCTGGTCGCGGTCGAGCGGGATGGCGCTGGCTTCGGAAAACAGGCCGCCGTTGAAGCGCAGCACCTTGTTGCGCAGGATGGGCGAGAAGCCGCCGGTGTTCATGTTCTGCCACAGGTGCTCGAGCATGGGCGCGAAGGTGTGCGGCTCGCCCTTGAGGCTTTCGAGCAGCTCGGTGAAGGCGCGCGGCGGCAGCAGGCCGACGTCCTCGGCGAACATGGTGAACAGCGCGCGCATCAGGAAGCCGGCGACCTGCTGCGGCGGGTGGCCGGCGGCCTCGAGCGACTTGGCGAGCGAAGCGAGGCGGTCGGCGATCTCGCGGGTGACGCGGGCGGAGCGGCGGGCGGGGTCGAGGCTGAGCGGGTCGAGCCAGACGTCGCGCAGGCGCTGGCGGATGTCGTCGCGGCGCAGGTCTTCGAGGCGGATGCGGTGGCTGCGCGGGTCGGGGTAGGGCGTGTAGGTGGCGCCCGAGCGGCTGAATTCGGCGTACAGTTCGATGTTGCGGCCGACGTCGGTGACGAGGATGAAGGGCGGCCGGCCTTCGTCGGCGGGCAGGGCGCGGGCGTACTGGTCGGCCTGGTTGTGGGCACGCAGCATGGCCTTGTCCCAGCCCGAGGTGTCGAGCGTGCGGCCAGTCTGCTTGGCCTCGAGCACGAAGGCGCCGCGGCGGTAGAGGTCGATGAAGCCGTTGTTGGCGCTGCCGTCGGGCTGGCGCATCACCACGCGGCGCTCGAACACGTAGGCGTTGTCGCGCGTGTCGTCGCCAGCGGGGTCGGGGCGCGGCAGGCCGAGGAGTTCGCACAGCTCGGTGAGGAAGAGCTGGTAGTTGGCGCGCTCGCTGCCGCCGGCGTGCTGCCAGCGGGCGATGAAGGTGTCGAGGGCGGCGGGGGTGGCGCTGTCGGCGGGCTGGGGCGAGGCGGATGACGAGGTCACAGGGGGCGCATGCATTCGGGTTGGGACGCGGGGATTGTAGCGGGCGCGGTGGGGTCGGTACGATGAGTCAACATGTCGGTCGTCGGATAGATCCGGTATTACGTCGTCTTCGTGGATCGTCCGGAAGGCTGGCGGGTGATCAGCCTTCGAAAGGCCAACCAGCGAGAGGTCAAACGTTATGCCGAAGCTTAAGACGGGAACCCCGCACCCGAGCGCCGAAGAAGATGCCGTCATCACGGCGGCTGCGCTGTCGGATCCGGATGCGATCCCCTACACGGACGCGGAGTGGGAGGCGGCCAAGCCCACGATCCGCTTGTCGCGCGACGTGGTGCGTGGCGGTTCGGAAGATTCAGAAAAGTGATGAATCGACCTTCGCCACCGCGGGTGCCATGCCGGCCTGGCGCTCGCACTCGGCGGCAACCAAGGTGCGCAACTGCTCGATGAGTTGGGGCGCCACCCCGGCGGCTCGCGCATCCTCGCAGGCCTTTGGCAGGCCGTCGCGCACGCGCTGGGCCATGCGCGCAAGCTCGGTGCTCACCTGGCGGAAGGGCAGCGCGCAGGCGTGCGCGAAGTTGGCCCACTCGTACGGTGACAGCGCTTGCGCGTGAAAGGCGTTGCCGATGGCCATGGCGTAGGTGTCGAGGAGTTGCTCGCCGCCGAAGGCGAGTCCGCAGACGAGGTCGTAGGCCGGGGCGAGCGAGAGCCCTTCACGGTCCAGGTAGAAGGAGAGGTTCTTCGCGTGCGCATCGGTGTTGCCGATCAGCACCTGGAAGAGGGTCCAGCGCAGCAGGGCAAGCCGTTCCGCGGCAGGCCGTGCGCAGTGCTCGAGGAGCGCGAAGAGCATCGGCAGCGACGCCCCCTCGCGCAGGTCGCGCACATCTCGGGTGTCGCCGTAGGGGCGCTCGTACTTGAGCGCCGACGACAAACCCAGCGCCTGGCAGCCGTCGATGATGTGCCGGCGCGCAACGTGCCCTGCGCCACGTTCACGGTCGAAACGCTTCACGACCAGCACCGGCTCGGGGACGTGCACGAGCGCGACCTCGGCGACAGGCAGCTTTGCCCACTGGGCGAGCCGCATGCAGAAGTATTCGTTGGCGGTGAGTCCGGCAAGCTGCGCGGTGACCGGCTCGGGCTTGAGGATGTGGGTAGAGGCGAGCTGCCCGCCCTCGACAAGCGCCCACTGACCGTCCTCCTCAAAGACGGCAATCTTGTCCTGAAAGCCGGCGATGGATAGCCGCACGCGGCCGTCCCAGACAGAGAAGGGCTGAAAGGGGCGTGCCCGGATGCGCGCCGAGAGTTCCGCATGTGACAGCGGGCGGCGAGTCGCTGCTGCCGGTGTTACGTCCGTCCCGGGGAGGCGCAATTGCAGCGCCCCGGCGGTCTCTCCGCCCAGTGCCGCCAGCAGCCCCATCAGGTTGCCCTTCGAGAGCTTGTGCGTGCTTGCCGCGTCATCGAGCGCCTGCCCCTCGGGCAGCAGATTCTCGAAGAACTGGCGCACCAAGGCGCTGTGGCGCTCCTCCGTCATTGTCTCGTCGACTTCGAGCGGCAAGGTCGGGCCGAGGGCGTAGCGCGCCTTGCGGGTCAGCCACGCCGGGCTGTAGTGGAACGCATAGCGGTGCGTCTGCGCCGTGTAGCTCAGCGTGCCCGCGAGCTCGCCATTCATCAGCACGTCGAGCTTCATCATTCACGCGCCTCGCGGATGCGCTGCACGATCGTGCCGGCGTCGCCCGCCGGCGCGATGAAGAGGCTCACACCAAGGGCCTTCGCCACCCGCAGGGCGATCCCCAGTCCGACGCTTGGCTTGCCTGCCTCCAGGTCGCCCAGGGTCTGTTTGGCGATACTCACCGCCAGTGCCGCTTCTTCGAGTGTCAGTCCGCTGGCGGTGCGAGCCGCACGAATGGCCGCCCCGAGTGCGTCAGGCGTTGTGAGCTGCGGATCGGTGGGGAAGGGGGTAGGGACAACACGACGCGCCATGAAAATACTCCCAAGACCGTAGGAGTATAGGCGATTCAGGCCCATGAATCGACAATACACCTATTAAAGTAGGTGAATAAATTGTGCGGTACATTGATGGGTATATTGCGCCTATTATGGTAGGCGTAAAATAGTGGATTGCGTGACGCGACGGAGCATGTGCTGTGAGCGAAGTGCGCGCACGCAGTACGCGCTCAGGACCTGGGACGGCGTTTCCGCCGCCGAGGCGGTCGCCGAGCGCAGCATGGCCCTGCTCGGCCGCCCCATCGAAATCGACCTCGAGGCGACGCCGCACCTGTTCTGGCTGTGGCGTGTCGATGCGCCCCTGGCCACCGCCGACATGACGACCAAGGCCGGCGACACCAAGGCCGGCGACGACTATGTGGCGCGGGACGAGGCGTGTATCGTGCCCGAATCTGCGACGAGGCGCGATGATCAGGTAGCACCCGACAGGAGCGAAGAATGAGCGAGGCCAGCGCACAGGCCGCAAGCCCACTTTGGGACGACGCCTCGATCACCGCGATCCGGCGCGACATGCTGCGCTTTGCACGCATGCAGTTGCGTGACGCAGCCGCCGCCGAGGATATGGTGCAGGAGGCGCTGATGGCGGCGATGACGAGCGCGAGAAGCTTCGCTGGGCGGTCGGCGTTCAAGACCTGGATGTTCGCGATCCTGCGCAACAAGATCGTTGATCACATCCGTGCGTCGTCGCGCGAGATCTGCGGCTCGGACCTTGTCGGGTCGTCGGAAATGGACGCCGGGCTGGAGGCGTTCGATGTGCTGTTCAAGCGGGGAGGGCACTGGAACCCTGAGGATCGCCCCGCGACCTGGTCCGACCCGGAAGCCGCGTTCGAGCAGGACGCCTTCTGGAGGGTGTTCGACATCTGCATGAACAACCTGCCCGAGCGCATCGCCCGCGTCTACACGATGCGCGAGCTCCTCGAACTCGAGACCGCCGAGATCTGCGCGGTGCTGGGCATCACCCGCAACAACTGCTTCGTCATCCTGCACCGCGCTCGGCTCGGGCTGCGCCTGTGTCTGGAAAATCGCTGGTTCCTGGGAGAGGCCCGATGAAGATGATGAACTGCAAGGATGCGACCCGGCTCATGTCCGAGCGCTACGAGCGCACGCTCAGCCTGCGCGAGCGGTTGTCACTGAAGGTGCATACGGCAATGTGCAAGGGGTGCTCGAACTACGGCGAGCATCTGGATGTGTTGCGCCTCGCCGCCAAGCGGCTGCGCGAGGGCGGCAAGGGCTAGTCTCAGCGCAGCAGCAGTGTCGGAACCGTCGCAGCGCGCAGCAGGTCGGTGGTCTTGCTGCCGAAGATCAGCGCGCGCAGCGGCGAGTGCGCATAGGCGCCCATGAGCAGCATGTCGATGTTGCGCGCCTTGACCTCGCGGGCGATCACCGTCTCGGGGTCGCCGGGGAGGACGTCGGCGACCACCTCGAAACCCGCGGCGGTAAGCGTGTCCTTGGCCCAGGCGAGCTGCCTGGGTGTGTCCGCACTCTTCTTGCCGGCCATCACGATGTGGATGGGCAGGCCCTTGAACAGCGGGCTGTTGGCGATCATGTCCACGCCCTTGCGGGTGACCGAGGTGCCATCAAAGGCGAGCATCACGCGCTCGGGTTCCTTGAAGCCCTCGGTTACGGTGAGGATGGGCTTGTGGATGGCGCGCACGACGCGCTCGACGTTGCGGCCCAGCGTGTTTGAACTCCCCGGCTGCATGGCCTCGGCCGAGGCGCCGCGGCGGCCGAAGACGAAGAGGCGCACGTTGTCTTCCTGCTCGGCCAGGGTGTCGTCGAGGGCGCCGTGGCGCTGGCGCATGTCGGCCGCGGGCGCGCCTGCGGCCAGCGCGCGCTCGCGCAGACGGTTGAGGAAGAGGCGGCCCTGTTCGCGCTTGGCGCGGGCGACGGCGGCGTCCTTGTCGCTGAGGGCGCTCAGCAGATGTTCCTGCGCGTTGATGCCGATCGCGCCGCTATGGTCTTCGCCCGAGCCCTGCTCGAGGTGGCGGTCGATCACGTGCAGCAGCTCGAGCGGCGCGTCCATGCGGCGTGCGGCCCAGGCAGCGTAGTCGGCGACGGTGTCAGCAAAGTGGGACTGATCCACGCAGGCCAGCACTTTCTTGTCTTGCTTGTTCATGCGGCTTCCCCTCAGTGGCCCGTCAACAAGTCGTCGGCGCCGTCCTTGTCGTGCACGGCGAACCTGTCGACCATGGTCGCGCTGGCCTCGTTGAGGCCGACGACCTCGACCTCGGTACCTTCGCGGCGGAACTTCACCACCGCCTTGTCGAGCGCGCTGACCGCGGTGATGTCCCAGAAGTGGGCGCGCGAAACGTCGATGACCACCTTGTCGATCACCTCCTTGAAGTCGAAGGCGGCAACGAAGTTGTCGGCGGAGGCAAAGAAGACCTGGCCGCTGACGGTATAGCGGCGCTGGCGGCCTTCGTCCTCGGCGGCGGAGCGGATGTGCAGGATGCGGCCGACCTTGTGCGCGAAGAAGAAGCCCGAGGCCAGCACGCCCACCAGCACGCCCTGCGCCAGGTCGTGGGTGGCGACGGTGACCGCCACGGTGGCGAGCATCACGATGCTCGAGCTCGGCGGGTTCTCGCGCAGCTTGCGGATCGAGTTCCAGTCGAAGGTGCCGATCGACACCATGATCATCACCGCCACCAGCGCCGCCATCGGAATCTGCGCCACCCAGTCGCCCACCAGCATCAGCAGCGCGAGCAGGAAGAGGCCCGCCGACAGCGTCGACAGCCGGCCGCGGCCGCCGGATTTCACGTTGATCACCGACTGGCCGATCATCGCGCAGCCCGCCATGCCGCCGATGAAGCCGCTGGCGATGTTGGCCACGCCCTGGCCGACGCACTCGCGGTTCTTGTCGCTGGTGGTGTCGGTGAGGTCGTCGACGATGGTCGCGGTCATCAGCGATTCGAGCAGGCCCACCACCATCAGCGTCAGCGAGTACGGGAAGATGATCGCCAGCGTTTCCAGGTTGAGGGGCACGTCGGGGAGCAGGAACACCGGCAGGCTGTCGGGCAACTCGCCCATGTCGCCGACGCTGCGGATGTCGAGGTCGAGAACGATGGCGACCGCGGTGAGCACCACGATGGTGACGAGCGGCGAGGGGATGGCCTTGGTGACGTAGGGGAACAGATAGATGATCCCCAGGCCGGCGGCGGTCATCGCGTACACGTGCCAGGTCACGTTGGTGAGCTCGGGCAGCTGCGCCATGAAGATCAGGATGGCGAGCGCGTTGACGAAGCCGGTGACCACCGAGCGCGACACGAAGCGCATCAGCCGCCCGAGCCGGATCCAGCCGGAGACGATCTGCAGCACGCCGGTGAGGATGGTGGCGGCGAGCAGGTATTCGAGGCCGTGCTCCTTGACCAGCGTGACCATCACCAGCGCCATCGCGCCGGTGGCGGCCGAGATCATGCCCGGGCGGCCGCCGGTGAAGGCGATGACCACCGCGATGCAGAAGGAGGCGTAGAGGCCGACCTTGGGGTCGACGCCTGCGATGATCGAGAACGCGATCGCCTCGGGAATCAGCGCCAGCGCGACCACGAGGCCGGCGAGCAGGTCGTTGCGGACATTGGAGAGCCAGTCCTGGTGGAAGGATTTCATTTGTCGTTATCGGTCCAGCAAGGTTGCGTGCGTCCCGGCAGGGACGCGATGAAGTCGGGCGAGACGGGTTCGCAATGCGTTAGACCGCCCCCGAGGGGCTTCACGATGCCCGAACGCTCGCATCGCGGCAGCTGCGAAGGTGGCGCCTTGTCATGGCGCTGGGAGCCGGGCAGGGACGGATCAAGCGGACGCGTTGCAGCAAGCCTCGCGCGAGCGGGAAGGGGGTGAGCAGCTCGCAGGCTGGGGCAAGGCTTACATGGGTCGCTTGTCGATGCGTTGCGGGGCGTTGCGTCTTCGTGGCTTGAGCGAGGGAAACACACGCTTCGCACGAAGAGGCTGAAGATTAACTGTATTGCTGCACTGCAGCAAGAAATGGCGCAATGGCCTGTCACTTGCGAGCGCAGCCGAATCCCTCGGCATGACCAGGCGCATGATCGCGCACTATCGCACCGGAAGCCGGCCGATTCCTAAGGTGGTCGGGCTGGCCTGCCTCGGGTGGGAGTCGCGCAGGCGGCAGCGGGCGGCCTGATCGCTGCCCCGGCCTGGGGTGCGCGATTCAGGAGACTGCCGCACTACCGCCCACATCTTCCAGAAACGCCACGTCCGCGCGCACGAACCCGAGCAGCAAGGCCGCCAGCGCCGGATAGACGTCGAAGCGCGGGCGCGCCTGCTGACAGCGCTCGACGAAACGCGGCAGCCAGTCGAGCAAGGCGGTGCGCAGGAAGTCCGCCTGGGTCGCGGCGGCGGTGGGGATGTCCTCTGCGCTCGACGCCGCCTCGGCCAGCTCCGCCATCAGCGCCAGCGGCACGGCGAGGTGGTCGGCGGGTTCGCGGAAGTCGGCCTGGACGCTCAACCCGCTTGCGGCGAGGAAGTCGCGCATGCGCGCCTCGGCCGCGCCGAAGAGCGGCGAGGCGCTGTCGGTGCCTGCGTAGGCCGAGGCGTAGGGCAGGGCGCTGGTCTTGCCGTCGAGCAGGAAGAGCTGGGCGAAGTCGGCGGCCAGTTCCAGGCGCGGCAGTTGCTCGGCGCGCAGCGCGGCGAGCGCTGCGTCGAGGCGTTTCGCCTCGGCCTCGAGGCCGAGCTCGGCCAGCCCCGCAAAGGGGGCGAAGCCCCCGTCCACGAAGTGGCTGCGATAGAGCGGCTCGGACACCTCCTCGGCGTACAGGCGGGCGAACCAGCCGTACAGACCGGCGCGCTGCGTACTCGTGAACAGCCACTCAGCCGGGGAGAGCGCTGCGCCGTCGGCGGCTTCGGCCGTGCCGGGCGCAGTAGCCGCGCCGTCTTGCGAGTGCTTGTCCATCACGCCTTCACCTCCCGCCCTTCCGGATCGACCTCGATCGGCCCACCGAAGGACGTCACCGCCGGCGCGGTGCCGACGAACTTCTCGATCTGCACCAGGCAGGTATTGGCGCTGGTGGCCTGTGCCAGACTGGAGGTGCCGATGTCCAGCGTCAGCGTGTTGGGGTCGCCGTAGGTGTCGAGGGCGCCGATCTCCGGCCCGGTCGGCCCGTACCAGGCGCCTTCCTGGATGCGCACCACGCCGCGCGGGAAATTGTCCGACACGTGCGCGCCGGCGAGCAGCTGGCCGCGGTCGTTGAACACCCGCACCAGGTCGCCGTGCTGGATGCCGCGCGCGGCGGCGTCCTCGGGGCCGATGAACACCGGCTCACGCCCGGCGATGGCGTAGGTCTCGCGCAGCGGCTCGGATTCGCACAGCTGCGAGTGCAGTCGATTGTCCGGGTGCACCGACTGCAACCACAGCGGGAAGCGGTCGGAGCCGGGGCCGCCGTGCGAGCGCTCGGTCTTCTCCATCCACACCGGGTGGCCCTTGCAGTCGGCGTAGCCGTAGCGGTCGATCTTGCGGCTGAAGATCTCGATGAAGCCGGACGGCGTGCCGAGGGCGTTGACCTCGGCGTCGTCGCGGAAGTCGGCATGACGCACCCAGGGCTTACCCTCGGGGAACATCACGTAGCCTTTCTTCCAGAACTCGGCGAAGGGCGGCATGGCGATGTCCTTGAGGCCGTTCTCCTTGCGGCAGTCCTCGTAGATCTTTTCCACCCACTGCATCTCGTCCATGCCGCGGGTGTATTCGGCGTCGCGGTTGAAGCGCCGGGTGAGGCCGCGGAAGATCTCGAAGTCGGGGCGCGAGTGGAACAGCGGGTCGATGAGCTTTTGCATCGCGATGATGCCGCGGTTGCTGTACGAGCCGTAGCCGTCGAGGTCGTTGCGCTCGAAGGGCGTGCAGGCCGGCAGCACGATGTCGGCAAAGCGGCAGGTGGCGGTCCAGTTGTAGTCGATGGCGACCACGGTCTCGAGCTTTTGCCAGGCTTCCTTCATGCGGTTGCGCTGGGGCTGGCGGTGCCACTGGTTGCAGCCGCTGAAGATCGCCATCTTGTACGGCGGCAGCTTGACCTTGCCGCCGTTGAAGTCGATCTCCTTGCCCGGTTCGAGCAGGGCGTCGATGACCCGCGCGATGGGCACCACCGCGCTATAGCCCTTGTAGTCGGTGTTGTCGTGCTTGGGTTTGCGGCCGGGGTCGAGGTTGAGCGGGAAGGCACCCGGCATGGCCGCGCCCGACGAGGAGACGCCCACCGAGCTGTAGTGGTGCGCGTAGCTGATGCCGCCGCCGGGCAGGCCGATCTGGCCGAGCATGGCGGCCAGCACCGCGCCCATCCAGTAGGGTTGCTCACCGTGCTGCTGGCGCTGCACCGCCCAGCCGAAGATGAGCTGGGTGCGGTGCCTGGCCATCAGGCGGGCGAGTTCGCGGATGCGATCGGCGGGCACGCCGCAGATTTTCGCGGCCCATTCGGGCGTCTTCTCGACCATGTCCTCGGTCTTGCCCTGCAGGTAGGGCAGAAAGCGGTCGAAGCCCAGCGTGTAGGTGTCGAGGAATTTCTGGTCGTGCAGGCCTTCCTTCACCAGCGTGTGCGCGATGGCGAGCATCAGCGGCACGTCGGTCATCGGGTTGATGTACTGGTGCTCGGCGCCTCCGAGGTAGTTCAGCGTCTTGCTCTTGACCGGGTCGATGCAGATCACCTGGATGGACTTGTCGGCCACCTTCTGCTTGAGCTGCTCGAAGTAGGCGTAGGACTCGTGCGTCTCCGTGTTCCAGCCCACCTGCAGGTTCTTGATCGGGTCGTTGGCCCAGAACACGACCAGCTTGCTCTCCTGCAGGATCACGTCCCACGAGGTGCCTTGCGAATACACCTCGGTCGAGCCCAGCACGTAGGGCAGGATCATCTGCCCGGCGCCGGTCGAGTAGTCGCCGATGGTGCCTACGCTGCGGCCGTGCATGCCGACGCCGCGCACCATGTGGTTGCCGCAGCTATGCACCTGGCCGACCGAGCGCCAGCCGACGCCGCCGGTGTGCAGCGCCCACGGGCCGTAGTCCTTCTGGATGCGCTCGAGCTCTTCGTAGAACAGGTCGAGCGCCTCGTCCCAGCCCACGCGCACGAAGCGGTTGTCGCCGCGCTGGCTGGTGTCGCTGAGGTGGCGCTTGCGGTACCAGTCCAGGCGCACCATCGGGTAGCGCACGCGGGACGGGCTGTAGATCATGCCCAGGATGCCGTCGAGCATCTTGGTCGGATGCTTGTCGAGTTCGAAGGGATGGATCTCGACCACGCGGTCGCCGAGCACCTTGGCCCGCATGGCGCCGAAGTGCGAGCCGGTGATCTTCCAGGTGGTGATGTCGTCGCTTACCGCTGCCTCGCCGGCGGCGCGGGCGGTGGCAGGGGCCAGGAGGCCGGGTGCGACCAGCGCACTGCCGGACATTGCCGCCATGGCCTTGAGGAAACCTCTCCGAGAGTAGTTCATGGTGTTCAACTCCTGATCAGGGACGCGCGGTTTGCAGGGCGGAATCGGGCGAACCGGTGCCGTGATGCGATGCGCTGAAATCGGACGAATGGGTCTGGAGGTACTTGAGCACCACGCGGGCGGTGTCGTCGTCCATGCTCGTGAAGCCCACCATGCCGCCGAAGAGGCCGGGCCAGGTGTTGGCGTCGAAGTGCGCTTCCTCGGGCTGGCGGTGGCACACGCTGCAACTGCGGCTGTAGCTGTCGCGGGCGATCGTCCACACCGGCTCGACGCTGTCGAGCAGGCTGCCCTTGCGCATCCAGGCGGTGGCGGTGACCTGCTGCCATTCGAGGCCGGTCATCGGGTCCTCCCTGGTGTCGAGCACCTTCACGAAGCTGGCGTCCTGGGCGATGTCCTTCTCGAGGATGGCGCTGGTGATGTTGAGGCCGAAGTGGCTGTACCAGACGCGACCATAGCCCTTGTTCTTGCGCCACAGCGCGAGCTCGACGCGTTGAGCGTCGCCCTTGGTCTCGAGCACCTTGACCTGGGTCGCCACCTCGACCGAACCGATGCGCTGGCTCAAGCCTTCGTCCGCATACAGATCCTGCGGCGCGACGAGGTAATAGGACTGGCCGGTGTCGACACCTTGTCCGGCGGCGGAGGAGAGCAGGGTGTCGAACGCCGGATTGCGCGCGCCCTTCATGTCGGGCAGCTGGTGTGCGATGCCCTTGTGGCAGTCGATGCAGCTCTGATCGCGGGCGGCGGCTGCGCGCATCGCGACCTGCGAGGCCGGACGCATCTTGTCGAAGTCCATGTCCTTGTAGTCGTGGCAGGCGCGACATTCCTTCGAGCCGTTGGCCGACAGGCGCTTCCACTCGCGTTGGGCCAGCACGATGCGGTGGTCCTTGAACTTTTCGCGCGTGTCGATGGTGCCCACGATCTGACCCCAAACCTCGCGGCTGGCCTGCATCTTGCGTGCGACCTTGTCGGTGAAATCATGCGGCACGTGGCAATCCGGGCAGCGCGCACGCACGCCGCTGCGGTTGTTCCAGTGCACCGTCTTCTGCAGTTCGGGCAGCAGGTTGTCGTGCATGGTGTGGCAGCTGAGGCAGAACTCCTCGGTGTTGGTCACTTCCAGCGCGGTGTTGAAGCCCTGCCAGGCGAGCACGCCGGCGACGAAGCCGCCGGTGACGAGCACGCCGAGCCCGATCCTGACCGATGGCTTGAGAAAGAGGTCCCGAAAAGACCGTAGCAACTTTTTCATGATGATGCTCCTGCGGGTTGTCCGATTTCCTGTTTGGCGGCACATGCCGGATGGCACGCTGCCTTGCCTGGTGAAATCAGGAAGGTGGGCCGAAGACCAGGATCTGCAGGAACCACACGATGAACCCGTACGCCGCGATCGCCAGCGTCATGGCGATGGGCAGGCCGACGAAAGCGAGCAGCAGGAACGAGGGCCACTCGCGCCGGCTGCCTGCTTCCTCCGCTCCGGGCGTCGTCGCACGCCCACTGACTTGATTGTTCACGTCTCGTTCTCCGTGTCTGCAAGTTCGCCGGGCGAGTGCGGATGCGGGAAGAAGCGCGCGCTCGCCGGAATGAAATGACTACACCCTGAATCCTAGTAATTGGGTGTTAACGTGCTGGCGAGATTTGTGAATGGCGGCGGCAGGCAAGTTAATGTCGTTAACAGATGGCCGCCCAGGACGCGAAAAAGCCCTGAGAAACAATTGGTTGCAGGGCTTCGAATGGTGTGCCGGGCAGGGCGTGCTTACTTGGTGGCGCAAGTCCTCTACCCGCTTGCCAAGGAAACGGACGCTGGGTAGCGTCCGGTGGCTCGTCGGTGTTGAATGGATCGGAGCCGCTCAAACGCCACTACCTGGGGTCGGCGATGCGAGCGATGGGCTGGAGCGTGACTTCGTCACAATTTTGGCCGGGACCCTTGCGGTCAATCACCAGGAAGTCTGAAACCCCATCCAGTGCAAGCAAGGGGTGGTGCCAAACCCCCGCACGATAGTTCACGCCTTGGCTCCCCCGCGCGAGGAAAGCCCGGAGTTCCGTGACGGCAGGGCTACTGGCTGCGGGAGCTACGACAACAAGGTAGGGCCTGCCCGACATCGGAATGAATGCCTGGGACCCAAGCGGATGCCGCTCCAGCATCCGTACTTCGAACGGCAGCGTACGAGGCTGTCCCCTGAAGATCGACACGATGATCCGCCCATCGGACCCCGCGTCGAGATCAGCCAGATCGTGATAGCGCTCGGTGTTGCCGCCGTTGATGAGGAGGCGCTCAGCATGATCTCCGGCTTCGATGACTTCGCCGAATGGCGCGAATGCCTCGTGCGTCAGAGGCTCGATCTTCAGGGACAGGAAACTCGGTACTGGCATGGCACTTCCGACAAAAGGTGAGGATGAGATCTTTCGGATGGGCGCTTTAACGCTGTTCCCAGCGCTGGAAGAATTCCTCCATGTGCTTCACGCAAAGCTTGATTTTCGCGGAGGAGCTCAGGCGTTCGGGATAGACGGCCCAGATGTTCGCCTCCTGCGTGTAGTCGGGGAGGATGTTCACCAGCAGCCCCGACTCGAGATGCGTGCGAGCGTCCCAGATCGACCGCAACATGATGCCATGGCCTGCGAGTGCCCATGCAACGGCAATCTCGCCGTTGTTGGTGACGAGCGACCCCCTGACCTTCACGTTGTAGTTGCGGCCCCGGCGGGTCAGCTTCCACAGCCCGACGGGGTGGTCTCGCTCCTTGATGATGAGGCAGTTGTGCTGTGCAAGCTCGTTCAGGTCTGTCGGCCTGCCGCATCGCTCAAGATACGACGGCGCAGCGCACAGGATGCGGTGATTACGTGCAAGTCGCTTCGCGATGTAATGCGGCGAGATCACATCGCCGATACGTACGTCCAGGTCGATCTTGTTGTGCGCAAGGTCGAGCAGATGATCGAGGACGTCGAGCCGAACCTCGATCTCGGGATACTTGCGTGAGAACTCCGCGAGGCTCTCACCCACCACCCGGCGGCCGAAGCCGAAGCTCGTCGAAACGCGCAGAACACCGCGCGGTTCGTTGCGCTTCACGCCGAGTTCCTCGTGCAGTTCGCTCACCTTGTCGAGGATCGATCGACCAAGCTCATAGACGTGCTCCCCCTGCTCCGTGAGCGAAACTTGGCGTGTGGAGCGGTGAAAGAGCTTGCACTCAAGTTGTGCTTCGAGCACCTGAATGCGCTTTGAGATGAAGGCGGGGGATACACCAAGCCTCTGAGCTGCTTGAGAAAATTTGAGTGTCCTGACAACTTCGGAGAACACCTGAAGGTCTTCGATCGAGAAACGATTGTTCACGGTACGTAAAAACTCGGTTCATTTATGGGTGCTTGTCCGAAGGGTAGCGCGATCGTAGGATGAATTGAAACAAATGCTTCATCCACGCGATCACGGGAGAGTCTGTTGGACACCAGCTACCTGCCCTTGGCGGAGCACGCTCGCCAGTTGCGCCGGCGCGATCAGACCGCAGTCGGGTTGATCGAGCGCTGTACGCAGAATTTCCTTGCCTCCGAAAGTCGCCTGAACGCCTACAAAACATGGGACGGCGCACGTGCCCGAAAGTTGGCTGAAGCCGTCGATGCCCTGTTTGCCGAGGGGGTGGATCTTGGTCCGTTGATGGGGATCCCGGTTTCGGTGAAGGACCTTTACGGCGTCCCTGGGCTGCCGGTGTATGCAGGCAGTGCCGAGCGGTTGCCAGAGGCCTGGGAGACCGCTGGCCCAGTGGTTTCGAGCCTGCAGCGGCAACTCGGCATCGTGGTCGGCAAGACACACACCGTCGAGTTTGCCTTTGGCGGTCTTGGCGTCAATGCGCACTGGGGAACCCCCTTCAATCCTTGGGCCTCCGCAGAGCACCGGACGCCAGGCGGATCGAGCTCCGGCGCCGGTGTCTCCCTGGTGCAGGGAAGCGCCTTCCTGGCGTTGGGCACGGATACCGCTGGCTCCGTTCGAGTGCCAGCGTCGATGACAGGGCAGGTCGGACTCAAGACGACTTACGGTCGCTGGTCGCTCAATGGCATCGTCCCCTTGTCCTCCTCACTGGACACCCCCGGTTTGCTCACGCGTACGGTCGAGGACCTCGCCTTTGCGTTTTCGGCCATGGATGCCAGCGCTCGGTCGGTGCCGAAGCCGTGTGCGCCTCGACCGCTGACTGGTTTGCGAATCGGCGTTCCCGAGAACTTCTTCTGGGAGGGTATCGAACCGAGCATTGGCGCGCTCGTTGAAGCGACGGTCGACCGCCTCGCGCAGGCCGGGGCCCGCATTGTCCGGCTGCAGTTGCCCCATTGCGAGGAAGCCTACGAGATCTTCCGCCAAGGCGGTTTGGCTGCCCCCGAGCTGGCGGCTTATCTGAACGAACACTTCCCGCAGAAGATCGACCAGCTTGACCCGGTGGTTCGTGCCCGGGTCCAAGGCGCCGAGGCGATTTCCTCGGTCGAGTACCTGCGTCGCAAGGCTGTGCTCAAGCGTTGTGGTGCAGGCGCTGCGCAGGTCTATGACGACGTGGATGTCCTGCTGTCCCCGACGGTGCCAATTACGCCGCCGCGCCTGGCAGACATCGCCGACGGAGCGAGTTACGGCAAAGCCAACATGATGGCATTGCGCAACACCGTGATCAGCAACCTCTTTGGCTGGTGCGCGCTGACCCTGCCTGTGGGGCTGGACGCCAGTCGCATGCCGGTTGGGCTTCAGTTAATGGGACCGGCAATGGCCGAAGAGCGCCTGATCGGCATCGCACTGAACATCGAGTCCCTGATCGGCAGGGGGTTCGACGTACTGGGCCGCGCACCCGCGCAGGCTTGATTTTTCCCGCATTTCAACCAACCCCCAAAAGGGAGGAGATTCATATGACAACCAAGAAGAGCTGGAAAAAGATCGCTGTCGCTTCCGTGCTGGCAGCCCTGTTCTCTGGCGCCGCCCAGGCCGCCGAGTTCAAGTTCACGTTCGCGCACGTGCTGGTCGAAAGCACCCCCAACGCAAAGGCTGCGGTGAAGTTCAAGGAGGAAGTCGAGAAGAACTCGAAGGGCCGTATCGAGATCAACATCCGCCCGGCTGCGCAGCTTGGCGGTGACGTGGAAATCATCGAACAGACCCAGATGGGCCTGGTGCACATCGCGATTCCGCCGACGGGCAACCTCGCGAACTTCGAGCCGAAGATGTACCTCTTCGATCTGCCGTTCCTGATGCCTGACAACGACGCGATGAAGCGCGTGCTTGATGGCGCAGTGGGTCGTGAGCTGCTCGACACGCTCGACAAGAGCAACCTCTACGGCGTGAACTTCTGGGGCGCAGGCTTTCGCCAGATGACGAACAACGTTCGCCCGATCACGCACCCGGATGACCTCAAGAACATCAAGATGCGCACACTGCAGGCGCCGGCGATTCTCGCCACGTATCGTGCCTATGGTGCAAACCCCACTGCGATGGCCTTCACCGAGGTGTACAACGGCCTTCAGCAAGGCGTCGTCGAGGGCCAGGAGAACCCGTTCGCGAACATCTATTCGATGCGTTTCCATGAGGTTCAGAAGTACCTGACACTGACCCGCCACGCTTATCACACCTATGCAGCCGTGATGAACAAGGCGGCGTGGAATTCTCTGCCGGATGATCTCAAGAAGGTCGTGGCGGATGCCTTCGATGTGGGCCGCGACTACGCCCGCCAGATCACCGATGAAGAGGATGCGCGCATCATCGCTGAGATCAAGGACAAGATCGAGATCCGGGAGCTGACGCCTGAGGGCCGCGCAGCTTTCATCGAGAAGTCCAAGCCTATCTACAAGGAGTTCGAGTCCCGGGTTACGCCTGAACTGCTCGATAAGGCGCTGAAGGCAGCCGCTGGCAACTAATCGCTGATCTGACCGGGGACGGCAATGATTCACGCGCTCAACAAGCTCATCGACTGGGTCGAGAACATCATGGTGGTTGTCCTGATGCTCGTGGCCACCGTCGTTGCCATCGTGCAGGTTGTGGCACGGTACGTATTCAATAACTCGTTGTACTGGTCCGAAGAGCTCATCCTGTATTCACTGATCACGATGAGCTTCCTGGCCGCCAGTATGGGAGTGCGGTACGCCGCCCACATCTCGGTGGAAATGTTGTACGCATTTGCCGGCCCCCGGCTCACCCGCGTCCTGAAGTACGTGGCGACGATCCTGGGGTTCATCTTTGCTGCCACGCTGGTCTATTACGGCGGACGACTCTTCATCAACACGTCCAGCATGGGGCAGCTCTCACCGGCAATGCAGATCCCCGTGGCCTACATCTACCTGACGATTCCCGTGGCGGGCGCTTTCATGCTGGCCCGGTACCTTTTGATCTTTCAGACCCTGGTGGCCGGCAAGGACTACAAGCCCCTTGCGACCACCATGAGCGCGACCTGAGGAAGGGCACGCAATGATCTCCGCTCTGGTCCCCATCTTCTTCAGCCTGCTGCTCTTCGGTCTGCCGATCTTTGCAGCCCTTGCACTGGCGGTTACGGCTGCGCTGTATTTTTTTGGAGGGATCGATCCGCTGGTGGTGCCGATGCGGATGTTCTCAGGGATGAACAACTTCTCCCTGATGTCGATCCCGTTCTTCATTCTCGCGGCCGAGTTGATGCGCATCGGCGGGCTGTCCGACCGGCTCATCGAGCTTGCCAAGGCGCTCATCGGCTGGCTACCCGGGGGGCTGGCAGCTGCGACCGTTCTGGCTTGTCTGTTCTTCGGGTCAATCTCCGGCTCGAGTCCGGCAACCGTCATCGCGATCGGCACGATCATGTATCCGGCCATGGTGGCGGCCGGCTACAACAAGTATTTCTCCATCGGCCTGATCGCGACGGCAGGGACACTTGGTCCCATCGTTCCGCCCAGCATCGCGCTCATCATCTATGGTTCGGTCACTGGTACTTCGGTTGGAAAGCTCTTTGCCGGCGGCCTGCTGCCCGCATTGCTCATTGGCGGACTGCTCATCGCGTACACCACCTGGTACGCGATCCGGAACGATTACTCGCGTGATCCCTTTCCGTCGCTGAAGCAGATCGGCGCGGCGTTCAAACGCTCCGCATGGGGACTTGGTCTGCCTGTCATTCTTCTTGGTGGAATCTATAGCGGCGTCTTCACGCCGACCGAGTCAGCGGCAAGCGCATGTCTGTACGGATGGTTTGTCGGTGCTGTGGTGTACCGGAGCATCAGTTTCCGTGCGCTCCTTGAGATCCTTCGGAATACGGGTTTGCTGTCGGGCACCTTGCTGCTGATCACGGCAGGTGCTTCCGCATTCTCTTGGATCCTGGCGAGCACGGGCACGCCGACCCAGATCGCCTCGGAAGTCTTGTCGAGCACGGACTCCCCGATCCTCATCATGTTGCTTTTCAACGTGATCATGCTGATTGCCGGCTGCTTCCTCGACAGTGCCTCCGCCATCATCATCCTGGCGCCGCTGATGCAGCCCATCGCCGCTCAGGTGGGCGTCGATCCGGTCCATTTCGGCATCATCACGCTGGTGAACCTGTCCGTGGGCATGCTCACACCGCCGGTCGGGCTGAACCTCTTCGTTGCGATGGGCGTGGCGAAGATGACCCTTTACGAGATCTTCCGCGCGGCACTACCCACTATCTGCCTGATGGTCGTGGCCCTGCTGCTGATCACTTACATCCCCGCGATCAGCACGCTGCTTCCCAACGCACTTTACTGATAATCATGAAGCGCATCTTCCTGCTTTCGACGGGGGGCACGATTGCCAGCGCCCCGGGCGAGAACGGCCGCAACGTCTCCGGAGCACTCCCGGGAGAGGCATTGGTTCAGGCGCTGGCGCTGGCCGACGATATCCGGGTTGAGGTCGAGTCGGTGCTGCAAAAACCCAGCAACGCCATTGACGCCGCGGATTGGGTGATGATTGCCCGCCGGTGCGAAGCCCTCACGGCCGATGGCCTGGCGGATGGAATCGTGATTACACATGGAACGGACACGCTCGAGGACACCGCGTATTTCCTCGAATGCGTGCTCGATACCTCGGACGTGCCCGTCGTCGTCACCGGGTCGCAGCGCGTGCCACATGCGCTGGGCAGTGACGCGCATGCCAATCTGAGACGCGCGATTGAGGCTGCCGCATCAGGGCGCTCACACGGCATGGGCGTAATGGTGGCGTTCAACGAATCGCTGTACAGCGCCAATTTCGTGCGCAAGGTCAGCAGTTTCCGCCTCGATGGGTTCGACGCGCCGGGCCTGGGCTGTTTGGGTTTCATTGATAACGGCGAGGTTCAGATCCTGCAGCGCCCCATGCGGCAGCGACGCCTTGTCCGGCCTTCTGCGCTCCCCCGGGTCGATGTTCTGCCCGTGTATGCAGGTGCGTCGGCCGCATTCCTGGAAGCTGTGCTCGCAAGCGCCCCGGCCGGTATCGTCATCGATGGCGTCGGACGCGGTCACGTGCCACCTGACTGGATGCCAGTGCTGCGCGCGGCGATGGACTGTGGCCTCCCAACGCTCATCTGCAGCTCCACCTTGCATGGCGCGACTCATCAGAGCTATCAGTTTCCCGGCTCCCTGCACGAGCTGGAAGAAGCCGGAGCCGTCGGTGTGCGGCACCTGAGCGCGCGCAAGGCCCGCATCCGACTGGCCTTGCTGCTGGCCAATGGGGTATCTGCCCCGCAAGCAATCCGAGCCGCCTTCGACTGGCAGCCCAACCGCTGCTGAAGCCTTCAACGAGGAAAAATATGTCTGCATCCAGAATCGCCGTTATCCCGGGTGACGGGATCGGCAAGGAAGTCATGCCCGAAGCCCTGCGTGCGCTTGCCGCGCTTGGAGAGCGGCACGGGCTCGCCCTTGAGTACGAACACTTTGACTGGGCTTGCGCCGAGTATTACCAGGCACACGGCGACATGCTCCCGGCAGACTGGTTCGAGCGTCTGAAGGGCTTTGATGCAATCCTCTTTGGCGCCGTGGGTTGGCCCGAAGTCGTACCCGATCACATCTCCCTGTGGGGCTCGCTACTGAAGTTCCGACGCGAGTTCGACCAGTACATCAACCTGCGCCCGGTCCGGCTCATGCCCGGCGTGCCTTGCCCGCTCGCAGGGAAGAAGCCTGGCGATATCGACTTCCTTGTCGTACGGGAGAACACCGAGGGGGAGTACACCAACCTCGGCGGCAAGATCTTTGGCGGTACCGAGCGCGAAGTGGTGCTGCAGGAGGCAGTGTTCTCGCGTCACGGCGTCGATCGCGTGATCGACTATGCGTTCAAGCTGGCGTCCCGGCGTGAGCGCAAGCACCTGACTTCGGCGACCAAGTCGAACGGCATCGCAATCAGCATGCCTTATTGGGATGAGCGCCTCGAAGTGGCTGCCGAGCGGTACCCTGACGTTCGATGGGACAAGTACCACATCGATATCCTTGCCGCCCGCTTCGTGCTCTCGCCCGAGCGCTTCGACGTGGTTGTCGCTTCCAATCTTTTCGGCGACATCCTTTCCGACCTCGGGCCCGCATGTGCAGGCACCATCGGCATCGCGCCCTCGGCGAACCTTAACCCGGAGCGTCGCTTCCCTTCGCTCTTCGAGCCTGTGCACGGCTCTGCGCCAGACATCTATGGCCGAAACATCGCCAACCCCGTGGGGATGATCTGGTCGGCCGCACTGATGCTCGAATTCCTCGGCGAACGTCAGCCTGCATGCCTCGCAGCCGCGCAAGAACTGGTCGGTGCCATCGAGCATGTGCTCGAACACGGCCCGCGCACACCGGACCTCGGCGGATCAGCGGACACGACGGAGATGGGCAAGGCCGTCACCGCCGCACTGACCCGGACTTGAGGCGCGCCGCGATGAGTGCGACAACACCCTTCCCATCGCTGAGCGAAGATGCGAGCCAGGCCATGGCCCATGTGGACGGCAGGCGGCTGATTGGCCTGCAACGCGCACTGGCAAACTTCGGCGGCCGTGAGGATGGCGGCGTGGCGCGCGAGGCGCTGACCGCCGCCGAGCGCGAGGCCCGACGCTGGCTCCTCCAGCAAGTGACCGGCCCACGCTACAGCTGGCACATCGATGCGGCGGCCAATCTTTTCCTGCGCCGCGCCGGCACCGATGACAGTTTGCCGCCGGTGATGACGGGTAGCCACATCGACACCCAGCCCGTCGGTGGCTGGCTTGACGGCGCCTACGGGGTCATTGCGGGGCTCGAAGCCTTGCTTGCACTTGACGCGGCGGGCATCGAAACGCGGCATCCGATCGAACTGGCCATCTGGACCAACGAGGAAGGTTCTCGCTTCAGTCCCGGCGCGATGGGTTCGAGCGCCTTCGTCGAGCCGGCCTCTCTCGCAGCCTCGCTGCTCAGCACCGATGCCGAAGGAGTTCGTTTCGAAATCGAACGCGACACCTCTGTTGCCGCTGTGCCTGAAGCGTCAAACGTGCCGCTGGGTCGTCCGGTTCAGGCCTATGTGGAAGCACACATCGAGCAAGGACCAATCCTGGAAGCTTCCGGCTGCAGACTGGGAGTCGTCACCGGCATCCAGGGCGTGCGCTGGTTCGAAATCACCGTGCGCGGCAGCAGCGCGCACGCGGGTACGACTCCGCTCGACAACCGTCGTGACGCCCTGATGACCGCAGCGACCATGGTTGGACGTATCGGCGAAATGGCCGTTTCGCTCAAAGATCCGGCTCTTCGCTTGACGGTGGGTCGCTTTGAAGCGGCCCCGGGCGCCATCAACACCGTCGCTGACCGCGTCACCTTCACGATCGATCTGCGCCATCCCGAGGACGCGGTCCTGGCTGCCTGCGAACGCCGCATTCGGGAGATCGTGGCCGAGGGTACCGGGACCTGTGTCGCCGAAGTGGGGCGCCTGATGCAGCGCGCCCCGACGATATTTGCCAATGAAGTTGTGTCGATCGTCGAGGCAGCCGTTGTCGCCTCGGGTGAACCTTACTGTCGAATCGTTTCGGGCGCCTTCCATGATGCAATGCACCTGGCTGACCATTGCCCGTCAGCAATGCTGTTCGTACCCAGCCACGGGGGCATCAGTCATAACGCCGCTGAAGATACGGACGAGGCCGACCTGATCGAGGGCGCTCGCGTCCTGGCGGGTGTTCTGGTGGAGCTTTCGCGCTGACGGGGGCTTGCGTTCGCTGCTAGGTTGGAGCTCGATGACGAGGGCGGACGGTGCGGCGACCTGCGCGCAGCCGCCGACCGCGTCTCAGGCATATCCAGCCCGCCGTTGCGGTGGAGCGCCTCTGCCGTCACGTCCGACCGCACAACGTCTCGACCGTGCCACTTAAAGAGCCACGACCCGCGCGAAGTGCAGCTGCAGTGATGGCTTGGAAAGCAAAAACGCGCCGAAAGGCGCGTTTTTGCTGGTGTTCTGGCGGACAGGGCGGGATTCGAACCCGCGTTGGGATATTATCCCAAACACGCTTTCCAGGCGTGCGACTTAAACCACTCATCCACCTGTCCGTGACGAGCCCGAGAGTATAGCGGCAAGGTGGCGCTCAGGGAAGGGTTTTCCACTCAAATGCGCGCCCGCCAATTGCTTTCAGGCGGCCTTGGGGGCGTCAAGCAAC
Organism: Thauera sp. WH-2; assembly: GCF_048321015.1. Taxonomy (NCBI): domain Bacteria; kingdom Pseudomonadati; phylum Pseudomonadota; class Betaproteobacteria; order Rhodocyclales; family Zoogloeaceae; genus Thauera; species Thauera sp. WH-2. The sequence continues at coordinate 663,665 of NZ_JBLWFG010000001.1, read as the reverse complement.
TCGCAGCCGTGCGGGTAACGGTGGCGTGGGTAGTGCGCGCCGTTGGGTGTCAGCGCTGCTGCGACGAGAGGAGCTGGTCGACCTCGGCGTGAAGGGACTCGAGTTCGGTGAGGAGCGCGGAGAGATGCGCGTGGACTTGCGGGGCGTCCGGCACGTCGTCGGCTTGTTTGCAGGTAGCCTCGAGCGTACGCGTGAGCGCCACGGCGGTGTCGGCGTGAAGTTGCATGAGGGCGCCGCGCAGGGTGTGGGCGTGGCGGGCCAGCTTGGCAATGTCTTGCGCTGCAGCGGCCTCCAGTAGACGCTCGCGCATTTCGGTCAGCCAGGGCGATACGGTCTGCAGCACAGCGTCGAGGGCGGACTGGCTGCCGAACAGGTCTTCGCGCAGTGCTTCGGGTGAGAAGTGGCAGGGCGGGATGGTGGGCTGTGGGGATTGCATCGGGGTGGCCTTCGGCGGGGAGATCATGATGTGCGCGGCACCGGGCTTGCGGCAGTGCCGATGGTTTCGACCACCGAGGACGGCGTGATCGGTTTCGTGAGGACCGCGTCGAAACCGCAGGCGATATACCGCCTGTGGTCCTCGTCGTGTGCATGAGCGGTGTAGGCGACGAGGCGGATGGCGTCGAGCGCAGGGTTTGCGCGGATACGGCGGCAGGCTTCCTCTCCGCTCATGCCGGGCATCGAGATGTCGAGCAGGATGACGAAGGGCTGCTGTGCGTCCAGGCGTTCGAGCATGGGCAGGGCGCTTGCGAAGGACTCCACCGCCCACCCGGTGCGCTGCAGCAGCACGGCTGCGATGTTGAGGTTGACGGGGCTGTCGTCGACGACGAATGCGAGCGTGTTCATGTGTTTTCCTCCGGGAGGTGCGGGGGAGGCTGGCAGGGCAGGTGCAGGTCGAAGCGTGCTCCGTGCCCCGGGGTGCTGATGGCGTGGATCTCGCCGCCCATCATCATTGCCAGGCGACGCGACAGGGTGAGCCCCAGCCCGGTGCCGCCGTGGGTCCGATTGAGAAAGGGGCGCGCCTGATAGAAGGGGTCGAAGATCCGCTCCAGCTCTTCCGCAGTGATGCCGATGCCGGTGTCGGAGACAGTGAGCCGCACGGCCTCGGGGCCCGGTGCCAGCGTGATCTCGACGCCGCCTTCGAGCGTGAACTTGATCGCATTGGAAACGAGGTTCTCCACGATCTGTCGGACGCGCACCGGATCGGCGGTGATGTGGCAGGGCGCCTCGGGCAACCGGGTGGTGAGGCTGATTCGTTTGGCTTCGGCGCTGACCTGATGCAGTGCCGCAACCGATCTGAGCAGAGCACAGAGGTCGAAGGTCTCGGGGTGGATGCGCATGCGGTTGGCTTCGACCTTGGCGAGGTCGAGCACGTCGTTGAGCACGGCCAGCAGGTGGCGGCTGCTGTGCCCGATGGTGTCGGCGAAATGACGGTGCTCCGGGCTTTCGAGTTCGGCCGCCAGCAGGTCTGCGAAGCCGATGATGCCGTTGAGCGGGGTGCGCAGTTCGTGCGACATGTTGGCGAGGAACTCGCTCTTCATTCGGTTCGATTGCTCCGCGCTGACGCGTGCGTGGTCCATGTCGAGGATCGAGGTGCGCACGGTGTCGGCCATGCGATTGAAGGAGCGCGCGAGTTCCGCGAGCTCGTCGCGGCCATGCGGGGTGAGACGGTGGTCGAGCTCGCCCTTCTCGAAACGATGGATGCCGTCGACGACGTCGGTGATGCGCCGCGAGAGCAGGTTCGCCATCCAGATCGCGATCAGGATCACGGCGACGGCCATGATCAGGGTGGACACGGCGAGCCCTGCCGAGGTCTGGCGCAGGGTGCGGCGGATGTCCGAGACGAGTTTGTCGCGCGCCTGACGAGTCTGCAGGTCTGCGGCGTCGATCATCTGGCCGATGCGGCGCCCGGATTCGGTGGCGGCGCGGTGGAACTCGTCGATGTTCGCCCCGATCGTCACATAGCCGAAACCGCGCTCCGAGCGAGCGTAGGGGCCGGTGTGGTAGGGGATGGCCGCGACCGTGGTGAGTTTGCGCAGGCCGCTGAACTCGATGACGAAGGAGCCCGAACCGCCGTGCTCGGTCATGTCGTGCCAGCCCAGGCATTGAGGGGAAAAGCTCAGGTAACGACAGTCCAGGCCCACCTGTCCGGAGGCGGTCGATTCAGGATGGGGTTCGCGGCTTAGGCGCTGGTCGCGATAGGCCGGGACGGTTGCCGCGAAATGCGTCCACTCCAGCCCGCTCGCCTGCCAGGCATTGAAGAGCTCTGTGTCCAGCCAAGGCACGGCGCGCTGGCCGGTGGTGGGGTCGAAGCCGTGGATGAAATAGTCTCGCGCGTGCGAGATGTTGTGCCCTTCGTCATCCCACATGAAGGCGTAGTTGCCCGAGGCCGGATCGGCGATCGGTGCGTGGCGCTCGGGGGTGGGGCGCAGGGTGTCGGTGAAGGCCATGATGTGGGCGTGGTCGAGCGCAAGCGTCACATAGCCCGTGATCTGTCCATCGCGCACGACCGGTGTGGCCCAGCGAACCAGACCACGGAAGCGGACGCCCACCGGATTCTCCAGGCCGGCGTAACCCGATGCCTCGGGCGCGAAGGGCTTACCTTGCCTTCGTGCCTCGTGCAGGGTGTACTCACCAATCCAGTGTGTATGCACCTGGGCGCCGATGACGCGGGACACGTGGATCTCGCCGGGGGCGAGCTTTTGCAGCGCGGGCCAGTAGGTTTCGGCGCGCACGAAAGTGTGCGCGGGATCGCGGATGTCGTGTAGCGCCGGGTCAAGCAGGCCGAGGGCGCGGTCACTGTGCACCTTGATGCGCTCGTGGCCATCCAGATCGATGAAACTCATCTCCAGGAAGAGCGGGCGTAAGGTCTGGTGGGTGCGCGGATCCGGCGTGCGGTAGTGGAAGCTGCCCGCGTTGTCGGGGAGCGGGGCGCGGACCAGCGCCGGCCTGTGCAGTGCGGGATCGGCTTCGACCCAGCGCGTGCCGTCGACGTCCAGCGCGTACGGCGCGTGCTCCTCGAGCAAGCGCAGGTGGGTATCCAGGAAGCGACGGTAGGCGTCCGCTGCGGGTGGGATCCGGGCTGCGCGCAGGATGTCCTGGTCACGGTCGTACAGGAAGCGCGCGACTTCGCGTGCCACATCGGTGGTGAGCGCTTCGATCGCTTCGCGAGCGCGGTCATCGAGCGCCTCGATGGCGTCACCAATCGCCGTGGCGCCGGTGCGCCGTTGTGTGTCCAGCATGACGTCGGCCATGCTCACCGCGCGCAGGGTGACGAGCCTGCCCAGATCGGTGGCCGCCTGCCAGGCGAAGAGCGCGAGCAGCAGCAAGGGCAGCACCTTGATCGCAATGAAGATCGCGATCAGCCTGGCCCGCAGGCTCATCTCGGCGAAGTGCGGCAGCGAAGAGGCGGGCATCGGCGCGCCCGGCGCGGTGGTGGGCGGAACGCTCAGGCTTGCTTGCGGCTACGCAGGCATTGGGCGATGAGGGCCTGGATGTAGCCGCGCAGCTCGTGGAAGGGGATCGGTTTGCGATACACCGTCACATCGTCGGGAAGGCCGCCTTCCACCTCGATCTCCTTCTCCGAGAGCGCCGACACGACGACGATCGCGACCTCGCTCGCGAGCGGATTGTCGCGCAGGCGGCGGATCATCTCGAAGCCGTCGATGCCCGGAATGCGCAGATCGGCGATCAGCAGGTCGGGTGGCTCGCGCCCGACCTCGACCAGGGCGTCCAGCCCGTGCTCCATGTAGCGGACGTCCATCGGCAGGCTCCAGGTGGAGAAGTTCTGCCGGTAGACGTTCTGCAGCAGTCGATCGTCCTCCACCACCAGCACGCGCAGGCGGCCACCGCTGCGGCGCTGGGTGACGCCGGGGCCGCGCGCGCGCGCAAGCAGGGCATCCACGGAATCCTGTCGTATGCGGCGGTGTCCACCCGCGGTCTTCCATCCGGCGAGGGTGCCGCTCTCGACCATCTGCTGGACCGCACCCAGCGAGAGACCCAGCTGTTTTGCGGCTTGAGCAGTGCTGATGAATTCGCGGCCGGTGTCGATATTGGAAGCCATGGTGAATCTTCGATTCGCAGGAAAAAGCAGAAAATAGCAGAAACAAGGCTTGTCTGCTAAGTGAAAATGAGTTTGATCATGCTCGGCGGCGGTTTACGGAAGCCGGCCGCAGCGCAGACCGGGAGCCTGGCGCGCAGCTAGAATGCAGGAGCGCCGCGCTGTCACAAGGCCGCGCCAGCGCGGCATCCATCGTAAGGAGGAGAATAGACCGTGAGCATGCGTTCATCGAGAAATGTGCTGGGCGGGCCCCTGCTGGCATGCAGCTATGCCCCCCTGACGGGCTTCTACCGCACCGGCTGCTGCGAGACGGGACCGGACGACCTCGGCCGTCACATCATCTGCGTGCGCGTGACCGATGCGTTTCTGGACTTCTCGCGCAGCGTGGGTAACGACCTGTCGACGCCGCGCCCGGAGCACCGCTTCGCAGGGCTGAGGGCGGGGGACCGCTGGTGCCTTTGCGCACTGCGCTGGAAGGAGGCGCTTGATGCCGGAGTGGCGCCGCCAGTCGTCCTTGAGGCAACGCACGAGGCGGCCTTGCGCGTGGTCGATCTGGGGACGCTCAAGACGCACGCTTACGGCGCCATGCAGGGGCCGGACGCGTGAGCGAGGCGCGGTGGACGATGCGGGATGCGCTGGCGCGCCTGCTCGCGGTGCTGGAAACGGGCCTGGTCGAGCGCAGCGAGGCGCTGCGCCTGAGTCTGCTGGCCGCACTGGCCGGCGAGCACACCCTGCTGATCGGTCCGCCGGGGACGGCCAAGAGCGCGCTTGCGCGGCGCATCCATCTCGCCTTCGCTGGGGCGCAGTACTTCGAGCGCCTCCTCACCCGTTTCACCGTGCCCGAGGAGCTGTTCGGGCCGCTGTCCATCCGCGGGCTGGAGCAGGACCGCTACGAACGCCATACCGCCGGTTTCCTGCCGGAAGCGTCGATCGCCTTCATCGACGAGGTCTTCAAGGCCAACAGCGCGATCCTCAATGCGCTGCTCACGCTGCTCAACGAGCGCGAGTTCGACAATGGTGCGGGGCGCGTGCATTGCCCCCTGATCAGCGTGCTCGGGGCGACCAATTCCGTGCCCGAGGATGAGGTGGCAGAGGCCTTCTTCGACCGCTTTCTGCTCCGCCTCGTGGTGGAGCCGGTGACAGCTGGGGGCTTCGGTGCCTTGCTCGGTGAAGACCGCGTCGGAGAGGACCGGTGGCCAAGTGTGCCGGCGGCCTTGCGGCTTGGCGAGGCCGAGCGTTCGGCCCTGTCGCGTGCGGCGGCTGCAACGCCGCTGTCGTCGGCCGTGCTGGCGCGCCTGGCCGAGTTGCGCGCGTGGCTGGTCGAGCACGGCCGCTACGTGTCCGACCGGCGCTGGGTGAAGATCGCGCACCTGCTGCGCACCGCAGCGGCGAGCGAGGGCCGCGCCCGGGTGGTGGAGTGGGATCTTGCCTTGCTGCCGTCCTGTGTCGCCTTCGACGCGGCGTCGAGGCGCACCGTGGCGGACTGGCTCGCGGCACGCCTGGGTGTGCGGGAGGCGAGCTCGCCGCCACGCGTGGCGCGGGTGGTGGAGGCCTTCGAGGCCCAGCTCAAGGCCGAACGCGAGGCCAATGACCTCGATTACGACGCGTCGGGCCGTTTGCGCTTCTCTGCAACTGCGCACGCGGCCGAACTGGCGGGGGAAATGTCGCGCCAGCTTGCAGAGGAGATCGGTGATGCCAAGGGCGGCGCGGCGGCGCAGCGCATGACCTACGCACGCAAGCGGCGCTATGGCGCGCTGCATGTCGCCGCACGCACCGGCCAGATCGACGCCCTGATCGGGCGTATCGCGCGTTACCGGGCGGAACTGGACGAACGCTGCAGCGAGCTGGAGGCCTGGGCCGCCCAGTCCTTGTGGGTCGATCCGGGCTTCGTGGCGGCTTCGCGCGCCCAGCTTGCCGCTGTCCGAGAGGCGCTGGAGGGGCTGGAGGCGCGTGCGCGAGCGACCCGGCTCGGCTTCGAGTCGCTGCCGCGCCTGGACGCCGATGGCGTGGCGCCGGTGCCGGTCGAACACCTGCCGCTGGCGGAGTAAGGCCCCGATGGCCGACCACCACCGTGCCGATCAGCCGCCCCAAAGTGTGCGGCCGGTGTTGTTCGAATCCCTCGAGGCGCCGCTGGAGGCGCTCGACCGTTTGCCAAGGGGGCTTTGGCTGGGCGGGCTGACGCATGCGGCCGGGGTGCTCGATGACCGTCTGCAGGCAGTCGAGGTCTGGCGGACGGCGCTGCTCCAGGGCGTGCTTCCGGCGCCCGTGCCTGCGTGGCCCGCTTTTCCGCTTGCGCAGGCCGTGTGTGCCAGCTTCGAGCAGCTGCGCCTGGCTACCTACTGCCGCGGCGATGAAGCGCTCACCGACACCGTACTGCAGGGGTTGCTCTTTCATCTCGACCTGATCGTGGACTACCGCGACCGTGGTGCAAGCGAGGCGGAGGCGCGCGCGATGGCGGTGGCGGCCTTCTCTGCGGACTGGGCCGAGCGCTGCGGCGAGGTGGATGCGCTGATCGGCGCGTTCGGTGAGTTGGGGGACCTGCTCAAGAACACCCGCTGGGATGCGCTGCGCGGCCTGCTGCGCAGCCGCGAATGGCAAGAGATGGTGCGTATCCGTGCGCTCATCGAGCGCCTGCCCGAGCTTGTGCGCATCCTCCGCGGTCTGGGGCGGGTGCTGCCGACCGACGCGCCCAGCGACGCCCATCACGCACTGGAGGAGGCGCTCGAGCCGGCGCAGGCGCTGTGCGCCACCTCACACAGTGTGCGTGTGCCGGAGATGCCGGGGGCCACGCGCGGTGTGCAGCGCTCCGGGCGCATCGCCCGCATGCTGCCTGCCGAGGCGATGCTGCTCGGCCACCCGCAACTGCGTCTGGTGTGGCACGCGCGTCGCGCAGAGCGCACGCTGCTGGTCTACGAGGACGACGACACCTTGCCGGCGCTGCGTCAGGGACCCACGCCGGTGCAGCGTCCGAGTCCGCGCCCGGCTCCGGCAACGCGGCTGGAGATGGGGCCGATGCTGATCTGCGTCGACACCTCCGGATCCATGCAGGGCGGCGCGGAATCCGTGGCCAAGGCCGTCGTGCTGGAAGCAGTGCGTAGCGCGCATGCCCAGGGGCGTGCGTGCCACATCTTCGCCTTTGGCGGGCCGGGCGAGATCGTGGAGCTGGCCGTGGGGATCGATTATGAGGGCGTGCGCCGGCTCGCGGCCTTCCTTGCCCAAGGCTTCGGCGGCGGCACCGACATCTGCGGCCCGCTCGAGCGAGCCATCGCTCGTATGGAGGACACAAGCTGGCGCCAGGCCGACCTGCTCATCGCCTCCGATGGCGAGTTCGGCGCCACGCCGATGCTGGCCGAGCGTTTGCACGCCGTGCGCCGCGAACACGGGTTGCGCGTGCAGGGCATCCTGATCGGCGACCGCGAAACCATCGGTCTGCTCGAGCTTGCCGATGAGATCCACTGGGTGCGTGACTGGCGTCGTTACGGCCGCCCCGAGGCTGCCGCGCGAGGCGAAGGCGCCGAGGCGGGCGGCTCGCCGGTACATTCGCAACAGCTGACCGCGCGCTACTTCCCCGGTGCGCTGCGCAGCCCCGAGAACCGCGCGCGCACCGTGAGCCCCCAGGTCGCAGCTGCCGCAGTGCGTGCCGGCCTTCACCGAGGAGATCCCCCATGAGTTTTGCCGCCGACCTCGTTGCCCAGCTCGAACACGCGACCGCCGGCCAGCCGGTGCCGCGGGTGCGTGCCCTGCATCTGCCACCCGCCGAGGCTGCTGCGTCGAAGACCGGCGAGTTCTGCGCGCTCGAGCTGGACGATGGTGCGCTGGGGCTTTCGTACGTGCTGCTCGATCACACCTTGCAGCGGCTGATCCAGTCGGGTGGCGGGGAGGGGCTCGTCGGCATGGGGGCGCTGGAACTGGCGCGGGCGTTTGCGGCGCCGTCGTCGTCTGGCGAGCAGGCGTCCGATGGCGCGGTTGCAGGGGCGTCCGGTTTCCGGGCAGCGGCGCTGTCGGGCCGCGCGCACACGGCGTCGCAGGATCCTGCGCAGGCGCTGCGCCGCACGCTGGGCTTTGCCGCGTGCAATGCGCTGTCGCGTACGGTCATGGACCGCATGGGCTTCGCCCCGCCGCGTGCCACCGACTCCATCGGCGGCATCGCCCCGCAGGCGGGGGATCACGTCGGTATGGTCGGCCTGTTTTCGCCGCTGCTCAAACAGGTGACTGCAGCGGGTGCGCGCCTCACGGTGGTCGAGCTCAACCCGGACTATGCCGGCCAATACGACGGCTACCACGTTACCCTGGATGCGGCCGAACTCCAGGGTTGCAACAAGGTGCTCTCGACCAGCACCATTCTGCTCAACCACACCGTCGACAACATGCTTGCCCAGTGTCGGGGCGCCGAGCGCATCGTCCTCATCGGTCCCAGCGCAGGTTGCCTCCCCGATCCACTCTTCGCGCGCGGGGTCACCCTGATGGGCGGCAGCTGGATCACCGATCGGGCGGGATTCATCGACGCCCTGCGCCGTGGCGACCCCTGGAGCGCCTTCGCCTACAAGTTCGCCCTCACCGCCTCCGACTGGCCCGGCCGCTGAGGCATGCAGGGCATGCGGGTGAGGGGGAGGGCGCGGCGGGGCGCTTTGAGCACGCGCCGCGCAGCCACGGCCCATGTGGGGCGCCTGCGCAAGCGGAAGCGCCTGGTGCCCGCTCGCCCCTTGCTTATCCGAGGGCGAGGCGCTCCGGGAGGCTGCGATCGGCCAGCGCGCGCGCGAGCTGCCCGGCGGCGGTGCCCAGGCAAGCCTCGAGTCGACGGCTGAGCACGGAGGCGGGTGCGTTGCCGTGACGCAGGAGATGGACATCGAACGGCATTGCCGGCGAGAGTCGCAGTACGGCAACGCGCTCGGGGGCGAGGCTGGCAGCCGTCAGGCTGTCGATGAAAGCGTAGCCCAGGCCGTGCTCCACCAGCGTTGCGGCGAGCGCGTAGGTCTGGACCTGGAAGGCGCGTTGCGGTACCCAGCCGATCTGATCCAGTCGCATGGCCAGGCGCTCGCCCAGCGGAGTGTGCTCGGCCAGTGCGATGAAAGGGCGCCCCGCCAGCCATGTCCGGTGCCCCGGGCGCAGGGCGTCGACCAGCCACGTGCGCGGCGTGGCCAGCACCATCTCACCCTGCGCAAAGGCCGTGCGTGCCAGTGCGACGTGTGCGGGGGCCTCGATCGCGATGCCGACCTCGATCTCGTAGGCAAGCAGATGGGCCTGGATTTCGTGCGTGTGGCTCGCCCACAGATCGCACTCGACTGCGGGGTGTGCTGCGCGCATGGCTGCGAGCGCAGCGGGGAGCACGCTTCCTGCCAGTGAGGGAGTGGCTGCGACCCGCAGCAATCCGGATGCGCCGTGGCGCAGATTGGCCGACAAGGCGTCGACACGCTCGATTTCGCTCCATGCGCGCTGAACCTGTGAGAACAGCGCCTGCGCCTCCGGGGTCGGCACGAGACGGCCGCGTCTGCGCTCGAAGAGCTCGAACCCCAGGCCGGCCTCGGCATGCTGCAGCACGCGCGAGACGACCGGCTGCGAGACGTTCAGCATGCGCGCGGCCCCACTGACGGACCCAGCGATCATCACTGCCCGAAAAACCTCGATCTGGCGCAGTCTCATCGCAACCATGTCTCCAGTGCATACCTGAAGCCATGATCCGAATATCGATCCTTGTCTGCAAGACCTACAGTGGGTGCGAGTGGGCCGTACTTTCTCCGGCCCTGCATCGGAGCAGCGGATTCATGCACATCGTGGTCATCGGGGGAGGCATCGTAGGCCTGAGCACGGCCTGGTATTTGCAGCAGGACGGTCATCGCGTCACGCTGGTGGACCGCGCGGATGGGGTCGGCATGGGGGCCAGCCATGCCAACGGGGGGCAACTTAGCTATCGCTATGTCGCGCCGCTGGCCGACCCCGAGGTGCTCGCGAAGATCCCGGGCTGGATGCTGCGGCGCGATGCGCCGGTGCGCTTCCGTCCGCGCTTCGACCCGCAGCAGTGGGGCTGGTTGATGCGCTTCCTGGAGAGCTGCAATCGTTACGACAAGGTGCGCTCGATTGCCAGCCTGCTGCCGCTGGCGTTGCACAGCAGGGCGTTGATGCATGCGTGGGTGGACAGGCAGGGGTTCGACTTCGACTTCGTCCCCAACGGCAAACTGGTCGTGCATCGCGATGCGGGCAGCTTTGCATCGGCAAAGCGCGCGCTCGCGTCCACACCGGCGCTCGGTGCGGTGCAGCAAGCGCTGGACGCCGATGCCTGCTTCGCAATCGAGCCCGCCATCGAGCGGCTGCGCGGACGCATCCACGGGGGCATCCATACGCCTACCGAGGATGCGGGGGACTGCCTGAAACTGTGTCGTGCGTTGAGCGAGCACATGGCCCGGACTGCGAACCCGGTGCAGTTCGAACTCGGTCGTACCGTGCTCGGCTTTCAGCGTGCAGGTGGGCGCATCGCCGGGGTGCTGACCGATGGCGGGAGCATCGATTGCGATGCCTGCGTGCTCGCTGCCGGGACGGCCGCTGCGGCTTTGGTGCGCCCACTTGGCGTCCGCCTGCCGATCTACCCGGTGAAGGGCTACAGCATCACTGTTCCGGTGGGCGCTGGCGTGCGCGTGCCCGCGATCAGCGTGACCGACTTTCAGCGCAAGATCGTCTACGCCCGGCTCGGCAAGCATTTGCGCGTGGCGGGCATGGCCGACATCGTCGGTCATGATGATCGTGTTGCGCGCGACCGCATTGCGACCCTTTTGGCCGAGACGCAGGCCTGCTTCGGCGATGGGTTCGACCCCCGCGCGGTCACGTCCTGGTCAGGTTTGCGCCCCGCCACCCCGACGGGTCGTCCGATCATCGACCGTGCCGGTGCCGATAACCTGTGGCTCAACGTCGGCCATGGCGCGCTGGGTTTCACCCTCGCGGCCGGTAGCGCGCAGGTGCTCGCCGACCTGATCGCCGGTCGTGCACCCGCTTGCCCGGTCGAGGACTTCCGTCTCGATCGCGCACGTCCTCGTGGTGGCGTGTTTCCGCGCAGGTAAGTGGCTCGTCGGTTGCCAGAGGGCCGGCGCGCAGGGCGCTCGCCATTTCTGGCGGCGATGGCAAGCGCGGGTGGGGCCGGTCATCAGGGCTTAACGAGGCTTGGTCACACTCCCGCAGATTTTTTGTTGACCGGGTGTCACATGTCCTTCAGTCAGGAATGCGAGGCAGGGCTGCGTCACGTTCTCGAGCGGCGCCAGTTGGCGTTCGTTTTTCAGCCCATCGTCGATCTCTCGCGCTCGACCCTCTTCGGCTACGAGGCCCTGATGCGCGGCCCCGCGGGTACGCCGCTCGAGAAGCCGGACGACCTGCTCCGTATCGCAAAGCAGTGCGGGTTGGCGAGCACGCTCGAGGTCGATGCCGCCAAGGGCGCCATCGAGGCGTTCGCCGCGCTTCAGTTGCAGGGAAAGCTCTTCATCAATCTCAGCGCACCGCTGATCACCGACTTCGGGCGCGAGGGCGGCGGGGGCCTCATCCGGTGCGCGGTGGATGCGGGCCTTGCACCCTCGCGCCTGATCCTGGAACTCACCGAGCATGAGCGTGTGGAGGATGTCGACTGCCTGCAGGCCGCGTTCGCTGCCCTTGCCGGGCAGGGCGTGGGGCTGGCGCTCGATGATTTCGGTGATGGTCGCTCCAGCCTGCGCTTGTGGGCGCAGCTCAAGCCGCAAATGGTCAAGCTGGACAAGTTCTTCGTTCGCCAGATCCATCGTGACAGCCGCAACGTCGAGGTGGTGCGTGCCATACTCAGGCTGTGCGCTGCCTTTGGTACGCCCCTGGTAGCCGAAGGGGTCGAGGGCGTGGAAGAACTCGCCGTGCTGCGCGACCTCGGATGCCACTTCGGCCAGGGCTACCTGTTCGGTCGGCCCGCGGCACATCCGGAGACCGCAGTGGCGGCGGCAGCGTGCGAGGTGCTCAACTCCTCCAAGATTTCGGTGCTGCCGAATCCGGCGCCCCGCCCCGACCTGGCGGAGACCATCGGGCGCTTGAGGATCGAGGCGCCCACAATCGAGGTGGCGGCGTCCAACGGTGAACTGATGCAGCTCTTCACGGGGCATCCGCGCCTGCATGCCGTGGCCGTGGTCGATCGGAACTACCCCATCGGCCTGGTGAACCGGCGCGACTTCGTGGACAAGTTTGCCCAACCCTATTCGCGCGAGCTCTATGGGCGCCGCTCGTGCATGCTGTTCATGAACCCAACGCCCTTGCGGGTCGAGGCCGGCGCGACGATCGATTCGCTCGCGGCCGTACTCACCGGAGACGATCAGCGCTATCTGCACGAGGGGTTCATCATCACGGAGGGCGGCCGCTATGCGGGGCTGGCGACCGGCGAGAGCCTCGTGCGCGCGGTGACGGAGCGGCGCATCGAGGCTGCGCGCCATGCCAACCCGCTCACCTTCCTGCCGGGCAACATTCCCATCACCGAACACATCCGCCGCTTGCTCGATGCCGGGGTGGAGTACGCCGCAGCCTATTTCGACCTGAACAATTTCAAGCCCTACAACGACTTGTACGGCTACTGGCGGGGTGACGAGATGATCAAGCTCGCTGCCCAGCTGATCCTGGCGAATGCCGATCAGTCGCAGGACTTCGTCGGCCATGTCGGGGGCGATGATTTCGTCGTGCTGTTCCAGAGCGATGACTGGCGGCTGCGGTGCGAGCGCATCGTGCACGCTTTCAATCTGGCCGTGCGCGACCTCTTCGATGCCAGCGAGCTCGCCCGCAACGGCTTCGAGAGCGAGGACCGCCGCGGCTTCCGTGCATTCTTTCCGCTCACCACCATTGCGGTCGGCGTCGTCCGTGTCAGCGCAGGACTGTTCCACAGTCCGGAAGAGGTTGCTTCGGCCGCTGCAGCGGCGAAAAAGGATGCCAAGCTGTCGGGGAGTGGCATGAACGTGGCGCCTCATGAACATGCGCCGATGCTGATGGCCGTGGCGGGCTGATGACGTGAGGCTGCGTCCGAGAGATTCAATGCGCTTGCGGTGGCCTGGTTGACGCACTGCGGCCACGAGGGCACTGGAGAGCGCCTGAGCGCGCGACGTGTGGATGCAAGGGTCGGGGCAAACCTGTCAAACTCCGGCCGATGAGAAGACTGCATCTGAATCCGTATCTGCTGCTGACATTGGCTTCGCTGTTCTGGGCCGGGAACATGGTGATGGGGCGCGGCCTGCGTGCCGATCTGCCGCCCGTGGGGCTGGCATTCTGGCGCTGGGTGGTGGCGTTCCTGTGCGTGCTGCCGCTGGCATTGCCACACCTGCGTGCGCAGTGGCCCCTGCTGCGTGCGGCTTGGAAGCAGGTGGTGTTCCTGGGTGTGTTCGGGGTGGGCCTGTACAACACGCTCGCCTACGCAGCGGTTCAGCACACCACGGCGACAAGCGCCTCGCTGCTCAACTCCTTCATTCCGGTGGCGACGATTGCGCTCGCCTTCGTGTTCCTCGGCAAGCGCCTGAGCCGCGCCGAAGCGCTGGGCGTTACGGTTTCGCTTGCGGGCGTGCTGTTGCTGATCGCACGCGGGCGCGTGGACACCCTGCTCGGGCTGGAGCTCAACGCAGGCGACATGTGGATGCTGGTCGCCGTGCTGTCGTGGAGCATCTACACCGTGGGCCTGCAGTGGCGTCCGCAAGCGGTGCATCCGATGCTGCAACTGGCCGCTTTCATCCTTGTGGGCCTGATCATGCTGGCGCCAGTGTACGTATGGGAGATCGCTGCCGGTGCCACGATTCATGTGCATACCGGATCGGTCCTGGGCATCCTCTATGCCGGCGTGATGGCGGCCTTCCTCGGCTTCCTGTGCTTCAACATGGGTGTGGCAGCGGTCGGGCCTTCGGTGGGCTCCCTGTTCATCCACCTGATGCCGGTCTTCGCGGGAATCCTGTCCACTCTGCTACTGGGCGAGCGCCCTGCCTGGTATCACTACGCCGGCATGGCGCTGGTACTGGGAGGGATCGTGCTCACCATGCGCCGCCCTTCGGTGTGAAAAATTTGTCCAAAACCAATTTGCTAGAATAGGAGCTCGCTAACCAGACAGGAAGTTCAATGTGCGGAATTGCAGGTGAGTTGAGATTCGATGGCGCCTCCCCCGACCTGCCGGCGCTGGCGCGCATGAATGCGCAGCAGCAGGCACGCGGGCCGGACAGCGGCGGCGTGTTCGCGCAGGGTGCGCAGGCTTGGGGCCATCGCCGGCTGAAGATCATGGACCTGTCCGAATCGGCGCAGCAGCCGATGTTCGACCCCGCACTCGGCCTGGGTATCGTGTTCAACGGCGCCATCTACAACCACCCCGAACTTCGCCGTGAGCTCGAGGCCAAGGGCTACGCCTTCTATTCGCACGGTGACACCGAGGTGTTGCTCAAGGCCTACCATGCCTGGGGCGAGGATTTCGTCACGCGGCTCAACGGCATGTTCGCCTTCGCGATCTGGGAGCGCGACAGCGGCCGTGTGCTGCTCGGCCGCGACCGCCTGGGCATCAAGCCGCTGTATTACGCGCCGATCGCGGGCGGGCTACGCTTCGCCTCCGCCTTGCCGGCGCTGCTCGCGGCGGGCGGGGTGGACACCTCGATCGACCCGGCGGCACTCAACCATTACCTCTCCTTCCACGCCGTGGTGCCTGCGCCGCATACGTTGCTGGCCGGCGTGCGCAAGCTCGCCCCGGGCACGCTGATGCGCATCGAGCCCGACGGCCGGCGCAGCGAGCGCAGCTTCTGGACGCTGGACTACGCCCGTGACGCCGCCGACGAGTCACGCAGCTTCGAGGAGTGGACGGAGATCCTGCTCGACGGCCTGCGCGCCGCGGTGAAGCGCCGCCTGGTGGCGGATGTGCCGGTGGGCGCCCTGCTCTCGGGCGGGGTCGATTCCAGCCTCATCGTCGGCCTGATGGCCGAGGCAGGCGTGAAGGAACTGCGCACCTACAATGTCGGCTTCGCCGATGTGGGCGGCGAGAAGGGCAACGAGTTCGAATACGCCGACATCGTCGCGCGCGAATTCGGCACGGTGCACGAGCGCATCTTCGTGCCCGAGCAGGAATTGCTTACCCGCCTGCCCGAGGCGGTGGCGGCGATGAACGAGCCCATGGTGAGCCACGACTGCATCGGCTTCTACCTGCTCTCGGAGGCGGTGAGCCGGCACAGCAAGGTGGTGCAGAGTGGGCAGGGCGCGGACGAGGTGTTCGGCGGCTACCACTGGTACCCCAAGCTCGCCGGCAGCGCCGACCCGGTGGCGGACTACCTCGCAGCCTTTCGCGACCGCGACTACGACGAATACCTCGCCACGGTGAATCCGCAGTGGCACGGCGTGGATGCGAGCGCGGCCTTCGTCGCGGCGAGCTTCAACGCCCCCGGCGCGGACGACCCGGTGGAGAAGGCGCTGCGCCTGGACACCACGGTGATGCTGGTCGACGATCCGGTCAAGCGTGTGGACAACATGACCATGGCCTTCGGGCTGGAGGCGCGCGTGCCCTTCCTCGACCACGCGCTGGTCGAGCTCGCCGCGCGCATCCCGGCGCGGCACAAGCTCGCGCACGGCGGCAAGGGCGTGCTGAAGGAGGCGGCGCGCAAGCTGATCCCGGCCGCGGTGATCGACCGCCCCAAGGGCTACTTCCCGGTGCCTGCGCTCAAGTACCTGCAGGGACCGGTGCTCGAGCGCGTGCGCGATGCACTGTCCAGCCAGTCGGCGCGCGAGCGCGGGCTGTTCCGCAAGGACTACGTCGACACGCTGCTCGCCGACCCGTCCGCTCACATCACGCCGCTGCGCGGTTCCAAGCTCTGGCAGCTGGGGCTGCTGGAGTGGTGGCTGCAGACGCATGTGGCCTGAGGATCGCGCGCCATGATCCGCAAGCACATCGCCCGCGCACTGCGGGCCGAGCAGCGCAGCGCGCACCTCGCGGTGCACCGTCCCGCCGGGCAGCCTGAGCGTGAGGGGGCGCGTACCGATGTCGTCATCGAGTGCGGCTGGGGGCGCTTGCTGCCAGCACAGACCTGGCGTGAAGCTGCCGGTCTGGCCGAGGCGCTGCTGGCCGAGCGTCCGGGCCAGCGCGACATCGCCTTCTACGTCGAGAAGCCGCACGTGGTCGTGGCGCATGCTCCGCAGCAGCTCTTCCTCGATCCATCCGAGGCCTTTCGTCTCAACCTCGCCACGTACCGCATTCCCTCGCAGCGCGCGGGGCGCAGCGGCTTCACGCTGCGCCGGCTGCGCACGCGCGCCGATGTGGCGGCGATCAACGTGCTTTACCGTGCGCGCCGCATGGTGCCGGTCGATGCCCAGGCGGTATGGAAGGCGCGTGCCAGCCGGGCGATCACCTACGCGCTCGCCGAGGATCGCGCCAGCGGCGAGGTGATCGGCGTGGCGATGGGTCTGGACCACGTCGAGGCCTTCGCCGACCCGCAGCACGGCGCCAGCCTGTGGGCGCTGGCGGTGGCGCCGCAGGCTGCGCACCCGGGCGTGGGCGAGGCTCTGGTGCGCTATCTGGCCGAGCACTACCAGGCACGCGGGCGCGAATGGATGGATGTCTCCGTGCTGCACGACAACGAGCAGGCGATCGCGCTCTACGACAAGCTAGGCTTCCACCGCATCCCCGCGTTCGCGGTCAAGCGCCGCAACGCGATCAACGAGCCGCTGTTCACCGGCAGCGGCGAGGCGCTGCAGGACCTCAACCCCTACGCGCGGCTGCTGGTCGACGAGGCTATACGGCGCGGCATCCATGCCGAAGTAATCGATGCCGAGAATGGCTATTTCCGCCTCACCCTGGGCGGACGCAGCATCGTGTGCCGCGAATCGCTCTCGGAGCTGACCACTGCGGTGGCGATGAGCCGATGCCAGGACAAGCGTGTCACGCTGAAGCTGCTGGCCGGTGCGGGCTTGTCCGTGCCACGCCAGGTGAGCGCCGAGGACGAAGCCGGCTGGCAGGCGCTGCTCGCGACCTGTCGGGCGGTGGTCGTCAAGCCGGTCGAGGGCGAGCAGGGCAAGGGGATCAGTGTGGATCTGCGCTCGGGCGAGGAGGTGCGTGAAGCCATCGCGCGTGCGCGGCAGTTCTGCGATCGCGTGATCGTCGAGCAGTTCTGCGAGGGCGAGGATCTGCGCATCGTCGTCATCGACCAGCAGGTGGTGGCGGCTGCGGTGCGACGACCGCCGGTCGTGGTGGGCGATGGGCGCAGCACGGTGCGCGAGCTCGTCGAGCGCCAGAGCCGGCGGCGGGCCGCGGCGACGGGAGGCGAGTCGCGCATTCCGCTGGATGCGGAAACCCTCCGCTGCGTGGCCGCGCAGGGCCATGCGCTCGACAGCGTGCTGCCGCCCGATTGCCGGCTGCAGGTGCGCAAGGCCGCCAACCTGCACACGGGCGGCACCATCCACGACGTGACGGCTGTGCTGCACCCGGCGCTGCGCGAGGCGGCAGAGGCGGCGGCGCGCACGCTCGACATCCCGGTGACGGGGCTGGACTTTCTGGTGCCGGCGGTCGATGGGGCGGACTACGTGATCATCGAGGCCAACGAGCGCCCCGGATTGGCCAACCATGAGCCCCAGCCCACCGCGGAGCGCTTCATCGACCTGCTGTTTCCGCGCACGCGCGCCGTTGCGGGTTGAACGCGTGACATTCGCAACCAGGGGCGGTACTGCGCTAGGGACCGCGTTCGCGCATTTCGCCGTCCGGCTGGCCTCACGCCTGCATTCGGCGGCAAGGGTGTTCCGCCCCATACCGAAAGGAGAACGAGACCATGAACATCCCCCGCCTCCGGGAGTCGCTTCCCCCGATCGACTATGCCTATCTGGAAGAGACGATGCTGCAGTTGCTCGCCATCCCCAGCCCGGTGGGGCTGACCGATGCCGTGGTGCGCTACACCGCAGGCCGGTTCGAGGCGCTCGGCATCCCCTACGAGATCACCCGTCGTGGCGCGATCCGCGCCACGCTCAAGGGGCAGGCCGCGCAGCCGGCGCGCGCAGTGGTGGCCCACCTCGACACCCTGGGGGCGATGGTCAAGTCGCTCAAGCCCAACGGACGCCTCGAGATCGTGCCCATTGGACACTGGTCGGCGCGTTTCGCCGAGGGCGGGCGGCTCACCATCTTCACCGATCACGGCCAGGTGCGTGGCACCTGTCTGCCCCTGAAGACCTCGGGCCACGCCTTCGGCGGCGAGATCGACACCCAGCCGGTGGGCTGGGAGTACGTCGAGGTGCGGGTGGATCTGCCGGTGGAGGACCGTGCCGCGCTGTCCGCGGCGGGGATCGAGGTGGGGGACTGGATCGCCTTTGACCCCCAGCCCGAGATCCAGCCCGACGGTTACATCAACTCGCGCTACCTTGACGACAAGGCTGCGGTGGCGGCGCTGCTTACCGCCTGCAAGGCCGTACGCGATCACGGGCTGGTGCTGCCGGTGGACGTGCATCCGCTATTGACCATCACCGAGGAGATCGGCTCGGGTGCGTCGGCTGCGCTGCACGGCGAGATCGCCGAGATGGTGAGCCTGGACATCTCGATCGCAGCCCCCGGGCAGAACACCTCCGAGCACGCGGCGACGGTCTGCATGCAGGACATGTCGGGGCCTTTCGACTACCACCTCACGCACAAGCTGATCGCGCTTGCGAAGGAGCACGGCATCCCGCATCGGCGCGACATCTTCCGCTACTACCGCTCGGATTCCGCGGCTGCGGTGGAGGCCGGCAATGACATCCGTACCGCGCTGATCGGCTTCGGTGCCGACGCCTCGCACGCGCAGGAGCGCACCCATCGTGATGCGCTCGAAGCACTCACGCGGCTGGTGGTTGCCTACGTAGCGAGCGAGCCGGTGGCCCGGCGCGACTGCCGCTCCATGGGCTCGCTCGACGGCTTTACCGAGCAGATCTGCCCTTGCGACATGTCGGTGCCCAGCACGCAACTGCCAGAGCCCGAGTCCTTCCTCTCAGCGCTCGAGAAGGTGGAACCCTCGCCGGGCTCGCCAGATCGCGGCTGAGTGTGTGGGTCTCGTTGGCCGGGGGCGCATCTGACGTGATGTCCGTACGCACGACTGCGCCGGGAGGCTGGGTTCGCGCAGGGCTCGGCACCGCCTTCAGCACGCGCCTTGGTAGCGCGATGTTGCAGTGCAAACGGGGGCTTATCTGTTGTATCTTATAGAGGACTTTTGTCCCCCCGGCATTGACGTGCCCGCTCCCCAGGTCACATGCTCTGCCGGTGATGCGCTGCCGCCGAGGTGGTGCTTGTCGATACCTAGCCAGAGAGCCAGAAACATGACTGAACGAGTGAAGTGCCAGCGCCTCGAAGTGGCGGCCAACCTGAAGCGTTTCATTGAAGAAGAAGCCCTGCCGGGCAGCGGCGTGGAGGTCGCCGCGTTCTGGTCGGGTTTCGATGCGCTGGTACATGATCTCGCGCCGAAGAACGCAGCGCTGCTCGCGGAGCGCGACCGCATCCAGTCCGAGGTTGACGCCTGGCACCGCGCCAACCCTGGTCCGATCCAGGACATGGCCGCCTACAAGGCCTTCCTGCAATCCATCGGCTATCTGCTGCCGGTGCCTGCCGGCGCCAAGGTGAGTACCGCGAACGTGGACGACGAACTCGCCGTCCAGGCGGGGCCGCAACTGGTTGTGCCGGTGATGAACGCCCGTTACGCCCTCAACGCCGCCAATGCGCGCTGGGGTTCGCTCTACGACGCGCTCTACGGCACCGACGCCATTCCGCAGCAGGGGGGCGCCGAGCTGACCAAGGGCTACAACCCGGTGCGCGGCGAGAAGGTCATCGCCTTCGGTCGCAAGGTGCTCGACCAGGCAGCACCGCTCGCGGGCGCCTCGCATGCGGATGCGACCGCGTACGCGGTTTCCGGCGGTAAGCTGGTGGTCACGCTCAAGGGTGGTGCCACCGCCGGCCTGCAGCAGCCCGGGCAGTTCGTCGGCTTCCAGGGGGACGCCGCAGAACCCCGTGCGGTGCTGCTGAAGAACAATGGCCTGCATATCGAGGTGCAGATCGACCGGAATGGCGCGATCGGCAAGAGCGACGCCGCGGGTGTGAACGATCTGCTGATGGAAGCCGCGCTGTCGACCATCATGGATTGCGAGGACTCGGTCGCTGCGGTGGACGCAGACGACAAGGTGGTGGTGTACCGCAACTGGCTCGGCCTGATGACCGGCTCGCTGGAAGACACCTTCGAAAAAGCTGGCAAGCCGATGACGCGCCGACTGAACGCGGACCGTGAATACACCGGTGCCGACGGCCAGGCGGTCAGGCTGCATGGGCGCGCGCTGCTCTTCGTGCGCAACGTCGGCCATCTGATGACCAACCCCGCCATCCTGTGGGGCGAGGGCAAGGAAATCCCCGAAGGCATCCTGGATGCGGTGGTGACGACGCTAATCTCGAAGCGTGATCTCGAGCGCAAGGGCAATTCCCGCAAGGGCAGCATCTACATCGTCAAGCCCAAAATGCACGGCCCGGCGGAGGTCGGTTTCGCCGACGAACTGTTTACCCGTGTGGAGCAACTGCTAGGGCTGCCGGCCAACACCGTCAAGCTCGGCATCATGGACGAGGAGCGCCGCACCAGCGTGAACCTGCGCGCCTGCATCGCCGCCGCACCGGCGCGCGTGGCCTTCATCAACACCGGTTTCCTCGACCGCACCGGCGACGAGATGCACACCTCGATGGAGGCGGGCCCGGTGATGCGCAAGGGCGACATCAAGAACAGCAAGTGGATCGCCGCCTACGAGCGCCGCAACGTGCTGATCGGTCTGGCCGCCGGCCTGCGCGGCCGCGCCCAGATCGGCAAGGGCATGTGGGCCATGCCCGACCTGATGGCTGCAATGCTCGAGCAGAAGATCGGCCATCCCAAGTCCGGAGCCAACACCGCCTGGGTGCCGTCACCGACCGCCGCCACCCTGCACGCGCTGCATTACCATCAGGTGAATGTGTCGGCGGTGCAGCAGGAGATCGAGAAGCTCGATCTGGACAAGGAGGCCGAGGCCCTGCTCGACGATCTGCTTACCATCCCGGTGGTGGCGAAAGCCGAGTGGAGCGCCGAAGAGCGCCAGCAGGAGCTCGACAACAACTGCCAGGGCATCCTCGGCTACGTGGTGCGTTGGGTGGAGCAGGGCGTGGGGTGCTCCAAGGTCCCGGACATCAACGACATCGGCCTGATGGAAGACCGCGCCACCCTGCGCATCTCCAGCCAGCACATCGCCAACTGGCTGCGCCATGGCGTGGTGCCAGCCGAACAGGTCGAGGCGACGCTGCAGCGCATGGCCGCGGTGGTCGATGGCCAGAACGCGGGGGATCCGCTCTATCGTCCGATGGCGCCGAACTTCGACGCCTCGGTGGCCTACCAGGCCGCGCGTGCGCTGATCTTCGAGGGCTGCGCCCAGCCCAGCGGCTACACCGAGCCGCTGCTGCACCGCTACCGCCAGCAGTTCAAGGCGAAGATCGGCGCCTGACCGCTTCGCAGACCCGCATCAAAAAGGCCGTGCCCGCAAGCTTTCGCGGGCACGGCCTTTCTTCGTTTTGTGGAGCGCACGCACCCGCAGCGGATCGCTCGCGGGTGCGCGTCAGCGTCTTACCAGAGCTGCCACCAGGGGCGGTCGTCTTCCGGTCCGCCGCGGAAATACACGCTGTCGGGGAAGTTGGCGTGCATCACCCGGTCGGCGTCGTCGCGCAGCTGGGGCATGCCCATGACGTCGTAGCTCTTTACGAGCAGGAACAGCGCTTCCTCGATCGCAGGCGCGTCGGGGAAGTTGGCGACCGCCGTCTGTGCGCGGTTGACCGCCGCCACGTAGGCGCCGCGGTTGTAGTAGTAACGCGCCACATGAACCTCATGCTTGGCGAGCGAGTTCACCAGATACTGCATGCGCGCCCGGGAATCGTCCGCATAGCGGCTCTCGGGGAAGCGCTCCACCAGTTCGCGGAAGCTGTCGAAAGCCTCGCGCGCACCCTTGGGATCGCGCTCGGAGAGGTCCTGGCGCGAGAGATTTGCGAGCAGGCCGAGGTCTTCGTTGAAGTTGACCAGGCCCTTGAGGTAATAGGCGTAATCGACGTTCTGGTGGTTGGGGTGCAGCTTGATGAAGCGGTCTGCCGCGGCCAGCGCAAGGGCCTGCTCGCCCTGCTTGTAGTAGGCGTAGGCAGATTCAAGCTGGGCCTGCTGTGCGAAGCGGCCATAGGGATAGCGCGCCTCGAGCTTTTCGAACAGCTGGATCGCCCGGTCGTAGCCGCCCTCGGACATCGAGGTCTTGGCCTCGGAGTAGAGCTTCTGGGCATTCCATCCTGCCGTCTCGTCGATCTGTTCGGGCAGCAATCCGCAGCCGCCAAGCAGCAGTGCGCCAATGAGGGCGGCTTTTGCCGTTAAACTTCCGGGGGTGAACCTGGCCATCGAAAGCACTCGCGTGAATGAACCCGAAGATTATATCCCAGCCGACGACGCGGACTCGTGCGATGCAGTGACGATTCCTGCAGCGCTCGGCGGCCTGCGCCTCGATCTGGCGCTGGCCAGGCTCTTTCCCCAGCACTCGCGGAGCCGCCTGCAGGGCTGGCTCAAGGATGGCTTCATCCGCGTCGATGGCGCCAGGCCCGATGCGCGGCGAAAGGTTTGCGGTGGCGAGTCCGTAGAAGTCGATGCGCCGCCCCCACCCGAGATCGCGGCCGAGCTGCCGGAGGACATCCCGCTCGGTATCGTGTTCGAGGACGAGCATCTGCTCGTCGTCGACAAGCCCGCCGGACTGGTCGTGCATCCGGGCAGTGGCAACTGGAGCGGAACGCTGCTCAATGCGCTGCTTCACCATGACCCTGCGCTGGCCGCCGTGCCGCGCGCCGGCATCGTGCACCGGCTGGACAAGGACACCACGGGTCTGATGGTGGTTGCGAAGACGCTCGTGGCGCAGACGGAGCTGGTGCGCCAGCTGCAGGCGCGCACGGTAAGGCGCCATTACCGGGCGCTGGTGCTGGGCGACGTACGCGCTGGCGGCACGGTCGATGCGCCCATCGGCCGGCATCCGTCGCAGCGCACGCGCATGGCGGTGGTCGGCAACGGGCGGCCGGCGCTCACCCACTACCTGGTCACGGCACGATACGCACGCACGACACTGGTGGAATGCAGGCTCGAAACCGGGCGCACGCATCAGATTCGCGTGCACATGGCGCACCTCGGCCATCCGCTGGTGGGCGACCCCGCGTACGGGGCGCGCCGCTGCGGCGATCCGCGCCTGGATGACTTCGGCCGTCAGGCCTTGCACGCGTTCCGGCTCGGGCTCGTGCATCCGCACAGTGGCGAGGCGATGCTGTGGGAGGTGCCGATGGCGGCCGACCTTGCGGCGCTGCTCGCCGCCCTGGAGCCGGAAAGGCGATGACCGTGCCCCAGGCGACGATCCTGCCTGGGCTCGTCGAGGTCTCGCCCGGGCTGATGCGGCCGGACTGGGTGCTGCCCGCCGGGGTGCAGGCATGTGTGACCACGCGGGCGGGCGGCGTCAGCCTTGCGCCGTATGCTTCGTTCAATCTCGGTGACCATGTTGGCGACGATCCGGCCGCAGTGCGCGCCAATCGGGCGCGCCTGCAGGCCGAACTGCGCGTTGCGCCGCTGTGGTTGTCGCAGGTCCATGGGGTTGTCGTGGCCGACGCCGACTGCGCGCAGGGATGCCCGGAGGCCGACGCCGTTCTGGCCCGCACCGGTCGCCGTGCGTGCGCGGTGATGACCGCCGACTGCCTGCCGGTGCTGTTCTGTGCGGATGATGCCTCGGTGGTTGCAGCGGCCCATGCGGGCTGGCGCGGGCTTGCTGCGGGCGTGCTCGAGCGCACCGTGATGGCGATGAACGTTCCGCCTGCGCGGGTAAAAGCCTGGCTGGGGCCGGCGATCGGCCCGCAGGCCTTCGAAGTTGGCGATGAGGTGCGGGCGGTGTTTGTCGCGGATGACCCTGGGGCCGCATCGGCCTTTGCGCCTGGCCTGGCGGGGGGCAAATGGATGGCCGACCTGTTCGCGCTCGCACGCCGCAGGCTCGCGCGAGCAGGCATTCACGATGTCGCGGGGGGCGGCCTATGCACGGTGTCCCGCACCGATGACTTCTTCTCCTATCGCCGCGACGGGCGCACCGGGCGCTTTGCGTCGCTGATCTGGCTGGAAGACGACCGGGCGCGCTGAACCGGCCGCATTCCGCGGGTGACCGTGATGCGCCGGCCAGGCATCCGCACTGCATGAGGCGTCCGACGGCTGGCGCTATTGATCGGCGCCCGTTTCGGCTCTATCGTTGCGGACAAGGGCTTCCTGCTCGGCCTCGCGCTCGAGCCGGCGCCGGCGACGCGCCGGCGTGCCGAACAGCCACAGGAACAAGGCCAGCGGTGCGAGGCCCCAGAACACGAAGGTAAGGACGGCTGCGACAATCGTGTCCTCTGCTGCAGCGACGAGGATCACGACGTAAAGCCAGGCGATGGGAACGAGGTACATGAGCGGATTCTAGCGCGTGCCATCGCGTGAGGGTCCGCAATCGGGTTCGGCGCGTGCGTCCGTTGCGCACGGCAGCGAAACAGGGTCAGGAGATACGTGGATGACGGATTCAACGGGCAAGCAGACACCCCCGGGCATGCAGGCGATGTACGCCGCGGGTCAGGCGATGGCGCAGGGCTTCTTCGAGGCGCTCGCACGCCAGCATGCAGCGATGCAGGATTCCTCCGGTCTCGCGGCGCAGAAGCTGCCGCTGCCCGAGGCCGAGGCGCTCGGGGCGATGCAGAAGGCGTTTGCGGAGAAGCACGCCGCGTTGTGGTCCGCGATGCTCGCGCGCAAGGGCGGCGAGGCGGGTGAGCCGGTTGTGCAGGCCGAGCCCGGCGACAAGCGCTTCAATGCCCCGGAATGGTCCGAGAGCCCGGTGTTCGACTACGTTCGCCAAGCCTACCTGCTCAATGCCGGATACCTGCGGCAGATGGCCGAGGCCATGCCGATCGCCGACGGCCGCGCCAAGGCGCGCATCCAGTTCCTGACGCGGCAGTACATCGACGCGCTGGCACCGAGCAACTTCGCCGCCACCAACCCCGAGTTCATCAAGACCGCGGTCGAGACCAAGGGCGAGAGCATCTCTCGGGGCATCCAGAATCTGCTGGGCGACCTCGAGAAGGGGCGCATCTCGATGACCGACGATTCAGCCTTCGAGATCGGCCGCAACCTCGCTTTGTCGCCGGGCTCGGTGGTGTTCGAGAACGAGTTGATGCAGCTCATCCAGTACGCGCCGCTCACCGAAAAGGTGGCGCAGGTGCCCCTGCTGATCGTGCCGCCCTGCATCAACAAGTTCTACATCATGGACCTGCAGCCCGAGAACTCGCTGGTGCGCTTTGCCGTCGAGCAGGGCAACACGGTGTTCCTGGTGTCGTGGCGCAACCCGCGTCCGGACAGTGGAGGGCACTTCACCTGGGACGACTATCTCGAGCAGGGGCCGTTGGCCGCGCTCGAGGTCGTGCGCTCGATCACCCGCAACAAGAAGCCCAACGTGCTCGGCTTTTGCGTGGGTGGCACCATCCTGACTTCGGCGCTGGCGGTCGCGCGTGCGCGCGGTGAGGATCCGGTTTCCAGCCTGACCTTGATGACCACGCTGCTCGACTTCGCCGACCCGGGCGAACTCGGCTGCCTGGTCGACGAGGCCGGGGTGGCTGCGCGCGAAGCCGCAATCGGCAAGGGCGGCGTGCTCAAGGGGCAGGAACTGGCCAACGTGTTCTCCTTCCTGCGCGCCAACGACCTGGTGTGGCAGTACGTGGTGGGCAACTACCTGAAGGGCAACAAGCCGGCCGCCTTCGACCTGCTGTACTGGAACTCCGATTCGACCAACCTGCCGGGGCCCTTCCTCACCTGGTATCTGCGCAACATGTATCTCGAGAACAACCTGCGCGTGCCGGGCAAGCTCAGGATGCTCGGGCAGAAGATCGATCTCGGCAAAGTGAACATGCCGGCCTATCTGCTGGCGGCGCGCGAGGACCACATCGTGCCGTGGAAGAGTGCATACCTGGCGCGCAACCTGCTGGGGGGCGATACGACCTTCGTGCTGGGCGCGAGCGGCCATATCGCCGGCGCGATCAACCCCGCTTCGAAGAACCGGCGCAGCTACTGGGTCTCGGGAGCGCATCCGGCCGATCCCGACGAGTGGTTCGAAGGCGCCGAGGAACACAAGGGCAGCTGGTGGCTGCATTGGGCCGAGTGGCTGCGCGCGTACGGCGGCAAGCAGGTGGCGGCGCGCGGTCGCCTCGGTAGCACGAAATACGAACCGATCGAACCGGCTCCCGGCCGCTACGTCAAGGAGCGTGCCTGAGGGCCATTACCGGTTCGGCGACGGCAGCGGATCGGACGGTCGCTGCCGGAGCATCGATTCCCGTCCAGCAGAAGAGAACCCGTTCAGGGAGAGGAGAAGACTATGGCAAGAGTTGCACTGGTAACCGGTGGCATGGGTGGTCTCGGTGAAGCGATCTGCATCAAGCTTGCTGCGCTTGGCTATAAGGTCGTCACTACGCACTCTCCGGGCAACAGCAAGGCCCAGGAGTGGCTGCAGGCCATGAACAACATGGGATATGGCTTCAAGGCGTACCCGTGCGACGTGTCGGACTTCGATTCCTGCAAGGCCTGCGTGGAGCAGGTGAGCAAGGAAGTCGGGCCGGTCGACGTTCTGGTCAACAACGCGGGGATCACCCGTGACATGACGTTCAAGAAGATGACCAAGGCCGATTGGGATGCGGTCATCGAGACCAACCTCGATTCGGTGTTCAACATGACCAAGCAGGTCATGGACGGGATGCTCGAGCGCAAGTGGGGCCGCGTGATCAACGTGTCCTCGGTGAACGGTCAGAAGGGCGCCTTCGGGCAGACCAACTATTCCGCTGCCAAGGCCGGCATGCACGGCTTCACCAAGGCGCTGGCGCTGGAGGTGGCGCGCAACGGCGTGACCGTCAACACGATCTCGCCGGGTTACATCGGCACCAAGATGGTGATGGCGATCCCGCAGGAGATCCTCGATTCCAAGATCCTGCCGCAGATCCCGGTGTCCCGTCTGGGCAAGCCGGAAGAGATCGCCGGCCTGGTTGCCTACCTGGCGTCGGACGAGGCCGCTTTCGTGACCGGAGCCAACATCTCGATCAACGGCGGTCAGCACATGTTCTGATTCCTCTCCGGCCGAAAGGCTGCGAGGACCGCGACGGGCGCACTCCGCGAGGGGTGCGCCCGTTTTCCTGTGCGTGCAGAACCATTCGCAGGGGTATTGCGTTGCAGCAAAGCCGCTCAACAGTCGATATAATGCCTCGGCGAGGCGGCTGATGCGCTGCCGCAACTCATGCCGGAATCCGGGCCGTGTCTTGTGTACCGGCGGGTTCTCGGTTTCGACAACTGCTCCACAAGGATTCCAAGATGTCCCAGAAAATCGCTCTCGTCACCGGCGCCATGGGCGGTCTCGGCACGGCGATCTGCCAGTCGCTCGCGAAGGACGGCTACAAGGTCGTTGCCAACTGCCTGCCCAACTTCGAGCCGAAAGGCGCCTGGCTGTCCGGCCAGCGCGAACTGGGTTTCGAGTTCGTCGCGGCAGAAGGTGACGTCTCCGATTATGAGTCGTGCAAGGCCATGGTCGAGAAGATCGAGGCAGAGGTCGGCCCGATCGACGTGCTGGTGAATAACGCCGGCATCACCCGCGACAAGTTCTTCCCGAAGATGGAGAAGGGACAGTGGGACGCGGTCATCAGCACCAACCTGAACAGCCTGTTCAACGTCACCCACCACATCTCCGCCAAGATGGCCGAGCGTGGCTGGGGCCGCATCATCAACATCTCCTCGGTCAACGGCGTCAAGGGCCAGGCCGGCCAGACCAACTACTCGGCCGCCAAGGCCGGCGTGCTCGGCTTCACCAAGGCGCTCGCCGCCGAGCTGGCCAACAAAGGGGTCACGGTCAACGCCGTCGCGCCGGGCTACATCGGCACCGAGATGGTCATGGCCATCCGTGAGGACATCCGCCAGGGCATCGTCGACACCGTGCCGATGAAGCGCCTCGGCCGTCCGGACGAGATCGGCGACCTGTGCGCCTACCTCGCTTCCGACAAGGCAGCCTACATCACCGGCGCCACCATCAACATCAACGGTGGCCTGCACATGTGCTGATGTACCCGCGCATGTGAACAATGCCGCGAAACCCCGTCCGCTGGCGGGGTTTCGCGGTTTTTCGCATTGTGTAGCACGATATAATCCGACGGTAAAGCAAGCGGATGCGGAGCCGCCGAGGAGACCCAGAAATGCCGGAACAGCAGCGCCTGATCAAGAAGTATCCCAACCGCCGCCTGTACGACACGCGGACGAGTTCCTACATCACCCTCAACGACGTGAAGGATCTCGTGCTGGGACACGAGCAGTTCCAGGTCGTCGATGCGAAGACCGGCGAGGACCTCACGCGCAGCATCCTGCTGCAGATCATCCTAGAGGAGGAGGCGGGTGGCGCGCCGATGTTCACCAGCGATCTGCTCGCGCACATGATCCGCTTCTACGGCAACGCGATGCAGGGCATGATGGGCAAGTATCTCGAGAACAACATCAAGGCCTTCACCGACATGCAGGGCAAGTTGCAGGATCAGGCCCGCGCGATCTACGGTGAGAACAGCCCGGTCGGCCAGGATCTGTGGGCGCAGTTTCTCAACTTCCAGGGGCCCGCGCTGCAGAGCATGATGGGCGCCTACGTGGATCAGTCCAAGAAGATGTTCGAGCAGATGCAGGGCCAGCTCGAAAGCCAGACCCGCAACATGTTCAGCGGTTTCCAGTTTCCAGGTTATCAGCCGTCCGAAGACGACGCCCAGGGCGCCGGACGCAAGGACCCGAACCAGAAATGAGCGCCTTGCCGGGGTGCCGCATTGCGGCGCCTTCCGGTGCAGGTGCCCCGACCCGACAGGCTTCCCACGCATGACCACCTTCAAGACCCCGGACCTGCCGCGCGTCGGCTTCGTTTCCCTCGGCTGCCCCAAGGCCACCGTCGACTCCGAGCACATCCTCACCCGCCTGCGCGCAGAGGGTTACAGCATTTCGGGCAGCTATGACGATGCCGACCTGGTGGTGGTCAACACCTGTGGCTTCATCGATGCCGCGGTCGAGGAGTCGCTCGACGCGATCGGCGAGGCGCTTGCCGAGAACGGCAAGGTCATCGTCACCGGCTGCCTCGGTGCCAAGGACGACGTGATCCTCGCCGCGCACCCGCAGGTGCTCGCGGTCACCGGCCCGCACGCCACCGAAGAGGTGATGCACGCGGTGCACAGGCATCTGCCCAAGCCGCACGACCCCTTCACCGACCTCGTGCCGCCACAGGGCATCCGCCTGACGCCGCAGCACTACGCCTATCTCAAGATCTCCGAGGGCTGCAACCACCGCTGTACCTTCTGCATCATCCCGTCGATGCGCGGCGACCTCGTCAGCCGTCCGATCCACGAGGTCATGCGCGAGGCCGAGGCGCTCGCCGATGCGGGCGTCAAGGAGTTGCTGGTGATTTCGCAGGACACCTCGGCCTACGGCGTGGACGTCAAATACCGCACCGGCTTCTGGGGCGGGCGTCCGATCAAGACACGCCTGCTTGATCTTGCCAGGGCGCTCGGCGAGCTTGGCATCTGGATCCGCATGCACTACGTGTATCCGTACCCGAGCGTCGACGAGCTGATCCCGCTCATGGCCGAGGGCAAGATCCTCCCGTACCTGGACGTGCCCTTCCAGCACGCCAGCCCGCGCGTCCTCAAGGCCATGAAGCGCCCGGCCAACGCCGAGAACGTGCTCGAGCGCGTGCGCAAGTGGCGCAGCATCTGCCCCGAGCTCACCATCCGCTCGACCTTCATCACCGGCTTCCCCGGCGAGACCGAGGAAGACTTCGAGATGCTGCTCAACTTCCTCGAGGAAGCCCAGCTCGACCGAGTAGGGGCTTTCGCATACTCGCCGGTCGAGGGTGCGGCGGCCAACGATCTGCCTGGTGCGGTGCCGGACGAGGTGCGCGAGGAGCGCCGTGCGCAGCTGATGGACTTCCAGGAAGACATCTCCACCCAGCGCCTCGAGGCCAAGATCGACCGCGAGATGACCGTGCTGGTGGACGAGGTCGATGAGGAAGGCGCACTGGCGCGCTCATCAGGCGATGCGCCCGAGATCGACGGCCTGGTCATCATCCCCGATGCCGAGGGCCTCGCCCCCGGCGACTTCGTGCGCGTGCGCATCACCGACTGCGACGTGCACGACCTCTACGCCGAACGGCTGGACTGAACCCGATGAGCCCGGCGCGCATGCGGAGCCTCCTCCCATGACCGGCGCGGGTGCTCTGGGTGCGCTCCGCATGGGGGTGCCCGATGCAACGGGCGGGCCGGTGATCGGTCTCGCCCTCGGCAGCGGCGCGGCACGCGGCTGGGCGCACCTGGGGGTGCTGCAGGAGCTTGCGCGCGAAGGCATACAGCCGCAGATCATCACCGGTTGCTCGATTGGCGCCTTCGTTGGCGCGGCAGCGGCTTCGGGCGATCTCGACCGGCTCGTGCGCTGGGCCGAGGCGCTCAAATGGCAGGACGTGGTCTCGCTGCTCGACGTCTCCCTGCGTGGCGGCCTGATCAAGGGGCAGAAGCTGATCGACTTCTTCGAGCGCAACTTCGTCGATCGCGACTTCTCTGAACTGGACGCCCGCTTTGCCTGTGTCGCCACCGAGTTGTCCTCGGGCCGTGAGATCTGGCTGCACGATGGCAGTGTGGCCGCTGCGGTGCGGGCATCGATTGCACTGCCCGGGCTGATGACGCCGGTGCGCCATCAGGGGCGTCTGCTGATCGACGGAGGGTTGGTCAACCCGGTGCCGGTGTCGCTGTGCCGCGCCATGGGGGCAGACGTGGTGATTGCCGTCGATCTCGGCTCGGACATGGTCGGGCGCGCGTTCCGCCGTGCTGCGGTGGAGCCTGCGCCAGAAGAGGAGACCGAAGCCGGCTGGACCGAGCGGCTGCTGGCGCGCTTTGGCATGACGGGCGATGAGCCGGCGACCGCGACGGGGGCCAGGCAGGGACGCCAGGGTGATATGGGCTGGAGCCAGCGCCTGTTTGCCAGCATGGGCCTGAGTGCCGATGGCGCTGCCGCGGGTGCGGCAGCCGACGCGGACAACCTGCCTTCGCTGGTCTCGGTGATCAGTTCGAGCATCAACATCATGCAGGTGCGCATTGCGCGCAGCCGCCTCGCGGGCGAGCCGGCGGACGTGCTGATCTCGCCCCGCGTCGGGCAACTCGGGCTGATGGACTATCACCGCGCAGACGAAGCCATCGCGGAAGGTGTTGCAGCGGTGGGGCGTGCGCGCCCCTTGCTGCGCGAACTACTGGGTACCGGTGAGGACGCCGACTCGGTCCAGCAGGCGGGGCAGGGAAGTCAATGAGGCCGGATCCGTCTGCGTTGCGCGCGCGGTTGCGCGCCATCGTTGGCCCGGCCAATGTGCTGGACTCGGCACAAGATATGGCGGCCCATCTGAGCGACTGGCGGGGGCGCTATCACGGCGAGGCACTGGCCGTGGTTCGTCCGGGTGACACGGCCGAGGTGTCCGCGGTGGTCGCTGCCTGTGCGGCTGCAGGTGTGGCCATGGTGCCGCAGGGCGGCAACACCAGCCTGTGCGGCGGTGCAACTCCCCTGGGCGACAGCCGTGCGGTGGTGGTGAGTCTGACGCGCATGAAGCGCATTCGCGCGCTCGACGCAGAGAACGACACCCTGACGGTCGAAGCCGGATGCACGCTGGCCCAGGTGCAGGCAGCCGCCGCAGCGGCAGATCGGCTCTTTCCACTTGCACTCGCCTCCGAGGGCAGTTGCATGATCGGCGGAAATCTCTCGACCAATGCCGGAGGCGTCCAGGTCCTGCGTTACGGCAACACGCGCGATCTGGTACTCGGCCTGGAGGTCGTGCTTGCCGACGGGCGGGTCTGGGACGGACTGCGCGGCCTGCGCAAGGACAACACCGGCTACGATCTCAAGCAGCTCTTCATCGGCGCCGAAGGGACCCTGGGCATCATCACCGCAGCCGTGCTCAAGCTGTTTCCGGCCATTCGCTCACGCGCCACGGCCTGGGCTGCAGTACCCGACCCTCAGGCGGCAGTGCGCCTGCTGGGGCGGTTGCGGGCTGAATGCGGCGACCGTGTGAGCGCGTTCGAGATCGTTGGCCGTGCGGCGCTCGATCTCGTGTTGCGCCACATTCCCGGGGCTCGCGATCCGCTCGCGGATGCTGCGCCCTGGGCGGTGCTGGTGGAGCTCGGCGATCCTGGGCTCGGTGCGCCGCTGGCGGAGCAACTCGAAGAGGCGCTCGCCACGGCTGCTGACCTGGGCTTGGTGACCGACGCGGCGATCGCGGCCAGCGGGTCGCAGGCGCAGGCATTGTGGGCGCTGCGCGAGAACATCTCCGAGGCGCAGCGCATAGAGGGTGTCAGCATCAAGCACGACGTCTCGGTGCCGGTGAGCCGCATTCCCGAGTTCCTGGAGTGCGCAGGCGCTGCGCTGCGCCAGCGCTGGCCCGATGTGCGCATCGTGGCGTTCGGGCACATCGGCGATGGCAACCTGCACTACAACCTTTCTAAGCCCGAGGCCGGTGACAACGCCAGCTTCATCGCCAGCACCCCCGAGGTCAATCGCGTGGTGCACGATCTGGTGCATACACTTGGCGGCTCGATCTCGGCCGAACATGGCCTTGGCCAGCTCAAGCGCGAGGAAATTGCGCGCTACAAATCTCCACTGGAGCTTGAGCTCATGCGCAGCATCAAGCAGGCGCTCGACCCGCGTGCGCTGATGAATCCGGGCAAGGTCCTGCCGCCCGCTTGCGCGGACCCGGGCGAGGGCTTGAAGGGGATTCCGGACAACACCATTACAGGGCCCTGACGCCCGGGAGCAAGCACGATGCGCAAGATCATGGTGGCCAATCCGAAGGGGGGCAGTGGGAAGTCGACGCTGGCGGTGCATCTGGCAAGCTGGTTTGCCAGGAACGACGAGGTCGTCTGCCTGGGCGATCTCGATCGACAGCAGTCCACTCGGTACTGGCTGAGTGAACGCCCGCAGCACCTCGCTCCCATACGCCATTGGGATGTGTCCGGCGATGAGTTGCCGGCAGCACCCAAGGAGTGCACGGTCGCGGTGCTGGACAGCCCCGCAGGACTGCACGGAAAACGCCTTAAGGCCTTGCTGAACGAGATGGACAAGGTGGTCGTGCCGGTTTCTCCGTCGCGCTTCGACATGATGGCTAGCCGCGAATTCTTCGAGGAGCTCTCTGGCACGAAGGCCGTACGCAAGGACAAGGTCGATATCGGGATCATCGGCATGCGGGTCGATCCACGAACCAACGCATCGAAGCAGCTGGTGGAGTTTCTGCAGCAGTTCGACCTGCCGCTGGTAACCTGCATCCGTCAGGCGCAGCGCTATGTTCACGCGGTCGAGTCCGGGGTGACGCTTTTCGATGCGAGCAACATCGATCCGGTCGATCGGCTGCAGTGGAAGCCGCTGCTGGACTGGCTGGTGAAGCGGCGTTGATGGTGGGCGAAAATGAAAGAACCCACCGCGAAGGGTGGGTTCTTTCATTCGTGTGCTAGTTTCACCATCCGCTTGTACGGGAGGTAACACACCGAATTTTTGGGGCGACATACCGGTTTCGAACCGGTGACCTTTGGAGCCACAATCCAACGCTCTACCAACTGAGCTAATGCCGCCACTACCAGATTCCGGTCAAGCCGAAACCCTGAAAACCGTCCTGGCCTGCCCGGCAGGGATCGAACCTGCAACCCCCGGCTTAGAAGGCCGGTGCTCTATCCAATTGAGCTACGGGCAGATTCCCGCGGGCATTCGAGGTGTGAGCTGGTCGGGGTGGAGGGATTCGAACCCCCGACATCTTGCTCCCAAAGCAAGCGCGCTACCGGACTGCGCTACACCCCGAGAGCCGCGAACTATACAGACTCCACATCGATGCGTCAAACGGATTCTGCGCGTTTTTTACGCATGCACGGCGCGATGCCATTCGCGTACGGCATGCAGCAGGTTGAGCAGCAGCCAGCCGAATTCGATCACCACCAGGATGCCTGCAAGCGGGGTCAATACGGGTACGAACACGGCGAGGAAGAGGGCGCCCAGCGCAAACTTGTGCACCACGATCTGGCCCCGGATCAGGTTGTCGGGGAGCAGCTTCTTCATGTTCGGGGCGCGGACCCGCGCCTGGGTGAGGTGAAGCCAGGTAAGGAAGGGAACGATCTTGTACAGCATGGCGGTGATCGCCCCGGCGAAGGTACCGTGAAGGACGAGCACGCCGGCGAGCACCGGCCATTGTTGCGCATCGTGGAACAGGGATAGCAGCAGCGCCACGAGGCTGCCGATCAGCGCGAACATCGACAGCCGGAAGGCACGGAAGGGCGCGTCGGGCGTGCTGCGGCGCGTGTTGCGCTGCAGCCTGAGTGTCTGAAAGGCGAATCCACCCGCGAGCACGAGCAGCAGGCTGCCGAGTACCGTCACGGTGAGGTCGAGGTCTGCGAGCAGGCCAGCCGACCACAGTGAGAGCACGGCGAGCGTGAGCGGCGCCCAGAGCCGGGTGAAGCGTGCAGGGTAGGCGGGCGTGATCTGGAACATCGGCACCACGACCCAGCTCGTGGCGGCGAGCAGCAGCCCTCCCCAGCCCAGCCAGGCCCATACCGCATGCAGGTCGACCAGCGTGGGCAGCGGGAAGGGCACGGGCAGACCGCGTACGAGCGCAAACGCGAGCACCACGCCGAGCACCGTGGTCAGGGTCAGCGCGACGAGGGCGAGGCGCAGGTCGCGCGGAGTCCGACTGGCTCCGTGCGCAGGTGCAGCGCGCAGAAGCGCCAGCAGGCTCGCGGCTAGGAACGTGACCAGCCCGCCCGCGAGCAGCACGCCACCCGCGATGATGGCGTTGGGTGAGCCCGCGCCCAGACCGTAGGCCAAGCTTGCCGCACCGGCGCCGACTAGTGCGTGCGTGACGGTGGCGACCGGAAGCGGGGCAGGAAAACTCGCACCCACGGCCACGGGCAGGATCTGCAGCAGCGCGCCGAGCATTACCTGGAGCATGAAGCCGGCGGCGAAGAGGTGAACGGCGGCCAGGGCGCCGGGCGTCCAGCGCGAAACGAGGAGGTCCGCATCCGCGAGCAGCAGGAAGCCCGCCGCAATGCCGAAAAGCGGCGCAGTCAGGAAGAAACGCAGCGGAGCGGAGAGCGGAGGCGTGTCCTCGTACGCGAGCCCGGGATTCGCACTGCTCATGGGCGAGAGATCAGGATCTCGACACAGCCGTCTTCGCGGAAACGCTCGTCATGCAGATAACCGTCACGGTCGAGTACGCGCAGGAGCGGATGTGGCATGCGGTCCAGAAGGAGGGTGAAGCTGTCGCCGCCCTGCAGGGCCATGATGGCTTCCATTGCGCGTTCAAACGGTTCGGGCGGCTCCAGGCCGCGGGCATCTACAGTCCGGGGATTCATGCGGCGTACTCGTGGGTGATTCGTTGCCCAAGCGTTTCGACGAGCGCCTCGCGCTGGTCGCCGAGGCGCATGTCGCACATCGGGTAAAGGATGTTCTCTTCCTTCATGTTGTGCTGCTGCATCATGATCAGCAGGGTCTCGGCCTCGCCGGCAAACTCTTCCGCGTCGCGGCTGCGCAGGGCGGCACGCAGTTGTGCGAACGAGTTGCGCATTTCGGCATGCTCGCCGCGCATCACCTGGGTCGGGCCCTGCGTCATGCCCGTGGCCGCCTCGAAGCGCGGGAAGAGTTCCTCCTCTTCGGCGCGGAAATGCGCTTCAACCCCTTCGGCGAACGCTTCGAAGGCCTCGGTCGCACCTTCCCAGTCCTTCTTGTTGACGAGGGTTTCGGCCCGGGCAAAGTCGTGGTCGCAACTGCGGTGATCGTGCGTCATCAGTTCTGCGATCGAAGTCATTTTTTGCTCCAGCGGTGAGTCCCGTGAATATTCCGGATCGCGTGCGCGAAGGCATTGATGCGAGTCAAGTCGACTCCGACGACGACCCCGTCGGCATCGATTCTTGCGTCCTGCGCGGGCTCGCCGCGGCGGCGCGGCGCAGGCAGAATGCGGCCTTTCTCCGCCACGGAGTTTCCCGGGATGCAGTCGAGTGCCGTGCCGAGCGCGTGGGGGCGGATCTTTCTGCCCTTTGCGCTGGGCTATTACCTGTCCTACTTGCTGCGTACGGTCAATGCGGTGATCTCTCCCGCCCTGACCGCCGATCTCGGCCTCACCGCGGCAAGCCTCGGGTTGCTGACCAGTACCTACTTCCTCGCCTTTGGCCTGGCGCAGATTCCAGTGGGCATTGCGCTCGACCGCTTTGGCCCGCGTCGGGTCGAGGCCACGCTGCTGCTCGTCACGGCGCTCGGCGCAGCCCTGTTTGCGCTCGGGGACGGCCTGCACACGCTGGGCGTGGCGCGGGCCCTCATCGGGCTGGGCGTGTCCGCATGCCTGATGGCGGCGCTCAAGGGATTTGCGCTGTGGTACCCGCGCGAGCGGCAGAGCTCGATGACCGGTTACATCATGGCGGCGGGGGCGCTCGGGGCACTGACGGCGAGTACGCCGCTCGAGGCCGTGCTACCTGTGCTGGGCTGGCGCGGAGCGTTCTGGATCATCGCCGCGGTGTCGGTGGTAGCTGCGGCGGTGTTGCTGCGCAGCCTGCCGGACGTGCCGGCCGATAGCTCGCGCGGCGGGCTGGCCGATGCGATGCGTGCGTTGGGTGGGATCTACACCTCGCCCGCATTTCTTCGCCTTGCCGCCTCGTCAGCCGCCTTCATTGGCAGCTTCATGGCCCTGCAAAGCCTGTGGGCGGTGCCGTGGATGATGCATGTGAATGGGCTCGGGCTCGCACAGGCGGCCGGCATGCTGGTGGTGCTAAACCTCGGTAGCTTCGCGGGGCAGCTGTCGATCGGCTTGCTGGGCGTGCAACTCGCGCGCCGTGGCGTCGAACCGCTCACGCTGCTGCGTTCGGGCTATGTCGCACTGATGCTCGTGCAACTCGCGATCCTGAACGCGTTCGGGCCGGTTTCGTTACTGTGGTTCCTGTTCGGTTTCTTCTCCGCGGTGAACTCGCAGAGCTATCTGGCTGCTTCGCGGGGCTTCGAGCCTGCGCTGTTCGGCCGGGTCAGTACGGCGTTGAACCTGATGGCCTTTGCGGGCGCTTTCGCACTGCAGTGGGGCCTGGGTTTTGGGCTCGATGCGCTGGGTGCGCGCGGCCACGCGATGACGGAGGCGCTGCAGCTCAGCTTTGCGGGGCTGCTCGCGCTCCAGGTCCTTGCCTATGTGCCGCTCCTGTTTCCGGGGGCGCGGCGCAGTTCCAGTGCTTGAGATGGCGGTCCGCCACGCTCACGCCGCACGCCCGCAGGCTACGCCCGAGGACCACGCCCACTGGAAGTTGTAGCCACCCAGGTGACCGGTGACGTCCATCACTTCACCGACGAAGTACAGGCCCGGTACCCCGCGTGCTTCCATCGTCCGGGACGACAGGGCATGCGTGTCCACGCCGCCCAGCGTGACCTCCGCCTTGGCGTGGCCCTGTGTGCCGGATGGGTTCAGCTGCCAGTTCGCCAGCCGGTCGGCGATGGTACGCAGTTCGGTGTGTCGATACTGGTTCATGGGCTTCGTCCAGCCATGCAACTCGCACCATGCTTGGGCGAAGCGGCGCGGCAGCCGTTCCGCGAGCAGGTTCGGGAGCAGGCTGCGCGCCTGTGCATTCGACAGCAGCCATGCCTGTGCGTCGCAGCCGGGTAGCAGGTTCAGGCTCAACGGCTCGCGCTCGCCCTGCACGTAGGTCTGTGCTTGCCAGTAGCTCGACACCTGCAGGATCGCGGGACCGGACAGACCGCGGTGGGTAACCAGGGCGGCTTCGCGGAACACCGGTCCGGCGCAGTGCGCTTCGACCTCCAGTGAGATGCCTGCCAGGGGCGCGAGGCGTTCGAGGGTTTTGGGCGACAGCGTGAGCGGAACCAGCGCCGGGAGCGGCGGAACGACCGGCAGCCCGAAC
Organism: Thauera sp. WH-2; assembly: GCF_048321015.1. Classification (NCBI taxonomy): domain Bacteria; kingdom Pseudomonadati; phylum Pseudomonadota; class Betaproteobacteria; order Rhodocyclales; family Zoogloeaceae; genus Thauera; species Thauera sp. WH-2. Next base: position 625,644 of record NZ_JBLWFG010000001.1, on the reverse strand, counting down.
TGCCCGGCGATGCGGTAGCCGAAGGCCGTGGCACCGATCTTGGGGACAGCCAGCCCGCCGGTGGCGATGACCAGCGAATGCGCGTAAAAGCGACCGCGATCGGTATCTACCTGAAAGCGGGCCGGTGCGGCCTCCGGCGCATGGCCGATCTCGTGCACGGTGGCCGGCATCGCCCACTCCACGCCGCCGTCCTCACACTCGGCGCGCAGCAGGTCGATGATCTGCTGCGCAGAGTCGTCGCAGAAGAGCTGGCCCCACTCGCGCTCGTGGAAGCGGACGCCGTGGCGCTGGACCAGTTCGATGAAGTCGCCCGGGGTGTAACGGGAAAGTGCCGAGCGCACGAAATGCGGGTTACGGCTCAGATAGTTCTCCGGGCCGACACGAAGGTTGGTGAAGTTGCACCGGCCGCCCCCCGAAATCCGGATCTTTTCGGCGAGGCGCGTCGCGTGGTCGATCAGCAGTACGCGCCGACCGCGCTGCCCCGCAGTGGCGGCGCATATCATGCCCGCAGCGCCCGCGCCGAGGACGATGACGTCGAAGTGAGCGTCGCCGCCCGACGTGGCGGAGATGGATGCTTGCGTCACGGCCTTACCTGTGCGGGTGAAAGCGGCGCAGAATACGGTTTCGGGACTCTTGCCGCAATGCGGTAATTGCGGCGGACTGTGCTTGCGGCGACAGTTCGCCCATTGTAAACATGCGCCGCGCGACGGAGTATTCCATGCCTGAAACCGCGACCGACTCGAGCTCCGCGCAAGCACCCCGGAGGCGGGTGGGGCGTGGTGCCTTGTGGGGCACGGGGATCCTGCTTGCGCTGTCGGCGGCCGCCTACCTTGTGGTGCCGCCGGTGGCACGACACTACGCACAGCAGATGCTGGCCGAGACGCTGGGGCGCGAAGTCAGCATCGAGCGCGTGCTGATCAACCCCTTCCGGCTGACCGCCGAGGTCGGTGGCCTGCGCGTAATGGACGCCGATGGTCGCACTGAGGCGCTCGCCTTCGATGTGTTGCGCGCCAACCTCGAACTCGAGTCGGTGGTGCGCAAGGGCGTGGTGCTGCACGAGCTTGCGCTGACCCGGCCGCGGGTGAGCGTGGTGTTGGGTGAGGATGGGCGACACAGCTGGCAGGACGTCGTCGACCGCCTTGCCGCATTGGCGGGCGACAAGGCCCCTGACGAGCAGGCGGCACCGCTGCCGTTTTCGATCGGCAACATCCGCGTTACCGATGGCCAGTTCTCGGTGGACGATCGGCCGCGCGGACTTCGGCACGAGATCAGCGAGTTCGGCCTGGGCGTGCCCTTCCTGTCCAATCTCCCGGTGCGCGTGGATGTCTTCGTGCAGCCTTCGCTCTCGGCGAAGATCAACGGCGACCCCATCCTGCTGAACGCGCGCACCAAGCCCTTCATCGAATCGCAGGAAACCATCCTCGACCTCGCGCTGCGCGGATTCGATCTCACACCCTGGCTGGCCTATGTGCCGGTTGAGCAGCGCTTCCGCCTGCCCTCGGCCTTCCTGACCACGAACCTCGAGATCTCCTTCAGCCAGCAGCCCGATGCTGCGCCGGTTCTAGCGGTGCGCGGCCCGGTGCAAGTCGACGGCCTGGTGTTGCAGGACCGGGACGGGGCGCAGGTGCTGAGCGTCGCCGAGGCCGAGCTCGAGTTCGCGGACGTGCAGCCGCTCATCGGGCGCTGGCAGTTCACCCGCTTGCGCCTTGCGCGTCCGGAACTCGACCTGGTGCGGCTCCAGGACGGCTCGCTCAACGTGCTGGGGCTGCTGCCGCCTGCCGAAACGCAGCCGGCGGCAGTCGAGCAACGCAAGCCGAAACCGCCTGCAGCAGTGGTCAGCGATGCGCCTGCTGCGCGGGAGGCCGCGGGAAGCGGGGCGGGGGCGTCGGATCCGGCGCAGTCGAAGCAGATGGGGGTGGATTTCCTGCTTGCGCTGATGCGCATCCAGGATGGCGTGATCCGCTTCGAGGACCACAGTTTGGCGGAGCCCTTCAGTACGCGCGTCGAGGCGATCAACCTCGACATGCGTGACCTCGCAACCGTCGGTGAGCTGCCTGCGGAGATCCGCCTCGATTACGTAAGTGAAGCCGGCGAAAAATTTGCCCACGAGGACGTGTTGCGTCTCGCACCCTTCGAATACAAGGGCACGCTCCAGTTCGATGCCATCCGGCTGCCGCGCTACGCGCCCTATCTCGCTGCGGCCCTGCCGGGCGGACGGATCAGCGAGGGTACGCTGAGCGGGAGCGCACACTACCGCGTGGTGCTGGATGAGCAGGGCGTGCCGGCCGTGCAGGTGGATGCGGATGCGCTGGCCCTGCGCGATTTTGCCTTGCTGCTCAAGGGGGGCGAGTCCCCTGCGGTGAAGGTGCCGGCGCTCGACCTGCGCGCGGCGACGGTCGATCTCGGCACGCAGCGGGTGAGTGTCGGTGGTGTCGAGGCCACCGGGGCGGCGGTCTCGCTGGTGCGCCTGAAGAACGGAGACATCGACCTGCTCGCTTCCTTGCTTCCACCTGCTGCGTCGACGAAGGGGCGCAGGACGGCGCCGGCGCCGGACGGACCTGAATGGGTGGTCACGGTGGACAAGCTTGCGCTCAAGGGCGCCTCCATGCGCTTCGAGGACCGCAGCGTGGGCCGTCCGGTGGTGACCGCGGTCGATGACATCGATTTCGAGCTCGAGGGTTTCAGCACCGAGAAGGGGACGGCGCTGCAGTTCAAGCTCGACTCCCGGCTCAACAAGCGTGGGAAGGTCGCTGCGAGCGGGTCGCTCACGCTTGCGCCGCTGAAGGCGGATCTGCGGCTCGACCTGCGCACCGTCGATCTGCTGCCGCTGCAACCCTATGTGCTGGCGCAGACCAAGATCGCGATCTCGCGCGGCAACCTCAGTACCCAGGGGCGGCTGAACCTCTCCACCGGACGGCGTGGGCAACTGCTTGGCCGCTTTACCGGCGATGTCGCGGTGTCCAATTTCGCCTCGGTGGACCGGCTGAACGCCACCGATTTCGTGCGTCTTCGCACCCTGCGCGTGGGGGGCATCAATGCGCGCCTCGAGCCGTTCTCGCTCGGCGTGAAGCGTGTGCTGCTCGACGACTTCTATACCCGCCTGATCCTGGATGAGGAAGGGCGGCTGAACGTGCGTGAGATTGGTGGCACGGGTACCGGGAAGAGCATGCCCGCCACAGTGAAAGTGGCGGCTCCCGCGGCGATTCCGGTGCCTGCCGAGGGGGCGGCCCCGGCGGCTGCGAACAGTGCGGAGATCGCCGCCCCCTCGGCCCCGCCGCCGCCCATCCGTATCGACCGCGTGGAGATCAAGCGCGGCAACGTCGCCTTCAGCGACCGCTTCGTGCGCCCCAACTACGATGCCAACCTCACCGATCTGGCCGGCACCCTGATCGGCTTCTCCACCGCGCAGGACACGATCGCCAAGCTGGATCTGCAGGGCAAGGTGGACAAGACCGCGCCGCTCAGCATCACCGGCGAGCTCAACCCCTTCCGCCAGGACGCACACCTGGACATTCTCGCCAAGGTGCAGGATTTCGAACTCACCGGGCTGTCGTCCTATTCGGGCAAGTACGTGGGCTACGGCATTGCGCGCGGCAAGCTCTCGGCTGAGCTCAATTACCGGATCGAGGAGCGCAAGCTTTCCGCCACCAACCAGATCTTCCTCGACCAACTGACCTTCGGCGACAAGGTCGATAGTCCGGATGCGGTAAATCTGCCGGTGCAACTCGCGGTGTCGCTGCTCAAGAACAGCCGTGGTGAGATCGACCTGCATCTTCCGGTGAGCGGCACGCTCGACGATCCCCAGTTCAGCATCTTCGGCCTGGTGCTCAAGATGTTCGTCAATCTTATTGGCAAGGCGATCACCTCGCCCTTCGCGCTGCTCGGCGCCGCGCTGGGCGGGGGGGAGGAACTGTCGCAGCTCACGCTGGCGCCGGGCACGGCGCGTCCGGGCGAGGCGCAGCAGGAGAAGCTGAGTACACTTGCGAAGGCCTTGATCGACCGTCCCTCGCTCAAGCTCGACATCGTCGGCCGTGCAGACCCTGCGAGCGATCTTGACGGGCTGCGACAGGTGGCACTTGGCCAGGCCGTGCGCGCGCAGAAGCTCAAGGCCATGCTCGCCCGCGGCGAAGAGGCGCCCTCGCTCGAGGATATCGAAGTCAGTGGTGACGAGTATCCCGAGTTGCTGAAGAAGGCCTACAAGGCGGCCGACTTCAAGAAACCGCGCAACTTCATCGGCTTGGCCAAGGATATTCCCGCCGCAGAGATGGAAGCCCTCATGCGCGAGAACGTCAAGGCGGGCGACGCCGAACTGCGCGCGCTCGCGCAGCAGCGCGCCCAGGCTGTGCGCGAATGGCTGGTGGGCGAGGGCGGCGTGCCGGGCGAGCGTGTATTCGTGCTCGAACCGAAGGTGGAGGCGGGCGGCGAGGCCGGGCAGGTGCAGTTCTCGCTGCGTTGACGCGGAACCTGGCGCACGGACATTCTCGCGTGCGATCCCGCGCCCGCGCCCGCAATTCGGTGCCGCATCGAGCGGCTCAGAACATGCCCATCTCCAGCCGCGCCGCCTCGCTCATCATCTCGCGGCTCCAAGGCGGATCCCACACCAGCGTGACCTCGGCTTCGGCCACGCCGGGAATCTGCAGCAGCTTGTCGCGCGCCTCGTCCGCAATCAGGGTGCCCATGCCGCAGCCGGGCGCGGTCAGGGTCATCGCGGCGGCGATGCGGAACCTGCCGTCCGGCAGCGCCTCCGCGGTGCACGCATACACCAGGCCCAGATTGACGATGTCGATCGGGATCTCGGGGTCGTAGCAGGTGCCGAGCTGTGCCCAGGCTGCCTGCTCGATGCTCTCGGCGGTCTGCTCGCCGTCCGCAGCGACTGGCGGGGGGGCGGCGAGCTGCGGCTCGAGGCCGAGCGCGTCGGCGTTGCGCTCGTCGATGCGATACAGGTTGCCCCCGCACATCACCGTGATCGAGCCGCCCAGGCGCTGGGTCACCAGCGCGTAGGCGCCCTCGGGGAGCGTCTCCGCCTTGCCCCAGGGCACGCTCACCGCTGCGCAGTCGCGCTGCAGCACGCGGGAATCGGTTTCGCCGTAGTGGTCGCCCATGATGTCTTGCTCCTCGAGGTCTTATTCGGTGTGTGCGGTCTCGTGCTCGCCGACGAGCGCGTTGTGCAGGGTGTGCCAGGCGAGCGTGGCGCACTTGACCCGTGCGGGGAACTCCTTGACGCCGGAGAGCACCTCCAGCTTGCCAAAGTCGCGTGCGGGGTCGGCGGTCCCGCGGCCTTCGGTGAGCAGCGCGTGCACGTCGCGGAACAGCGCCTCGACCTCCGCGACCGGCTTGCCCTTGACCGCCTCGGTCATCAGCGAGGCCGAGGCGGTGGAGATGGCGCAGCCGTGGCCGACGAAGCTCGCCTCGCGCACGATGCCGTCCTCGACCTGCAGGTACACCGTGAGCTGGTCGCCGCACAGCGGGTTGTGTCCGTCGGCATGGTGGCTGGCGGCGGGCAGCGGGCGGTAGTTCCGCGGGTTGCGGTTGTGATCGAAGATCACCTCCTGGTACAGCTCGCGCAGCGAATCCTGCATGTCGCTCATGCCGCGCTCCCTTTGCCGGGCGCTGTGCTGCCGCGCGTGCCGAACAGCGCCTGTGCTTTGTGGATGGCCGCGACCAGCGCGTCGAGGTCGGCCAGCCCGTTGTACAGGCCGAGCGAGGCGCGCGCGGTGCCGGGGATGCCGAAGCGCGTCATCAGCGGCATCGCGCAGTGGTGGCCGGCGCGGATCGCCACGCCTTCGGCGTCGAGGATGGTGCCGAGGTCGTGGGGGTGGATGCCGTCGACCAGGAAGGACAGGATGCCGGCTTTCTCGCGCGCGGTGCCGATCAGGCGCACGCCGGGGATGTCCTGCAGCGCGCGCGTGCCGTAGTCGAGCAGCGCCTGCTCGTGGGTGTGAACGCGGCCCAGGCCCACGCCCTGCACGTAGTCGATCGCCGCGGCCAGCGCGATCGCGCCGGCGATGTTGGGTGTGCCCGCCTCGAAGCGCTGCGGCGGCGGGGCGAAGGAGGTGTTGTCGAAGGCGACGGTGCGGATCATGTCGCCGCCACCCTGCCACGGCGGCATGTGGCGCAGCAGCTCGGCGCGGCCGTAGAGCGCGCCGATGCCGGTGGGGCCGTAGAGCTTGTGGCCGGAGAAGGCGTAGAAGTCGCAGCCGATTGCCTGCACATCCACTGCCTGGTGGGCCACGGCCTGGGCGCCATCGACCAGCACGACCGCGCCGACCGCGCGCGCGCGCCGCGTCATCTCGGCCACCGGGTTCACCGTGCCGAGCGCGTTCGACACGTGGGTGATCGCCAGCAGCCGGGTGCGCTCGCCGAGCAGGCCCTCGAAGGCCGCCATGTCGAGCTCACCGTTGTCGAGCACCGGGATCACCTTGAGCACCGCGCCGGTCTGCTCGCACATGAGCTGCCAGGGCACGATGTTGGAGTGGTGCTCCAGGGTGCTGAGCAGGATCTCGTCGCCGGCGGCAAGCCGCGGCCGGCCCCAGCTCTGCGCCACCAGGTTGATCGCCTCGGTGGTGCCGCGGGTGAACACGATCTCGTCGGCGCGCGCGGCGTTGAGGAAGCGCTGCACCGTGGCGCGTGCGCCGTCGTAGAGCTCGGTGGCGTGTTGCGACAGCCAGTGCACGCCGCGGTGGATGTTGGCGTTGGACTCGCGGTAGAAGCGCGCCTCGGCCTCGATCACCGCCGCCGGCTTCTGCGTGGTGGCGCCGTTGTCGAGGTAGGCCAGGCGCCGGCCATGCACCGGCCGCGCCAGGAGGGGGAAGTCGGCGGCGAGGTCCAGGATGGGCGCCTGCGCGCCGGGATCGCGCGGAGCGTTCACAGCAGTTCCTCCAGTCGGGCACCGTCGGGCAGGCGTTCGAGCAGCGCGGCGCGGCCGAGCGCGCGCAGCGGCGCGTGGGCGATGCGGTCGAGCACCTCGGCGGCGAAGGCGTAGGTCAGCAGCTGACGCGCGTGCACCGCATCGACGCCGCGGCTGCGCAGGTAGAAGAGGGCGTCCTCGTCGAGCTGGCCGACCGTGGCGCCGTGGGCGCACTTGACGTCGTCGGCGTAGATCTCGAGTTCGGGGCGGGCGTCGGCCTCGGCCAGGCGGGACAGCAGCAGGTTGTCGCAGCGCTGCATGGCGTCGGTGCGCTGGGCGTCCTGGGCGACCAGGATGCGGCCGGTGAACACGCCGCGCGCGCTGCCGTCGAGCAGGCCGCGGTAGAACTCGCGGCTGGTGCCCTGCGGGCGTGCGTGGTCGATGCGGGTGTGGTGGTCGACATGGCGGCGGCCGTCGGCGTGATAGAGGCCGTTCAACAGCGCCTCGGCGCCCTCGCCGGCGAGGCGGGTGCGGATGTCGTGACGTGCCAGGCGCGCGCCGAAGGACAGCGAGTGCGAGGCGAAGACCGCACCGCGGGCCTGTTCGGCCTCGATCGTCGCCAGATGGATGGCCTCGGGCGCCTCCTGCTGCAGCTTGAGGTGCGTGACATGGCTGTCCTGCGCCGCGAGCACGCGGGTGACCGCGGTGGTGAGCGTGCTGCCCGCGGCGCCGACCGGGTAGTGCTCGACGATCGTCGCCTGCGCGCCGGTCTCGGCGACGATGAGGTTGCGCAGGTGCTGGTCAGTGACCCTGGCACCGATGAAGACGAGGTGGATCGGCGGTTCCACGGCGACACCGCGGCCGAGGCGGATCCACGCGCCGTCGGCGGCCAGCGCGGCGTTGAGCGCGGCGGGGGCCTCGCCGTCGCCGGCCTCGCCGAAGGCAGCCTCGACCGCCTCGGGGGTCTGCCCAAGCGCATCGGCGAGGCTGCCGATGCGCACGCCGCCGGGAAGCCCGCCGATGGCGGACAGCGCGGGGGCGAAGTGTCCATCCACGAAAATCACCCAGTGGCCGTCCTTGCTGGCCGATTCAGGGGCCGATTCTGGGGCCGATTCCACGCCCTGCCGCGCGGGCGCATGCGCTGCGCCCCGTGCCGCCTGGTAGCGTGCGCGCAGCGCCGCCACGACCGCCTCGGGCGTGACCGCCTCGCGCACCACCAAAACCTGCTGCGCCATGAAGGCGAGCGAGGTGTGGCGCCAGTTCTCGCGCCGCGTCGTCGGCCAGCCTTCGTCGGCGAAGCGGTCGATCGCATCCTCGCGCAGGCGGGCGAGCCAGGGCAGGTCGGCGCCGGGCAGATCGGTGGCGGTATCGCGATGGCGTCCGAGCCAGAAGTCGATCGCGCTCATGGCCGTGCTCCCGCGGGGGCGGCACCGGCCTTGCCGCTCTGCGCGGCGTCGATCCAGCCGTAGCCGTGCTCCTCCAGCTCGAGCGCGAGCTCGCGCCCGCCCGAGCGCACGATGCGGCCCTGCGACAGCACGTGCACCTTGTCGGGCACGATGTAGTCGAGCAGGCGCTGGTAGTGGGTGATCACGATCATCGAGCGCTCGGGCGAGCGCAGGCGGTTGACGCCCTCGGCGACGATCTTGAGCGCGTCGATATCCAGCCCCGAATCGGTCTCGTCGAGCACCGCGAGCCTGGGCTCGAGCAGCGCCATCTGCAGCACCTCGTTGCGCTTCTTCTCGCCGCCCGAGAAGCCTTCGTTCACCGAGCGGTAGAGGAACTCCTCCTTCATGCCGACCGCCTTCATCTCGGCTTTCACGCGGGCGAGGAAGTCCATTGCGTCGTATTCCGACAGCCCGCGGTGGCGGCGCACCGCGTTGACCGCGGCCTTGAGGAAGTAGGCGTTCGATACGCCCGGGATCTCTACCGGGTACTGGAAGGCGAGGAAGAGCCCGGCGCGCGCGCGCTCCTCGGCGGGAAGGGCGAGCAGGTCGGCGCCGTCCCAGTCCACGCTGCCGTCGGTGACGGTGTAGGTCTCGCGCCCGGCCAGCACCTGCGCGAGCGTGCTCTTGCCCGAGCCGTTGGGGCCCATGACGGCGTGCACCTCGCCGTCGGCGACCTCGAGGTCGAGGCCCTTGAGGATGTCCTTGCCGTCGATCGCGGCGTGCAGGTTATTGATTTTCAGCATCTCGATTCTCCTGTGGGTCCTTAGCCGACGCTGCCTTCGAGGCTCACGCCCAGCAATTTCTGTGCTTCCACCGCGAACTCCATCGGCAGTTCCTTGAACACCTCGCGGCAGAAGCCATTGACGATCATCGACACCGCGTCCTCGGCACTGATGCCGCGCTGCATCGCATAGAAAAGCTGGTCTTCGCCGATGCGCGAGGTGGTGGCCTCGTGTTCGACATGGGCGCTGGGGTGGCGCACCTCGATGGTGGGGAAGGTGTGCGCGGCGCAGCGGTCGCCGATCAAGAGCGAATCGCACTGGGTGTAGTTGCGCGCGCCCTCGGCCTTGGGCGTGATCTTGACCAGGCCGCGGAAGGTGTTGCTGCCGCGTCCGGCCGAGATGCCCTTGCTGAGGATAGTGCTGCGGGTGTTGCGTCCCATGTGGATCATCTTGGTGCCGGTGTCGGCCTGCTGCAGGTTGTTGGTCAGCGCCACCGAGTGGAAGTCGCCCACCGAGTCGTCGCCGCGCAGGATCACGCTCGGGTATTTCCAGGTGATCGCCGAGCCGGTCTCGACCTGCGTCCAGGAGATGTGCGAACGCGCGCCGCGGCAGTCGCCACGTTTGGTGACGAAGTTGTAGATGCCGCCCTTGCCGTCCTTGTCGCCCGGGTACCAGTTCTGCACGGTGGAATACTTGATCTTGGCGTCGTCGAGCGCGACCAGCTCGACCACCGCGGCGTGGAGCTGGTTCTCGTCGCGCATCGGCGCGGTACAGCCCTCGAGGTAGCTGACCGATGCGCCTTCCTCGGCGATGATCAGCGTGCGCTCGAACTGGCCGGTGTCGCGGGCGTTGATGCGGAAGTAGGTCGAGAGCTCCATCGGGCACTTCACGCCCTTGGGGATGAAGACGAAGGAACCGTCGGAGAACACTGCGGAGTTGAGCGCGGCGTAGAAGTTGTCGCCCGGCGGCACCACCGTGCCGAGGTACTGGCGCACCAGTTCCGGGTGTTCCTTCACCGCCTCGGAGAACGAACAGAAGACGATGCCGTGCTCGCCCAGTTCCTTCTTGAAGGTGGTGGCCACGCTCACGGAGTCAAACACCGCATCGACCGCCACGCCGGCCAGGCGTGCGCGCTCGTGCAGCGGCACACCGAGCTTCTCGAAGGTGCGCAGCAGCTCGGGATCGACTTCGTCCAGGCTCTTGGGGCCGTCCTTCTTCGACTTGGGCGCGGAGTAATAGACGATGTCCTGGAAGTCGATCGCGGGAAACTCCACCGCGGCCCACTTCGGTGGCGTCATCGTCAGCCAGTGGCGGTAGGCCTGCAGGCGCCAGTCGAGCAGCCAGTCGGGCTCGCCCTTGCGCGCCGAAATCGTGCGGATGACGTCCTCCGACAGGCCCTTGGGCACGGTGTCGGTCTCGAGCGTGGTCTCGAAGCCGGCAATGTAGTCCTGCTCCAGGAAGGCGCCAATGGCGTCGCTGCGGCTGGCCGGGGAGGGGGGGGCGGCTGGGAAGGTGGCGGTGGCTGGGGTGGGGGCGTTCATCTTCAAGTCTCCTGTTCGTCTGCGCGCGCGGCAGGAAGGCAGGCCGCGGTGCTGCGCGCTGGGCCATGCATGCGGTGTTCGGTGGCGTGCGGGGCGGGGAAGGCGGGGCCGTGGCCGGGGTGCACCATGTCGGCGATGCTGACCGCTTGCAGCGCCTGGCGCACCACGGTATTGATGCGCATCCAGTTCTCGCGGATGCGGCAGTCGGACTCGATCGCGCATACGCCGCTGCTCGAGCTGCATTCGGTGAGCCCGAAGGCCTGCTCCTCGAGGGCGTCGATCACGTCCGCCACGGTGATGTGGTCTGCCGGGCGGGCGAGCGCATAGCCGCCATGCGCACCGCGCTGGCTGCTCACCAGCTCGTGGCGGCCGAGGGTCTTGAGCACCTTGCTGACCGTGGGCAGTCCGAGCCCGAGCGCTTCGGCCAGGCCGGCGGCGCTGTGCAGGCGATCCGGGTGTCCGGCCATGTGGGTCAGAATCAGGGTGCCGTAGTCGGTGAGTTTGCTGATGCGCAGCATGAGAATGTGCTCGAAGGGGGTGGCGTCGAAATTAAAGGTACCAAAACGGTACTATTTAGTCAAGATGGGGTCACGCCGGGGATGCGAACGGGGGCCGGACACCTTGTATGCTCCCGCTGCAATCTGGTCTCTGGTCGCGCCTGAAGGCGGTTCTGTCCGCGCTGGCGACAAGGGGCGTCCCGACTATCATTCAAGCAGGGCGCGCGACTGTTGCGGGCCTTCTGATCGTGAGGACGTCGAGAGCATGGAACCCGTCAGTGGCTGCAGCTATGTCATCCGCCTGTGCAGCGGCGAGCTGCGCAGGTGGCGCTTCGAGGGGGTGGATGTGCGCGGATTCGGCTGGTGGCAGGACGAGGAGACCGGGTTCGGCTTCTCCGATGCGAGCCTGATGTACGCGTGGGAGATCGTGGAGCGCGCCGACGATGGCTGAGCCCTGGATGCTGCGCGTGGCGCTTGCCTATCCGGCCTCGCTGGCGGTGCCGTGCGTTGGACTGGTCGCGCTGGGGGTGAGGTGGTCACTGGCTGCGGATGGGGGCGTGGGCCTGGCCGCCGCGCTGGTGGTCACGGGGCTTGCAGCCTGGACGCTGGTCGAATACGTCCTGCATCGCTGGATGCTGCACGGGGTCGAGCCCTTCCGGTGCTGGCACCTGGCGCATCACCGTGATGCAGCCGTGCCGATTCGCGTGCCGGTGCTGTTCAGCGGCGTGCTGGTGCTGGCGGTCGTCGGTCTGCCGGCGCTGTTCTCGGGCGGCAGTGCTTTCGCCACGCCGTTTTCGGCGGGCATGCTGATCGGCAACCTGCTGCAGGAGGTGGTGCATCACCGCCTGCACGCTACCCGTCCGGTCGGGCCCTGGCTGGATGCGCGCCGGCAGCTGCACGGTTTCCATCATTTCCGTGACGAATGTTGCGGCTACGGCACGTTGACCGATTTCTGGGACCGCGTCTTCGGCACGCTGCCGCCGCGCGCCTGAACGCGGGCCGCCCTCAGCCGCGCGGGCGCGCCACGCCGAAGGCCGCGAGCAGCGCAGCGGCGAGGAGGGGGAAGCGAAAGGATGGGTCGGTCATGGAGAGGGGGCTTGCGGCTGGCTGCGCTTGTTTACGGCAGGAGCAGCGGCAGCCGCAAACTTGGGAGCCGTCGGTGACGCTTCGTGCCTCAAGCCATTCAGGCCAGCCCTTCGGCCTTCAGCGCGGCCTGCACCGCCGGGCGCGCCGCCACGCGGGCCTGGAAGGCCGTCAGGTTGGACCACTTCGCCAGGTCGATGCCGACGAACTTCATCCAGCTCAGCACGGTAAAGAGGTAGCCGTCGGCGACGCTGAAGTCCTCGCCCATCAGGTAGGGCTTGCCTTCGAGCTCCTCGTTCACATAAGCGAGGCGACGCTCGAGGTTGGCACCGGCGATTTCCTTCCACTCCTTGCCCGAGGCCGGGTGGAAGAAGGGGCTGCAGGACTTGTGTAGCTCGGTGCCGATGAAGTTGAGCCAGGACTGCAGGCGGTAGCGCTCGATTGTGCCGTTGGCGGGCGCGAGCTTCTTCTGAGGTGCCTGGTCGGCAATGTACTGAACGATCGCCGCGCCTTCAGTCAGCAACTCGCCGCTGCCGAGCAGCAGCGCGGGTACGTAGCCCTTGGGATTGTTCTTCCAGAAGTCGGCGCCGCTGGCAGTCACCTTGGTCTTGAGGTCGACCGACTCGGTTTCGTAGGGCATGCCGGACTCTTCCAGCGCAATGTGGGGCGAGAGCGAGCAGGCGCCGGGTTTGATGTACAGCTTCATCGAAGGACTCCTTTGATTTCTGGAAGCGGGTGGATGGATGCACCGGAAGGCAGGCCGCAGTGCGGAGGTTTCAAGCCATTGGGGCAATGCGTAGCGGGACTGTGACCGGGCCGTCGTTGATGAGTTGCACCTTCATGTCCGCGGCGAAGCGACCAGTCTCGACCCGTGGATGGGCGGTGCGTGCGCGGGCGACGAAATGCGCATAGAGCGCCTGGCCGGTCTGCGGGTCGGCGGCGTTGGCGAAGCTGGGCCGGTTGCCGCCGGAGGTGTCGGCTGCGAGCGTGAACTGACTCACGATCAGCAGCCCGCCTTCGACATCCTGCACCGAGCGGTTCATCTTGCCGGCTTCGTCAGCAAAGATGCGCAGCTTGAGCATCTTGGCGAGCAGCTTGTCGGCCTCGGCTGGGGTGTCGCCGCGCTCGGCGCACACCAGTGCGAGCAGACCGTGGCCGATCTGCCCGATGGTCTCGCCGTCGACGATCACGCGCGCTTCGGACACGCGTTGCAGCACTGCGAGCATTCCGGTTCCTTCACAAGAAAGACGCCACCCGCAGGTGGCGTCGAGAGCGACTGCCGCCGTCGCGGGAGCGACGGCGGGGTGAATCAGACCGCGGCCAGCGCCTGCTCGAGGTCGGCGATGATGTCGTCGATGTGCTCGATGCCGATCGACAGGCGCACCATGTCGGGCGACACGCCGGCCTTGGCCAGTTCCGCCGGCGAGAGCTGACGGTGGGTGGTGGAGGCCGGGTGGCAGGCAAGCGACTTGGCGTCGCCGATGTTCACCAGGCGGGTGATCAGCTTCAGCGCGTCCTGGAAGCGGCCGCCGGCCTCAAATCCACCTTTCACACCAAACGACAGGATGCCCGAGGCGCGGCCGCCCATGTACTTCTGCACCAGGCCGTGGTCGGCGTGGTCGGGCAGGCCGGCGTAGTTCACCCACTCGACCTTGGCGTGCTTCTTCAGGTACTCCGCAACCTTGATCGTGTTGGTGCAGATGCGGTCCATGCGCAGCGCCAGCGTTTCGATGCCCTGCAGGATCAGGAAGCTGTTGAAGGGCGAGATCGCCGCGCCGGTGTTGCGAAGCGGTACGACGCGCGCGCGGCCGATGAAGGCGGCGGCACCGAGCGCTTCGGTGTAGACCACGCCGTGGTACGAGACATCGGGCTCGTTCAGACGCTTGAAGCGCGCCTTGTGCTCGGCCCAGGGGAACTTGCCCGAATCGACGATGGCGCCGCCGATCGAGTTGCCGTGGCCGCCGAGGTACTTGGTGAGTGCATGCACCACGATGTCGGCGCCGTGCTCGAAGGGGCGGCACAGATAGGGGGAGGGCACGGTGTTGTCCACGATCAGCGGCACACCGGCCTTGTGCGCGATCTCGGCCAGGCGGCCGATGTCGGTGACGTTGCCCAGCGGGTTGCCCACCGATTCGCAAAAGATCGCCTTTGTACGCTCATCGATCAGTGCCGCGAAGCTGTCCGGGTCGCGGTAGTCGGCGAAACGCACCTGGATGCCGAACTGCGGCAGGGTGTGGGCGAACAGGTTGTAGGTGCCGCCGTACAGCGTCGAGGCTGAGACGATGTTGTCGCCGGCTTCGGCGATGGTCTGGATGGCGTAGGTGATCGCCGACATGCCCGAGGCCACGGCGAGCGCGCCGATGCCGCCTTCCAGTTCGGCGACGCGCTGCTCGAGCACCGCGGTGGTCGGGTTCATGATGCGGGTGTAGATGTTGCCCTGCACCTTGAGGTCGAAGAGGTCCGCGCCGTGCTGGGTGTCGTCGAAGGCGTACGAGGTGGTCTGGTAGATCGGCACCGCGACGGCCTTGGTGGTGGGATCGGGCGAATAGCCGCCGTGCACGGCGATGGTTTCTAGCTTCATGCGTGAGGTCTCCCCTTCGGTGATGGTGGCGTGGAGTATAGCCAGCGCGGAAGGGATATCGAAATAACCGCGGATGTTCAGGCGCCGGCATGCCGCCGTGTCGGGTGCGGATGCCTAATCCGCGCCTTCGTCCAGCAGGCAGACCCGGTTGCGCCCGGCGCTCTTCGCGTTGTAGAGGGCACGATCGGCCCTGCTGAGCAGGCGAGCGGGGTCGCGGCCGGTAAGCGGCGTGAGGCCGATGCTGGTTGTGAACCGGATTGCCCCGGAAACGGTAGCTGCCGGGCTGTTCTCGACTGCCTGGCGAAGGCGTTCGGCGAGTGCGCGTGCTTCATCCAGGCTCACGTCGTGCAGCAGCGCAGCGAACTCCTCTCCGCCTAGGCGCGCTGCATCGTCCTGCTGGCGCAGGCTTTGGCGAATCAGGTGCGAAACGTGGCGGAGAACGTCGTCTCCGGTCCCGTGCCCGAAGCTGTCGTTGATGTGCTTGAAGTGGTCCAGATCGAGCATCAGCAGCGCGCCACGCCGCTCGGGTTCGCGCTGCAGCGCGTCGATGGCCGCGTCCAGGCAAGCCATGAAGCTGCGGCGGTTGGGCAGACCGGTCAGCGCGTCGGTTGCCGCAAGCTCGTAGAGCCTGCGTTCGCGCGTCTTGCGCTCGGTGATATCGCGCAGCAGCCACACGCGGCCCAGGCGCCGCCCCTCATGCTCGATCGGCAGCCAGTCGATCTCCATGGTGCCGCCGCTTTCGCTGTCGACCTCGATGCTGCGTCGCTTCTCGCCGGTCGAATCGGGTGCGGGCTGGTGCAGCCAGCCCGCTCGCTCGGTGCCCAGCCGCATGCACAGGGTTTCGTGCTGCAGCCCGATCAGTTCGCCGGGCAGGCCCGGAATGCTGAGAAGCTCGCACAGGCCCTGGTTGGCGGAGCTGATGATGCCGTTCTCGTCCTCGATCAGCACGCCGCCCGGGAAGCGCTCGAGCACCGTGCGCAGGCGCAGTTGTTCGGCGGCGAGGGCCGCCCGGGCGTCGCGCTTGTCCGAAATGTCGATCAGCGTCCACACGACCTTGCTTTGCGGGTCGGTGGGGTCAAGCATGACGGCATGGGCATCGAACCAGCGCTCCGTGCCGCGGTTGTCGAGGAGGGGGAGCTCAAGGTTGATTTGCCCCGTTTCGCGCAGCCGGCGATAGTGCTCGGCCATGCTTGCTTCATGTTGCGGACTGGCGTGGAACTGCGGAGCCTCCATGTCGGCCAGATTGCGCCCCGGGGGCGCAAAGATCGCGCTGGCGCGGCCGTTGGCCTTGAGGATCCGGCGCTGCGGGTCCATCAGGGCGATTGCCGCCACGCTGTGGTCGAGCAGGGCGCGGCGAAGCTGGGCGTCGGCCACGCGCTCGGTGATGTCGCTGAAGGTGCCTACGACGCGAACGGGCCGGCCTTGGCCGTCTCGGTCCACGACCCGGCCGCGGGTGCGCACCCACACCCATTCGCCCGAAGTCTTGCGCAACCGGAAGGAGCCGGAGAGCGGCTTGTCCGGATTCGCGAAGATGTTCGCGTATTGCTCCTGGTGGTCCGCCGTGTGATCGAAAGGGTGGACAAGCGCAAAGATGTCCGCGGCAGGATCGGTTGTCTCGATGCCCGGGCGCCCGAGCATTTCATTGCTCCGCTCATCGAGGGTGAGCTCGTCGTTCTCCAGATCCCATGCCCACAGACCGTCTCCCACGGCGCCGATTGCCTGGCGGAGGCGCTGCTCGTTCTCGCGCAGCCGCTCCGCTGCGAGGTGCTCGTCGGTGACATCGCGGATGTAACCGTGCCAGAGAATGCCACCGTCCTCGGTGGGCTCGGGGTTCGATTCGCCGAGCAGCCAGCGCGTATGCCCCTGCGGGTCGAGGATGCGGTACTCGGCACGCCATGGCATGAGCTTGGCAACAGAGCGCTGGATAGTCTCGTGCACCGGTGCCAGGTCGTCCGGGTGGATGCGCTCGAACAGCGGCGCGGCGTTGTGCCCCAGTGCCTCGGGCGTGACACCGAAGAGTGCCTCTACGCCCGGGCTGCAATACGGCATGGAGGATTGGCCGTCCGCCGTGAGCAGGAACTGGTACAGAAAGCCGGGGACGTGTGTGACCAGCTTCTCCAACCGCTCGCGGGCCTGGGCAAGCTCGCTCGCCTGGCGCGCATGGCGCAGCCACAGGGCGCTGAACAGCAGCGCGGACAGCAGGATGAGCAGGGAGCCCAAGGCGTTCTGCGTGCGGCTGTCGCGGACGGTCTTCTGCACCGTGGCGAATGTGGTTTCCACGCTCAGCCCGATCGCGGCCACGACCGGGTATCCGGGCACCCGGTGCCAGGCGTAGTAGCGTTCCACACCATCCACCGGCGCCACGGCGGTGAAGCTGCCTTCTTCCAGGTCGGGATGGACGAGGTAGGGGCGATCGGCGGGGACGCTGGTCTCCAGCGCGACCTCCAGCGGTCCTGAGTGCGCCATGAAGCGGCCGCTGCCCAGCACCAGTGCGGCAACGTCTTCCGCGTTCGGGTAGAGCGCCCGCAGATTCCTGGAGAGGTGGGCCGAGGAGACGGCGACGATTACCACTCCGGCAAAGGTGCCGTTCCGGATCAAGGGGCGGCTGAACGGCACGATCCATTCACCGGAAACTCTGCCGCGAACCGGCTGGCCGACGAAAAGTTGGGGCGTTCCCCCGTGCAGGTGGGCACGGAAATACGTACGGTCGGAAGTGTCTTGCGGCTCGGTGGGCGCGCCGCTTCTGCCGGCCAAGGTGGAGTAGAGGACGAGGCCGTTCGCATCGGTGACGCTGACGCTGCTCAGGGCCCCGTCGGGCAGTGCCAGGTGCGCCCGCAGGAGTGCCTCGCGTGCTTTCTTGTCTTCGTCCTGCGTCCAGTGATCGGTGAGGTGCCCGGTGAGGTAGTCGATCTTGCGCAACAGGGCATTGGTTTGCAGCGCGAGGGCGTGGGCCGTCTCTTGTCCGCGCAGATGGGTGAGCGTCTGGGCCTGTTCCAGCAGGCTCACATGCGTCTGGTGGAGGTGGAGCCAGTACCCCCCGAGCAGTGTCAGCAAGACCAGCCATCCGGCCAGCAGACGGCCGACGGGGCTGCGGCCCGCGAGGTGGGCGCCGCACTGCCGGAACAGACGGAAGAACATCAGATATCGGGCCTGGTGCGGGTTGGGTGCGGAACGGTGCTTCAGGCGCTTGACGCGTGCTCCCGGTAAACGCGCTGAACAGTCGGTCGCTTCGTACGGGCTACGGTGTTCGACTCCCCCTGAACTGGGAGCGAACAAATAAATTCTATCAATTTGCGAAGTAATCCAACTGTGTATTTGTTGGGTTTCATCGCCATTTTTCCGATCCCGCTACCCGCTCTGGGCGCATTGGACGTGGCCCGGGGTACACTCGCGGATCGTCCATCTTCATTCCTTCTGCACACGCTCATGGCCCAACTCGTCCTCAAACCCGGCAAGGAGCGTTCGCTTTTCCGCCGCCATCCCTGGATCTTCGCCGGCTCGGTCGAGCGCCTCGACGGGCGCGCGCGGGCGGGCGACACCGTCACCGTACTGTCTGCCGAGGGCAAGGCGCTGGCGCGTGCCGCGTGGTCGCCCGCCTCGCAGATTCGCGCGCGGGTGTGGAGCTTCGACGCCGAAACCGTGATCGACCACGCCTTTTTCAAGCGTGCCGTCGCCGCATCGGTTGCGCGGCGCGCGGTGATCCCTGCCTTGCACGGTCAGGAGGGTGTGCGCCTGATCCATGGCGAGTCCGACGGCCTGCCGGGTGTGATCGCCGACCGTTACCGGGATGTGGTGGTGCTCCAGCTCACCAGCGCGGGCGCCGACAAGTGGCGCGAGGCGATCGTCGCCGGCCTGGTGCAGGCCACCGGCTGCGCCGTGGTCTACGAGCGTTCGGATTCCGAAGTGCGCGCGCTCGAAGGGCTGGAGTCCCGCACCGGCTGCGCGCATGGCGAACTGCCTGCGGACACGCTCACCATCCTCGAGAACGGCGTGCGCATGGAGGTGGACGCCGCAGGCGGGCACAAGACCGGTTTCTATCTCGATCAGCGCGACAACCGCCTGCTCACCGGCCAGCTCGCCAGCGGACGCGCGGTGCTCAACTGCTTCTGCTACACCGGCGGCTTCTCGCTGCAGGCGCTGGCGGGTGGAGCGTCGTCGGTGCTGTCGATCGACTCCTCCGGCCCGGCGCTGGCGTCTGCCCGGCGCAACCTCGCGCTCAATCCGCAACTCGATGCCAGCCGCGCCGAGTGGCTGGAGGCCGATGTGTTCAAGGCCCTGCGTGCGCTCAAGGAAGAAGGCCGCAAGTTCGACCTGATCGTGCTCGATCCGCCGAAGTTCGCGCCCTCCGCGGCCCATGCGGAGCGCGCCGCGCGCGCCTACAAGGACATCAACCTGTTCGGCTTTCGCCTGCTCAACCCGGGCGGCATCCTGATGACCTATTCCTGCTCGGGCGGTATCGGCCAGGAGCTGTTCCAGAAGATTGTCGCTGGCGCGGCGATCGACGCCGGTGTCGATGCGCGCATCCTCTACCGTCTGTCGGCTGCGCCGGATCACCCGATCGGGCTCGCGGTGCCGGAAGGCGAGTACCTCAAGGGCCTGGCCTGCCAGGTCGGTTGACGCAGGGTGCCTGAGCGACGCACGGCTTCGTCGTTCAGCCCAGGCGAGTCGCCGGCACCTTGCTGACCGCGCTGTCCCGCGCCGGGGCGGGCTCGCCGATGACCGTGTGCAAGGGAATCACGCCAGCCCATGCGCGCCAGTCCAGATCGGCCGGCTCGTCCTTGACGCCCCCGTTGCGCACCTTGGCGGCGGCTTCGTCCAGCGCGATCCGGAGCACAGCGGTGGCATCGACCTCCTTGCGGGTGATCGGGCGCAGGCTGTCCCAACGGCCGGGGTAGAGGCCATCTATGAAGCTTTGCAGGCTTTCCTGCTTGCGGACGGGGTCCGTCACCGCTTCGAAGCGCCCGTAGAGGACAACCGACCGGTAGTTCATCGAATGGTGCAGTGCCGAGCGCGCGAGCACGAGGCCGTCGGCCAGGGCTACGGTCACGCAGGCCTCGCCCTCGGTGAGCGCCTTGAACATGCGCGAGGCCTTGGCGCCGTGGATGTAGAGGTGGCCGCCTTCCCGCCAGTGGGTGATGGGGATGGCATGCACGCTGCCGTCGATCTGGAAGGCGACGGTGCAGAGCATCGCTGCGTCGATGATCTCGGCGATCGTTGCCGCATCGTAACGGGCGCGATCGGGGAGGCGGCGGATCCGGGTGCGGGGCGAAGGGGCTGCAGACTGGCGCATCATCGAAGGGGCTCCGGTGGGTTGTCGATGAGCGGATCGTACGGGCTTGGTGGTACCTTATGTAGGGCCACCAAAGCACGAGAACATGGAGCCATGCTGGAATTCGACTGGCTGTTGACGCCGCTTGCCGGCGATTCGCTCCCCCGCCAGCGCGCCCTTTACCTCCGTCTGCGCGAAGCCGTTCTCAGCGGGCGGTTGCCCGCCGACACGCGTCTGCCGGCGAGTCGGCGCCTGGCCGCAACGCTCGGTATTGCGCGTAATACGGTGCTGTTCGCGTATGAGCAGCTCGTTGCCGAGGGCTGCCTGGTCGCCGACTGCCGGGGGACGCGCGTTGCGCGCCTGCCTGCGCGCGAGGGGCGAGAGGAACGAGAGGGGATGAACGCTCGTGGCGGGGCGGCCACCCCGGACTTGTCCCAACGCGCAGTCGTTGCCACACAGCATGAGCCAGCGCGCGACGCGGAAGCGCTGCCGTTTTCCCCCGGAGTGCCGGATTTCGGTGCCTTTCCTTTCCACAGCTGGCGGGCCTGCCTGGAGCGCGCCTGGAAGGACGCCGGCTGGCGCCAACTCGGCTACGCCGCCCAAGGCGGAGATCCGGCGCTGCGCGAGGCGCTGGCTGCGCACCTGACCAGCGTGCGGGGGCTGGTGGTGGAGGCTGGACAGATTCTCATCACCAGCGGTTCGCAGATGGCGCTGGATCTGTGCGCACGCCTGCTCGCCGACCACGGCGACACCGTGTGGGCGGAGAACCCGGGCTATCTTGCTGCGCGCGTGGCTTTTGGGCTCGCAGGCTTGCGCATCCACGACGTCGCACTGGACGCGGAGGGCCTGTGCGCGACCGACCAGGACTGGCGGCAGCACCCGCCCAGACTGATCCTCGTCACGCCCTCGCACCAGTACCCCACCGGGGCGGTGATGTCGCTGGCTCGACGCTTGGCGCTGATCGAGCGTGCTGTCCGGGCAGGCGCCTGGATTGTCGAGGATGACTACGACAGCGAGTTCCGGCGTGCCGGACCGGCACCGCCCGCCCTGTTCGGCCTGCAGTCGGACGCGCCCGTGGTGTATGTCGGGACGTTCAGCAAGACGCTGTATCCTGGCTTGCGATTGGGCTACCTGGTGCTGCCGCGAGGGCTTGCGCCCGATTTCATCCATGCGGCCGCACACGCCACGCGAGCCGGGCAGGGTGTGGAGCAGCGTGCGCTGGCCGACTTCATCCAGCGCGGCTTCTACACCAGTCATTTGCGCCGCATGCGTGGGCTCTACAGTCGTCGCCAGGCACTGCTGCGCTTGGCTCTTCAGGAGGCGTTCGGCCCGGGCGCACAACTCTCGGGTGGAGAAGCGGGGCTGCATCTGGTGATGACCTTGCCGGAACGGATTGCGGACGGCGGGGTCGCAGAGCGGGCCAGCCGCATCGGGCTCGGGGTGCGGGCGCTCTCCGCCTATGCGAGGCCTCCGGTGCATTGCAATGGGCTGGTTCTGGGCTACGGCAATCTCGATGAGGACAACGTGGCTGAGGCGGTAAGGCGCTTGAAGGCGGTGGTCGCAGGAGGGTGAGGACGTGGCAGTTGTGGCGGGTGGGCAGGATTCGAGCGCCGTGCGGATGCGCGCGCTATGGGTGAGCGGCGCGCTGGCGGCGACCCTTTTCGTCGGGACGATGGGCTATCTGTGGCCGCTTCGGCCGGGTGCGATCGCATTGCAGTTCGCCTGGCACCCGCAAACCTTCGGTGCCATCGTCCATCTATGGCCGCCAGAAGGCCTGGAGCGGTATCGCAGCCATCTTCCGATCGATTTCGTGACCCTGCTGGCCTACGGCAGCTTTGGCTGGCTGCTTGCGGTGCACACACGGGTCTTTGCGTTGCTCGGCCGCGGCGGGCAACTGTTCGCGCGCCTGTGCCTGCCGCTGGCGGCGGGCTTCGATGCGGCGGAGAACGCCTTTCACTGGTGGCTGACCGAGATGCCGCGCTTCGGTACGCCGCAGACCTACCTGTACACCACCGCCTGCTCGACGATGAAGTGGGTGCTGCTGATCGGATTCG
This sequence comes from Thauera sp. WH-2, assembly GCF_048321015.1. Taxonomy (NCBI): domain Bacteria; kingdom Pseudomonadati; phylum Pseudomonadota; class Betaproteobacteria; order Rhodocyclales; family Zoogloeaceae; genus Thauera; species Thauera sp. WH-2. The sequence goes on along the minus strand of NZ_JBLWFG010000001.1, from coordinate 603,605 downwards.
GTCTGCTGGTGCTTTGGTCGCTGGCGCGTGCAAGGGACTGAACACCGCATGGATGGCAGCGGAGCAGGGGCCCGGACGGGCGGCGCCCGCCGGGCATTCATGGCAGCAAGGCATCCACGACAGACAGGAGGACATTGAACATGAAGCCCCGCATCAGCGTCATCACCCTGGGCGTGGACGCGCTCGAGCGCGCGCTCGCCTTTTATCGCGACGGACTCGGCTGGCCGACGGAAGGTATCGTCGGCGCGGCGTCGGAGCATGGCGGAGTGGTTTTCTTCGACCTTCAGCCCGCGCTGAAGCTGGCGTTGTTCGCGCGCGGGAGCCTGGCGCTCGATGCCGGCCTAGCGGACGCGGCACCCGGTGCTTGCCATGGCGTGCAGGGCGGCGGGGGAAACGGAGGCGCGCCCGCGTTCGCGCTCAGCCATAACGTCGCCGGCCGTGCCGACGTGGACGCTGTGCTGGCGCAGGCCGCGTCGGCCGGCGCGCGGATCACGCAGCCGGCGCGCGACACCTTCTGGGGCGGCTATGCAGGGTACTTCCTGGATCCGGACGGGCATCTGTGGGAAGTGGCCTGGAACCCGAAATGGCCGCTGCCGGACGATTGACTCGTCTTGCCGGGAAACGGGGAGGAACCGGACAGGGGGGCGTTTTGTCCTTAAACTCATGCCGGTGAGCGCGTTGGCGCTCCTTCACGAGCCTCTCCCTTTCTTCCGATCCGGTTGCCCATGCCCTCCAGTCGAACCCTCATCACCCTTTTCAGCCTCGTCGGACTCGCCGCGCTGGGAGGCTATGCCTGGCATGTGAATCGCACGCCGGCCCCGGGGCAGCCTGTCGCTGCCCAGGTCAAGACAGCCGGGGCAGGGGGTGGAGGGGGCGGCGGCGCGGGGCAGGCTGCTCCGGTCGTGGTGGAGACGCAGGCGGTGAGCGTGCGTGTACTCGACGACGACGTGAGCGCGGTGGGTTCGCTGGTCTCCAACGAGTCCGTCGTGCTTCGCCCGGAGGTATCGGGCCGGATCGAAGCGATCCACTTTCGCGACGGCGAGCCCGTGCGGCGCGGCGAGGTGCTGGTCGAGCTCGACGCCGCGGTGCAGCGCGCCGAGCTGCAGCAGGCGCGCGCCAACCTGACCCTGGCCGAGGCCGACTTCAGCCGCACGCAGGATCTGTTCGGGCGCAAGTTCGTCAGCCGCAGCAGCCTGGACGATGCGCGCGCCAAGCTCGAGGTGGCGCGTGCGGGGGTGGCGCTGGCGCAGGCGCGGCTGGCACGCATGCAGATCCGCGCGCCCTTCGACGGCGTGGTGGGCATCCGCAGCGTGAGCCCCGGCGACTTCGTCAAGGATGGTGATGTGCTCATCAACCTCGAGGACATCGCCACGCTGAAGCTGGATTTCCGCCTGCCCGAGCTCTACCTCGATCGCGTTCGCTCCGGGCAGACGCTGGAACTCTCCAGCGACGTGCTGCCGGGCGAGCGCTTTGCGGCCACTGTCGAGGCGATCGACCCGCTGGTCGATGCCGAGGGCCGCGCCGTGCGCCTGCGCGCGAGCCTGCCCAACCCTGACATGCGGCTGCGCCCGGGCGTGTTCGTGCGGGTGCGGCTGATCCTGGCCGAGCGCGGCGAGGTGGCCATGGTGCCCGAGGCTGCGCTGGTGCCGGCGCCGGGCGACGTGCAGTTCGTGTATCGCGTGGCTGACGGCAAGGTCCAGCGCGTGAATGTGCGCACCGGCCAGCGCCGCGACGCGATGGTCGAGATCGTCGATGGGTTGCAGCCGGGCATGGTGGTGGTCACCGCCGGGCAGCTCAAGCTGCGCGATGGCGCCGAGGTGAAGGTGGCGGCGGCCGGCATGGCGCCGCGGGCGGACTGAGCCATGGTCATTTCCGATATCTGCATCCGCCGCCCGGTGTTCGCCACCGTGCTGTCCCTGCTCGTACTGCTGATCGGCCTGATGTCCTACTCGCGCCTCACGGTACGCGAATATCCCAACATCGACGAGCCGGTGGTCACGGTGGATACGCGCTACCGCGGCGCCAGCGCCGAGATCGTCGAGTCGCAGGTCACCAAACCGCTGGAGGATTCGCTCGCCGGCATCGAGGGCGTGGATGTGCTGTCCTCGATCAGCCGCCAGGAGCGCAGCCAGATCACGGTGCGCTTCCGCGTCGAGCGCGACGCCGATTCGGCCGCGGCTGACGTGCGCGACCGTGTGTCGCGCGTGCGCCAGCGCCTGCCCGACGACATCGACGAGCCGGTGATCGCGAAGGTCGAGGCCGATGCCAGCCCGATCATCTGGGTGGCGTTCTCGTCCGACCGCCACTCGCCGATGGAGATCAGTGACTTCGCCAACCGCATCATCAAGCCGCGCATGCAGACCCTGCCCGGCGCGGCCGACGCGCGCCTGTACGGCGAGCGGCGCGCCTCGATGCGGATCTGGCTCGATCGCGACCGTCTCGCCGCCTTCGGACTCACGGTGCAGGACGTGGAGGATGCGATCCGGCGCCAGAACGTGGAGCTGCCCGCCGGCCGCATCGAGAGCCGCGCGCGCGAGTTTGCCGTGGTGGCGCAGACCGACCTCACCGAACCGGCGCAGTTCGAGGCCATCGTTCTGCGTCAGGGTGCCGGCGCCGATGCCTATCCGGTGCGCGTCCGCGACGTCGGCCGGGTGGAGATCGCGCCCGAGAGCGAGCGTACCTCGGTTCGCTTCATGGGGCGGCCGGCGGTGTCGCTGGGCCTGATCAAGCAATCGACCGCCAACCCGCTCGACCTCAAGCGTGGGCTGGACGAGATGCTGCCGCGCCTGGAGAGCGAGTTGCCCGAGGGCATGTCGATGAAGATCGCCAACGACACCACGGTGTTCATCGAGCGTTCGATCGACGCGGTGTTCTCCACCATCTGGGAGGCGGTGCTGCTGGTGGCTGCGGTGTGCCTGTTCTTCCTGCGCAACTGGCGCGCGATGCTGGTGCCGCTGGTGACCATCCCGGTGTCGCTGGTGGGCGCCTTCACGCTGATGCTGGTGCTCGGCTTCTCGATCAACACGCTTACGCTGCTCGCGCTGGTGCTGGCGATCGGCCTGGTGGTGGACGACGCGATCGTGATGCTGGAGAACATCTACCGCCACATCGAGGAGGGGATGGCGCCGGTGGCCGCAGCCTTCAAGGGTGCCAAGGAGATCGGCTTCGCGATCGTGGCGATGACGATCACGCTCGCGGCGGTGTACGCGCCGGTGGCCTTCATGACCGGGCGCACCGGCAAGCTGTTTACCGAGTTCGCGCTCACGCTGGCAGGGGCGGTGCTGGTGTCGGGCTTCGTGGCGCTGTCGCTGTCGCCGATGATGTGCTCGAAGCTGCTGCGCCACGAGCCGAAGCACGGCGTGATCTACAACAGTATCGAGCGCCTGCTGTCGGGGCTCACCGCCGGCTACCGCGGCGTGCTTGCAGCGGCGCTGAAGGCGCGCTGGCTGGTGATGCTGGTGTTCGCGCTCGTCGCCGGCAGTTCGGTGTGGCTGATGGGCCAGCTCAAGACCGAGCTCGCGCCGCTGGAAGACCGCGGCCGCGTGATCGGCATGTTCACCGGGCCGGAGGGCGCCACGCTCGACTACATGGCGCGCTATGCGGCCGAGATCGAGGACATCTACGCCGGCCTGCCCGAGGTCGACCGCTACATGGTGATCGCGGGCAACCCGACCGTCTCGCAGGGCATCTCCTTCGTCGGCTTCACGGACTGGGAGGACCGTACCCGCACGGCCAACGAGATCTCCGCCGACCTGCAACCCAAGTTGCGCGCGGTGGCGGGGGTGAACGCCTTTCCGATCCTGCCCGCATCGCTCGGCCAGAGCGTGCGCTCGCGGCCGGTGAGCTACGTGATCGCGACCTCGGACAGCTACGACGAACTCGCCCGCGTGTCCGACGCCTTCCTGGATGCGATGGGTGACAACCCGGGCTTTCTGTCGCCCGACACCAACCTGAAGCTGACCATGCCCGAACTGGCGGTGGAGGTCGATCGCGACCGTGCCGCTGACCTTGGCGTGGCGGTGGATGCGATTGCGCGTACGCTCGAGAGCATGCTCGGCGGCCGCCAGGTCACGCGCTACAAGGAAGATGCCGAGCAGTATGACGTGATCGTGCAGGTCGCCGAGGACGCTCGCCGCGACCCGCGCGACATCCGCGACATCTACGTGCGGGCGCGCAACGGCGAGATGGTGCCGCTAACCAGCGTGGTGAAGGTGAGCGAGCGCGTGGCGCCCCGCGAACTCAACCACTTCGGCCAGCGTCGCGCGGTGACGATCTCGGCCAACCTGGCGCCGGGCTATGCCCTGGGCGAGGCCTTGCAGTGGATGGACGACACGGCCGCGCGCATCCTGCCGCCGGGCTACAGCACCGACTACGACGGCCAGTCGCGCGAGTTCAAGACCAGCTCGGAGAGCCTGGCGCTGGTGTTCCTGCTCGCGCTCGCCTTCATCTACCTGGTGCTGGCGGCGCAGTTCGAGAGCTTCCGCGACCCGTTCATCATCATGCTCACGGTGCCGCTGTCGATGACCGGCGCGCTCGGCGCGCTGTGGCTGACCGGCGGCACGCTCAACGTGTACAGCCAGATCGGCCTGGTCACGCTGGTGGGCCTGATCACCAAGCACGGCATCCTGATCGTCGAATTCGCCAACCAGCTGCGCGAGCAGGGCCGCGAACTGCGCGAGGCGGTGGTCGAGGCCTCGGTGCTGCGCCTGCGCCCGATCCTGATGACGACCGGCGCCATGGTGCTCGGCTCGGTGCCGCTCGCGCTGGCCACCGGCGCCGGCGCCGAGAGCCGCCAGCAGATCGGCTGGGTGATCGTCGGCGGCCTTCTGATCGGCACCTTCTTCACGCTCTTCGTGGTGCCTACCGTCTATACCCTACTGGCACGGCGCGAGCGCGAGGCGCCTGCCGAGGTCGCGCAGGGCGTCGCTGCCTGAAAACAAAGAACCCCGCCGCACGAGCCGCGCTGGCGGGGTTCTTCATCGTGCGGAGTTGGCGATCAGCTTTCGGCGGCGACCCTCTTCAGGTACGCGTAGATCTGATCCTTGATCAGCAGCTTTTCCTTCTTCATGACTTCGAGCTCCACGTCGCTGGCCGGCACGATGTGGGTTTCGATATTGTGCACCTTCTCATCCAGCTCATTGTGCTTCTCGAAGAGCTGGGTGAAGTGGCGGTCGTGATGCTTGAGACGGGTGATCAGGTCGCGGTATTCGGGGAACATGGAAGGCTCCTGCGTTCAGGGTTGCAAAAAGCATGAAATGGCTGAACCTGCGCTTGAACCCAGTCTACTCCCGCTTTGGGTGCGCGGCCAGCGCGGCCGCCCCCGTTTCGAGCGCTGCTCAGCCGAACAGATACGGGAACAGCCGGGCGCGCTCCTCTGGGCTGAGCGTTTTCATGCGCTCGACATTGCGCTCGGGGATGCCCTCAATGTCGGGATAATGCTCGATCGCCTTCTCCAGGCTTTCCTCGCGGATGATGTGCAGCAAGGGCCAGGGCGACCGGTTGGTGAGGTTGCCGGGGTCGTCCGCCTCGGTATCCGCGAACTGGTACTGAGGATGGAAGCTCGCCACCTGCAGCTCGCCCTCCCAGCCGAACTGCTCCATCCACAGGTCGACCGCGTCGAGGAAGTCGTTGTACTCGGCGAAGTCCCCGAGCATGTCCGGGATGGCGAGCAGGGTGGTCTCGAGTGCCTCCACCGGAGTGTCGGCGAGGTGCTCGAGTTCGGCCTGGAGGTCGTCCAGCAGGACCTCGGCGTTTCGTGCGTGGCTGACCGCGATGCGCACGCGCTTCTCGCGCCGCGGCCGGGCGGCGAAGGGGCAGAGGTCCAGGCCGATGACGACTTGGTCGAGCCACTGCTCGATGTCGGCGATGATCTGTTCGTCCATGGGGGTTCCTTCAGGTGGTGGGGGCCGGGGGGGGCAGGTGCCGCAGCGCGGCGTTCAGTACGGCCTGGGGAAGGTCGGGGCGCAGACAGTCCAGCTCTTCGAGCGCTGGCCAGGTTTCGCGGAACTGGCGTTGCCAGGTGAGTTGTCGCTTGGCGAGCTGGCGCGTGGCGGCGATGCCCTTGAAGCGCAGTTCGTCGTAGCCGATTTTACCGTCGAGGTATTCCCATGCCTGACGATAGCCTACGCAGCGCATCGAGGGCAGGGCAGGGTCGAGCCGGTAGCGGGCACGCAGCTGGCGCACCTCGTCGATGAAGCCCGCGTGCAGCATGGCGTCGAAGCGGTCGGCGATGCGCGCATGCAGCACGCTGCGGTCGGCGGGGGCGAGCGCGATCGGCAGCAGGCGACAGGGCAGGGCGTCGTCCTCTTTTCGGGCATAGCTCTCCGCAAGCGGACGACCAGTGAGGCGGACGATCTCGAGTGCGCGCTGGATGCGCTGCGCGTCGCCCGGCTCCAGCCGTTCAGCGGCTGCGGGGTCGAGGCGGGCAAGCTCGGCATGCAGGGCCGGCCAGCCGCGCTCGGCGGCCTCCTGGTCGATTACGTGGCGCAAGGCGGGGTCGGCGGCGGGCAGGTCGGAGAGGCCGTCGTGCAGGGCCTTGAAGTAGAGCATCGTGCCGCCTGCCAGCAGGGGGATGCGGCCGCGGGCGGAGATTTCGCCCATCAGCCGTATTGCGTCGGCGCGAAAACGCGCCGCGGAATAGCACGCTTCGGGCGTCACTACGTCGATCAGGTGGTGCGGGCACTCCGCGCGCTCGGCCGCGCTCGGCTTGGCGGTGCCGATGTCCATGTCGCGATAGACCAGCGCGGAGTCCACGCTGATGATCTCCACCGGCAATGCGCGTGCAAGCGTGAGTGCGCAGGCCGTCTTGCCACTGGCGGTCGGGCCGAGCAGCAACAGGGCGGGGGGCAGGCGACCGGCGTCCCGTTTGGCCACGGGGCGGGCTTCGGAGATGAGATCGGTGTGCGCGGAAGGAGCAGGCTGGGACACGGTGCGGCGAAGAGTGGGCGTGGGCGGGATTATCCCCCAAAGCGCCGGGCGTGCCGTAAATGAAAGGGGCGGGCCCATTCGGGCGCGCCCCCTTGCGCTGCGGTCCTGCAGGGGATCAGCGGTTGGCTTTGAGCATTGAGCGCGTCATGCCGTCGAGCGGCAGTGCGTAGTCGTGCACGGCGAGTGCGACGTTGGTCTCGGGCTGGATCACCTTGAGGTTAACGAACACCATCTCGCTGCTTTGTGCATAGGTGCCAACAATAACAGCCTGGGCGTTGTGCGAGCTCGCGATGTCGCGGATCTCGCGGGTGAGCATCAGTTCGCCCTGGTCGCGGGCCATATAAACGTTATTGCGAAACTTCATCTCGATCATACGGTAGCCAGCATGCGTGAAGCGTGCCGAAACCTGTTCCGATATTACCCGGCCCAGCGTCGACGAGCGGTCGAGTGCGTCAATGTTTACCACTGTGGCGACGATCAGCGGCTGGTCCTTAGCGAGTTGTCCCTGCAGGCTGCCAAGCAGCTTGCTTGCAGCAGCGTAATTGGCAGGAATGAGCGGATTGGCCGCGGCCTGTTCCCAGGTCAGGTCCTGGCGCGCATTGACCGCGTTGGTGGCGCAGCCAGTGGCAGACAGGGCAACGGCGCCCGCGAGCGCGGCAAGGAGGGGTTTGCGCATCAGCATCATTCTCCTCCCACGACCTGGAAGGTCTTCATGATGGGCTTCGGTCTTTCGTCGCGCGACAGGTAGAGGCTTTGGTCTGCGTCGGCAACGTAATAGACGCTGGTGTTGCGCGCGATGTGACGATTCGCGTCGCTGACCGTTGTATTGACGATGATTTCCATGGACGGTGTAGTGCCGTCCGCGAACTCGGATTGGAACCACGCATGGGCATCCGCACCGCCCAGTGCGAGCAGCGCGGCCTTTGCCGGGCCGTTGGACGCGTACTCGACAATGTCGTAGAGCACCCACAGACCTGCGCCCAGCGTCGTTGCAGTGCCAGCATGACGGTACTGGGGCCGGTCCGCAGAGAAGGGCACGGCCTGGGTTTCTACGCCAACGCGAAGCGCACCCTCGGGAGAGCGCATCAGGGCATGTCCGCCGTCGATCAGGGCAGTGATGAGCTGGCTCGTGAAGGCACGCTCGAAGGGGGATGCGTCAGCGTGCTGGTTGACGAAAAGTGGGGTGTTCTCGGGGAGGCGGGCGGAGAGCTTTGCGGCCACGTCCTTGGCAATTGCGTTCCAGTGCGCCGCTGCCTGCAGCTTGTGCTGTTTGCTTGTTTCAAAGTTGGTCGCCAGTGGCGCAGGAGCGAAGGGCGTGGCGCATGCGGTCGCCAGCAGGGCTGTGGCTGCAACCGCAGCGGCGGTGAGGCATTTCTTCATTGAATGGGATCTCCGCAATCGAATTGCCTTTGTCATTTCCATTCATGACGCAGGCGTGGCTTGTTATTGAAACTGCTTGTTACGCGCTACCCGGAAGCTAACAGAACGCACGCCAGGCTTCAATTTCAGCGTGCTGAAGAATGCGAAATAGTTCCGGGGTCCGAGCTGCACAAAAAACAGGCGCTGCAGAGGAACGCTTACACGACAGGGAGTTGGATGACTTGTCCACAGCTTATCCCGGTCGCTGTTCACGCTGGCTGGGGACAAGCCGGCGTCAGTCGCTGGCCTCCTGGCGTCGTCCCTGCTTGTTGGCGTACATCGCGTGGTCGGCGTGGCGCAGCAGGCCTTCAGCGCTGTCGCCGTCGTCGGGGTAGAGCGCGCAGCCGGTTGCGCCCCCGGCCAGGATGCTTGGCAGCGCATCGACATGAAGGGGCTGGCTGAGTACCGTGTCGATGTGCGCACGGACGCTTTCGAGCGTTTCGCGATCAGGCACCCGGTCGACGAGGATGACGAACTCGTCGCCCGCATAGCGCGCGACCAGGTCCTCGCTTCGCACCGCCTGCTTCAAGCGGGCGGCGATCTCCTTCAGGACGCGGTCGCCCACCTCGTGTCCGTGCGAGTCGTTGATTTCCTTGAACCGGTTCAGGTCGATGAACAACACGCCGAGGTGGGGGTGGCGGCGGTCGTCGCGGATGTCCGTGATGCGACGCTGCAAGCCCTGGACCAGCGCCTCGCGGTTGGCGAGGCCGGTAAGGCGGTCGGTGCGCAGGCGTTCCTGCATGCGCTCGAAGTTGCGTGCTAGTTCGCCGATCTCGTCGCTGCGATCGATGTTCACCGGGCTGTTCAGGTCCCCATCGCCCACCCGCCCGGCAATCGCGGACAGCAGTCGCAGGTCGCGCGATACCCAGCCCAGGATCGATAGCCCGATGGCGATGGCGACGGCCACAGCAAGCGCAGCGAGGGCGACGGTGCGGCGTACGTTCTCGAAGACGCCGCCAAGGTAGTCGCTGGCCGGCATCGCAACCACGGTGATCCAGTCCAGCCCTGCGTTGTCCTGGACCCGATCGAACGCCGCGTAGATGAGGCTGCCGGAGTGGTCGGTGAACTCGAACACTCGCGGTAGCCGTTCGTCGGTGCGGTTTTCGATGCGTTCGCGTACCGTCTGATAGCTCGCCTTGACGAGCGGATGTGTGCTCTCGCTCGCAGCGATGCGTCCGTGCGTGCCGTCGGGCAGGGTGATCACGTTTTCGCTGGCGGAGGATGCGATCAGATTGCCATCGGGTTCGATGATGAAGGCGACGCCGTTGGGGGAGACTGTCAGCCGTGACACGAAGTCGTTGAGCGCCTTGAGCGACACGTCCGTCGCGACCACGCCTGCAAAGACGCCTCCCGGGGTCGGGACGCTACGGGCACGGGTCGCGACCAGTTGCAGCGTGCCGAAGTCGATGTAGACGGAAGTCCAGGTGTCGGAGGAAGAGTCGCGTCCGTCGGTGTACCACGGACGGGTGCGTGGGTCGAAGAGGTTCTTTTCGCGGCGTATGAATTCGAGCGGGCCGTCGATCCCGCTGAAGCGATAGATCGCACGGTGTTCGTCCGCCTTGAGCTTCATGCGCAACTCGACGTCTTCCCCGTTGTGCCGATACAGGCCGATCCCTTGGCCCATCTCGTTGCCGTAGTAGACGTAGTTGTTCGGGTCGGTGTGGATGGCGGTGGCGATCCACAAGCGTGCGCGCAGTTCGTGGAAATCCTCCTGGATCTCTGCGGGTGCAGGCAAGCCCTGCGGGAACGCCGTCTCGAGGACTGCACCGGAACCGACGATGTGGCGGTCGACTGCCTGTGCGATGCGCCCCACGACCTCGAGCAGCAACTGTTCCGATACGGTGGAGACGGCGCGTCGGCCCGTGTCGTAGGAGAGCAGGCCGATGGCCAGCGCCAGCCCGAGTACGAGAACGACGTACGGGACGATGAGCACGACGCGAAGCGACGTGCGGCGAATGCGGCGTTGTTCCATCGTGAGTCGCAGAGAATATGGCGGAGGGATTGTCATCGGTTGCTGCGGATGCTGCAACCACGGATTGTCGTGAAACGTCGTTGAACTGCGGCGACGGGTGCTCTTTCCGTGCGTGCGGACCTCGTCTGCCGTGGAGTCGAGCACAGAGTATGTCCGCGCACGGGGGCGGGTGCTTGCGGTTATCATTCGGCACCTTCGCATCCGGGCCGAGGCCGGTGCGCATCCTTCGGGGCCGTGTTTTGAAGATCTTCTCTCCGCTGTATGAACGGGCGATGTCGTGGTCGCGCCATCGTCGTGCGCCTTGGTTTCTCGGTGTCCTGAGCTTTGCCGAGTCCTCCTTCTTTCCGATCCCGCCGGACGTGATGCTCGCGCCGATGAGCCTGGCGGAACCGCGGCGGGCCTGGTGGTTCGCCTTACTCACCACGGTGACGTCGGTGCTGGGGGGGCTGTTCGGCTACCTGATCGGCCATTACGCTTTCGATCTGGTTGAGCCGTGGCTGAGGACGAGCCACTACTGGAGCGCCTACGAGCAGGCGGTTGCGTGGTTCGAGCACTGGGGCTTCTGGGCGATCTTCGTGGCGGGCTTTTCGCCGATTCCCTACAAGGTGTTCACGATCGCGGGCGGCGTGGCGGGCATGGCCTTGCTGCCGTTCACGCTCGCATCCATGGTGGGTCGGGGCGCCCGCTTCTTTCTGGTCGCCGGCCTGATGGCCTGGGGCGGTGCGCGCATGGAAGCGGCGCTGCGCACGTATGTCGACCGTCTGGGCTGGGCGACGGTTGTGCTCGTGGTGGCGGGGGTGCTGGTCTATCGCGCCTGAGCGCGGCGCAAGCGGCGCTCCGCGATCGGGGTGGTGCCTGCCTTGGTCCCTGCCTCGCTGTCTGCCTTATTGTCCGCGCATGAAAAAGCGGTCCAGCTCCGCCATGCTGAACTGCGTCCAGGTGGGACGGCCGTGGTTGCATTGGTCGGCGCGCTCGGTCGCTTCCATGTCGCGCAGCAGGGCGTTCATCTCGGGGAGGCTGAGCTGGCGGTTCGCGCGCACCGCGCCGTGGCAGGCCATGGTGGCGAGCAACTCATTGCGCCGTGCGGTGACGACCTCGGTGGCGGGAAAGTCGCGTAACTCCTGCAGCAATTCGCGCACGAGTTCGGCGACTGGCGCGCGTGCGAGCAGCGCAGGAACGCTGCGTACCGCCAACTCCTGCGGTCCGGCTGCGCCGATGTCGAAGCCCATGCCGGCCAGCACTTCGCTGCACTCTTCGGCCGCGGCCATGTCTTTTGCGCTGACGGAGAACACTGCTGGAATCAGCAGGCGTTGTACCGCAGGCCGGCCATCCAGCACGGTCTTGAGCTGCTCGTACAGGATGCGTTCGTGCGCGGCGTGCATATCCACGAGAACCAGCCCGGACGCGTTCTGCGCCAGGATGTAGACCCCATGCAGCTGGCCCAGCGCGAAGCCCAGCGGCGGTGCAGCACCGGGGGCACCGGCCGGCGCGGTGGTGTCGCTCGTGGAAGTGGTGGAGACGGAGCCTGCCGGAGGCGGGCTCGACCGCGCCAAGGCATCCGGGCGCGCGCCCAGCGCGAAGTCGAGGTAGCTGCGGCTGGCAGGCTCCATGGCGAGACTGCCCTGATGGGCGCGGGCGGGCGGCCAGGCCGCTTGCATGCCCGCCCGCGGGGCGGAAATCGGGTGCGCTGCTACACCCGTCGGAGACTGCCCGCTCAGGTCGGAACCGGCTTCGTCCGTGAGGCCCTGGGGCCGCCCCGCGCCGCTCTCTGCGAGTGCGCGTTTGAGTGCGTGGTAGACGAACTGGTGCACCGCGCGTGCTTCGCGGAAGCGTACCTCGATCTTCGCTGGATGCACGTTCACATCCACCCCGGCGGGATCCATGGAGAGGAACAGGACGTAGGCAGGGTGGCGGCTGCCGTGCAGGATGTCGGCATAGGCCTCGCGCACCGCATGGGTGAGCAACTTGTCGCGAACGAAGCGGCCATTGACAAAGAAGTACTGCGCGTCGCGGCTCGCGCGCGAGTAGGCGGGCAGCGACACGAAACCGCTGACCCGCAGGGGGCCGGCGTCGGCGTCGAGTGCACGCGCGTTGCGAATGAAGTCGTCGCCCATCAGTGCCGCGAGGCGTGTGGCGGCCGGTGCCGGCGGCAGGCGATGGATCACGCGTCCGTTGTGCGTCAGTTGCAGGCCGAGGTCCGGGCGGGCGAGTGCGATGCGGCGGAACATCTCGTCGCAGTGGGCGAACTCGGTGCCTTCGGTCTTGAGGAACTTGCGCCGTGCCGGCGTGTTGTAATACAGGTCGGCGACATCGACCACGGTCCCCTGGTCGAGTGCGGCCGGCTCCGGCTCGCTGCGGCCGGCGTCGATGCGCCAGGCATGGGTTGCGCCTTGCGCCCGGCTGGTGATGCTGGTGCGTGCGACCGCGGCGATGGCGGCGAGTGCTTCGCCGCGGAAGCCCATGGTGCCGACGCGCTCGAGATCGTCCAGGCTGGAGATCTTGCTGGTAGCGTGGCGCTCGAGCGCGAGCGCCAGTTCATCGTGGGGGATGCCGCAGCCGTCGTCCGCCACACGGATGCGGCGCACGCCGCCCTGTTCGAGCTGAACTTCCAGGGTTCGCGCACCCGCATCGACTGCGTTCTCGAGCACTTCCTTGAGCACCGAGGCGGGACGTTCGACCACTTCGCCGGCGGCGATCTGGTTGACGAGCAGGTCGGGAAGGCGATGGATATGGGGCATGAGCGCGTCCGGCACGATCGGCCCGGCATTATACGGGGCCCCGGCTGCGGTCTGATCAGCTGGTCCGGGTTATGATCGCGGCAAGAGGTTGTGGCGCAGGGGGATGGAGATGAGCGAGGCCGCAGTTTTGGGGGCGGAGGGCGGTTGCGGCCGGTGGCTTGCGCTGTCGCTCGTCGGCATCTTGCTGATGGCCTGCTCCTCACCGGGCACCGCGCCTACGCTGATGCGAAGCGCCGGCTTCGATCTGCGCCAGCTTGCCAAGACGGACATCAATCGCGTTGCGGAAACCCATCAGGTGCACGTGCTGGCCAGCGTGCGCCGGCTCACCGAGAAGCTTTACCGGCGCAATCCGGGCGAATGGCGCAAGAGCGACACCGGCAGCATGGAGGCGGCGGTGGTCCGCATCTTCGAGCAGAAGCATCGCTGGCGCTTTGCGTCCATCGGCTACCGGCGCGACATCGATGCCATGCACGTCGCGCTGCACCCGGATTATCGCGGCGATCGCGTGCAGGCGCTGGCTGTGGGGCTTGCCAGCATGGTGCAGGCTGCGCTCGGCGACCGGGAAAGTTTCTACATGCTGGATGATCTGGAGCCCCAGCACATCTACAATGCGGCCCGCAACGTCGAGATCGTGGCCTGGAAGCTGGCCAATGCCCGGGATGCCCAGGGGCACCTGCTGCTGCTCTCGAACGAGATGGGCGAGCTGTCGAACCTGAGCTTCGAGCGCGAGTTCGGCCGCATCATCGGCCTGCTCGATGCGCTCGCCGATGTCGTCGAGGAAGAAACCGACCGCACGGTCACGCGCGTGGTGCAGAACCTCGCGACGGCGGTATTCCTGCCTGTTTACTGAACGCCCGGGCAAAGCGAGCGTCTTGCCCTTATATCCTTCCCTTTCCAATTCGCAATGAAGTCCATCGTCATTCTGATCTCTGGCCGCGGCAGCAACATGGAAGCGATCGTGCGTGCCGGCATCCCGGGCGCACAGATTTCCGCGGTCATCAGCAACCGTCCCGGCGCGGGCGGGTTGGCGTTCGCCCAGGCACATGGAATTGCCGCCGAAGTGGTCGACCACACCGCCTTTGCCGACCGCGCCGCCTTCGATGCTGCGCTCGCCGCATGCATCGATGCGCATGCGCCCGACCTCGTGGTACTGGCCGGTTTCATGCGCGTGCTGACCGACGGCTTCGTGCGCCGCTACGAAGGGCGTCTGCTCAACATCCACCCCTCGCTGCTACCTTCCTTCCCGGGCCTGCACACACACCGGCGCGCGCTGGAAACCGGGGTGCGGGTGCATGGCGCGACGGTGCACTTCGTCACCGCCGAGCTCGATGATGGACCTATCGTGATCCAGGCCGCAGTTCCGGTGCTGGACGGGGATGACGAAGCCGCGTTGTCCGCACGTGTGCTGGCCCAGGAGCATCGCATCTATCCCCAGGCAGTCCGTTGGTTCGTCGAGGACCGGCTCGCGGTGCGGGGGAACCGGGTCGAGGTCCGCGGGCTGCCGGAAAGTGCGGATGTGGCGCTCCTCGTGCCGGCGCCGGAGGGGGCGGCATGATCGTGCGGATCCTGCGCGTGTTTTCCACAGTGTTTGCATTGCTGTTCGTGGTGCCCGCAGTGGCCGTGAGCGCAGCACCGCCAGCGGGCAGGATCTTGTTCGACGTGCATTACGGGTCGCAGGGTTTCAAGGTCGGAGAGGCTCGCCATGTATGGAAGTACGATGGTGTCCGGTACGAGCTTTCACTCACGCTGGAGGCGAAGGGGCTCGCCGGGCTGTTCGGGCTTGAGTATGCGCAGCGCAGCACCGGAACGCGTGATGGCAATGGGCTCAAGCCAGAGCTCTTCAGCGTGGAACAGCGTGGGCGCAAGCCCGAGAGTGCGCTCTTCGACTGGTCGCAGGGGCGGGTCAGCGTCCGCCGCGACGGGCAGGAGCGAAAGAGCGGCACCATACGCGCTGGCGACCAGGATGTGCTGAGCCTGTGGCACCAGGCGCGCCGCGTTGCCGAGCGTGGTGAAGCCGTCCATCTGACCGTGGTGACAAACAAGAGCATCAAGCAGGCTAAGCTTGAGCCAGCCGGCACCGAGCGCCTGAAGCTTGCGATGGGCGAGGTCGACACCGTGCGCGTCCATGCCTGGGCGGAGCAAGGCGAACTGGACATCAACATCTGGCTGTCCCCGCGGCACGGCATGCTGCCGGTCCGCATCCGCATCGAGGACGAGAAGGGCGGTGTCCTGGACCAGCGCGCCGTGCGCGTCGAACTTGGTGTGGCAGCGCAGAAACCGGAAAAGAACTGAAATGAGCAAGACGATCAAGACCAAGGCAGCCGAGGGGGCGGTATCCCGCCCCCTGTTCATTCATGCCGCACAGGCGCTGGGGGCGGTGCTCGGCTTCGAGCATCCAGCCGATGCGGTGCTATCGCGCCATTTTCGCGAGAACCGCGAGTTGGGGCACCGCGACCGGGGCTTTATCGCCGAGGCGGTGTATGGCGTGTTGCGCCGGCTGCGTTGGCTGCGCCGTCTTGCCGGCGAGGAGGCCACCCCGCGCATGCTGCTGCTGGCGTGGTTTGCGCGGGGTGAGGGCTGGCCGCTGCGCAATTTCGAAGGCTTGGTCAGTCCCACCGAGCGGGATTGGGTCGCTGCAGTGAAGGCGGCCGAGGTGGGTGCGCTTTCGCTGGCCGAACGTGCGGATCTGCCGGACTGGCTGGCCGATCGTCTTGCCGTGCAGATGGGGGAGGAAGAACTGGTTGCGCTGGCCCATGGCCTGAACCGGGCCGCTCCGCTCGATCTGCGCGTGAACCTGCTGAAAGCCGATCGGGATCAGGTGCTGGCGCGGCTGCAGTCGGAGGGGGTTGCCGCAGCGCCCGGCAGGCTGTCGCCGCAAGCGATCCGGTTGGCGGGCAAGCCGGCCTTGCAGAAGCACCCGCTGTTTCTCGAGGGGGGCTTCGAGGTACAGGACGAGGGTAGCCAGTTGCTGGGTTTGCTGGTGCAGCCTCGCCGTGGCGAGTTGGTGGTGGATTTCTGCGCCGGAGCGGGGGGCAAGACGCTGCAACTGGGCGCAATGATGCGCTCCACCGGCAGGCTGTATGCGCTGGACGTTTCGGAAAAGCGCCTTGCGAAGCTCAAACCCCGCATGGCGCGCGCAGGCCTGTCGAACGTGCATCCGGTGCTGATTGCGCACGAGGCCGACGCGAAGGTGAAGCGGCTTGCGGGCAAGGCCGACCGCGTGCTGGTCGATGCGCCCTGTACCGGCCTGGGCACGCTACGCCGCAACCCCGACCTGAAGTGGCGGCAGTCGCCCGCCGCGGTCGCGGAGATGACGTCCAAGCAGGCATCGATCCTCGCAGCGGCTGCGCGCCTCGTGCGTCCCGGCGGCCGGCTCGTCTATGCGACCTGCAGCCTGCTCGCCGAAGAGAACGACGCCATCGCCGATGCCTTCCTCACCGCGCATCCCGGCTTCCGTGCCCTTTCGGCGCAGGAGATCCTCGCCCGTCAGGGTGTGGAGATCGAAACCGGCGAACGCCTGCGTCTGCTGCCCCACGTTCATGACACCGATGGCTTTTTCGCTGCAGTGTTCGAGCGCAGTGAGGGCGCCTGATTCGCCGCGGACGAGCAGGAGAACGCGGGTGACGGCAGCTGGTCGGGGCCGGTCTTCGGTCCGCCTCGTCGCCTGCGTGCTGCTCGCGATCGGCCTGCAGGCCTCGCATGCGAGCCAGCGTTTTGCGGCCGAAGGTGAGATCGAGCTGGCGTTCTCACCGCGCGACGATGCAGAAAAGGTGCTCATCGGGCTTGTCCAGGATGCGCGCAAGAGTCTGCTTGTGCATGCTTACGCCTTCACAAGCCGCAGCATCGCTGACGCGATGGTGGCTGCGCATCACCGTGGAGTGAAGGTCGAAGTCCTGGCCGATGCGCAGATGAACCGGCGGGAAAAGGGCAATGCCATTGGCCGTCTGCTCGCGGCCGGGGTGCCCGTCGCCTTCGAGACTGCATACAGCGCGGCGCACAACAAGGTGTTGATTGTGGATGCCGAAGGGCCGGATTGTGCGGTGCTCACCGGTTCGTACAATTTCACGTGGTCGGCGCGCAACCGTAATGCCGAGAACATTCTGATCGTGCGCGAACATTGCCCGCTTGCGCGCGCTTATCGTGACAACTGGCGGCGCCACAGGGCCGATGCGACACCGATTCGTGCGCTGCCCTGGAAGCCCTGAACCGAGGGCGCGCAGGCCTGGCGTTAAAGCCCTGATGTGACCGTCGGCGTGCATGTGCAGCCTGGCTGCGAGGCGTTGGCGTTACCCCGTGACCTCAGTTACCCGGCTTCAGCATTCGCGCTCGGCGTCGGCCCAGCAGTTGGGCGTTTCGTACAGGCGCACGCGCTCGAGGCGCAGATCGTTTCCGTAGACGTCGTGATAGGCAGGTTCCAGAATGCGGAAGGCTTCGGCTGCGAGGTTCTCGGCCGTCGGGACCACATCCAGAACGATGGTCTTGTGCCCGGGCATGCTTGCGAGGAACTCGATCACTATGCTGTCGCCACGGTAGGCGAGGAAGGCATGATCCCAGCGCGAGACGACGAGTTCGTTGGCAATACGTTTGACGTCGGCGAAATCCATCACCATGCCGTTGACCGGTGCCCCATCGGCCTTGATGATGCTGCCCGAAAGGGTCACCTCCAGCGCATAGCGGTGGCCGTGAAGGTGCCGGCACTGGCTGGCATGATCGGGAATGCGGTGTCCGGCGTCGAATTCGAGGCGGCGGGTGATGCGCATGGCTTGGCTCTCCGGAAGGGGCGCAGATTATAACGCGCCGCCTGCCCACTGGCGTCGCGTGGTTTCCACGCGTGGTTTCCGCAAGTGTCTGACAAAACGATGAATTCTGCACATTCCATTCCGCCTGGAACGCTCGATACACTCAAGGTCAGCCAGCACGACCGGGACCTTGCCGGGCTGACCTACGTTTATCCCGTGCTCTCGCGTCGTGCTGGAGGGGTGTCGGTTGGCATCAACCTTAACCCCAACAACGCCTGCAACTGGCACTGTGCCTATTGCCAGGTGCCGGACTTGGTGCGCGGCAAGGCGCCCGACATCGATCTTTTACTCCTCGAGCACGAACTCTCCGGATTCCTGGCAGACCTGATCCATGGGGACTGGATGGAGCGCTTCGTGCCCGAAGGCTCGCGCGTCATTCGAGACATCGCCTTTTCGGGCAATGGCGAACCGACGAGTGCGGAGGTCTTTGCCGAGGCGGTGGACCGGGTGCTTCGCGTTCGCGATGCGTTCGGACTTGCTGCCGATGCGGTGCCCGTGCGGCTGATCACCAACGGCAGTCTGCTGGCGCAGGCGCGGGTTCAGGACGGCGTGCGCAGGCTGGGCGCCGGTGGCGGGGAGGTGTGGTTCAAGGTCGACGCGGGTACGACTGCCGGAATCGAACGCATCAACGGGGTGCGCCTTGAACCTGCAGCCGTGGCACGGAATCTGGCACGGTGCGCGGAGCTCTGCCCGACCTGGGTGCAGACCTGCGTGTTCCGCTGGGACGGTGCAGCGCCTGAGGAGGCCGAGCTGGATGCGTATCTGGATGTGCTCGCTCAGGCCGGGATCGCACGCCTGAAAGGGGTGCTGCTGTACGGCGTGGCACGCCCGTCCCGGCAACCGGAGGCCGTGCATGTCGCCCGCCTCAGCGAGGCAGAGATCGAGCAGATCGCCGAGCGTATACGACAGAAGGGGCTGACTGTTCGTGTCAGCCCCTGATGCGATCCCGCGTGCCGGCGCTCAGCGCTCCTTGCGTTTCGCGCGCGCTTCCTTCTTCAGCGACTTGTACAGCTCCGGATTGCTGGCCTTGAGGTACTCGGCCACTTCCATGTCGTCGCGCTTGACCTTCTCGATGTCGACCTGCTCGACATGAACGAGGCGAAGCAACGCCTGAACGGGACGGGGAATGTTGCGCCCGCTCTCGTAGCGGGAACCGCCGCTTTGCGTCACGCCGATCTTTGACCAGAACTGCGACTGGTTCAATCCAAGTTTGCGGCGAATTTCACGAACATCAAGTTTCTCTGTTGCTTTCATTACGGGGCCCTCGAAAAATTCTCCGACCCGGGTCGGAGCTACGCGCTTCTGCGCGGACTAGATCTGAATCTATGACCAAAGTCATAGAGTGCATGCAGTATAGGTCAGCAATCTTTCAAAATGCATTTTCGAATTTCGCGTTTATGTGAAATTTGAAATAGCATATCCAATTCGCCTTACGCAGATTCTCATCCGTCCTGGAAGTTTGTGGTTTGGATAAACTCGCGCGGTGGTTGGTAAGTGCTTTGATAGGACATTGGCACGGTTGGTTCAGTCTGGTGCTCTGAAGCGCAGCCTGGTGTTCTGCGGCCTCATCCGGAGGCGTGCTGGTTCTTCGAGTCGCACGATGCCAACACGGCGGGTGGCGGCTTGGGCGCGCGCTTTCCGGTGGGGACGGTCTGCTTGCGGGTAGGGAGTGATGGTCGTAGCCGCGGCTGGAGCAAGCGCTCGATCAGTGTTTGACCGGCAGAACTGAACTCGCTATGATCGCGCCTTCCTGATGGAGACGTGGCCGAGAGGTCGAAGGCACTCCCCTGCTAAGGGAGCATGCGGGCTAAAACTCGCATCGAGGGTTCGAATCCCTCCGTCTCCGCCAGACAAAACGCTGAAACCCGCACTGCCACTGGCTTTGCGGGTTTTTCGTTTTCTGGCGAGTCTCCACTTGAGTTGCCACTCGGCGGCTGCTAACCCCGGGGTTGCGTAGGGCCACATGCTGATGTGGCTGCTCTAGCTGCATCTATTACGCGCCCGCAAGCTGAACTTCAAATCGGCGCGATGAACGGGTTAAATCGGAGATGGGTTTGGGTTGTCAAGGCGCAGGCCACAGGCGCAGCAAGCAATGCGGGGTCGTCGGGTGCTGGCGACCCTGCCTATAATCCAGCCCGGTCGCCAAGGTGCGCATGCCCCCATGCGCCACGTACGATAGGACAGTGCGGAGTATGGAAGCGGTCGCAGTCATTGATTTCGAGACTACGGGGCTGTCTCCCGCGCAGGGTGATCGCGCCACGGAGATCGCAGCGGTCATCGTGGAGGACGGTCGTGTGGTCGACCGCTATCAGAGCCTGATGAACGCGGGCGTGCGGATTCCCGCCTACATCGAGGCGCTGACCGGGATCACGAACGCCATGGTCCGCAGCGCACCTTCGGCGGGCGAGGTGATGCGTGAGGTGTTCGATTTCGTCGGCGGCATGCCGATCGTCGCCCACAACGCTTCGTTCGACGCCAAGTTCTGGGACGCGGAGCTGGCACGGATCCAGCGCAGCAGGAAGCAGGACTTCGTATGCTCGCTGCTGCTGTCCCGGCGTCTGCTGCCGCTCGCGCCCAGTCACAAGCTCGGCGCGTTGGTCGAGTACGCCAGCCTGCCGGTCGCCGGGCGCTACCACCGCGCGCTGGCCGATGCCGAGATGGCCGCGAGCCTGCTGCTGCGGCTCGAGGATGAGCTGCGGCGCCGGCATCAGGTGCCCAGGGTGTCGGTCGCACTGCTGCGGCAGATCCAGCGCGCGTCGAAGGCGCAGCTGCCGAGATGCCTGGCCGCTGCCCGGGGATGCTGATGCCTGTGCGACGGGGCGCCGGGGCTGAGAGATGACGATCCGCTTCACACTCCCGCCCGACGAAATCGAGATCACCGCGATCCGCGCGCAGGGTGCGGGCGGCCAGAACGTCAACAAGGTGTCGAACGCCGTGCATCTGCGCTTCGACATCGCGGCATCGAGCCTGCCCGAGGACATCCGCACGCGACTGCTCGCCCTGCACGACCATCGGATCAGCAAGGAGGGCGTGGTGATCATCAAGGCGCAGAAGTTTCGCAGCCTGGAGAAGAGCCGCACCGAGGCGCTGCGCCGGCTGGAAGAGTTGATCGAGTGTGTGGCCGCGCCCCCGAAGGCGCGTCGTGCGACCCGGCCAACGCGTGCGTCGGTCGCCCGCAGACTGGAGGGGAAAGCGCGGCGGGCGTCGATCAAGGCCACGCGCGGAAGGGTGAGTGACTGATCGGCTTGTCCCGTCGAGGCTCAGTCAGCACCTCGCATCAATCAGCGTCCAGCAGGCGTGCGCACTCGTCCATCATCGATCGGGCCAGTTCCAACGCCGGCCTGCTTTTCGGCATCACCGATGCAAACGCGGCGCTTCAGGCTGGCGTGAGAGCCCTGGCCTCCGCGTCGCAGGGGTCGCCCCCGTCAGTCCCTTGCCCCACGGGGGTGAAGTCCTCCCGTTCGGCGATGAAGTTGGGACGTGGCTCCAGTCCGCAGAAGGGGGCGGCCGGCGTGTTGTGCACGCTGTTGAACACCATGAACACGTTGCTGCGGGGCAAGGGGGTGATGTTCGAACTGGAGCCATGCATCACGTTGCACTCGAAGAACGTGACCGAGCCCGCCGGCCCGGTCGGCGCGACAATGCCGCCGTCCTCGACGAGCTGGCTCAGGCTCGCCTCGTCGGGCACGCCGATGTCCTGCTGCCTGAGCGAGACCTTGTAGTGGTTCTCGGGCGTCGCGCCCACGCAGCGCACATAGCGCTGGTGCGATCCGGGAATGATCATCAGCGGGCCGTTATGGGGCGTGTTGGCCGTAAGTGCGATCGAGCAGCTCACCATGCGCATGGCGGGGATGCCGTCCTCCTCATGCCAGGTCTCGAAGTCGGAATGCCAGTAGAACGCCTGGCCGCGAAAGCCGCCCTTGTAGTTGACGCGCGACTGGTGGATGTACACCTGGCTGCCGAGCAACTGCTCGGCGATTGCCTGGGGTGGTTGGCGATGCGTGCGAGCACGGCGCTGCTGCGATGCACGGCGAAGATCGAGCGCAATTCCCTGCTGCCGGGCTCGATCACCGCTTCATTGCGATCCTTGATCGAATCGTCGGCACGCAGGCGCCCTAGCTCATCCAGGCAGGCCTGCACCTCACCGACATCGAGCAGCTCGTCGAAGTGCAGGTAGCCGTTTTCTTCGTAGAAACGTAGTGCTTCCGCGCTCAGCGGACCCGCGCCGGTGTGCGGGTAGACCACCGGATCCAGGCGCAGGCCGACATCGGCCTCGGACTCGAAGCGCGAAGGGTAGCGGTCGTCGGCGCGCGGACTTTGCAGCGCAGGCTGGGCGGTGCTCATGGCGGTCATGTCCATCATGGCGCTGCCCATCCTCTCAGTCGGCGAGCGCATACGCGCCCGTCTGGTCATGCACCTCGCGCCCGGTCAGCGGTGGATTGAACACGCACACCATGCGCATGTGGCTGCCCTTGTTGGCGCGCAGGATGTGGCGGTCGTGCCGGTTCAGGCAGTACAGGGTGCCGGGGCGGATGGCGTGGGTCACGCCGGTGGCGAGGTCGGTGATCTCGCCTTCGCCTTCGATGCAGTACACCGTCTCGAGGTGGTTCCTGTACTCGAACTCATGCTCGGTGCCTGGTTTGATGATGGTGTCGTTCAACGAATAGCCGACGCCGGCATCCTTGTAGATCAGGCGACGGCTGTTCCAGCCTTCGGTATCCACGTCGGCGGCGGTGCCGATGACGTCGTCCAGATGCTTCACGATCATTGGAGCTTCCTCGTAGGTACGGTGCACCCCGTTCTTTACGGGGCGCGGTAGGTGAAAGACGGGGAGCAGTGAGGACGGGGATCTTAGGCCGCGGCTACGATCGCGGCCGCCGCGTTGTCGACCCCCAGGGCGTCGCACAGACCCGCTTCGATCACGTCCAGGCCGTGCCGCAGCTCTTCCTCGGTGATGGTCAGGCTCGGGAGCAGCTTGAGCACCTGATCGTCGATGCCTGCGGTCTCGATGATCAGCCCGCGCTTGAAGCACGCCTGCGAGATGCGCGCCGCCAGCTGTGCGTCGTCGAACTCGACGCCCCAGATCAGCCCGCACCCGCGCACCCGCGCATCCGGAACGTGCTTTGCGACGATGTTGGCCAGGCGCTTCTCCACCAGCTCCGCCTTGCGCGCGACATCCTCGGTGAGGAGGCCGTCCTGCCAGAACTTGAGCGCGGCGGTGGCAGTGACGAAGGCCGGGTTGTGCCCGCGGAAGGTGCCGTTGTGTTCGCCCGGCGCCCATTGGTCGAGTTCGGGCTTGATCAGCACCAGCGCCAGCGGCAGGCCATAGCCCGACAAGGACTTGGACAGCGTGACGATGTCCGGCACGATGCCTGCGTCCTCGAAGCTGAAGAACGTCCCGGTGCGGCCGCAGCCGACCTGGATGTCATCGACGATGAGCAGCACGCCATGCTCTTCGGTAACGCGGCGCAGGCGCTGAAGCCACTCGATGCTGGCGACGTTGACGCCACCCTCTGCCTGCACGGTCTCGACGATGACCGCGGCAGGCTTGTCCATCCCGCTGCCCTCGTCCTTGAGCAGCGCTTCGAAGTAGTCGAGCGTATCGGTGCCTTCGCCAAGATAGCCATCGAACGGAACGGAGGCGGTGTGGCCGAGCGGCACGCCGGCCCCGGCGCGCTTGAACCCGTTCCCTGTCACCGCCAGCGCACCCAGCGTCATGCCGTGAAAGGCATTGGTGAAGCCGACCACCTGCTCGCGTCCGGTCACCTTGCGCGCCAGCTTGAGCGCAGCCTCGACCGCATTGGTGCCGGTCGGCCCGGGAAACTGGAATTTGTAGCGCAGGCCTCGCGGCTGCAGGATGACTTCGTTGAAGCGCTCGATGAAGCCCTGCTTCGCCTCGGTGTACATGTCCAGCGAGTGCGTGATGCCGTCGCGCATAAGGTAGGCCAGCAGGGCCTGCTTGATCCTATCGGGGTTGTGACCGTAGTTCAGCACACCTGCGCCGCAGAAGAAGTCGAGGTAGCGGCGGCCCTCGGCGTCTATCATCCACGCGCCCTTGGCGCTGGTGAACATCGCGGGAAAACTGCGGCAATAGCCGCGTACTTCGGATTCGCACTGTTCGAATGGGTTCATCATGAAGTAACTCCTGTGGTCGAAAAAGGGCGGGGCTGCGCTCGACGCGGGACGAGCGCTATCGGGGCGCTCGCGCCTGCGAGTGCCTGGCACGGCACGAAGCCGGTCAGACCGGTATGGGGTTCTCGAGCTGGGACTGAACGCCGCGGGCGGGCGTATGGCGCGCAATCGGGCCCACGCGCAACAGTGGCTCGGCGGGGTGATCTGCTGGAAACAGATCGACGGTGAAGTAGGGGGTTACGTGGCAGCGGGTGTCATGTTCGCGCGCCAGGCGGTGAAACAGCGCACTTGAGGCCAGGTTGTCGTCCGCCACTGTGGCTGTCACCCAGCGACAGCAGGCATTGGCCGGCAGGCTCAACCACTGCTGCAGCAGCTGCAGGCCGAGGCCCTGGCCGCGCTGCTCGGGCAGCACCCCCACCTGCCAGACGAAGGCAGTGTCGGCCTCGCGCGGCGGGTGGAAGCCGATGACGGCGCCGACGATGCGGCCGTCCTGCTCAGCCACAAGGCAGGTGTCGCCGAAGTCGGCGGCGAACAGCACGTAGAAATAGACCGAGTTTGGCTCCAGCGTGCCAGTAGCCTGGACGAATTGCCACAGAGCGGTGCCATCACTCGGGCGGGTGCTACGGAAACGAATGGGAGCGCGGGTGGAGGATCGGATGGACGAAGGTGTCTCGGTACGGGTCATGTCGTGGGTTGTTCTGGTGGCATGCCGCACTCACTGCGAGGTGAAGTGCAGCATGGCAGACCACGTCAGCGCCTTGGGGCGGGCACCGCGGCCGGTCGGCCCCGGCAAGAGGCCTCACAAAACTCAAGCGACGCATTGGCCGTTGAACGATCGCCCACTGCATGGCATGAATGGCCAGTCAATTGACCCTTGCGCAGCGGGAGGGATCCGATGTATTTGCTCAAATCCTTTTTTACCTTACCCGAGCATCCGGTTTCACATCAAGTCTGCGAAGGCGGTCATTGGATTTCGAGGTCACGGGGCTTGTCGTCCGCGTAAGGGCTTGTCGCCCGCGTAAGGCGATCGCGCCACGGAGATCGCAGCGCTTATCGTGGAGGATGGTCGTATGGTCGCCGCTACCGGAGTTTGACGAAAGCGGGGGTGCGGACTCCCACTTGCAACGAGGCGCTGACCGGGAGTACGGCCGCCATGGTCTGCAGCGCGCCGTGGCGGGGGAGGTGATCGGTGACCTTGCGGATTGCGTTGGTGAGTTTGTGATGCGACTCGAGGATGCGCTGCGGCTTCGACCGTGCCGGGGGGCCACCAGTGATCAGGCGACCAATGACGGGCTGCGCCACGACTCCTTATCCTCCCGCATGGCGGTGAGCGCTGATGAGGATGTTCCGCGGCGTGAGTGTTCGTGTGCAGAAGCAGCCGATCTGGACTTCGAAGCCACGCTCCTGCAGTCCCAGCGCGAGGTCGAGGGCCAACCAGATCTCCAGTGGGCGGCGGTAGGCGTGGCGGATGATCTCGAGGCGAAGGACCTGTTCGCGGCGGGCGGCTCCGGCGTTCTCCCAATGTGCCCAGTTGATGTGCCCGGGGAGCCGCAGTTGCGCGCGCGCGGCGAGAAGCCTGCAGAAGTTGGCGAAATCGTTCTTCAGCCATGCAGCCGGAACGGGCTGGAATGGTCTCTCCGCCTGAAGTCCGAGGTCATTGCGGAGCGCCAGATAACCGAGCTTCCAGGCCTGATCCCGCGCGAGTCGGCGACGGTCGTGCAGTGGCGCGGTGACGGTCTCGGTGACGGCGAGGCGCAGCTTGTTGCTGTCGAGTTGGAGGGTGGCGGTACCGCTCATGGCCTGGTAGGCGCCGGCGCTACCCTTGTGGTAACAACAGGGCGCGATGTGCAGGCTGCGCGCGCCGTGGTCGGCAGCGGTGCGGACGAGCCGGCGATGCAACTCTCCGCATGCATGCAGGGCTACGACGTCCCGCCCCTCAAGGTATTCGATTGCTGATGGGCTCGTCGCGTCGCCTTGGAGGATGGTGTGCGGAACGCGGTGTCGGGCGGCGAGCTGTCTGGCTTGCTGGCAGAGCGCGACATCGATCTCGAGTGCGGCGACTTCGATTCTGCGCGTTTGATGCAGGTGTCGGCCCAGGTGCGCCTTGCCAGCACACCATTCGAGGGCGGGCCCTGGAATCTGCGGCAAACGAGAGGCGAAAGCCTCGATCTGCGCTTTCTTGCGGCCCGGGATCCCTACGTCGAGGTGCGGCGGCACGGGTGTGGCCGGCTGCGCGGGCAGCATGTCGAGCGTGCTGAGTGCGGTCAGTTCCGCCAGGCCGTGCAGGTGCGGTGCGAGCCAGTTCGTCGCCAGATCCGGTTTGTCGCGGTAACGATCAACGCTTGCGGCATCCAGTGCGAGGACCTGGTGTGCCAGCTGCGGCTGATCCAGGCACCATTGCGGGAGTTCCTGATGAAAAGGCGAGGGCGCCCAGAAGGCGCGATGGGCCTGTAGCAGCGCTTGCAGTGCGAGAAAGCGTTCGCGCAGGTCCACTATCGGGGTGGCTCGTATCGGGTCGGATGGTGTCTAGGGGAGTCCATGCACGGGCTCGAGCAGCTGGATGACGGGCTGTGCAGGGGGCTATTGCATGCAGGGTGGCGTGGCGAAAACAGCGTGTATTGGAGGATGCTACAAAAATTGCAGAACGTGTTTACAAAGCGAAGAACGCTTACTATACTGCGCGCTCTTCGGTGACGGGGGTATAGCTCAGCTGGGAGAGCGCTTGCATGGCATGCAAGAGGTCAGCGGTTCGATCCCGCTTACCTCCACCAAATCGAAGTTGCAGTGCTGCAGTCCCCATCGTCTAGAGGCCTAGGACACCGCCCTTTCACGGCGATAACCGGGGTTCGAATCCCCGTGGGGACGCCATACAAGGCGACACAGCCATTGGGCTGTGAAGCGAATCCGACAAGCGTCGGAGAAAGTCAGTGCGGAGTGGTAGTTCAGTTGGTTAGAATACCGGCCTGTCACGCCGGGGGTCGCGGGTTCGAGTCCCGTCCACTCCGCCAGTTTCACCCGGAGCTTTGCTCCGGTCTGTTTCGAGAGTCGCGCTTCGGAACAGTTGCGGTGAGCTTGAACGGAAGCTATAATCGCCGACTCGTTGTGGGGGTATAGCTCAGCTGGGAGAGCGCTTGCATGGCATGCAAGAGGTCAGCGGTTCGATCCCGCTTACCTCCACCAAAGGTTTTGAGCAGTAAGTAGGCTTGCAGTCCCCATCGTCTAGAGGCCTAGGACACCGCCCTTTCACGGCGATAACCGGGGTTCGAATCCCCGTGGGGACGCCAACAAGGCGACCTGGCATGGATCAGGTTGCAAACCGGCGAAAGCCGGAGCAGGTTAGTGCGGAGTGGTAGTTCAGTTGGTTAGAATACCGGCCTGTCACGCCGGGGGTCGCGGGTTCGAGTCCCGTCCACTCCGCCACAAAAAAGCCCTTTCGAGATATCTCGAAAGGGCTTTTTCAATTTTTGCGCCCTGGATTTCTTCCTCCGTAAGGCTGGTCAGTCCGCCTGTCATCGGCTAGAGTTTCGTTCCATACGCTGTAGTATGGAAGGCGAAGGCCGCCGCCATTGCAGCGTTCGTTTCGGACCAACTATCGAGGGAGCGTATGAAGATGAGCATCGGCAAGATCGGCGTGGTGGGCGCCGGGACCATGGGGAACGGCATTGCACAGGCCTTTGCGGCCGCAGGTTTGAATGTGGTCATGATGGATATCGGTGAGCCCCAGGTGCAACGCGGGTTGTCGACCATCAGTGCGAGTCTTGATCGGCTGATCAAGAAGGAAAAGATGAGCGCCGACGAGAAAGCGGCTGTGATGGCGCGCATTTCAACTGCGACGGTCGTGAGCGCGCTCGCCGACTGCGACCTCGTCATCGAGGCTGCCACCGAGAATCTCGATCTCAAACTGAAGATTTTTGCGGATCTGGACGCCGCGATGAAGCAGGACGCGATTCTCGCGACCAATACTTCCTCGATCTCGGTGACTCGCCTGGCTGCCGCAACTGGCCGTGCCGACCGTGTCATCGGCATGCATTTCTTCAATCCGGTGCCGATGATGGCGCTGGTTGAGTTGATCCGTGGCCTGCAGACGAGTGCCGAGACTCACGCCCGTGTCGAGGCCGTGGCCAGGCAGATCGGCAAGACGCCGGTGCAGGTGAAGAACAGCCCGGGTTTCGTGGTCAACCGCATGCTGTGCCCGATGATCAACGAGGCGATCTTCACCCTTGGCGAAGGGCTTGCTACCGCTGGGGAGATCGACGAGGCCATGAAGCTCGGCTGCAACCACCCGATTGGCCCGCTGGCGCTGTGCGATCTCATCGGGCTGGACGTGCAGCTTGCGGTGATGCAGGTGCTGTTCGAGGGCTTCAAGGATCCGAAGTATCGTCCGGCTCCGCTGCTGGTGGAGATGGTCGAGGCGGGTTATCTGGGGCGCAAGAGCGGGAAGGGCTTCTTCGATTACAAATGATGTGTACCCCCGCCGGCATTGTGCGCTGCGGGCGGGCGTACACGCACGAACGCCACCCGAGGGTGGCGTTCGCTTGTTGCAAACGGCGATCCGTGGATCAGCCGCGGCCCGAGCGCATCGCGTCGAAGAACTCCGCGTTGCCTTTGGTGGCCTTGATCTTGTCAAGCAGGAATTCCATCGCGTCGATGTCATCCATGCCGTAGAGCAGCTTGCGCAGGATCCACACTTTCTGCAGCACGTCGGCCTTGAGCAGCAACTCTTCGCGCCGGGTGCCCGACCGGTTGACGTTGATGGCTGGATAGACGCGTTTCTCGGCCATGCGGCGATCGAGGTGGAGCTCCATGTTGCCGGTGCCCTTGAATTCCTCGTAGATCACGTCGTCCATGCGACTGCCGGTATCGATCAGGGTCGTGGCAATGATGGTCAGAGAGCCGCCTTCCTCGATGTTGCGCGCGGCACCGAAGAAGCGCTTGGGCTTCTGCAGCGCGTTGGCATCGACGCCGCCGGTCAGTACCTTTCCGGATGCGGGCTGCACCGTGTTGTAGGCGCGTGCGAGACGGGTCAGCGAGTCGAGAAGGATCACGACGTCATACTTGTGCTCGGTCAGGCGCTTGGCCTTTTCGATCACCATCTCGGCGACCTGAACGTGACGCGTTGCCGGTTCATCGAAGGTGGAGGCCACGACCTCGCCCTTCACCGAGCGCTGCATCTCGGTCACTTCCTCCGGGCGCTCGTCGATCAGCAACACGATCAGCTTGACGTCCGGGTGGTTGGCCGTGATCGCGTGCGCGATATGCTGCAGCATGACGGTCTTGCCACTCTTGGGCGGTGCGACGAGCAGGCCGCGCTGGCCCTTGCCGATGGGCGCGATCATGTCGATGACGCGGCTGGTGACGTTCTCCTCGCCGCGCATCTCGCGCTCGAGCTTCAGGCACTCCTGCGGATGCAGCGGCGTGAGGTTCTCGAACAGGATCTTGTTCTTGCATTCTTCCGGGGGGCGACCGTTGATCGTGTCGAGCTTGGTGAGCGCGAAATAACGCTCGCCGTCCTTCGGAATGCGGATCTCTCCCTCGATCGTGTCGCCGGTGCGCAGGTTGAAGCGCCGGATCTGCGAGGGCGACACATAGATGTCGTCCGTCCCCGCGAGGTACGAGGTGTCGGGAGAGCGCAGGAAGCCGAATCCGTCAGGCAGCACTTCGAGTGCGCCATCGCCACAGATCGGATCGCCCCTGCGGGCACGGTTGCGCAACAGCGCGAAGACGAGTTCCTGCTTGCGCAGCCTGTTTGCGCCTTCCACGCCCGCCTCGACCGCCATCTGCAGCAATTCGCTGACATGCAGGGCCTTGAGCTCGGAGAGGTGGAGTGCCGGGGCGTTGGGGTCGCGGGGCGTGGAGGAAGCTTCCTCGCCGACGGCCTCGACGTCGAACAGGTCGTTTTCGGACTTTGCGTTCTGGGGGGAATTGCCGTCCCGGTTTCGCGCGCCGCGGCGACGGGCGCGCGAAGAACTGCGGGAACGGGCCGGAGCCTGGTCCGGCTTAGATGTTGCTGTCAATGAAGGCGGTCAGTTGAGATTTGGAAAGGGCGCCCACTTTGGTCGCCTCGACGTTGCCGCCCTTGAACAGCATCAGCGTGGGGATGCCACGAATGCCGTACTTGGCGGGGGTTTCCTGGTTGTCATCGATGTTGAGCTTGGCAACCTTGAGCTTGCCGGCGTAATCCTTGGCGACGTCGTCGAGGATCGGGGCGATCATCTTGCAGGGGCCGCACCATTCGGCCCAGTAATCGACCAGCACCGGGGTCTGGGACTGCAGCACTTCGGCTTCGAAGTTGCCGTCGGTCACATAGTGGATATGCTCGCTCATGATTCCTCACATAAGGGCTAGCGGGGATGGACGCAACTGCACTGCTGCGTCGCGGAGAATGGATACGAGAGGGAGAGGATGAGCCGGCGATGCGCCGCTGTGCGGAGGATGCAGGCCGGGAGGTCCGGAGGAAGGGAGGGCCTTCCGTGAAGGATTTGCGCCGAAACTTATGCGAACCGATGCCCCGCGTCAAGGGTCTTGGAAGGCTGCGGGTGCTATCGGGCAGCAAGGCGTGGCAAAAAAACAAACGACTGGACTATATTTGACGTCCGGGCCAGCCAGTTGGCCAGCACAATTCTCACGCTTGGAGAGACACAATGGCTTATGTCGTGACCGAAAGCTGCATCCGTTGCAAATACACCGACTGTGTGGATGTCTGTCCGGTGGACTGCTTCCGGGAAGGCCCCAATTTTCTGGTCATCGACCCCGAGGAGTGCATCGACTGTACGCTGTGCGTGGCCGAGTGTCCGGTCGAGGCGATCTTCGCCGAAGACGACGTGCCCGCGGACCAGCAGCAGTTCATCGCGCTCAATGCGGAGCTTGCGAAGCAGTGGAAGCCGATCGTCGAGCGCAAGGATTCGCTGCCCGATGCGGACCAATGGGCGAAGATCAAATCCAAGCTTGGCGAGCTTCTGCGCTGAGCGAAGGCGGGTAGGTGTCTTCCCTGACCGGCTTTGCGGCATCGGGGTGTTGCACTAATATGGCGCCTGAACGGCTGTCAGACATACTCATTTACAGGCTTCGGAGACCGTCATGCTGGTGAGCGAGATTCTCGCGATCAAGGGCAAGGTGTTGTTTACCATCGCGCCCAACAGGAACATTGCCGAAGCGGTCGAGATCATGAACGAGCAGGACGTCGGCTCGCTCGTCGTTTTTTCTCGTGGCGAGATGGTTGGCCTGCTGACCTTCCGCGAGGTGCTGGTCGCCGTGCAGAAAGCGGGCGCCGACTGGCAGGCCCTCAGCGTCGGGGACGTCATGCTGCAGGATCCGCGCTCGGCTTCGCCGGACATGGAAATGGACGAGCTGCGCCGCCTGATGGTCGAGCATCATCAGCGCTACCTGCCCGTAATGGATGGCCATACGCTGCTCGGCGTGGTCAGCTTCCATGATGTGGCGAAGGCTGTGCTCGAAGAGCAGAGCTTCGAGAACCGGATGCTGAAGAACTACATCCGCAACTGGCCCGAAGGCGAGGAGCGGCAGCAGTAAGTATCCGCAAGAACAAGACCGGGCGATCTGCCCGGCGCGCGGTGCGCAGTCACCGCACCTCCATGGACGGAGCGATCCGTCCCGCCGACACCCCACCCTAAAACAAACGGGGGCGGCTTGGTTGGAATGAAGCGGCAGGTGCATGCGCCTGCTGGACGCCTCGGGAGGGCGGAGCCGGCGGGGCCACATGGCCCTGCTGGCGTTATTTCCAGCAACAGGAGGAGAAAGCGTGGAAAAAATCTGGCTGAAGAGCTACCCCCCGGGCGTGCCGCCGGAAGTCGACGTCGACGAGTTCCGCTCGCTCGGCCATCTGTTCGAGCGCAGCGCAGCGCGCTTTGCCGACCGGACGGCCTACGTGTGCATGGGCAAGGCGATCCGTTATGCCGAGCTCGAGACCCAGTCGGCACGCTTCGGCGCCTTCCTGCAGGGTGAGCTGAAGCTTCCGAAGGGCTCGCGCATCGCACTCATGATGCCGAACGTGCTGCAGTATCCGATCGCACTGTTCGGCGCCTTGCGCGCTGGATACGTCGTCGTCAACGTCAATCCGCTATACACGGCGCGCGAACTTGAACATCAGCTCAAGGATGCGGGTGCGGAGGCGATCGTCATCCTCGAGAACTTCGCGCACACGCTCGAGCATGTGCGTGCGCAGGTGCCGGTAAAGCACATTGTGGTGGCCAGCATGGGTGAACTGCTGGGCTTCCCGAAGGGGCCGATCGTCAATTTCGTGGTTCGCCGCGTGCGCAAGATGGTGCCCGCGTGGCGGCTCGACGGTCACGTGCGCTTCAGCGAGGCGCTGCGCCGCGGTGCAGCGCATACGCTGCAGCCGGTGGACGTGGGGCATGACGACATCGCCTTCCTGCAGTACACCGGAGGGACCACCGGAGTGGCGAAGGGAGCAATGCTCACGCATCGCAACATCATCGCCAACCTTCAGCAGGCGCACGCCTGGATCGGGCCCTACGTGAACGAGGGCAGTGAGACCATCATCACCGCGTTGCCCCTGTACCACATCTTCTCTCTGACGGCGAACTGCCTGACTTTCCTGAAGATCGGGGCGGTCAACGTGCTGATTCCCAATCCGCGCGACATTCCGGGCTTCGTCAAGGAACTGGGCAAGCATCGCTTCACCGTCATCACGGGGGTGAACACGCTCTTCAACGCCCTTGTGAACAACCCCGATTTTGCCAAGCTGGATTTCTCTTCGCTCAAGGTCACGCTCGGTGGTGGCATGGCCGTGCAGCAGGCCGTCGCCGAGAAGTGGAAGCGCGTGACCGGGGTGCCGCTGGTCGAGGCCTATGGTCTGACCGAGACATCGCCCGCCGTCACCATCAACCCGCTTGACCTCAAGGCATTCAACCATTCGATCGGACTGCCCGTCTCCTCCACCGAGATCAGCATCCGCGACGATGAGGGCAACGAGCAGGCCATCGGGCAGCGCGGCGAGCTCTGCGTGCGTGGTCCCCAGGTCACCCCGGGGTACTGGCGGCGGCCGGAGGAGACGGCGCGCGTGTTCACCGCGGACGGGTACCTGCGCACCGGAGACATCGCGATCATGGACGAGAAGGGTTTCATCACCCTCGTGGATCGCAAGAAGGACATGATCCTGGTCTCGGGTTTCAACGTGTATCCGAACGAGATCGAGGACGTGGTCGCGAGCCACCCGGGGGTGCTCGAGGTGGCCGCGATCGGTGTGCCCGACGAGCGTAGCGGCGAAGCGGTGAAGGTGTTTGTCGTGCGCAAGGATCCTGCGCTGACGGCCGAGGCGGTGCTCGCGCATTGCCGCGAGAATCTCACCGGCTACAAGATCCCGCATCACATCGAGTTCCGTGACGAGTTGCCGAAGAGCAACGTGGGCAAGATCCTGCGCCGGGAACTGCGTGACAGCTGATGCGGCAAGTTTCTCGCAACAAGCTTCTTGTGCAATGCACAGTTTCGTGCTTAAACTTCGGTCCACGTTTCCAGGCCGTTGAGCTAGGCACCCGTTAAAGAGACGTTCATGACCCGGTTTGAAGCCCTTGCCCTCGTATCCGTAGTACGCGTAGTAGGCGTAGGCAGGCGCGCGTCGTAACGGGACACGAAACACAGGACAGCAGGAATCTCCAACCCCCGTCGGCGCGCAAGCCCGACGGGGGTTTTGCTTTTTGCGCCCCGCCGGTACTGACGCCGCAGCACTCTCACCGTATCCCCAAGCAAGGAGAGCAACATGATGCAAATGACCGGCGCGCAACTGATGGTGCGCCTTCTCGAGCGCCAGGGTGTGCGCACCGTCGCGGGAATTCCCGGCGGCGCGATCCTGCCCTTTTATGACGCGATGTCCGCGAGCGAGCAGATTCGCCACGTGCTCGCTCGTCACGAGCAGGGGGCGGGCTTCATGGCACAGGGCATGGCACGCGTCTCCGGCGTGCCGCAGGTGTGCATTGCCTCCAGCGGCCCCGGAGCGACCAACCTGGTGACGGCGATCGCCGACGCCTGTCTCGACTCCATCCCGATGGTGGTCATCACCGGTCAGGTGCCGCAGGCAATGATCGGCACCGATGCCTTCCAGGAAGTCGACATCTACGGCATCACGGTGCCGATTACCAAGCATAACTTCCTCGTCCGCTCGGCGCAGGAACTGCTCGAGGTGATTCCGGACGCGTTCCGCATCGCGATGTCCGGCCGCCCCGGCCCGGTACTGATCGATGTGCCCAAGGATGTGCAGAATCAGCTGATCACCGTAGATCAACTGCCGCCGCCCGCAGTCGCAGATGCGACGCCGCAACTCGACATGGAGGCGATCGAGGCGGCGGCGCGGATGATCAACGAGGCCGAGCAACCGGTGCTCTACCTCGGCGGCGGCGTCGTCAGCTCGGGTGCTGCGCCGCTCGCGGTGCAACTGGCAGAGCAGGGCGGGCTGCCGACCACGATGACGCTGATGGCGCTCGGGGCGATGCCGATGGATCACCCCCTTTCGATCGGTATGCTCGGCATGCACGGCGCGCGCTACACCAACTTCGTGCTCGAAGAGGCCGACGTGCTGATCTGCGTGGGTGCCCGCTTCGACGACCGCGCCATTGGCCGTGCGGCGCAGTTCTGCCCGAACGCGAAGGTCGTGCATATCGACATCGACCCCTCCGAACTGCACAAGATCAAGACCGCCCACGTCGCGATCCATGCCAACGTGAAGTGCGCACTCGAAGCGCTGCTGCCGCGCATCCAGGTCGCCCTGCGCAAGCGCTGGCTGTCGCACGTCGAGAGCCTGAAGACGCGCTTCCCGATGCAGTTCCCCGGCCAGGATGATCCGCGCACCCACTATGGCTTGATCCAGGCGGTGGCCGGTGCACTCGACGACCGCGCGATCATCGCGACCGACGTCGGTCAGCACCAGATGTGGGTCGCGCAGGCCTATCCCTTCCGCCGTCCGCGCCAGTGGCTCACCTCGGGTGGCCTGGGTACGATGGGCTTCGGCTTGCCCACCGCGATCGGTGCGGCGCTCGCAGAACCGGAGCGCACGGTTGTCTGCTTCACCGGTGACGGCAGCTTCAAGATGAATATCCAGGAGCTTGCGACGCTGGCCGAGGAGGGCCTCAACGTCAAGATCGTGCTGATGAACAACAATGCGCTCGGCCTGGTGTATCAGCAACAGAAGCTCTTCTACGGCCAGCGCCTGTTCGCCTCCAAGTACCGGACCGAGCCCGACTTCGTGAAGATCGCCGAGGGGTTCGGCGTGCCGGCGGTCGATCTGGACAAGGTCGACAACCCGCGCGCGGCGCTTGCCGAAGCCCTGCATGCGCCCGGCCCATGCCTGATTCACGCGACGATTGATCGCGAACAATTCGTGTATCCCATGGTGCCGCCGGGTGCGGCCAACACCGAGATGATCGGAGGCTGATGATGATCGAACAGGTTGCCGACCCCCTGCCGCAAGCCGGCTATGCCAAGGTCGTTCTGGAACTGGATGTGAACAACCACCCCGGGGTGATGAGCCACATCTGCAATCTCTTTGCGCGCCGCGCCTTCAACGTCGAGGGCATCCTGTGCATGCCGGTGTCCGACGGCAAGCGCTCGCGCATCTGGTTGCTCGTGTTCGAAGACCAGCGCCTCGAGCAGATGATCCGCCAGCTTGAGAAGCTCGAGGACGTGCTCAATGTCCGCCGCCATGGTGCGGAGCACGAGGTGTTCGAGCGCCTGGAGGGTTTCTTCCACTAAATTGCGCGCGGGCCGATCCGGCCGCGCGGACGCCTGTCGGCATGCTGCCGCCGGGCTGAAGGGGGCGGGGTGCGCGTGCTAGACTCGCGCCCCGTCCCCGTTCATTTCGAGATGCCTTGTGCTGCGAGTGCGCGTGCTTCGGCCGTCACCTTCGCTGCGTGGGCGAAAAGAGAGATTCCCATGTCCGGCAACACCCTCGGCACGCTCTTCACCGTCACCTCCTTCGGCGAATCCCACGGCCCTGCGATCGGCTGCATCGTCGATGGCTGCCCGCCGGGACTGGCGATCAGCGAGGCCGACATCCAGGCCGAGCTCGATCGCCGCAAGCCGGGCACCTCGCGACACGTCACGCAGCGCCGTGAGCCGGACACCGTCGAGATCCTCTCCGGTGTGTTCGAGGGCGTCACCACGGGTACACCGATCTCGCTGCTGATCCGCAACCAGGACCAGCGCAGCAAGGACTACGGCAACATCGCCGATACCTTCCGCCCCGGCCATGCCGACTACGCCTACCTGCAGAAATACGGCCTGCGCGACCATCGCGGCGGTGGGCGCTCGTCGGCGCGCGAGACCGCGGTGCGGGTGGCGGCGGGCGCGATCGCGAAGAAGTGGCTGAAGGAACGCCACGGCATTGTCATTCGCGCATGCATGACCGCGCTTGGCCCGATCGAGATTCCCTTCGTGTCGTGGGAAGAGGTCGATGGCAACCCTTTCTTCGCCCCCAACGCCGCGATCGTGCCCGAGCTCGAGGCCTACATGGACGCACTGCGCAAGTCCGGCGACTCCATCGGCGCGCGCATCGACGTGGTTGCCAGCGGCGTCCCGGTGGGCTGGGGTGAGCCGGTGTATGGGCGGCTGGACGCCGACATCGCCTACGCGATGATGGGCATCAACGCGGTCAAGGGCGTGGAGATCGGCGCCGGCTTCAAATCGGTGGCGCAGCGTGGCACCGAGCATGGTGACGAGATGACACCGCAGGGCTTCCTGTCCAATCACGCCGGCGGCGTGCTTGGCGGCATCTCCACCGGGCAGGACATCCTCGCCAGCATAGCGATCAAGCCGACCTCGAGCATCCGCCTCGAGCGCCGCTCGATCGACCGCGCCGGCAAGCCGGTGATGGTTGCCACCGAAGGCCGCCACGATCCCTGCGTGGGCATCCGTGCCACGCCGATCGCCGAGTCGATGCTCGCACTGGTGCTGATCGACCACGCGCTGCGCCATCGTGCGCAGTGCGGAGACGTGCGCAGCGACACGCCGTGCATTCCCGCGCTCGCGCCGGAAGGGGACCAACGCCTGCCTTCGCCGCGCTGAAGCGACGCGGGCGCGATGATCCCGTACTGGCGCCTGTCCGCCTACTACTTCTTCTACTTCGCCTTCGTCGGCGCGTTCTCGCCGTACTTCACGCTCTACCTGCAGTCGATCGCGCTGTCGGCGACCGATATCGCGCTGCTGATGTCGCTGATGCAATTGATGCGCGTGCTGGCGCCCAACCTGTGGGGCTGGCTGGCGGAGAAGCTGGGTCTGCGCATGGCCATCGTGCGCCTGTCTGCCCTTGCGAGCCTGGCAGGTTTCTCGGTGTTCTTCATGACCACCGAGTTTGCCGGCCTGTTTGCGGCAATGGCGCTGATGGCTTTCTTCTGGAGCGCTGCGCTGCCGCTGGTGGAGGGGCTGACTTTTTCGCACTTGGGGGAGGCGGCCCACCGGTACGGCAGCATCCGGGTCTGGGGGTCCGTAGGCTTCATCGTCGCCGTGCTCGCACTCGGCCATTCGCTGGACCACC
The DNA here is from genome assembly GCF_048321015.1 of Thauera sp. WH-2. Taxonomy (NCBI): domain Bacteria; kingdom Pseudomonadati; phylum Pseudomonadota; class Betaproteobacteria; order Rhodocyclales; family Zoogloeaceae; genus Thauera; species Thauera sp. WH-2. The sequence continues at coordinate 566,117 of NZ_JBLWFG010000001.1, read as the reverse complement.
TGCCGATCGAGGCCGTGCTGTGGGTCACTTCCGCCATCCTGGGGGGCATCGTGGTGTGCAGCGCGCTCGTTCCCGAGGCGGCGCGCCCGCCTGCGCAGCGGCAGGCAGCAAGCTTTGGCGATACCTTGCGCAGGCCCGAGGTGCGGGCGCTGCTCGGGGCGTGTTTCCTGATGTCGGCGGCGCACGGCGCCTTGTACGTGTTCTACTCGATCTTTCTGGTCGACATCGGCTACGACAAGGCGCTCGTGGGCTGGATGTGGACGCTGGGGGTGATCGCCGAGATCATCGTATTCATGTGGATGCCGCGCATCTCGCAGCGCTTTTCGCTGCGCACCATCCTCCTGCTCTCGTTTGCCTGTGCGGTGCTGCGCTTTCTGATGATCGGCTGGGGGGCGGACAGCCTGGCGCTGCTGCTGCTGGCGCAGTTGCTGCACGGAGCCACCTTCGGCGCCTATCATGCAGCGGCCATCGCGGTGGTGAACCAGTGGTTCCCCGGTGCGCTGCAGTCGCGCGGGCAGGCGCTGTACGGCAGCCTGTCCTTCGGCGCGGGTGGAATGCTCGGTGGCCTGCTGAGCGGTTACACCTGGGAAATGATCGGTGCCGCGTGGACCTATACGATTGGGTCTGGATTCGCGCTGGCTGGTTTTGTCTGGCTGCTGCTGGGCTGGAAGCAGCATGGCGTGCCGCATGCGCCCGGCCGGGAAGGGGCCGCCTGAGGAGATCGATACGATGAAGTCAATGTGCAAGTTCGTCATGCCGGCCCTGGTTGCCGGCGCCCTCGCCACCGGCTGTCAGACGGTGCAGACCACCCAAGGGGGGGCCGTCGGCGTGCAGCGCTCGCAGCTGATGATAATGTCGGCGCAGGAGGTGGAGCAGGCCTCGAGCAAGCAGTATCAGGACATGCTCGCAGACGCTCGGCGGAAGAACGCGCTCAACCGCGATGCCGCGACCGTGCAGCGGGTGCGGCGCATCGTCTCACGACTGACGCCACAGACCGGCGTGTTTCGCCCGGACGCTCCGTCCTGGGCGTGGGAGGTTAACGTGTTCAGCGCCGACGAGCTCAACGCCTGGTGCATGGCGGGCGGGAAGATGGCGATCTACACCGGCCTGATCGATCGGCTCCGGCTCACCGACGACGAGATCGCCGCCGTGATGGGGCACGAGATCGCGCACGCCCTGCGCGAGCATGCGCGGGAGCGGGTGTCGAAGGCGATGGCAACGGGTCTTGGCATTTCGGTCGCAGGCGCGCTGCTCGGCGTGGGGCAGGCGGGGCAGGACCTGATGGGTACGGTGGCCAAGGTCACGTTCGAGTTGCCCAACTCTCGCGAACACGAAACCGAGGCGGACCGCATGGGTGTGGAGCTCGCCGCCCGGGCAGGCTACGATCCGCGCGCCGCGGTGACGCTGTGGAACAAGATGGCCAGCCAGTCGGCCGGGGCGCCGCCGCAGTGGCTGTCTACGCACCCCTCGCATGCCAGCCGCCAGCGCGACCTGGGCGAGTACGCGGCCCGCGTGATGCCGCTCTATCAGGCGGCCCGGCGCTGAGCCGGGGCGTGCTGTCCAGGCTCGCAGGCTTTGTGAAATAATTCATTCCTTTTTCTGACGCGGAACCACAGGGATGCACGCTCAAACGCTGTACGAAAAGCTCTGGTCCAGTCATGTCGTCCACCAGGAGGCCGACGGCACGGCGCTGATCTACATCGACCGCCATCTGGTCCATGAAGTGACCAGCCCGCAGGCTTTCGAAGGCCTGAAGCTGGCTGGGCGCAAGCCGTGGCGGATCGGCTCCATCGTTGCCACCGCCGACCACAACACGCCGACCGATCACTGGGATCTGGGTATCCAGGATCCGGTGTCGCGCCAGCAGGTCGAGACGCTCGACGCCAACATCCGCGAAGTGGGCTCGCTCGCCTACTTCCCGTTCAAGGACGCGCGCCAGGGCATCGTACACGTGATCGGCCCGGAGAACGGCGCCACGCTGCCTGGCATGACCGTGGTGTGTGGTGACTCGCACACCTCCACGCACGGCGCTTTCGGCTGTCTGGCGCACGGCATCGGCACCTCGGAGGTGGAGCACGTGCTCGCCACCCAGTGCCTGCTGCAGAAGAAGTCCAAGACCATGTTGATCCGGGTCGACGGCCAACTAGGCCGCGGGGTCACCGCCAAGGATGTCGTGCTCGCCATCATCGGGCGGATCGGCACCGCTGGCGGCACTGGCTACGCGATGGAGTTCGGCGGCAGCGCGATCCGTTCGCTGTCGATGGAAGGCCGCATGACGATCTGCAACATGGCGATCGAGGCGGGTGCCCGGGCCGGCATGGTGGGCGTGGACGAAACAACGATCGACTACCTCAAGGATCGTCCGTTCTCGCCCAAGGGCGCTGCCTGGGACCAGGCGGTCGACTACTGGCGTAGCCTGCACAGCGACGAGGGGGCTGAGTTCGACAAGGTCGTCGAGCTCAAGGCCGAGGACATCCTGCCGCAGGTCACCTGGGGTACTTCGCCCGAGATGGTCACCACGGTCGATGGTCGCGTGCCCGACCCCGCTGCAGTCACCGATCCGGTGCGCCGCGAAGGCATGGAGCGCGCGCTGAAGTACATGGGGCTGGCAGCCAACACGCCGATCACCGACATCAAGGTGGATCAGGTCTTCATCGGATCGTGCACCAACTCGCGCATCGAGGATCTGCGCGAAGCTGCCGCCGTGGCCAAGGGACGCAGCAAGGCCGCCAACGTTCGTCGCGTGCTGGTGGTGCCGGGCTCCGGCCTCGTCAAGCGCCAGGCCGAGGAAGAGGGCCTGGACAAGGTCTTCCTCGCCGCTGGCTTCGAGTGGCGCGAGCCGGGCTGTTCGATGTGTCTGGCAATGAACGCAGACCGGCTCGAGCCGGGCGAGCGCTGCGCCTCGACCTCGAACCGCAACTTCGAGGGTCGCCAGGGCGCGGGTGGTCGCACCCACCTGGTGAGCCCGGCGATGGCTGCGGCGGCTGCAGTCACCGGCCACTTCACCGACGTGCGCACGCTGGCCTGAAGACCAGTACCCGATTGAGGAGAATGCAATGAAGAGACTTGCACTGATCGCCGCCGCGCTCGTCGCCGGCTTCGCCTCCATGGCCTGCAATACCGTGCAGGGCGTCGGCAAGGACATCGAAAGGGGTGGCGAGGCCATCCAGAGGGCAGTGAAATAATGAAGCCGTTTACCACGCTCGACGGCCTGGTCGCGCCGCTCGACCGCGCCAACGTCGATACCGACGCGATCATCCCCAAGCAGTTCCTCAAGTCGATCAAGCGCAGCGGCTTCGGCCCCAATGCCTTTGACGAGTGGCGTTACCTTGATGTCGGCCAGCCGGGTCAGGACAACAGCCAGCGTCCGCTCAACCCCGACTTCGTGCTCAACCAGGCGCGCTATCAGGGCGCGCAGATCCTGCTGACCCGCGACAACTTCGGTTGCGGCAGCTCGCGCGAGCACGCGCCCTGGGCGCTCGAAGACTACGGTTTTCGCGTGCTGATCGGCCCGAGCTTTGCCGACATCTTCTTCAACAACAGCTTCAAGAACGGCCTGCTTCCGATCAAGCTCGATGCGGCCGAGGTCGATGAACTGTTCCGCCAGTGCGAAGCCAGCGCGGGGTACCGCCTGCAGGTGGATCTGGCCGCGCAGACCATCACCCGTCCGGACGGCAAGGTGATCACGTTCGACATCGACCCCTTCCGCAAGGAATGCCTGCTCAACGGCTGGGACGACATCGGCCTCACCTTGCGCCATGCCGAAAGGATCCGCGCCTTCGAAGAAAAGCGCCGCGCCGAGCACCCCTACTACTTTGCCTGAGCCTGCTTGCCCGAAGCGGGCGGCTCCCTGAACCAAGGAAAACGATTCGATGAAGATTTGCGTGCTGCCGGGTGACGGCATCGGTCCCGAGATCATGGCCCAGGCCGTGCGCGTGCTGAACGCGCTCGACCTGAAGCTCGAGATGGAAGAGGCGCTGCTTGGCGGCTGCGCGGTGGATGCCACCGGCACCCCCTATCCTGAAGCGACGCAGAAGCTCGCGCGTGAAGCGGATGCGGTGCTGCTCGGTGCCGTCGGCGGCCCGAAGTGGGACACCCTGCCGCGTGAGCAGCGTCCGGAGCGTGGTCTGCTCGGCATCCGCAAGGATCTGGGCCTGTTCGCCAACCTGCGCCCGGCCATCCTGTATCCCGAGCTCGCCAATGCATCGTCGCTGAAGCCCGAGGTTGTCGCGGGGTTGGACATCCTGATCGTGCGTGAGCTCACCGGCGACATCTACTTCGGCCAGCCGCGCGGCATCGAGATGCGCGAGGTCGAGGGCGCCCAGCAGCGTGTGGGCTGGAACACCATGATCTACGCCGAATACGAGATCCGCCGCATCCTCAAGGTCGCCTTCGAGGCGGCGCAGAAGCGTGGCAAGAAGCTGTGCTCGGTCGACAAGATGAACGTGCTCGAATGCACGCAGCTGTGGCGCGACATTGCCGAGGAGGTCGCCAAGGACTACCCGGACGTCGAGCTCAGCCACATGCTGGTCGACAACGCCGCCATGCAGCTCGTGCGTGCGCCCAAGCAGTTCGATGTCATGGTCACCGGCAACATGTTCGGCGACATCCTGTCGGATGAGGCCTCGATGCTCACCGGCTCGATCGGCATGCTGCCGTCGGCCTCGCTGGATGCCAACAACAAGGGCCTGTACGAGCCCTCGCACGGCTCCGCGCCGGACATCGCCGGCAAGGGCGTGGCCAACCCGCTCGCCACCATCCTTTCGGCGGCGATGATGCTGCGCTATACGTTCAATCAGGAAGCGGCCGCGCAGCGTGTCGAGAATGCGGTCAAGAAGGTGCTCGCACAGGGCTATCGCACGGGTGACATCTACGAGCCAGGTACGACCAAGGTTGGCACCCGCGAGATGGGCGACGCGGTGCTCGCGGCGCTGTAAGCTTCTGGGTCTGAAGCGGTTTTTCGAAGAACGTCTTTGTAGAGAGTGATGATCATGAATCGAGTCGGTCTGGTTGGCTGGCGTGGCATGGTGGGTTCCGTGCTGATGCAGCGCATGGTGGAAGAGGGCGACTTCGCCTTCATCGAGCCGGTGTATTTCTCCACCTCGAACGCCGGCGGCAAGGCGCCGTCCTTCGGCGGCAAGGAAGCCGCCGCGCCGCTGCAGGACGCGATGAACATCGACGCGCTCAAGGCCTGCGACATCGTGATCACCTGCCAGGGGGGCGACTACACCAAGGAAGTCTTCCCCAAGCTGCGCGCCACCGGCTGGAACGGCCACTGGATCGACGCCGCCTCCGCGCTGCGCATGAACGACGACGCGGTGATCATCCTCGACCCGGTCAACCGCAACGTCATCGACGCCGCGCTCGCCAAGGGCGGGCGGAACTGGATCGGCGGCAACTGCACCGTTTCGCTGATGCTGATGGGCCTGGGCGGCCTGTTCAAGCACGGCCTGGTGGAGTGGATCTCGGCGATGACCTACCAGGCGGCCTCGGGCGCCGGCGCGCAGAACATGCGCGAACTCATCAGCCAGATGGGCACCATTCACGACTCGGTCAAGGATCTGCTCGCCGATCCGGCCTCGGCCATCCTCGAGATCGACCGTAAGGTCGCCGAGACGATGCGCTCGGACAGCTTCCCGAAGAAGAACTTCCGCAATACGCCGCTCGCCGGCAGCCTCATCCCCTGGATCGATGTGCCGGTCGAGCACGGCCAGAGCAAGGAAGAATGGAAGGGCGGCGCCGAATGTAACAAGATCCTCGGCAATCCGGCCTTCCGCAGCTCGGGCTCGATCCCGATCGACGGCCTGTGCGTGCGCATCGGCGCGATGCGCTGCCACTCGCAGGCGCTGACCATCAAGCTCAAGAAGGACGTTCCGCTCGACGAGATCACCGAGATCATTGCTGGCGCCAACCAGTGGGTGAAGGTGGTGCCTAACGATCGCGAGATCACCGAGCGCGAACTGACCCCGACCGCCGTCACCGGCACGCTGACCGTCCCGGTCGGCCGCCTGCACAAGATGGCGATGGGCCCCGAGTACCTCGGCGCCTTCACCGTGGGCGACCAGTTGCTGTGGGGCGCGGCCGAGCCGCTGCGCCGCATGCTGCGCATCCTGCTCGAAGCTTAAGTATCGGGCTGAGCAGACGTAAAAAAAGGGGGCGCGAGCCCCCTTTTTGATTGGCGTTCCCGCATGGGGGCGGTAATCCGTCACGCTAAATGCATCGAATCGGCTTTCGATGATGATGCGATGACCGTCGGGAAATGCTAGATTCCTAGCCCAACGGCACTATTCGTGGCCGTAGCGTTCAGTTCCGGGGAGACGTGATTTGAAATCCAACATGACGAAGTCGGTCAGAGCTTCTCTGCTCGCACTTTCCATCGCGGCCATGCCGCTTGCGGCAAGTGCGGCAGGACTTGGGCAGATCAATGTTTTCAGCGGTCTCGGTCAACCCTTGCGAGCTGAAATCCAGATCAGTGCCACCGCGCAGGAGCTCCAGTCCCTCAGTGCCAGGATTGCTTCCACCGAAGCATTCCGGCGTGCGAATCTGACGTACGGCAGTTCGATCAGTGCGATTCGGGTCAGTGTCGATACGCGCGCAACGCGTCCGGTGATCCGCCTCTCCAGTGAGCGGCCGATCAACGATCCGTTCATCGATCTGCTTGTGGAACTGAACTGGGCGAACGGGCAACTGCTGCGCGAATACACCTTCCTGCTCGATCCGGTGGACATCGCCGCGCCGAAACCGCTGGCCGCCACCGTGGATACCCCGGCGGCAGCGCCGGTACCGCGTGCAGCGCCAACTCGTGCGAGCGCTCCGGTAGCCTCCGCGCAGACGGCGGATAGCTACGCCGTCCGGCGAGGTGACACCATGCACCGAATCGCGGGCAGGGTCGCGCCGGCGGGGGCAACGCTCGATCAGACCCTTGTCGCGCTGCAGCGTGCCAATCCACAGGCCTTCGATGGCGGGAACATGAACCGGCTACGTGCCGGGTCGGTGCTCAAGGTACCTGCGGCCGAGAGCGTTCGCACGATCGATGCTGGCGAGGCACGCCGCGAAGTGCGGGCCCAGGCCGCCGACTTCGAGGCGTATCGTCGTGGTCTGGCCGGTACCGCAGCCGCGCGGCCCGCGGTGCCCGCTGGCGAGGCCCGGCAGGAGAGTGCTGGCGCGATCGTTCCGAAGGTGGAAGAGCCTGCGGTGACAGAACGCAGTGGCGATCAGGTCCAGATCTCCCAGGATCCCGAGGCCGGCGACGGTAGCGCCCTGTCCCGGCTTCAGGCGCTCGAGGAAGAACTTGCCACGCGCACTGCGGCGCTTGATGAAGCCAATGCGCGCCTCGGGCAGCTTGAGCGCAGCCTGCAGGACCTGCAACGCCTGCTCGAACTGCAGAGTGGCACGATGGGCCAGTTGCAGGCCGAAGCAGAAACGGCGGGTGATGGCGGTGCGGCAGCGCCGACTGCCGCAGGGTCGGGTGAGCCTGAAGCGGCTGTCCAGGCGGCCCCTGCAAGCGCCGAACCGGCAGCAGGCACCGCGCCGGCAGCGGGTGTGGAGCCCGCCGCAGGGACCGAGGTGGCGATGCCTCCGGCGGACAGCGCGGCCGCAACGGCTGCGCCCGCAGCCGCAGCACCGCAGCTCGAGCCGAGCGCGACACCCGTCGCCGCGCCTGCACCAGAACCTGCACAGCCCCCGCAGACCGCTACGCCATCTGAGCCTGCGCCTCGGCGGGCGCCTGCGCCGGCCCCGGCGCCACAGCCCGAACCCAGCTTCGTCGATACCCTGCTTGCGGATCCTGCGGTGCTCTATGGCGGTGGCGGTATCCTGGTCCTGTTGCTCGCCTACGCCGGTCTGAAGTCCCGCCAGCGGCGCAAGGATCAGGAGATCCTCGCCGCGGATGCGACCCTGGACAAGCAAGTGGCGGGTGCCGACAGTCAGGCCGTCTTCGGCAGCACGGGCGAGCAGAGCGTCGATACCGGCGCCAGCAGCATCATGCACACGGACTTCAGCCAGACGGGGTTGTCTTCGATCGACACGGATGAGGGCGTCGATCCGGTCGCCGAAGCCGACGTGTACATGGCCTATGGTCGTGACGCCCAGGCGGAGGAGATTCTGCAGGATGCGCTCAAGGCCGACCCGGGCCGCGCAGCCATCTACCTGAAGCTGCTGGAGATCCACGCCCAGCGGAGCGATGCCCGTCAGTTCGAGAGCGTTGCGACCGAGCTGTTCTCGCGAACCGGCAGTCACGGGCGTGACTGGGAGAAGGCGGCTGCGCTCGGCCGCAAGCTAGACCCCGAGAACCCGCTCTATGCGACGCCGGTTTCCGAGTCCTTGGCTGGCTTGAGCAACCTGGATGAGCCGACCTCGCCGGGCTTCGGCGCGACCGCGACGCTCGCTGCAGGGGGCGTCGCCGCCGCTGCTGCGGTTTCGGTGATGCCGGAGCCTGAAGGCACTGCTCGGCCGTCCGCGCCTGCGACGGCTGAAGACGAGCCGGCCGCGGACGAGTTCGAGCTTTCGGCGCTGGATTTCACCACCTCCTCTCCGGTCGAGACTTCGCATTCGCAGATGCGCGACACCTGGACACTTCCCGGTGAACTCAACAAATTCACCGGCGCTGAAGCTGAGGAACCGGTTGATGAGCCGACGATCGACGCGGGCGTGATCGACTTCGAACTCGATCTGGGCGATGAGCCGTCGACGTCCGAGGCTGTGGTGGCGGCTGAGCAGGAAGAGACTGCGGACGCCGAGGCAGCTGTGGACGAGCTCATTTCCGCGACGGACTCGGCGCAGGAGGGTGACGAGGGCGCATTGGTGTTCGATCTCGACATCGGCGGCAGCGCGCCAGCGACCGGACAGGCGCCTGAGCCGGCCGCAGGCAACGAGGCCGCCGGGGACGCGGTGGCCACGACGAGCAGTATCGATTTCGAGCTCCCTGACGTCGATCTCGATGCCACCGGAGACCGCTTCGACCTGGCGGCAACCATCGTCAGCAGTGACGCGGCCGCAATCGATGCATTTGACGAGGGTGAGAAGCCGTCTGCGGCCGGGGGCGCGGCGGCTGCAAGCGCGGCGCCCAGTGAGGAGCCCGTGGTTGATCTCGAGAAAACCAGCTTCGACAACAGTCTGCTCGATTTCGATTTTGAGCTGGATGTGCCTGAGGCGGCGTCTGCCGCGACGGGTGCGATGCCCGCCGGGCTGGATCTCACCTCCATCGATCTGGATCTCGAGAAGTTCGACGAAGGGTTGGCGGGGTCCGGAGACGAGATGCCTGCCTCGATGATCGAGACCCGGCTGGAAGGCGACCTGCCGGGCATGGGACTGGAGGCTGACGACGGGGGGGCTCCGGGGCCGGATAATGAGGAGTCCGAAACCAAGCTTGAACTCGCCCGCGCCTACGAGGAGATGGGCGACAACGAGGGGGCCCTCGAACTCCTTCGCGAAGTGGTGGCAGAAGGCTCCGAGAGACAGCAGGTCGCAGCGCGCGATATGATCGCCCGCCTGAGCTGAACGCGCCTTGCCGGGCCGCCGCGTGCCTCGGGCCCGCGGCGGCCTTTCTTCGTTAACCCCCGCATGCATTCCGGTCTGATCCTGCTCCTTTGGCTGGCTGCCGTGGCCAGCATTCAACTCCTGCCCCCGCAGGCGCTCGGCGCTGCGGTGTTGGTCTGTGTTGCGCTCGCCGCGCTGCTTGCCCCAGGGCGAAGCTGGCGTCTGGTGAAGCGGGTGCGCGTGCTGCTGATTGCGATCGCCGCGCTGTTTGCATGGTTTACGCCGGGGGAAGCGCTCTTCTTCGACTGGCCCCGGCTTGGCCCGAGCCGGGAAGGTGTCGTTCTCGCTGCGGTTCATGCTGCTCGACTGCTCGCCGTGGTCTGTGCGGTGGGCATCCTGCTGGAGCGCTTGTCGTTGGAACGTCTCGTGGGCGGATTGCATGCACTGGCGCGCCCTTTGCGCCTGATCGGGGTGCCGCCCGAGCGGCTGGCCCTGCGCTTGTTGCTGGTGCTGCAGTACGTCGAGCAGTCGCCCAGGGGGCGTGCCGGTCATTGGAAAGACTGGTTGGTCGATGAGACCGGGCAGCAGACGGCCGATCCTGTCGTCCTGCGCAGGGAACGCATGGGGGGGATCGATGTGCTGGTCGCCGTATGTGTGTTCGGCGTGCTGCTGTGGTGGAGTCTGAAGTGACGCGCGTTGTGCTGGGGCTCGAGTATGCGGGTGATGCCTTCTGTGGCTGGCAGAGCCAGGCGCATGGGCGCACGGTGCAGGATGTGCTCGAGGCGGCGCTGGCGCAGATCGCTGCCGAGCCGGTGCGCCTGCATTGTGCCGGCCGCACCGACACCGGCGTGCATGCGAGTGCTCAGGTGGCGCATTTCGACACCGGCGCAAGACGTCCGGCCTCGGCCTGGGTGCGCGGCGTCAATGCCCTGCTGCCGTCATCGGTCGTGGTGCGCTGGTCGGCCGAGGCCGACGAGGACTTTCACGCCCGCTATCTCGCGTACGAAAGGCAGTATCGCTACATTCTGCACAATGCACCTACGCGGCCTGCGATGCTGACCCGGCGGGTAGGGTGGTTTCATCTGCCGCTGGACGATACGCGCATGGCGGCTGCCGCTGCGTGTCTGGTCGGCACGCACGATTTCTCCTCGTTCCGTGCCGCTGGCTGCCAGTCGAAAACGCCCGTAAGGGTGATGCGCGAGGCGCGCGTCAGTCGTCAGGGGGACTACCTGCTGTTCGATTTCCGCGCCAACGGCTTCCTGCATCACATGATCCGCAACCTGGTGGGGGCGCTCGTCTATGTTGGCAAGGGGCGTTACCCGGTCGAGTGGATGCGTGAACTCCTCGAGGCGCGTGATCGAACCCGTGCAGCGCCAACCTTCTCCCCCGATGGCCTCTATCTGTGCGGTGTGCGCTACCCGCCGCGCTGGCCGCTGCCCAACGATGGGCGTATCATCGCGCTGCCTCAGCTACCCCTCGTCTGAATGTCCCCGACCCGAATCAAGATCTGCGGCCTGACCCGCCCGCAGGACGTGCGCGCGGCCGTCGAAGCCGGTGCCGACGCGATCGGCTTCGTGTTCTATCCGCCCAGTCCGCGCGCGGTGTCCGCCGAACAGGCCGCCGAACTCGTCGCGCTGTTGCCCCCGTTCGTGAGTTCCGTAGGCCTGTTCGTGAATCCCGCGCCGGGGGAGGTGGAATCCGTGCTCGCGAGCGTCCCGCTGCAGTTTCTGCAGTTCCATGGTGACGAAACCGAGGCCGACTGTGCGCGCTTCGGTCGGCCGTGGATCAAGGCGGCCAGGATGCGCCCAGGGGTCGATCTGCTAGAATTTGCTGCATCGCACCCACGCGCCTGCGGCATCCTCGTCGACGCTTTCGTCGAGGGCTACGGCGGTGGTGGAAAAACTTTCGACTGGTCGCTGATTCCGCAGGGTTTTTCGCGACCGCTGGTCCTGTCCGGCGGACTCGATGCGGACAACGTGACCGAGGCTGTACGTCGTATCCGCCCGTGGGCGGTGGATGTGTCGAGCGGAGTCGAGAGTGCCAAGGGAATCAAGGACGCCGAGAAGATCGCTGCGTTCGTTGCCGGAGTTCGACATGCAATTGGCTGACACGCCTTATCAGTTTCCCGACGCGAGCGGACATTTCGGTCCCTATGGAGGCGTCTTCGTGTCCGAAACGCTGATGCCGGCGCTGGCCGAGCTGCGTGAAGCCTACGCAGCTTGCCAACGTGATCCGGCATTCATCGCCGAATTCGAGTACGAGCTCAAGCACTACGTCGGCCGCCCGAGCCCGATCTATCATGCCAAGCGCTGGTCTGAGATCCTGGGCGGCGCGCAGATCTACCTCAAGCGCGAGGATCTGAATCACACCGGCGCGCACAAGGTCAATAACTGCATTGGTCAGGCCATGCTTGCCCGCCGCATGGGTAAGCCGCGCGTGATCGCAGAGACCGGGGCCGGCCAGCACGGCGTCGCCACGGCCACCGTGGCTGCGCGCTACGGCATGGAGTGCGTGGTGTATATGGGCTCGGAAGACGTCAAGCGCCAGGCGGCCAATGTCTACCGCATGAAGCTGCTTGGTGCGACCGTCGTCCCGGTCGAATCCGGTTCGAAGACGCTCAAGGACGCCTTGAACGAGGCCATGCGCGATTGGGTTACCAACGTCGCCGATACCTTCTACATCATCGGCACCGTCGCCGGTCCGCACCCCTATCCGATGATGGTGCGTGATTTCCAGTCGGTGATCGGCAAGGAGTGCCTGGTGCAGATGCCGGAGATGACGGGGCGCCAGCCCGACTACGTGATCGCGTGCGTCGGCGGTGGCTCGAACGCAATGGGCATCTTCCATCCATACATCGATGTGGCGGGCGTGAAGCTCGTCGGCGTTGAGGCTGCGGGCGACGGGCTGGACAGTGGCCGTCATTCGGCCTCGCTGACCGCAGGGCGCCCCGGCGTGCTGCATGGCAACCGCACCTACCTGCTGCAGGACGAGGACGGCCAGATCATCGAGACGCATTCGGTGTCCGCGGGTCTCGACTATCCCGGAGTCGGTCCCGAGCACGCCTGGCTCAAGGACTCTTCGCGTGCCGAATATGTCGGCATCACCGACGCGGAGGCGCTCAAGGCCTTCCATGACCTTTGCCGGCTGGAGGGCATCATTCCGGCGCTCGAGTCGTCGCATGCGCTTGCCTATGCCGCCAAGCTCGCGCCGACCTTGCCCAGAGAAAAGATCCTGCTGGTCAATCTTTCCGGCCGTGGCGACAAGGACATGCACACCGTCGCCGAACGTTCCGGCATCCAGTTCTGAACCTGCCCCGGGCCGCGCAAGCGGCCCGCAGTGTGATCGAGACATGTCAAGAATCCAGACCGTTTTCCAGCGCCTGCAGGCTGAAGGCCGCAAGGCGCTGATCCCCTTCGTCACCGCCGGCTTTCCGGCGCCTGAGCTCACCCTGCCGCTGATGAATGCGCTCGTTGAAGGCGGCGCCGACATCCTCGAGCTCGGCGTGCCGTTCTCCGACCCGATGGCCGATGGCCCCACCATTCAGCGCGCTTCCGAGCGCGCGCTCGCACAGGGCATGAGCCTGCGCAAGGTGCTCGAAACCGTGCGCGTCTTCCGTGCCGCCAATGCCGATACGCCAGTGGTGTTGATGGGCTACGCCAACCCGATCGAGGCCATGGGGCCCGAGCGCTTCGTGGCTGCGGCGCGTGAGGCCGGTGTCGACGGCGTGCTGGTGGTCGATTACCCGCCCGAGGAGTGCGTGAGCTTTGCCGCCACTGCGAAGGCGGGCGGGCTCGATCCGATCTTCCTGCTTGCGCCGACCTCGTCGGAGCAGCGTTTCGCTGACGTTGCGCGTGCCGGCAGCGGCTACATCTACTACGTTTCGCTGAAGGGTGTGACTGGCAGCGCAAAACTCGACGTCGAGGAGGTTGCGCGTCGCATTCCGCAGATCCGCGCCGCGGTCGGCATGCCGGTGGGCGTGGGCTTCGGCATCCGCGATGCCGAGAGCGCGCAGCGCGTCGGTGCGGTGGCGGATGCGGTGGTGATCGGCAGCCGCATCATCGAGGAAATCGAAAACCACCCCGGGGCCGAGGTCGAGCGTGTGACCGCCTTCATGCGCGACATTCGCGTCGCGCTCGACGCCCTCGTTGCGGACAAAGGAGCCTGAACATGAGCTGGTTGCAGAAGCTGCTGCCACCGAAGATCAAGCGCGGCGATGCCTCCGCGCGCAATAAATCCATTCCTGAAGGCCTGTGGAGCAAATGCGAGGGTTGCGAGTCGGTGCTGTATCGCACCGATCTCGACGGCAACCTTGGTGTGTGCCCCAAGTGTGGCCATCACCACCGCCTGCGCGCGCGCCGTCGTCTCGATGTGCTGCTCGACGCCGACGGACGCAGCGAGATCGGCGCCGAGGTCACGCCGGTCGATGCGCTCAAGTTCAAGGATTCGCGCAAGTATCCCGACCGCCTGTCGGCAGCAACTGCCGACACCGGCGAGGCCGACGCCATGGTGGTGATGAAGGGTGCAATCAAGAGCGTGCCGGTCGTGGTCGCCTGCTTCGAGTTCGAGTTCCTCGGCGGTTCGATGGGCTCGGTCGTTGGGGAGCGCTTCGTGCGGGGTGCGAAGGTGGCCTACGAGGAACGGCTGCCCTTCATCTGTATCACCGCTTCGGGGGGGGCACGCATGCAGGAAGGCCTGCTTTCGCTGATGCAGATGGCCAAGACGACCGCCTCGGTCACCCGCCTGGCTGATCGCCGGCTGCCCTTCGTGACCGTGCTGACCGACCCGACCATGGGCGGTGTGTCGGCGAGCTTCGCCTTCATGGGGGACGTGGTGATCGCCGAACCCAATGCCCTGATCGGTTTTGCCGGCCCGCGCGTGATCGAGCAGACCGTGCGCGAGACGCTGCCCGAGGGCTTCCAGCGTGCCGAGTTCCTGCTGGAGAAGGGGGCCATCGATCTCATCGTCGATCGTCGCGAGATGCGTGAGCAACTCGCCACGCTGCTTGCGATGCTGAACCGGCAGCCTGCAGACGTGGTTGCCGACTGATGTCCGCTGAGCACGATCGTCCGGATCTCCCGGACAGCCTCGGCGCTTGGCTCGCGCTGCTCGAGCAGCGCCACGGCCAGCGTATCGAGCTCGGCCTGGAGCGGGTCGCTGCGGTTCGTGACCGTATGGCGGCCGAAAGCGATGCGGTCCTCATCACGGTGGGGGGCACCAACGGCAAGGGTTCCTGCTGCGCGATGCTCGAGAGCATCCTGCTCGCCGCAGGCTATCGCGTTGGCTGCTATACCTCGCCGCACTTGCTGCGCTACAACGAGCGCGTGAGGGTGGACGGGCACGAGGTCGACGACGGCGCCCTGCTGCGTGCCTTCGCGGCGGTGGAGGTGGCACGTGGCGACACCGTGCTGACCTATTTCGAGCACGGTACGCTTGCGGCCTGGCAGGTCTTTGCGGACGCTGCACTGGACGTGGTGATCCTTGAGGTGGGCCTCGGGGGGCGTCTGGACGCGGTCAATGTGTTCGAGCCCGACTGTGCGCTCGTCACCAGCATCGCCATGGACCACATGGACTATCTTGGCGACACGCGCGAGGCGATCGGTTTCGAGAAGGCTGGGATCTTCCGCGCCGGCCGTCCAGCGGTGTGTGGTGATCCCCAGCCCCCGGTCACGCTGGTCGAGCACGCCGCAGAGATTGGTGCGGCGCTGTGGATCAGTGGACGCGATTTCGGTTTCGGTGGCGACCGCCAGCAGTGGGGGTATTGGCGCTATGCCGAACCGCCGGCGCAAGGTGCGCTCGTCAAACGGGGTGGTATGGCCTATCCGGCCTTGCGCGGGGCCAACCAGTTGCTCAATGCCGCGGCGGTGATGACCGTGCTCGAAACCCTGCGCGACCGGCTGCCGGTGTCCATGCAGCATGTTCGTCAGGGGCTGATGCTGGTCGACGTTCCGGGGCGCTTCCAGGTACTCGCGGGTCGGCCCGCCATTGTGCTCGATGTCGCACACAACCCGCAGGCGGCGGGCGTGCTCGCCGACAATCTCGGCAACATGGGCTTCTATCCCGAGACCTGGGCGGTGCTCGGGATGCTCAACGACAAGGACGTCGAAGGCGTCGTGTCGCTGATGGCCGGGCGTGTGGACCACTGGCGGCTGGCGTCCTTGCCCGGGGGGCGCGGGCTGTCGGCCGAAGCGCTCGCCGCGCGTGTGCGTGCGGCGGGTGGCAAGGGCGATATCGCCTGTTATGGTTCGCCCATCGAAGCGCTCACGGCGGCGCAGGGAGAGGTTGGCGACGATGATAGAATCGTGGTCTTTGGATCCTTCCTGACGGTAGCGGATGCGCTCGCGGCCCTGAAGGCTGCAAGGCGCGCGTGAGGGCTGGCGTGAGCGACGCAGAAAACCTGGAGATCAAGAAGCGGGCGAGGCGCAGGCTGGTGGGTGCAATCGCGCTCGCCTTGCTTGCTGCCGTGGTGCTGCCGGTGATGATGGATCAGGAGCCGCATCCGTCGATGCAGGACATCCAGATCACCATCCCCGACCGGGACAAGGTGGCAGCGTTGCCGTCGCCGGCACCGCAGCCCGCGCCGGGAAATGACGGAGGCGTGGCGACGGTCGTGCCGGTGCCCGAGGATGATGGCGCTGCCACCGCCGAATCTGCACCGCCGCCCGTTGCGGCGCCCGCGCCTGCGAAGCCTCCTGCCGCAGGGCCGACGCCGCCGAAGGCTGCGGTCGTTCCCGAGGCACCACGACTGGCTGCGCCCGCGCGCTCGGCAGAGGAAGAGGCACGTGTGCGGGCGATCCTGGCGGGCGAGCCGGTACCCCCGCGCAGCGAATCCTTTGTGGTCCAGGTCGGGGCCTTCAGTGATGCGGCCAAGGCTGCGAAGCTCGTAGACGAACTCAAGGCAAAGGGCTTCTCGGCCTACACCGAGCCGGCGGGCCAGGTGACGCGCGTGCGCGTGGGGCCGGTCGCAGGCCGTGAAGCCGCGGACAAGGTGGTCGGACGCCTCAAGGCTGCAGGGCACCAGGCCGTGCTGCAGGCGCGCTGAACGGGACCCGATGACGGCATTCGATTACGTCTTCCTGGGCATGCTCGCGTTCTCCGCTGCGATCGGAATGTGGCGCGGGCTGGTCAGCGAGGTCATGGCGGTGCTGGCCTGGGTTGCTGCATTGTTTGCCGCCTGGCGCTATAACGAACAGGCCGCCAGCGTTTTCGAGGGTCTCATCCTCGAGCCGATGTGGCGTCAGGTCGCCGGGGGGGCGCTGGTCGTGGTCGGCGTGCTGATTCTGGTGGCGCTGCTGCGTTACCTGTTGCGCGAGCTATTGCGGGCCGCCGGGCTGGGGCCCACCGACCGCTTCTTCGGCGCATTGTTCGGCATCGCGCGCGGACTCGCGATCGCCCTCGTTGTGGTCCTGATCGGCGGTCTTGCCGGGGTGTCGCGCGAGCCCTGGTGGGCACAGTCGCTCTTTGCGCCGCCGCTGGAGTCAGTGGTGATCGCGACCAAACCCTGGCTACCCGATGTGGTGGCCGAAAAAATTCGATTCAGATAGGCGTTACTTCCATGTGCGGAATTCTCGGTGTCGTTGCCACCTCCCCCGTCAACCAGCTGCTCTACGATGGCCTGCAGGTTCTCCAGCACCGCGGTCAGGACGCGGCCGGCATCGCTACCTCGGAGGGCGGGCGCTTCCACATGCACAAGGGGTCCGGACTGGTGCGCGACGTGTTCCGCACGCGCAACATGCGCAACCTGATGGGCAACTGGGGCATCGGCCATGTGCGCTACCCGACTGCCGGCTCGGCCTACAACGCAGCAGAAGCCCAGCCCTTCTACGTGAACTCGCCCTTCGGCCTGTTGCTGGCGCACAACGGCAACCTCACGAATTCGGAATCGCTCAAGCGCGAGATGTTCCTGTCGGACCTGCGCCACATCAACACCAGCAGCGATTCCGAGGTCCTGCTCAACGTGCTTGCGCATGAGCTGCAGGCAGCCTGCAACGGCCTCAAGCTCGATGAGGACGCAATCTTCCGCGCGGTGGCGGGCGTGCATCGCCGCTGTCGCGGTGCCTATGCGGTGGTCGTGATGATCGCTGGCTACGGGCTGCTCGCCTTCCGCGACCCCTTCGGCATCCGCCCGCTCGTGGTGGGGCGCAACGACACCGGGGCGGGGGCGGAATGGCTGGTGGCATCCGAGTCGGTCGCCCTCGACGTCCTCGGGTTCAAGCTGCTGCGCGACGTGGAGCCGGGGGAGGCGGTGCTGGTGGATGTGGATGGCAATTTCCACAGCCGCCAGTGCGCGAGCAAGACGGTGCACGCCCCGTGCATGTTCGAATACGTTTACCTGGCGCGCCCGGACTCCATCATCGATGGCGTCTCGGTGTATGAATCGCGCATGAAGATGGGCGAGTTTCTTGCGGATCGCATGAAGCGCACGATGCCGAACGTTCACATCGACGTGGTCATCCCGATTCCGGACTCCAGCCGCCCCTCTGCCATGCAGATGGCGCACCGGCTCGGCCTGCCGTTCCGCGAGGGCTTCGTCAAGAACCGCTATATCGGGCGGACCTTCATCATGCCCGGTCAATCCACGCGCAAGAAATCGGTGCGGCAGAAGCTCAACACCATCCATCAGGAATTCCGGGGCAAGAGCGTGCTGCTGGTGGACGACTCGATCGTGCGTGGCACCACGAGCAAGGAAATCGTGAATATGGCGCGCGAGGCCGGTGCGACAAAGGTATACCTCGCCTCCGCCGCGCCCCCGGTGCGGCACGCGAACGTCTATGGCATTGATATGCCGACGCGGGGCGAGTTGATTGCCAGTGATCGCAGCGAGGACGAGATCTGCCGCGAGATCGGTGCGGACGGGCTGATCTACCAGGATCTGGACGATCTGAAGGCGTCAGTGCGTGCGCTGAACCCCTCGCTCAGCTTCTTCGAGACTTCGTGCTTCGATGGCCAGTACGTCACGGGCGACATTACCGCGGAGTACCTGAACGGGGTGGAGAACCAGCGTGGCGAGCTCAAGCCCGCCAAGCAAGACGGCCACGACGATGCGGACGATGGCCAGCTTGACCTGAACCTCGCCGGTGAGAATGAGGGCTGAGCCTGCCCCCCATGGTACGGAAGACCTTGATGAGCAATTTCGATCCCGCATCCCTTCGCCCCGACACCCTTGCTGTCCGCGCCGGCATCGAGCGCACGCAGTTCCGCGAGCATGGCGAGGCGATGTACCTGACCTCCAGCTTCGTGTTCGAGAGCGCGGAGCAGGCGGCAGCCTGCTTCTCCGGCGCGGAGGAGGGCTACGTCTATGCGCGCTTCTCCAACCCGACCGTAACTGCGATGCAGACCCGGCTCGCCGCGCTGGAAGGTGCGGAAGCCTGCGTCGCCACCGCGTCGGGCATGTCGGCGATCATGTCGCTGGTGATGGCGCTGCTGCAGGCGGGTGACCACATCGTGGCGTCGAATGGACTCTTCGGCGCCACGCAGCAGTTGTTCGGCAACATCCTGTCCAGGTTCGGCATCGAAACCAGCTTCGTGCCGGCCACGGACCTGCAGGCCTATCGGGATGCGGTGCGCCCGCGGACGAAGCTGTTCTTCGTCGAAACCCCATCGAATCCGCTTACCGAGGTGGTGGACATCGCTGCGGTCGCGGGCGTGGCGCATGAGGCCGGGGCGCTGCTCGCCGTGGATAACTGCTTTTGCACGCCGGTGCTGCAGCGTCCGCTGGCGCTGGGCGCCGATGTCGTCGTGCACTCGGCCACCAAATACCTGGACGGGCAGGGCAGGGTGCTGGGCGGGGCGGTCGCGGGACGCAAGACGGTCACCGATGAAGTGTTCAAATTTTTGCGCACTGCCGGGCCGACGCTGTCGCCGTTCAATGCCTGGGTGATTCTGAAAGGACTGGAGACGCTGCGCATCCGCATGCAGGCGCAGTGCGCGAGCGCGCTGGAGCTTGCGGGCTGGCTCGAGGCGCAGCCCGGCGTGACCCGCGTCTTCTATCCGGGTCTGCCGTCCCATCCGCAGCATGCGCTCGCGATGCGACAGCAGAAGGCGGGCGGGGCGGTCGTCAGTTTCGAGGTGGCGGGTGGGCGCGAAGCCGCCTGGCGCGTCATCGACAACACCCGCTTGATCTCCATTACGGCCAACCTCGGCGACACCAAGACCACGATCACCCATCCCGCGACGACCACGCATGGGCGGATCTCGTCCGAGGCACGCGCCGCGTCGGGGATTGGCGACGGGCTGCTGCGGGTGGCGGTCGGTCTCGAGGACGTGGACGACCTGAAGGAAGACCTCGCGCGCGGCCTGAAGCGTTGAGAACGCCCTGCATGCAACAAACGGAGACGCTTCAGCGAAAGGTTACTGTTTTGTTGCGGTGAAGTTGCATTACCATTGCGTCCCCGTGACGAGCGTACCGTTCCGCGTACGCCGGGATTCGCAATGGCGGTGTCGGCATGCGCGTTGGAAGACTGCTCAGGTTTCTGGCCATTCTGGCTGGATGTATGCTCTATGCGGTGCCGAGATGGCTGACGGACGAGTTCGGTCGCGTCAGCATCGACCAGATCCTGTATCACCTCCGCTTCGGCTCCGAAGGCGTGCTGAGCAGCGATCCCGAGCTCATTCGCCGCTTCCTGTGGCGGGCGTTGGCCTTGCCGGCCGCGCTCGCAGTGCTGCTGTGGGGCGTGGACGGTTGGCTGCGTCATCTGCGCGGGCATCCCGATGCCTGGCCGCGGCCCTGGCTGCGTCGTGCCGGCCGGGCGCTTGCGGTGGCCTTGAGGTGGGCAGCGCACCACACCGCGCCGCGCATCGTCCCGCTGATGGTGCTGGGTGCGGGGGTTGCCTTCTTCGTGGACAGTTTCTCGGTAGCGCGCTATGTGCGCGGCTACTTCGGGGATGATTACTTCGCCGAAGCCTATGTGGATCCTGGCCGTGCAACGCTGCAGCGGGTGGGCAAGCAGCCCAAGAGCCTGGTGCTGATCTATGTCGAAAGCCTGGAGACGAGCTATTCCGATCCGGCCCTGTTCGGCCACGACCTGCTGCACCGACTGAATGCGCTGAAGTCCCGACCGGGCGTGGTCTCCTTCGACAGCTATCGCGAGTTGATGGGAGCGCACTTCACGATCGCCAGCCTCGTCTCTACCCAGTGCGGCGTTCCCCTGAAATCGATCGCGATGTTCGGCGGCAACGTTCAGGGCGAGAAGGTGGAGCGCTACCTGCCGCGTGCGCGCTGCCTGGGCGATCTCCTTGCCGCAGAGGGCTACCGCAACGTGTTCCTGAATGGCTCTAGCCTAGCCTTCGCGGGGGTCGGCAAGTTTTTTCACGACCATCGCTACCACCGCGTGATGGGACGGGAGGAGTGGATCGAGGCGGGCGAGCCGCCGGCCGGGATGAGCGGTTGGGGGCTGCGGGACGATGCGTTGTTCCGCCGTGCCCGCGCGGAACTCGGGCAGCTGATGAAGTCGAAGCAGCCCTTCAATCTCACCGTGCTGACCATCGATACTCATCACCCCTATGGTCACCTGTCGCCGGAATGCGCGCGCCGCGGCCACGAGGGCTTCGAAGGGGTCGTTGAGTGCACCGCGGATCTGGTGGCCGAGTTCGTGGAGTACATCATTGCCCGTGGCTGGCTTGATCGCGTCGCGATCGTGGTGCAGGGCGACCACCTGGCGATGGGCAATTCCTCGTATCAGAAGCTGGTGCGCAATCCCGAACGCCGTGTGTTCAACCTGCTGATCTCGAACGATGCCAAGCTTGCGGCGAATACCCGGGAAGTCACCCACTTCGACATGCTGCCGACCATCCTGGATCTGGTAGGGTTGCAGGTGAAAGACGGGCGTGCCGGGCTGGGCTACTCGGCGATCGGACCGGTGCGGGCGCCACGGCCACCCAACCACGTTGCCAGCATGTCCGAGAAAGTGCTCGATTACAGTGCCACCTATCGCTCGCTGTGGGAGCCGCCCGAGCATCTGGCCGAGCAGCCTCGCCCGGCGCCGCCTCAGCCGGCAGCGGTCGATGCTGCGGTGAACGAACTGCCGTCGTAGCGCAGCCAGCAGGCCTCGCCGCGCCAGTCGGGGAGCACCCGCCGCTCGCAGGGATGTCCGTCGAGCGTGAAGCGGTGGGTGTCGGGGCGGTGGGTATGGCCGTGCACCAGCACCGGGAACCCGTGTTGGCGCAGCAAGGCCGCGACGGCGTCCGCATTGACGTCCATGATCTCCAAGGACTTGTCAGCCTTCGCCGCCTCGCTCTTCTGCCGCAGACCGGCGATGAAGGTCTTGCGCGCAGCCAGCGGCTGAGCGAGAAAGCCAGCTTGCCACCCAGGGTCGCGCACCTGCTTGCGGAAGGCCTGGTAGGCTAGATCGTCCGTGCACAGCGCGTCTCCGTGGGCGAGCAGCAGCGTCGGGGCTTGCGCTCCGGTCCCGAAGCGCACAGGGGCAGGGTCGGTGAGCAGGGTGGCGCCGATCGCGGCGGCGAACCTCGGGCCCGCGAGGAGATCGCGATTGCCGGTCATGAAGAAGACCGCAGTTCCCCGGTCGACGAGTGCCCGGACCGCTGCGGCGATGCGGGCGTTGAAAGGGGTCTCCAGGTCGTCGTCGCCCGCCCAGTATTCGAACAGGTCGCCGAGGATGAAGAGGCTAGCGGCCTCGCGCGCTGGCCCCTGCAGGAAAGAGAGGAAGGCGGAGACGTTGGCCGGTTCGTCCTCGTTCAGGTGCAGGTCGGAAATGAACAATGCCGGAAGTGCCGCGCGGGCGGCTTCCGGCATTGCTGCGGTACCCCCGCCCTTTTGGGAGGGGGTACCGGGTGCGCGTTCGCGGGTGGGCACGATCAGACGACTTCGGCGCGCTCGATGACCACGTCCTCTTTCGGCACGTCCTGGTGGAAGCCGCTCGAGCCGGTCTTGACCTTGCGGATGGCGTCCACCACGTCCAGCCCTTCGGTGACACGGCCGAACACGCAGTAACCCCAGCCTTGCAGGTCGGGCGAGCGGTAGTTGAGGAATTCGTTGTCGGCGACGTTGATGAAGAACTGTGCCGTGGCCGAGTGCGGGGCCTGTGTGCGCGCCATCGCGATCGTGCCGCGCTCGTTCTTGAGGCCGTTGTCGGCCTCATTCTTGATCTGTTCGCCGGTGGGCTTCTGGGTCATGCCCGGCTCGAAGCCGCCGCCCTGGATCATGAAGCCGTCGATGACGCGGTGGAAGATCGTGTTGTCGTAGTGGCCGGATTCGACGTAGGCGAGGAAGTTGGCCACGGTAGCCGGGGCTTTCTCAGCGTCGAGTTCGAGGGTGATGACGCCATGGTTGGTGTGCAGTTTGACTGCCATGTGATGCTCTCCTGGGGTGATTCGCGTGTCGTTCCGGCACCCTGTGTGCCGGGCGTCGGGGCAGGTCGATGCCTACTTGCTGGCCTTGCTGGCCGGGGCGGGGGTTTCGAGCAGGCGGGCGCTCTCCACGACTACCGGCTCGAGTGGCACGTTCTGGTGCATGCCGAGGTTGCCGGTGGCCAGTTTGCCGATCTTCTCCACCACGTCCATGCCGCGGACGACCTTGCCAAACACGGCATATCCCCAGCCGTCTCGGGACGGGTAGTCGAGGAAGGTGTTGGGCTTGAGGTTGATGAAGAACTGCGCGGTGGCCGAGTGCGGGTCGGAGGTGCGCGCCATCGCCAGCGTGCCGGGTTCGTTGCGCAGGCCGTTCTTCGCCTCGTTCTCGATCGGGGCGCGGGTGGCCTTCTGGTTCATCTGTGCGTCGAACCCGCCGCCCTGGATCATGAAGCCGTCGATCACGCGGTGGAAGACGGTGCCGTCGTAAAAGCCGTCCTTCACGTACTGCACGAAGTTCTCGGCGGATTTCGGCGCTTTGTCCGCGTAGAGTTCGACGACGATTTCGCCCTGATTGGTCTTCATCTCGACCATCGGGTTGGCCGCAAGGGCGGGCATGGTCAGGGTGGCGGAAGCGGCGAGGGCGAACAGGTATTTCTTCATGGAACCTCCGGGGGCTGGAGGGCGCATGCACCGGATGCTGCGCCCTTGCGGCGTGAGGAGAAGGCTTTTGCGTGCGTGCTATACTCGCGCGCTTGCCAGGGTGGGGCCGCGTTCGGGAACGAGGCGGAATTCTAGCAACAAGCCCACACCCCCACAATCGCGCGCCCCTCACGCAGCGGGGCGCCGCGCTGGTACCCGACCTTCCGACCACCGTACTCTTCTGTCGTCCGGACCGATGCTCTCGATCTACAACACGCTCTCGCGCAGTAAGGAAGTCTTCAAGCCCATCGAACCCGGAAAGGTCCGCATGTACGTGTGCGGCATGACGGTGTATGACTTCTGTCACCTCGGCCATGCGCGGGTGATGGTGGTGTTCGACATGGTGGCACGCTGGCTGCGGGCAAGTGGCCTGGACGTCACTTACGTGCGCAACATCACCGACATCGACGACAAGATCATCCGCCGCGCGCAGGAGAACGGCGAGAGCATCCGCCAGCTCACCGACCGCTTCATCGCCGCAATGCATGAGGATGCAGACGCGCTCGGCGTTCTGCGCCCCGAGCACGAGCCGCGCGCCACGGACTACGTTGCGCAGATGCAGTCGCTGATCTCGCGCCTGGAGCAGAAGGGCCTCGCCTACGTCGCGGCGAACCGCGACGTGTGCTACGCGGTGCGCAAATTCGACGGCTACGGCAAGCTGTCGGGCAAGTCGCTCGACGAACTGCGCGCCGGCGAGCGCGTGGACGTGGCGCAGGACAAGAATGATCCACTCGATTTCGTGTTGTGGAAGCATGCCAAGACCGAGGAGCCTGGGGAGGTAAAGTGGGCTTCGCCCTGGGGCGAGGGGCGTCCCGGCTGGCACATCGAGTGCTCGGCGATGAGCTCGGACCTGCTCGGCGACCACTTCGACATCCACGGTGGCGGCATGGACCTGCAGTTTCCCCACCATGAGAACGAAATCGCACAGTCGGAAGGCGCGCATGGTCACGCCTTCGTCAATTACTGGATGCACAACGGCTTCGTACGCGTCGACGACGAGAAGATGTCGAAGTCGCTCGGCAACTTCTTCACCATCCGCGAGGTGCTGCAGAAGTACGACCCCGAGGTGGTGCGCTTCTTCATCCTGCGGGCGCACTATCGCAGTGCGCTCAACTATTCCGACGCCCACCTGGAAGACGCCCGCAACGCGCTCACCCGC
Source organism: Thauera sp. WH-2 (assembly GCF_048321015.1). Taxonomy (NCBI): domain Bacteria; kingdom Pseudomonadati; phylum Pseudomonadota; class Betaproteobacteria; order Rhodocyclales; family Zoogloeaceae; genus Thauera; species Thauera sp. WH-2. The sequence goes on along the minus strand of NZ_JBLWFG010000001.1, from coordinate 541,477 downwards.
CTGTACACCGCCTTGAAGAACGTGCCGGCGCACGGTGATGCCGTGGTCGACTGGAACGAGCCGCACGCCAAGCGCTTCCGCGCTGCGATGGACGACGATTTCAACACTGCCGAGGCGGTGGCCGTGTTGTTCGAGCTTGCCAACGAGCTCAACCGTGGCGCCTCGCCGGCGCTTGCGGTGCAGCTGAAGGCGCTTGCGGGCGTGCTCGGCCTGCTCGGCCGCGCGCCGCAGGCTTTCCTTCAGGCGGGGGCGCCGGACGCGGGCGGGCTGGATGCCGAAGTGATCGAGGTCAGGATCGCCGAGCGCACCGCCGCCAAGAAGGCGAAGAACTTTGCCGAGGCCGACCGCATCCGTGCTGCGCTGACCGAGGCGGGCGTCATCCTCGAGGATGGCCCCGGCGGAACCACCTGGCGCCGCGCCTGAGGCGGCGTTCCAGCGCCGCAACGCATCTGCACAAACCGCACCGCACACGCACTGCATAAGGAACCTGCACATGATCATCACCGGCTTCCAGAGCCTGCTCGACGCCGCCCGCAAGCAACCCGAGCCGCAGCGCCTGCTGCTGGTGTTCACGCGCGCCGAACTCCCCGAGAACGCCACGCCCGAGCAGCGCGCCAGCTTTGAGCAGGGCGAGGGTGGTGCGCTGGTGCCGGTGATGTATGTCGACAAGCGTCCGGAAGAACTGCAGAGCTTCGAGGAGCTGGTCGAGGAGTCGCGCCACACCGGTCAGAGCTGGGACATGATGTTCGTCGGCTGCCTGAGCGGCCAGGCGGGGCGCGAGCCGAGCGACGACACGGTGCAAAAGGCGCTCGAAACCATGCTCATGTCGATCCAGGGTGGCATCGTCGCCCACCTGCTGGCCTACCGCCCGAACGGTGAACAGGTTTGGCTGCCCGACCAGGCGGAAGGCCTGGCCTGATCGTCTTCCTGCGGCCGGAGCGTTCCGCCGGCCACGCGCAATGAAAGCGGCCCGCGATTCGGTGTGAATCGCGGGCCGCTTTCATCCGCCCCGGTGGACAGGGGCGGTTTTACGTGCCGACGCTCAGGTGCCGAAGAAGTCGCGCACCTTGTCCATCCAACCCTTGGCCTTCGGGTTGTGGCGGTCGGCATTGCCGCTGGAGATCTCTTCGAACTCCCGCAGCAACTCCTTCTGGCGTTCGGTCAGGTTCACCGGGGTCTCGACCACGACATGGCACATCAGGTCGCCATGCACGTGGCTACGCACGTTCTTGATGCCCTTGCCGCGCAGGCGGAATACTTTGCCGCTCTGCGTCTCGGCCGGAATCTTGAGCCGTGCCATGCCGTCCAGCGTGGGGATCTCGATCTCGCCGCCGAGCGCCGCAGTGCTGATGCTGATCGGCATCTCGCAGTGCAGATCGTCATGGTCGCGCTCGAAAACGGCATGCTTGCGGATGTGAATCTCGACGTAGAGATCGCCCGGTGGTCCACCATTGACGCCCGGCTCGCCATGCCCGGCGTGTCGCAGGCGCATGCCTTCGTCGATGCCTGCGGGGATCTTCACCTCTAGCGTCTTCTGCTTCTTCACTCGGCCGGCGCCGCCGCAGTCGCGGCAGGGGTCAGGGATGATCTTGCCGCTGCCGTGGCACTTCGGACAGGTTTGCTGGATCGAGAAGAAGCCCTGCTGCACGCGAACCTGGCCGTGGCCGTTGCAGGTGGGGCAGGGCTTGGGCTGGGTGCCGGGCTTGGCGCCGCTGCCGTGGCAGGTGCCGCACTCCTCGACGGTGGGGATGCGGATCGTCTTCTCGGCGCCGCGCGCGGCTTCTTCGAGCGTGATCTCAAGGTTGTAGCGCAGGTCGGCGCCGCGATAGACGTTCGAGCGCCCGCCGCGTCCGCCGCCACCGAACAGGTCGCCGAAGATGTCGCCGAAGGCGTCGGCAAACCCACCCTCGAAGCCCTGTGCGCCGGGGCCCGCGCCCATGGACGGATCCACGCCGGCGTGGCCGTAGCGGTCGTAGGCGGCCTTCTTCTGCGGGTCGGAGAGCATCTCGTAGGCCTCCTTGGCCTCCTTGAACTTCTCCTCCGCCTCCTTGTTGTCCGGATTGCGGTCCGGGTGGTACTTCATGGCCAGCTTGCGGTAGGCCTTCTTGATCTCGTCGTCGCCCGCGTCGCGGTTGACGCCGAGGACTTCGTAGTAATCCCTTTTGGACATGGTGCTTCGCTCAGTCTGGTCTCAAGCAAAGGCCGAGCCGGCACCGGAGCAGGGCTCCGGCGGGGCTCGGCCGCGAAGGATTCGCCAGAGTGACGATTACTTCTTGTCCTTCACTTCGGTGAATTCGGCATCCACTACATCGGCATCGTCGGCCTTGCCGCCGGCCTGCTGGCCGCCTGCGCCGGCACCCGGCTGGGCGCCGCCTTCGGCCTGGGCGTACATCTGCTCGCCGAGCTTCTGCGCGGCCATCGCCAAGGCCTGGCTCTTGGCCTCGATGCTGTCCTTGTCACCGCTCTTGATCGCCTCTTCGGCGTCCTTCATCGCGGCCTCGATCTTGGACTTCTCGTCCTCGGAGAGCTTGTCGCCGTACTCGGTCAGCGCCTTGCGGGTCGAGTGCACCAGCGCGTCGCACTGGTTGCGAGCGTCGACCAACTCGTGCGCCTTCTTGTCTTCCTCGGCGTGCGCTTCGGCGTCGCGTACCATGCGCTCGACCTCGTCGTCCGACAGGCCGGAGTTGGCCTGGATCTTGATCTTGTTCTCCTTGCCGGTGGCCTTGTCCTTTGCCGACACGTGCAGGATGCCGTTGGCGTCGATGTCGAAGGTGACCTCGATCTGCGGCATGCCGCGCGGCGCCGGCGGGATGTCCGACAGGTTGAACTGGCCCAGGCTCTTGTTGCCCGAGGCCATCTCGCGCTCGCCCTGCAGCACGTGGATGGTCACGGCCGACTGGTTGTCGTCGGCGGTCGAGAACACCTGCGAGGCCTTGGTCGGAATCGTGGTGTTCTTCTGGATCAGCTTGGTCATCACGCCGCCCAGGGTTTCGATGCCGAGCGACAGCGGGGTCACGTCTAGCAGCAGCACATCCTTGACTTCGCCCTGCAGCACGCCGCCCTGGATGGAGGCGCCCACTGCCACGGCTTCGTCCGGGTTCACGTCACGGCGCGGCTCCTTGCCGAAGAATTCCTTCACCTTGTCGATGACCTTGGGCATGCGGGTCTGGCCACCGACGAGGATCACGTCGTCGATGTCGGACACCTTGAGGCCGGCGTCCTTCAGCGCGATGCGGCAGGGCTCGATCGAGCGCTCGATCAGCTCTTCCACCAGCGACTCGAACTTGGCGCGGGTGATCTTGATCGCGAGGTGCTTGGGGCCCGAGGCGTCGGCGGTGATGTACGGCAGGTTGATCTCGGTCTGCTGGCCCGAGGACAGCTCGATCTTGGCCTTCTCGGCGGCTTCCTTCAGGCGCTGCAGCGCGAGCACGTCGTTCTTGAGATCGACGCCCTGTTCCTTTTTGAACTCGGTGACGATGTAGTCGATGATGCGCTGGTCGAAGTCCTCGCCACCCAGGAAGGTGTCGCCGTTGGTGGCCAGCACTTCGAACTGGTGCTCGCCGTCGAGATCGGCGATCTCGATGATCGAGATGTCGAAGGTGCCGCCGCCGAGGTCATACACTGCGATCTTGGAGTCGCCCGGCTTCTTGTCCATGCCGAAGGCGAGCGCGGCGGCGGTGGGCTCGTTGATGATGCGTTTGACTTCCAGACCGGCGATGCGGCCGGCGTCCTTGGTGGCCTGGCGCTGGCTGTCGTTGAAGTAGGCCGGCACGGTGATGACCGCCTCGGTGACTTCCTCGCCGAGGTAGTCCTCGGCGGTCTTCTTCATCTTGCGCAGGATCTCGGCGGACACCTGCGGCGGCGCGATCTTCTTGCCGCGCACTTCCACCCAGGCGTCGCCGTTGTCGGCCTTGGAGATCGTGAAGGGCATCATCGCGATGTCCTTCTGCACTTCCTTCTCCTCGAAGCGACGGCCGATGAGGCGCTTGATCGCGAACAGGGTGTTCTTGGCGTTGGTGACTGCCTGGCGCTTGGCCGGCGCGCCCACCAGGATCTCGCCGTCTTCTGCGTAGGCGACGATGGAAGGCGTGGTGCGTGCGCCTTCGGAGTTCTCGATGACCTTCGGCTTGCCGCCTTCCATCACGGAGACGCAGCTGTTGGTGGTGCCGAGGTCGATGCCGATGATCTTGCCCATGAGTGTTCCTCTTTAGTCTGTTCAGTCTGTATCTGGGGCGCGCAGCGGTGGGTGCGCCAGTCTGCTTCGAATATGGGGCGGCTTGCCCGGCTTTCAAGCGCGCCGCACGAAAAACCTGACGAGGCCTACTGGCTCTTGCCCTTCGAGACCATCACCATGGCGGGACGGATCACGCGCTCGCTGAGTAGATAGCCCTTCTGCAGCACAGTCACCACCGTGTTGGCCTCGGCGTCGGCCTCGACCATGCTGATTGCCTGGTGCTTGTTCGGGTCGAACCTCTGGCCGAGGGGGTTCTCCTCGGCAAGGCTGGCGCTCTCGAATGCCGCGACCAGTTGCTTCAGGGTGAGCTCGACGCCTTCACGCAGGGTTTCGACGGTCTGGTTCTCCGTGGCGAGCGCAGCCTCCAGGCTATCCTTGACCGGCAGCATCGCGGTGGCGAACTTCTCGGCTGCGAACTTGCCCGCCTTGACGATGTCCTCCTGCGCGCGGCGGCGCACGTTCTCGGTCTCGGCCTTGGCGCGCAGCCAGGCGTCGTGGTGCTCCGCAGCCTTCAGTTCAGCTTGGCGCAGCGCTTCCTCGATGCCGGGCATGCTGTCGATGCCGCGTTCCGGGGAAGCGTCCTGTGTGGCATGGCCAGCTTCCACTCCTGACTGGGCATGGGTGTCCTGGGTCTGGGCGAGCTCGTGCTCGGTCGTGTTCGGGCTGGCCTGATTGGGGTCCTGCATGTCGGTCGTGCTCCCTGTTGATCCGAAACAGTCCGGTAGCTGGGGATGACGCGCTGGATTTCAAGAGCTGCCAGCAAGAAATCGGTGGCCGAAGCTTTGGGCTGCCGTGTGCCATCCGGAGGGCGCTTCTGCCGCGCCAGGGCAGGGCGGCTGATGCCCTCCGTGCGTGGTAAGATCACGTGTTTTGGTTTTCGCGGCTCGTCCGCCTGCAAGCATGACCCAGTTCGCCAAGGAAACCCTGCCGATCAGCCTCGAAGAGGAGATGCGCCACTCCTATCTCGATTACGCGATGAGCGTGATCGTGGGGCGTGCGCTGCCCGATGCGCGCGATGGCCTCAAGCCGGTGCATCGGCGCGTGCTGTTCGCAATGCACGAGTTGTCCAACGACTGGAATCGCGCGTACAAGAAGTCTGCGCGTATCGTCGGCGACGTCATCGGTAAGTACCACCCGCACGGCGACACCGCGGTGTACGACACCATCGTGCGCATGGCGCAGGACTTTTCGCTGCGCTACATGCTGGTCGATGGTCAGGGCAACTTCGGCTCCGTCGATGGCGACAACGCGGCGGCGATGCGTTACACCGAAATCCGCATGGCGCGCATCGGTCACGAGCTGCTGGCCGACATCGAAAAGGAAACGGTCGACTTCGGCCCGAACTACGATGGTTCCGAGAGGGAGCCGCTGGTTCTGCCCACCCGCATTCCCAATCTGCTCATCAATGGTTCGAGCGGAATCGCGGTGGGCATGGCGACCAACATTCCGCCGCACAACCTGGGCGAGGTGGTCGAGGCCTGCCTGAAGCTGCTCGCCGAGCCCGACACAGACATCGAGGCGCTGATCGACATCATCCAGGCGCCGGACTTTCCGACCGCCGGTCTGATCTATGGCCTGCATGGCGTGCGCGAGGGCTACCGCACTGGCCGTGGGCGCGTGATCATGCGTGCCCGTACCCACTTCGAGCCGATCGGCAAGACCGATCGCCAGGCGATCATCGTCGACGAGCTGCCTTACCAGGTGAACAAGCGCACCCTGCAGGAGCGCATGGCCGAGCTGGTCAACGAGAAGAAGATCGAGGGCATCAGCGAGATCCGCGACGAGTCCGACAAGTCGGGCATGCGCCTCGTCATCGAGTTGAAGCGCGGCGAGATGCCCGAGGTGGTGCTCAATAAGCTCTTCAAGCACACCCAGCTGCAGGACAGCTTCGGCATGAACATGGTGGCGCTGGTTGACGGCAAGCCGCGCCTGCTGAACCTCAAGCAGATGCTGGTGTGCTTCCTCGAGCACCGGCGCGAGGTCGTCACCCGCCGCACCATCTTCGAGCTGAAGAAGGCGCGCGACCGGGGTCACGTCCTCGAAGGCCTTGCGGTGGCGCTGTCCAACGTCGACGAGATCATCGCTCTCATCAAGGCCGCACCCACGCCCGCGGACGCCAAGCGCGGGCTGATGGCGCGCGAGTGGCGCTCGGCGCTGGTCGAAGAGATGCTGTCGCGCGCGCTCGCCGACAGCTACCGCCCGGAAGGGCTCGATCCGCAATACGGGCTGCAGGCACAGGGCTATCGCCTGTCCGAGACCCAGGCCCAGGCCATCCTCGAGCTGCGCCTGCAGCGCCTCACCGGCCTCGAGCAGGACAAGATCGTCGGCGAATACCGCGAGGTCATGGACGTCATCACCGACCTGCTCGATATCCTCGCCCGCCCTGAGCGCATCACCGCGATCATCGTCGAGGAGCTCACCGCGGTGCGCAACCAGTTTGGCGATCCTCGCCGCTCCGAGCTGGTGATGAACACCGCCGAGATCAACATCGAGGATCTGATCACGCCGGAAGACATGGTCGTCACCCTGTCGCACACCGGGTACTTCAAGCGCCAGCCGCTCGCCGACTACCGCGCCCAGCGCCGTGGCGGCCGCGGCAAGCAGGCCACCTCGATGAAGGACGAGGACTTCATCGACCACCTCTTCGTCGCCAACACGCACGACACCGTGCTTTGCTTCTCCAGCCGCGGCCGTTGCTACTGGCTCAAGGTATACGAGGTGCCCGAGGGCACGCGCAACTCGCGTGGCAAGCCCATCGTGAACCTCTTCCCGCTGCTCGAAGGTGAGAAGATCACCGCGGTGCTGCCGATCAAGGAGTTCGACGAAGAGCACTTCGTGTTCATGGCGACTTCGGAAGGTACGGTCAAGAAAACCGCACTGACCGCGTTCTCCAACCCGCGCAAGGCCGGAATCATCGCGGTCAACCTGGATGACGGCGACCACCTGATTGGCGTGGCCATCACCGACGGCCAGTGCGACGTGATGCTCTTCTCCGACGCCGGCAAGGCCGTGCGCTTCGCAGAGACCGACGTGCGCCCGATGGGACGCGAGGCACGCGGCGTACGCGGCATGATGCTCGAGGACGGCCAGGCCGTGATCGCCATGCTGGTGGCCAAGGATGAGTCGCAGTCGGTGCTGACCGCGACCGAGAACGGTTTCGGCAAGCGCACGCCGGTCGCCGAGTATACCCGCCACGGCCGTGGCACCAAGGGCATGATCGCGATCCAGACCAGTGATCGCAATGGCAAGCTGGTCGCTGCGGTGCTGGTCGAGCCAAGCGACGAGATCATGCTGATCTCCACCGGTGGAGTGCTGATTCGCACAGGCGTGGAGAGCATCCGTGAGATGGGGCGCTCGACCCAGGGCGTGACGCTGATCAACCTCGACGACGGCACGTACCTCGCGAGCGTGGAGAAGGTGGCCGAGTCGGAGTCCGACGAGAGCATGCGTGTCAACGGTGACGGCGCCGAAGAGGATGACGAGGCTGCAGGTGACGCGGGTTCGAACCCCGCGTCGGGCGAGGGTGGATCCCCGGCGGCCGGAGACGAAGGAGAGGCCTGATGAGCCGCGTGTGGAACTTCAGCGCCGGCCCTGCGGCGCTGCCTGAAGAAGTGTTGCGTCAGGCCGCCGCAGAGATGCTGGACTGGCATGGCGCCGGCATGGGCGTGATGGAGATGAGCCATCGCGGCAAGGAGTTCACCGCCATTGCTGCGCAGGCGGAGGCCGACCTGCGCGAGCTGCTTGCGGTGCCGGCCAACTACCGTGTCCTCTTCATGCAGGGCGGGGCGATCGCGGAGAACGCGATCATCCCGATGAACCTGATGGGCGACAAGCGCGTGGCCGATTACGTGGTCACCGGCGCGTGGTCGCAGAAGTCGCAGAAGGAGGCGCGCAAGTACGCAGAGGTGAACATCGCCGCGTCGTCTGAGGCGGGTGGCTTCACGACCGTGCCCGCGATAGCGGAGTGGAAGCTTTCCGCCGATCCCGCCTACGTGTTCACTTGCACCAACGAGACCATCGGTGGCCTCGAGTATCCCTTCGAGCCCGACCTCGCACAGGTCGGCCGCGGCGAGGTGCCGGTGGTGGCGGACATGTCCTCGCACATCCTGTCGCGCGTGATCGACGTGTCGAAGTACGGCCTGATCTTCGGTGGGGCGCAGAAGAACATCGGCCCCGCGGGGCTGACCATCGTGATCGTGCGCGAGGACCTGCTCGGGCGGGCGATGCCGCACTGTCCCACCGCCTTCGACTTCAAGACCGTGGCGGACAACGGCTCGATGTACAACACTCCACCCACCTACGGTATCTACATCGCCGGCCTTGTCTTCCAGTGGCTCAAGCGCCAGGGCGGGGTGGCTGCGATCGAGGCACAGAACGTCGCCAAGGCAAGGCTGCTGTACGACTTCCTCGACGCCAGCGATTTCTACGAGAATCGCATCGACCCGGCCTGCCGCTCGCGCATGAACGTGCCCTTCTTCCTGAAGGACGAGGCGCTCAACGAAGCCTTCCTCGCCGAATCGAAGGCCGCCGGGCTGGTGCAGCTGAAGGGACACAAGTCGGTCGGCGGCATGCGCGCGTCGATCTACAACGCGATGCCGCTCGAGGGCGTGCAGGCCCTGGTGCGCTTCATGCACGATTTCGCCGCCCGCCGCGGTTGAAGTCGGGTGGGCACAGGCAGGGCCGCACGGAAATACGGAACGAAAACAGGATGCAAGCCGGAGGGGCCACGGGCCGAGCATGAGCGACGAACTGCTGAAACTGCGCAACGAGATCGACCGCATCGACGAGGAGATCCTCGCCCGCCTCGCCGAGCGCGCGCGCTGCGCGCAGCGCGTGGGCGAGATCAAGCGCGGGGTGATGTACTACCGCCCCGAGCGCGAGGCCCAGGTGTTGCGCCGCCTGGCCGAGCTCAACCCCGGTCCGCTTTCCGCGGATGCGGTGAAGACCATCTTCCGCGAGGTGATGTCGGCGTGCCTCGGGCTCGAGCAGCCGCTGCGCGTGGCCTACCTTGGCCCCGCCGGCACGTTCTCGGAGAGCGCGAGCCGCAAGCATTTCGGCTCCGCACCCAACTTCATGCCGATGGCGGCGATTGATGATGTCTTCCGCGCGGTCGAGGCCGGCAATGCCGACTACGGGGTGGTGCCGGTGGAGAATTCCACCGAGGGCGCCGTCGGTGGCACGCTCGACCTGCTGCTTGCCAATCCGCTCAAGGTCTGCGGCGAGGTGCGCCTGCGCATCCACCAGCAGCTGATGTCGCGCGCGGACGGCATCGGCGCCGCGCGGCGCATCTATTCGCACGCGCAGTCGCTGGCGCAGTGCCATGAGTGGCTCAACCGCAACCTGCCGCACCTCCCGCGCATTCCTGTTGCGAGCAACGCCGAGGCGGCGCGCATGGCCGCCGAGGACTCCGAGTCCTGCGCCATCGCCGGCGAAGCGGCGGCACAGCTGTATGGGCTCAACATTCTCGCGCCCAATATCGAGGATGACCCCAACAACACCACGCGTTTCCTGGTCATCGCAGATCACGATGCAGGGCCTTCGGGTCATGACCGGACATCGCTGGTGTTCTCGTCGCCCAATCGCCCCGGGGCCATTCACGGCTTGCTCGAGCCGATGGCACGTCACGGAGTGGACATGACCAAGCTGCAGTCGCGCCCGGCGCGCTCCGGGCTGTGGGAGTACGTGTTCTACGCCGACATCAACGGCCACCGCGAGGATCCTGCGGTCGCTGCAGCACTGAGTGAACTCGGTGAACGCGCCGCGTTCGTGAAGATCATCGGTTCCTACCCGGTCGCGGCGATCTGAGCCTGCCCGGGGGCGTCGCCGTCCCCGGCGCTGCAGTCGACCCGGATCCGGACACCACCCGGTTCGCGACCAGCGCGCGAACCTCAGCAGGAGAAGACAATGAGCGTTGCCAGCCTTGCCCCCGACTATGTCCGTGCAATCATGGCCTATCAACCCGGCAAGCCGATCTCGGAGCTTGCCCGTGAGATGGGCATCGCCGAGTCGGACATCGTCAAGCTCGCCTCCAATGAGAACCCGCTCGGCATGAGCCCGAGGGCGCGCGAAGCCGCGATTGCCGCCGTATCCGATGTGGCACGCTACCCGGACGGGGGCGCCTTCGCACTCAAGAATGCGCTGTGCCGCACGCTCGGTGTGCAGCCCGAGCAACTGGTGGTCGGCAACGGTTCGAACGACATTCTCGAGCTCGTTTCGCAGGCCTTTCTCGCGCCGGGGCTGTCGGCGGTCTATTCGCGTCATGCCTTCGCCGTGTATCCGCTTGCCACGAATGCGCGCGGTGCGCGCGGCATCGAGGTGGCGGCGAAGAATTTCGGTCATGACCTCGACGCCATGGCCGCAGCGATCCGCCCCGAGACCCGGGTGGTCTTCGTCGCCAACCCGAACAACCCCACCGGCACCTTCCTCGGCGGCGCTGAACTCGAGGCCTTCCTCGAGGGCGTCCCGCGTCACGTGCTCGTCGTGCTGGATGAGGCCTACACCGAATATCTTGCGCCCGAACAGCGCTACGACTCGATCGCCTGGCTGGCGCGCTTCCCCAATCTGCTCGTGTCGCGCACCTTCTCCAAGGCATACGGGCTGGCGGGCCTGCGTGTCGGTTATGGCGTGACGCATCCCGCGGTGGCCGATCTGATGAACCGGGTGCGCCAGCCTTTCAACGTGTCGTCGGTGGGCCTGGCGGCGGCCGAGGCGGCGCTTGGCGATGAGGAGTTCATCGCCCGCACGGCCGAGGTCAATCGCCGCGGCATGACGCAACTCACCGCGGCGTTCGGCGAGTTGGGGCTCGAGTGGATCCCCTCGGCGGGCAACTTCGTCACCTTCAAGGTCGGCGACGCGGTGGGCGTCAATCAGGCGTTGCTGCGTCAGGGCGTGATCGTGCGGCCGATCGCCGCCTATGGCATGCCGCAGTGGCTGCGTGTTTCGGTCGGCCTGGCTGAAGAGAACGCCCGCTTCATCGCGGCGCTCAAGCAGGCGCTCGCCTGACCGGAGGCGGAATGGCTCTGATCGGCAAGCTCGTCGTCTGCGGCGTCGGCCTCATTGGCGGATCTTTTGCGCTTGCATTGAGGCGGGCGCAGGCGGTCGAGCGCATCGTCGGCATCGGTCGACGGCGTGAGCCTCTGGAGCGTGCGCGGGCGCTGGGCGTGATCGACGAAATCGCCGACGACTGGGCGAGCGCGCTCGATGGTGCGGACATCGTGCTGCTGGCTGCGCCGGTCGGCCAGATGGATGGTGTGATGGCGGCGATGGCACCGCATCTGCAACCCGGCACCATCGTCACTGACGCCGGCAGCACCAAGCGTGACGTCGTCGCTGCAATCGAGCGCCATCTGGGCGATGCCTTGCCCGACGTGGTGCCGGCACACCCGATCGCAGGGGCGGAAAAGAGCGGTGTCGAAGCGGCCTTTGCAGAACTCTACATGGGGCGCAAGGTCGTGCTGACGCCGCTGCCCGAGAGCCGGCCCGCCGCGGTGGAGAAGGTCCGCGCGGCCTGGGAGGCGTGTGGCGCGATGGTCGTCGGCATGACGCCGCAGGAGCACGATCGCGTTTTTGCCGCGGTCAGCCATCTGCCACACCTGCTGGCCTTCGGGCTGGTCGATGATCTCGCGGGGCGTAGCAACGCGCCGCTGCTGTTCTCGCATGCGGCCAGCGGTTTTCGCGATTTCACCCGTATAGCCGGCAGTCATCCGGAGATGTGGCGGGACATCTGCATCGCCAACCGTGTTGCACTGCTGGGGGAACTCGATGCCTACCTGGCCGAGCTTGGGCGCCTGCGCATGATGCTGGTCGAGTCCGATGGCGACGCGCTGGAGGCGGTATTCGAGCGGGCACGCACGGCTCGCAATGCCTGGGCCGAAGGTCTACCGGTGCGCAACGCCGAATGAGGGTGTGAGTGCTCCGAATTGCAGGCACGCAGGATTTCTTGTTGAGGTAAAGATGGAATTTCTCGATCTGCCCCCGATGCTGGGTGCCGCAGGCACGGTTCGCCTGCCCGGCTCGAAGAGTATCTCCAACCGTGTGCTGCTGCTCGCTGCGCTCGCCGAAGGTGAGACGGACATTCGCGATCTGCTGCTGTCCGATGACGTGGAGCGCATGCTTGAAGCGCTGCGCGCCCTTGGGGTCGAATGGCAGCGCGACGGTGACAGCCTGAACTATCGCGTATGCGGGGCGGGCGGGGCTTTTCCGGCCAAGCGTTGCGACCTCTTTCTCGGCAATGCGGGCACGGCCTTCCGGCCGCTGACGGCCGCGTTGGCGCTCTCCGGTGGCGAGTACCGCCTGTCCGGGGTGCCGCGCATGCACGAACGGCCGATCGGCGACCTGGTCGATGCGCTGCGTCAACTTGGCGCCGACATCGAGTGCACTGCGAATGAAGGCTATCCACCCCTGCATCTGAAGCCGGCGGAGATCTGCCCCGGCGGCGTGGTGAAGGTGCGGGGCGATGTGTCCAGCCAGTTCCTGACCGCCCTGCTGATGGCGCTGCCGCTCACGGGCGTCGAGACCACAATCGAGGTGGTCGGGGAGTTGATCTCGAAACCCTATATCCGTATCACACTGGAGCTGATGGCGCGCTTCGGTGTGCAGGTGGAGCAGCAAGGCTGGGTGCGCTTCATGGTGCCGGGCGGAGCGCGCTACCGCAGCCCGGGTACGGTGTTCGTGGAAGGAGATGCCTCGTCTGCGTCCTACTTCCTCGCCGCGGGTGCCATCGGTGGCGGGCCCGTGCGGGTCGAGGGCGTGGGCCGGTCCAGCATCCAGGGCGACGTGCGTTTTGCCGAGGCGCTGGAGCAACTCGGCGCGCGCATCACCCTTGGCGAGAACTGGATCGAGGCCGCGGCCCCCGAGGGAGGCAAGTTGAATGCCTTCGACCTCGACCTCAACCATATCCCCGACGCAGCGATGACGCTGGCGGTTGCTGCGCTGTTTGCCGACGGGCCTTGCCGGCTGCGCAACATTGCCAGCTGGCGGGTCAAGGAGACCGACCGTATCGCCGCGATGGCGACCGAGCTGCGCAAGCTGGGTGCGGAGGTGGAGGAGGGCCCCGACCATCTGGTGGTGAAACGCCCGCAGCGCGTGCAGCCAGCAGCGATCGACACCTATGACGACCACCGCATGGCGATGTGCTTCTCGCTGGTGAGCCTGGGCGGGTGCCGGGTGCGGATCAACGACCCGAAGTGCGTGAACAAGACCTTTCCGGGCTATTTCGACGCCTTCGCGCAGGTCGCCCGGCCGGTGCCGGTGCTGGCCATCGACGGCCCTTCGGCATCGGGCAAGGGTACGGTCGCGGCGCGGGTGGCGGAAGCGCTCGGCTGGCACTACCTCGACAGCGGCTCGCTCTACCGCCTCGTTGCGCTGGCCGCGCTGCGCAAAGGCGTTGCGCTGGAGGACGAAGCCGCAGTGGCCTCGATTGCGGCGGGACTGCCCGCGCGCTTCGAAGGAGGGCGGGTGTTGCTCGGCGAGGGGACGGACTGCGATGTCACCGATGCGATCCGCTCCGAAACCTGCTCGGTCGGGGCCTCCCGGGTGGCTGCGTTACCCGCCGTGCGTGCAGCCCTCTTCGACCGCCAGCGGGACTACCGCGTGGCCCCTGGCCTGGTCGCCGAAGGGCGCGACATGGGCTCGGTGATCTTCCCCGATGCCGGTCTCAAGGTCTTCCTGACGGCTTCTGCCGAGGCACGCGCCGAACGTCGTTATAAGCAGTTGATCGAAAAGGGATTGCCTGCTAATATGCAAAGTCTTCTGAAGGACCTGCAGGAACGGGACGCGCGTGACGCCACCCGGCCTGTCGCGCCCCTGATGAAGCTGCCGGATGCCGTGCTGCTTGACACCACCGAACGGAATGTCGAGCAAGCGGTCGGTTTCGTGCTCGATCTCGTCGCCGAGAAAGCATAGGCCGCCGGTTGAACGAAAACGCGCGGGAGCGTGGGCTCCGGCGCTTTTTTTCTTGAACCAACCATGTTTGCCGTCCCACGGCGGTGCCGGAAATCATCCCTTTATGTCCAACGCCACCCCCGCCTTCGAAGAAAGTTTTGCCGCCCTCTTCGAGGAAAGCCTTGCCACCCAGGAAATGCGCGCCGGTGAAGTCATCACCGCCGAAGTCGTGCGCATCGATCAGAACTTCGTCGTCGTCAACGCCGGTCTGAAGTCCGAAAGCTACGTGCCCATCGAGGAGTTCCGCAACGACCGCGGCGAACTCGAGGCCAACGTCGGTGATTTCGTCCACGTCGCCATCGATGCTCTGGAAGATGGTTTCGGTGAAACCCGTCTGTCGCGTGACAAGGCCAAGCGCATCGCCGCCTGGAACGATCTCGAGAAGGCGCTCAACGACGGCACCCTGGTCAAGGGCGTCATCACCGGTCGCGTCAAGGGTGGTCTGACCGTCATGACCAACAGCATCCGCGCCTTCCTGCCGGGTTCGCTGGTCGACATGCGTCCGGTCAAGGACACCACGCCGTACGAAGGCAAGGAATACGAATTCAAGGTCATCAAGCTCGACCGCAAGCGCAACAACGTGGTCGTTTCGCGCCGCGCCGTGCTGGAAGAGTCGATGGGCGAAGAGCGCGAGAAGCTGCTCTCCACCCTCAAGGAAGGCACCGTTATCAAGGGTATCGTCAAGAACATCACCGACTACGGTGCGTTCGTCGACCTGGGCGGCATCGATGGTCTGCTGCACATCACCGACCTGGCCTGGCGCCGTGTCCGTCACCCGTCCGAAGTGCTGTCGGTCGGCGATGAGATCGAAGCCAAGGTGCTCAAGTTCGACCAGGAGAAGAACCGCGTCTCGCTGGGTCTCAAGCAACTGGGCGAAGACCCGTGGGTCGGCATCTCGCGTCGTTACCCGCAGGGCACCCGCCTGTTCGGCAAGGTCACGAACATCACCGACTACGGCGCGTTCGTTGAAGTCGAGCAGGGCATCGAGGGCTTGGTCCACGTGTCCGAAATGGACTGGACCAACAAGAACATCCACCCGACCAAGGTCGTCCAGCTGGGCGACGAAGTCGAGGTGATGATCCTCGAGATCGACGAGGACCGCCGCCGCATCTCGCTGGGCATGAAGCAGTGCATGTCCAACCCGTGGGACGATTTCGCCATCAACCACAAGAAGGGCGACAAGGTCCGCGGCCAGATCAAGTCGATCACTGACTTCGGCGTGTTCATCGGCCTGGAAGGCGGCATCGATGGTCTGGTGCACCTGTCCGACCTGTCCTGGAGTGAGTCCGGCGAAGACGCCGTGCGCAGGTTCAAGAAGGGCGACGAGGTCGAGGCCGTGGTGCTGGCGATCGACGTCGAGCGCGAGCGCATCTCGCTCGGCATCAAGCAGCTCGAGGGTGACCCCTACACCAACTTCATCGCCACCCACGAGAAGAACAGCCTCGTGCGCGGCACGGTGAAGTCGGTCGAGGCGCGTGGTGCCGTGATCTCGCTGGGCGACGAAGTCGAGGGCTATCTGCGCGCTTCGGAAGCCGCTCCGCACCGCGTCGATGACCTGACCACCATGCTTAAGGAAGGTGACGAGGTCGAGGCCCTTGTGATCAACGTCGATCGCAAGAGCCGCTCGATCAGCCTGTCGATCCGCGCCAAGGATCAGGCGGAGCAGTCCGAGGCCATGAACAAGCTTGCTTCGGAGAGTGCTGCTTCGGCGGGTACGACCAACCTGGGCGCTCTGCTCAAGGCCAAGCTGAACGAGCAGAAGCAGTAATCCGACCGGTCATGACCAAATCGGAGCTGATCGTCCGGCTGGCGGAGCGTTTTCCCCAACTGGTCGCCAAGGACGCCGATTACGCGGTCAAGATGATTCTCGATGCGATGACCGATGCGCTTGCGCGCGGTGATCGCATCGAAATCCGCGGGTTTGGTAGCTTTGCGCTGAACTATCGTCCGCCCCGTACGGGGCGCAATCCGAAATCCGGCGAGAAGGTCCATGTGCCGGAAAAATACGTTCCGCACTTCAAGGCGGGCAAGGAATTGCGCGAAAGGGTGGACGTCGGCGGAAATTGACCGCGCGGCGATCGGTTTTACAGGCAATAATGAGGGGCGACCGAGGTCGCCTTCTTTTTTGTTCATCGCTCGGGGATAATGCCGGCCATGCGCGCAATCATCTGGTTCATCCGCCTGCTGCTGTTCTTTCTGCTGTTCGGGTTCGCGATCAAGAACGACCATCTGGTCACGCTGAACTTCTTCTTCGGCAACCAGTGGCAGTTGCCTCTCGTATTCGTGATTCTGGTGAGCTTTGCGGCCGGCGCCTTGATGGGTGTGACGGCAACGCTTGCATCGCTCGTGCGCCAGCGCCGCGAGATTTCCCGGCTGCGCCGCCAACTCGAACTGGCGGAGCGCTCGAAGGCTTCCACCGAGGTCGTTGTCTCCGGCGCACAAGCCCAGACACCGGTGCCCTGATCGCAGCATGGAAATCGAACTCTGGTGGTTGCTTGCGCTGCCGCTGTTCTTCGGTCTCGGCTGGCTCGCGGCACGGATCGACATCCGCCAGGTGGTGCAGGAGTCCCGAGCGCTACCGCGCTCCTATCTAAGCGGGCTGAACTTCTTGCTCAACGAGCAGCCGGACAAGGCGATCGACGCCTTCGTCGAGGCGGTCCGCATCGACCCGCAGACGGTCGAGCTCCACTTCGCTCTCGGTAGCCTCTTTCGCCGCCGAGGGGAGACTGACCGCGCGATACGCATCCACCAGTTGCTTGTGGATCGCGAGGACATCAGCGAGGAGCACCGCCTGCAGGCGCTTGGCGAACTCGGCCAGGACTTCCTCAAGGCCGGTCTGCTCGATCGTGCGGAAGCGGCCTTTTTGCGCCTGCGCGAGACGCGTGCAAACGACGTCGCCCTGCGCTACCTGCTCGAGATCTACCAGCAGGAGAAGGACTGGGCAAAAGCGATCGAAGTCGCGCGGGCCCTGCCCGAGCATGAAGGCGTGATGTGGCGCAGCGAAATGGCGAACTTCCACTGCGAGCTCGCCGCAAACGCCATGGCGAATTCGCGTTTCGAGGACGCTCGGCGCCACGTCGAGGACGCCTTCGCCGTCAATCGACAGAGCGTGCGCGCGAGCATTCTGCTCGGCGACCTCCACGCGGCGCAGGGGCGGGATGCGGAGGCGCTCGAGGCCTGGAAGCGTATCGAGAATCAGAGCCCCGTCTACCTCTCGCTGGTTGCCGAGCGCATCATGGACGCCTACGGCAGGCTGGGGCGGTTAGGCGAGGGTCATCAGCTTCTGCGCGCCTGGCTTGCCGCGCACCCCTCGCTCGATCTGCTCGACGAGCTTTTCCATTGGGAACTGGAGCGTGAAGGGCCCAGGGCGGCGTATGAACTCGTGCGCGAGGAATTGCGCCGCAACCCGACCCTGCTCGGGCTCGACAAGCTGCTTGAGGCGGCGGTCCTTGCGGCACCTGCCGAGCAGCGCAGCGACATCGAACTCGTCAAGCAACTCATCCATGGCCACACCCGCCGGGTCGCACGCTATTGCTGCGACGCTTGCGGTTTCAAGGCGCGCCAGTTCCATTGGCGATGCCCAGCCTGCGGTGGCTGGGAAACCTATCCACCCCGGCGCACCGAAGAGTTCGACCTGACGCCTTGAAGCGCGGCGAACCCGGTGGGCCTGTCGGGCGATCTCGCGCCGACGAACTCCACTCGACAGGGCAAAAATGGAATTCAGGACGCTGGAAGATTACGTCGGGCACACGCCGCTGGTGCGTCTCAAGCGCATCAACGCAGGACGCAACAATGTGATCCTGGCCAAGCTGGAAGGAAACAACCCTGCCGGCTCGGTCAAGGATCGCCCCGCACTTTCCATGGTGATGCGTGCGGAAGCGCGCGGGGTGATCAAGCCCGGCGATACCCTGATCGAAGCGACGAGCGGCAACACCGGCATCGCCCTCGCGATGGCAGCGGCCATGCGTGGCTATCGCATGATTCTGGTCATGCCGGAGAATCAGAGCATCGAGCGCCGCCAGACGATGCGCGCCTTCGGTGCGGAACTCGTGCTGGTTCCGGCCTCGGGTGGCATGGAAATGGCGCGCGACATCGCCGAGAGGATGCGTGACGAGGGGCGTGGCATCATCCTTGATCAGTTCGCCAATGCGGACAACCCGATCGCGCATTACGAAGGCACCGGCCCCGAGATCTGGGAGCAGACGGGTGGGCGGATCACGCACTTCATCAGCTCCATGGGGACGACGGGCACCATCATGGGGACTTCGCGTTTCCTGAAGGAACGGAATCCGGAGATCTGCATCGTGGGCTGCGAGCCTGAGCCAGGCTCGCAGATACCGGGCATCCGGAAGTGGCCCGAGGCCTACTTGCCGAAGATCTTCGAGCGTCCGCGGGTCGATCGCTTCGAGCCGGTGAGTCAGGCCGATGCGGAGGATATGACGCGACGACTCGCGCGTGAGGAAGGCATCTTTGCCGGCATTTCTTCCGGTGGTGCGATGCATGTGGCGCTTCGCCTCGCCGCCGAGGTCGAGAACGCGGTGATCGTGTCCATAGTGTGCGACCGCGGCGACCGCTATCTGTCCACAGGTGTCTTTCCGGCCTGAGCGAGCGCAGAGCGGGCGCGTGCCTGTGCGCGGCACGTGGGGTTGGCTCGCGCTGCTCGCCTGCGTGTTGTGGGCCGGCGGCGTTTGGGGTGTGCAGCGCATTGCGCTGGAGATCGGTGAGATCCGGCATCCGGTCGCCACGATGGGTGGTCTGCAACTGCGCTTCGAGGCCGATGGCACGCTGCTGCTGAGGGCGCGCAGCGCGCGGTTTGCGGGCCGTGAGTGGTCGGCGCCAACGTTGCGCTGCGCCAGCGCCCGCCTGGATGTGCAGGGTTTTCGCTGCGACGAGGGACGACTTCAGCTCGATGGAAAGGTGCTACCGCTCCGGTTTGCGGTCGAGGCAGCCTTCGAGCGTGGTGATGTCCGTGTGGTCGCCCGGCTCGGTGACGGTCTGATCGAAGCAGCGCTCGACCGCACGGGTGCGACAAGCGTGCTTTTCTCTGGTGTGGAGTTGGATGCACTGCTTGCCGTGGCCGCACCTTTCGCTGGAGCACTCCCGGTGCAGTTGAAGGGACTGAATCCGGTTGCGAAGCTGAATGGCGCGGTGGCCTGGGATCCCGCACGAAGGCGGCTGACGCTGAATGCACAACTGGAGGAGGGCGGCTTCGCATCCGCGGATGGGCTCCTTGCCGCGGAGGCGCTCGCGTTTGCGGTGCACCTGGATGCAACGGAGCAGGGCAGCGCCTGGTCCTGGTCGGTCGGTGCGCGCTGGGTGGCTGGCGCAGCCTACGTGCATCCTCTGTACCTGGAGTCCGGACCCGCACTGGAGGCTCGCGGCACGCTGCACGCAGGGAGATTGCGGGTCCATGAGGCGGTGCTCGCGGTCGACGGCGTGGAGCGTGTGCGTGCCGAGTCCGCATTTGTGTTGGATCCACCTGGGCTTGAGCGACTGGAGTTTTCCTTGCAGGGCATCGACCTCGACCGGGCGGGGAAGCGCTGGCTGGCGCCCCTGCTGTTTCCCGCGCAGGTGGACAGGTTGCGCTTCAGTGGGCGTGCAGATGTCAGGCTCGAGATGCGCGCAGGTGTTGTGGAGGGGCTGACGCTGCAGCTCGATGAGGCGGTGCTCGGGCTTCGCGGCGCCGCAGGCGGCGAAGGTGTGGGGCTTGGGCCGCTGGTTGGCGGTGGTTCCTGGTCGCGAACGCAGCCCACGGAGATGCGGGTGGCGGTCGGCGGCGGGTATTGGGAGAAGCTCGCACTCGGCGCCTTCTCTATCGAGGCGCATCTGGCGCCCGAACACGCATCCTTCGCTCGCATGGAGATCCCCCTCCTGGATGGCGCGCTGGTCATCGACGAGTTCGGGCTCAAGCGCGGGGCCGGGCACTGGGAAGGTCGCGCGAGCGTCGTCATCGAGCCGGTTTCGATGCGCGCGCTTACCGCAGCGCTCGACCTGCCGGAAATGTCGGGCGTGCTCTCGGCATCGCTGCCAGGGGTGCGGGCGAATCCCGGGGAGATCGCGCTCGATGGGGCATTGGTGGTTTCCGTGTTCGATGGCTACCTGCAGGCGACCGGTCTGCGTCTGCTCGAGCCCTTTGGCGTGGCTTCGCACCTGAGCGCTGATATCGAGGCCCGCCATCTGGATCTGCATCAGCTCACCGAAACCTTCAGCTTCGGCAACATCACAGGATTCGTTGACGCGGATGTGCGTGGCCTCGAGCTGGCGCGTTGGTGTCCGGTGGCCTTCGACGCGCGCATAGCCAGCAGTCCGGGCGAGTATCGACGCCGCATCAGCCAGCGTGCGGTCGAGAATATCAGCGCGCTGGGCGGTGCCGGCGCGCTGGCTGCGCTGCAGCGGGGATTGATCGGATTCTTCGACAGCTTCGGTTACCGCGAACTCGCTCTGCGCTGTGTGCTGCGCGACGGGGTTTGCGCCATGGGCGGCGTGGAGGGCGTGCAGCGCAGCGACGGTGGCTTTGTGATCGTGCGCGGAGGGGGCGTCCCGGCGCTGGATGTCATCGGCTACAATCGGCGCGTGGACTGGAACGAGCTGGTCGATCGTCTGCAGCGGGTGATCGACGAAAACGTCTCGCCCGAGCTGCACTGACCCGCAACCTGCAGGACGAGCACATGAACCCCGCATCGCGCTACCTTTTTGCCGCAGTCGTCGCTTTGTCGGCGTCCGCCTGCGTCACGATCAACATCTACTTTCCGGCCGCCGCCGCTGAGAAGGCTGCCGACCGAATCATCGACGAGGTGTGGCAATTGCGTGAAGCTGCGCCCGAGGCGCCTGCAGCACCGGACACCCAGGGAGGAACGAAATGAAACCCGCATCCGTGCTCATGCATTGGCTGTTCGTCGTGATGGCAGTGCTGTCGCTCGCCGGCGCCGCGCATGCCCAGGGCAATCTGGAAATCAACACCCCGGCCATCGCGGCGCTCAAACAGTCGATGCAGCAGCGCCATGTGGGCCTTGCGCCGCTGTATGCCTCGGGAGCGGTTGGTCTCGCGGCAGACGGCAGCGTGGCGCTCCGCGACGCGGGCGGCGTTCCGCTGGCGCAGCGCGGTCAGGTGAATGCACTGATCGCCGCGGAGAATGCGGACCGGTCCGCCCTGTACCGGGAAATCGCGCGCGCCAACGGCCATCCGGAATGGGAAGCCGATGTGCGCCGAACGTTCGCCCAGCGATGGATCGACCGCGCCCAAGCGGGCTGGTGGGTGCAGACCGGCGGCGGGTGGGCACGCAAGTAATGCCAGTCCTGATCTTCGACATCGAGACCATTCCCGATGTGGCCGGTATTCGGGCGCTGGAGGATCTGCCGGCCGAACTGTCCGACTACGAGGTCGCCGAATGGGCGTTCCAGCAGCGGCGCGCCAGCCATGGCAACGACTTCCTGCCGCACCACTTGCAACGGGTGGTGACGATCTCGTGTGTGCTGCGTGATGCCCAGCACTTTCGTGTGTTCTCGCTCTCCGAGCCGGATGCCAGCGAAGGCGAGATCATCCAGCGCTTTTTCGACGGCATCGAACGATACTCGCCGCAGATCGTTTCCTGGAACGGTGGCGGCTTCGACCTGCCGGTGCTGCATTACCGCGGCATGATGCATGGTGTGTCCGCCCCGCGATACTGGGATCAGGGCGAGGGCGACTATCACGACTCACGCGATTTCAAGTGGAACAACTACATCAGCCGCTATCACAGCCGTCATCTCGACCTGATGGACCTGCTGGCGATGTATCAGCCGCGCGCGAACGCGCCCCTCGACGACCTCGCCAAGCTCATGGGCTACCCTGGCAAGCTCGGCATGGACGGCTCAGCGGTTTGGCAGGCGTGGCAGGAGGGGCGGATCGCGGAGATCCGCGACTACTGTGAAACCGACGTGGTTAATACTTATCTGGTATACCTGCGCTTCGAGCGCATGCGCGGGCACCTCGATGCCCCATCCTGGGCGGCGGAAAAGCGGGTTGTGCGAGAGGCGTTGGGCCGGCTGGAAGCGCCCCACTGGAAGGCATTCCTGGAAGCCTGGCCAGCCGAAGATACGGCCGGCGCAGCGTAAATCGAGCCAAGAAGGAGAAAATCTCATGGGCATCCTCTACACCATCCTCATCGGTCTCATCGTTGGCTTGGTCGCACGCCTGCTGCATCCGGGCAAGGATGGGCTGGGGCTCATCATGACCGCCTTGCTCGGCATTGCCGGTTCGCTCGTGGCGACCTATGGCGGTCAGGCCTTGGGCATCTACCATGCCGGCGAAGGTGCCGGCTTCATTGGTGCTGTCGTCGGCGCGTTCGTGATTCTGTTTGCGGTGACGCGCCTGAAGAAATGAAACGTGCGGTGCACTGCAAAAAGTCTTTGACAAGATTTTTGCAGTGCCTATAATGCGGGACTTCAGCAGGCGCGTAGCTCAGTTGGTTAGAGCACCACCTTGACATGGTGGGGGTCGTTGGTTCGAATCCAATCGCGCCTACCAAGATTCAGGAGTTGATCAATATGTTCCGAACTACCACTTCGGCGGGATACTGAACAGGTCGGCTCCGCTTGTCTGCTAAAAGAGAAAAAAGCGCGCCAGACCGCGCTTTTTTTTCGTCCACGTTTTTTATGCCCGTCCTGCGCGCCGCGCGCGCAGGACGTCATCAGCCCGAGGCCATAGTCATGCCCAACATCACGCTCCCCGACGGTTCCGTGCGTAGCTTCGATCATGCGGTTACCGTGGCCGAGGTCGCGGCCTCGATCGGTGCCGGCCTGGCCAAGGCCGCCCTGGCTGGTCGCGTTGGCGACCGGCTCGTCGATCTTTCCCATCGGCTCGAGACCGATGCAGATCTCGCCATCGTTACCGACAAGACACCCGAGGGGCTCGAGATCATCCGGCACTCGACGGCGCATCTGCTCGCGCATGCGGTCAAGGAACTGTTCCCCGATGCACAGGTGACGATCGGGCCAGTGATCGAGAACGGCTTCTACTACGATTTTTCCTACAAACGCCCCTTCACGCCCGACGACCTCGCAGCAATCGAGGCACGCATGGCTGAGATTGCGAAGCGCGAGATCACGGTGCATCGCGAGGTCTGGCCGCGCGACAAGGCGGTCGCATTCTTCAAGGACATCGGGGAGCATTACAAGGCCGAGATCATCGCGTCGATCCCGGCTGGCGAAGACGTTTCGCTCTACCGTCAGGGGGACTTCATCGACCTTTGTCGCGGTCCGCACGTACCCTCGACCGGCAAGCTCAAGGTGTTCAAGCTCACCAAGCTCGCCGGCGCCTACTGGCGTGGTGACTCCAAGAACGAGATGCTGCAGCGCATCTATGGCACGGCGTGGGCGAAGAAGGACGAGCTCGACGGCTACCTGCACATGCTCGAGGAAGCCGAGAAGCGTGACCACCGCAAGCTGGGTCAGCAGCTCGACTTCTTCCACTTCCAGGACGAGGCGCCGGGCGCAGTGTTCTGGCATCCGAAGGGCTGGCGCCTGTTCAACACGCTGATCGACTACATGCGGGACCGTCAGGAAGAGGCGGGCTACGTCGAGGTCAATACGCCGGACGTGATGGACCGTGCGCTGTGGGAAACCTCCGGCCACTGGCAGAACTACCGCCAGAACATGTTCACCACCACGACCGAGGACGAGCGGGTCTTCGCGCTGAAACCGATGAACTGTCCCGGTGCGGTGTCGATGTTCGCTCAGGGGCTGAAGAGCTACCGCGACCTGCCGCTGCGCATGGCCGAATTCGGCAAGGTGCACCGCTACGAGCCTTCGGGCGCGCTGCACGGCCTGCTGCGCGTGCGCCACTTCACTCAGGACGACGCGCACATCTTCTGTACCGAGGCGCAGATGGAGCAGGAGTGCAAGGATGTCGTGCGCCTGATCCTCGACATCTACAAGGACTTCGGCTTCGACAACGTGCGCATCAAGCTGTCTACACGCCCGGAGAACCGGATCGGCACGGACGAGACCTGGGACAAGCTCGAAGGTGCGCTGGCATCGGCGCTCGAACACATGGACATGGCCTACGAGCTGTTCCCGGGCGAGGGCGCCTTCTATGGTCCCAAGCTCGAGTTCGTGCTGCGCGACACGATCGGCCGTGACTGGCAGTGCGGCACGCTGCAGGTCGACATGAATCTGCCCGAGCGCTTCGACATCTCTTACGTGGCCGAGGATAACGCGCGCAAGCGCCCGGTCATGCTGCATCGCGCCTTGTTCGGTTCGCTGGAGCGCTTCACCGGCATTTTGATCGAACATTACGCGGGCGCGATGCCGATGTGGCTCGCGCCGCAGCATGCTGCGGTGATGAACATCTCGGAGGGGCAGGCGGACTATGCTGCGGAAGTGGCGACCAAGCTGAAGAAGGCGGGTTTTCGTGTCGAGGCTGATTTGCGCAACGAGAAGATTAACTATAAAATCCGCGAACATAGCGTGCAGAAGCTGCCTTACCTGCTCGTGATTGGTGAGAAGGAAAAGGCGGCGGGCCTGGTGGCCGTGCGTGCCCGAGGTGGCCAGGATCTTGGCCAAATGTCCCTCGATTCGCTGATCGAACGCTGGCGTCGCGAAGAAGAAGCGAAGGCCGGTTCGGTCTGATTTTGTGGTTTTCGTGGAGAGTTGAACCATCGCTCAAGAAAAAAAACAGCGCGTAAATAGGGAGATCAACGCGCCCGAGCTCCGGCTGGTTGGCGAAGAAGGCGAGCAGCTCGGAATCGTGTCCCTGAACGCAGCCCTGAACATGGCCGAAGAGGCTGGGCTGGATCTGGTCGAAATCGCTCCGATGGCTGCACCGCCGGTCGCCAAGCTGATGGATTTCGGCAAGTTCAAGTATCAGGAACAGAAGAAGGCCCACGAAGCCCGACTCAAGCAGAAACAGGTGCAGGTGAAGGAGGTCAAGCTCCGCCCGGGTACCGACGAGAACGACTACCAGATCAAGCTGCGCAACCTCAAGCGCTTCCTGGAAGAAGGCGACAAGTGCAAGGTCACCTTGCGCTTCCGCGGACGTGAGATGGCACACCAGGAGTTCGGTCTGCGTCAGCTGGAGCGTGTGAAGGCCGACCTGGAAGAACTCGGTCAGGTCGAACAGATGCCCAAGATGGAAGGGCGTCAGATGATCATGGTCATCGCGCCGAAGAAGAAGATCTGAGCTGTACAGAATTTGCCTCGAAAGGGGCAAGACCGTCGGGTGGCGTGAGCTGCCGGGCGGAAAACAAGTGGTGCCGGGTAACAAAATGCGCCGGATGTCGGCGCTACCTGGTGTCATCCAAAAACATTGGAGTATCCGTAATGCCCAAGATGAAGACCAAGAGCGGAGCGAAGAAGCGCTTCAAGGTCCGCTCCAGCGGCGGGATCAAGCGGTCCCAGGCGTTCAAGCGCCACATCCTGACCAAGAAGACGACGAAGGTGAAGCGTCACCTGCGCGGCATGACCGAAGTGCATGCGGCAGATGAAAAGCTGATCCGCGCCATGCTTCCGTACGCTTGATAGGAGACCGCAATGCCTCGCGTTAAACGTGGTGTAACCGCCCGCGCTCGTCACAAGAAAGTCCTTTCCCAGGCCAAGGGGTATCGCGGCCGTCGCAAGAACGTCTATCGCATCGCCAAGCAGGCGGTGATGAAGGCGGGTCAATATGCCTACCGCGACCGCCGTCAGCGCAAGCGCCAGTTCCGTACCCTGTGGATTGCGCGTATCAACGCCGCCGCGCGCGAACTGGGGCTGACCTATAGCACCTTCATGAACGGCCTGAAGAAGGCTGCGATCGAGATCGACCGCAAGGTGCTGGCCGACCTGGCCGTGTTCGACAAGCCGGCTTTTGCCGCAATTGCCGAGCAGGCCCGGGCCAAACTCGCTGCGTAAGTCTTCGCAGCTCGAAAAAAGGAGGCCTGGCCTCCTTTTTTTTTCTGAGCCGTTGTCTTTCGAACCACCGAATTCCCGATGCGTGGCCGCAGCTTGGCCCCATCCGCAACACCGTACTCCGCCAGGGCAGGGACATGGAACAGCTCGATCAACTGGTACGACAGGCCGCAGCCGATTTTGCCGCTGCCGCCGACAGCGCGCAGCTCGAACAGGCGAAGGCGCGCTACCTGGGCAAGGCCGGGGCGCTCACCGAACGCCTGAAATCGCTCGGAAAACTCGAGCCGGACGCGCGCCGTGAAGCCGGTGCCGCCATCAATGCCGCCAAGACGGCGGTGGAGGCCGAACTGGAGGCGCGGCGAAATGCCCTGCGTGAGGCATCGCTGCATGCGCAGCTCGCCGCCGAGGCGCTCGACGTCACGCTTCCCGGACGAGGCGGGGTACAGGGCGGCCTGCATCCGGTCAGCCGCACGCTTGAGCGGATCGAGCAGCTTTTCGGCTCGATCGGCTTCGTCGTTGCGGATGGCCCCGAGATCGAAACCGACTGGCACAACTTCACCGCACTCAATACGCCGGAGAATCACCCCGCGCGCTCGATGCACGACACCTTCTACCTCGAAGGGCGTGAGGATGTGCTGCTGCGCACCCACACCAGCCCCGTGCAGGTGCGCGCGATGCTGGCCCATGTCGAGCGCCACCGCGCTTCCGACGCCATGCCGGATCTGCGCATCATTGCTCCGGGGCGCGTATTCCGGGTCGACTCCGATGCCACCCATTCGCCGATGTTCCATCAGGTTGAAGGCCTGTGGGTTGGCGAGACGGTCAGCTTTGCCGACCTAAAGGGGGTGATCGCCGATTTCCTGCGTCGTTTCTTCGAGACCGATGACCTGCAGGTCCGCTTCCGTCCCTCCTTCTTCCCGTTCACGGAGCCTTCGGCCGAGATCGACGTGGCCTTCATGAGCGGCGCGCTCAAGGGGCGCTGGCTCGAGATCGCCGGCTGTGGCGTCGTTCATCCGAACGTGCTGCGTTTCGGTGGCATCGACCCCGAGCGCTATACCGGCTTCGCTTTCGGCATGGGGCCGGACCGCCTCACCATGCTGCGGTATGGCGTGAACGACCTGCGCCTGTTCTTTGAAGGTGATCTGCGCTTCCTGAGCCAGTTCCGCTGAGTACGGGTGCTCACACCTCGCCCCCCCCACGCAATCCGGGTAATCGAATCATGCAATTCTCAGAACAGTGGCTGCGGACCTTCGTCGATCCGCAACTGGACAGTGCCGGACTCGGCCATCTGCTGACCATGGCTGGTCTCGAGGTGGAAGAAGCCGACCCTGCCGCACCTGCCTTCAGCGGGGTGGTGGTCGCGCAGATCGTCGAAGCGGATAAGCACCCCAACGCCGACAAGCTCAAGCTCTGCAAGGTGGATGCGGGCAGCGGCGAGTTGCTGCAGATCGTCTGCGGCGCACCCAATGCCGCGGTCGGAATGAAGGTGCCTTGCGCCGTGGTCGGCGCGACGCTCCCCGGCGATTTCGAGATCAAGAAGGCCAAGCTGCGCGGCGTCGAGTCCTTCGGCATGCTGTGCTCCGCACGCGAACTCGGCCTTTCGGAAGATCACGGCGGCTTGCACGTCTTGCCCGAAGATGCGCCGATCGGTACCGACATTCGCGAATACCTCGGCTTGAACGACACCCTGTTCACGATCAAGCTCACGCCCAACCGTGCGGATTGCCTGAGTCTCACCGGGGTCGCGCGCGAAGTCGCGGCGATCACCGGCAGTGCGCTCCGGCTGGAGCCTGTCGAGGCTGTTCCGGCGCGCGGCGAAGCGACGCGCGCCATCGTGCTCGACGCCCCGCAGGCCTGCCCGCGTTATTGCGGCCGTGTGCTGTCCGGGGTGAACGCCGAGGCGCCCACGCCCGAATGGATGGTGCGCCGGCTGGTGCGCAGCGGCATCCGCTCGATCAGCGCGCTGGTCGACATCACCAACTACGTCATGCTCGAGCTTGGCCAGCCCCTGCACGCCTTCGACAACACGAAACTGCACGGCGCCATCCACGTCCGCCTGCCGCGAAGCGGAGAACAGGTGCTGCTGCTCAACGAGCAGAGCGTGACCCCGACCGCCGACACGCTGCTGATCGCTGACGAGGCGCGCGCCCTGGCGCTTGCCGGGATCATGGGTGGTGAAGACAGTGGAGTGACGCCGGAGACCACCGAGATTTTCCTGGAGAGCGCCTTCTTCGCGCCCGACGCGATCGCCGGTCGTGCGCGCAGCTACGGCTTTTCCTCGGATGCTTCTCACCGTTTCGAGCGCGGGGTGGACCCTGAACTCGCCCGCACCGCGCTTGAGCGCGCCACGCGCCTGGTGCTCGACATCTGCGGGGGTGACGCCGGGCCGGTGGTGGAGGCGGTCGCCGCGCAGGATCTGCCGCAGCGCAGGCCGGTGCGGCTGCGTCCGGCGCGCGCGCGACGCGTGCTCGGCATTGGGCTCGAAGATGACGCGATGCTCGCGCTGCTGCAGCGCGTGCACCTGCGGGTCGAGCGCGAAGGCGACGATTTCGTGGTGACTCCGCCATCGTGGCGTTTCGACATCGAGATCGAGGAAGACCTGGTCGAGGAGATCGCCCGCCTCTACGGCTATGACAACATCCCGGCGGTGGCGCCCCAGGGCAGCCTGATGATGCTGCCCAGCACCGAGCGCGCCCGCCCGGTGTGGGCGGTGCGGCGCTTGCTTGCCGCGCGAGGCTACCAGGAGGTCGTCAACTTCGCCTTCGTCGAGGAGGCCTGGGAGCGCGACTTCTGCGCCAACCAGGACCCCATCCGCCTTGCAAACCCGATCGCAAGCCAGCTCAGTGTGATGCGTTCGAGCCTGATCCCCGGGCTGGTGGGAAGCCTTGTGACCAACCGCAAGCGCCAGATCGACCGTGTACGTGTGTTCGAGGTGGCGCGCGTGTTCGAGCGCAAGGCCGATGGCGAGCCCGTGAGCGGTTTCCAGCAGCGGATGAAGGTTTCCGCGCTGGCTGCGGGTCCGGCGTTGCCCGAACAGTGGGGCGAGCGTGCCCGCAGCGTCGATTTCTATGACATCAAGGGCGACCTCGAGGCCTTGCTCGCGCCGCGCGTGCCGAGCTTCACGCCTGTCTCGCATCCGGCTCTTCACCCCGGGCGTGCAGCCACGGTGTGGCTCGACGGTCATGTGGTCGGTGTGGTTGGTGAAATCCACCCGGTGTGGGTGCAGCGCTACGAACTGGGCAGTGCGCCAGTGGTCTTCGAGATCGAACTGGATGCCGTGCTCGCCGGCCGTGTGCCGGCCTATGCAGAGGTTTCCCGCATGCCTGCAGTACGCAGGGATCTCGCCCTCGTGATCGGGGTCGAGGTTCCGGTCGAGCGGGTGCTCGAGGTGTTGCGTGCCGCTGCGCCCGAGCAGGTCCGCGAGATCGCCCTGTTCGACGTCTATCATGGCAAGGGCATCGATCCGGACAAGAAGAGCCTTGCCTTCCGGATATCGATGCAAGATACTCATCGCACGCTCGAAGACGCCGAAGTGGATTCGGCCATCGATTCGCTCGTCAGGCAGGCCGAGGCACAGCTTGGCGCCCGCCTGCGTGGCACGGGGGGGTGACATGACCCTGACCAAGGCGGAACTCGCCGATCTGCTGTTCGAACAGGTCGGCCTGAACAAGCGTGAGGCCAAGGACATGGTCGAGGGCTTCTTCGAGGAAATCCGGACTGCTCTGGAGCGCGGCGACAGCGTCAAGCTGTCGGGCTTCGGCAACTTCCAGTTGCGCGACAAGCCTCAGCGCCCCGGGCGCAATCCCAAGACGGGCGAGGAAATTCCGATCACCGCGCGGCGTGTGGTCACTTTCCATGCCAGCCAGAAACTCAAGGCCGCGGTGGAGCGACTCAGCGATGCAAGCAAGCAGCCCTGAAATTCAGGATCAGGAACTGCCGCCGATTCCGGCAAAGCGCTATTTCACGATCGGAGAGGTGAGCGATCTGTGCTGCGTGAAGCCCCATGTGCTGCGTTACTGGGAGCAGGAATTCACCCAGCTGAAGCCCGTTAAGCGCGGTGGCAACCGGCGCTACTACCAGCATCACGAGGTGCTGCTGATCCGGCGTATCCGCCACCTGCTGTACCAGGAAGGCTTCACGATCTCTGGTGCACGCAACCGCCTCGGCGAATCGGCGATTCACGCTCAGGAAAGCGAGCTTGAGCTCGAGCGTTACAAGGCTTTGGTGCGGGATTTGCGGGTTGAAATCGTGCAGACGCTCGACCGCTTGCGTAACTGAAGCGTTTTTTACGTAGAACTGGTAAATCTGGAAACCGCTGCTATAATGGCGGCTTGTGTCGGGGCGTAGCGCAGCCTGGTAGCGCACTTGCATGGGGTGCAAGGGGTCGCGAGTTCGAATCCCGCCGCCCCGACCAATCGACAAAAGAACCGGCTCCGGCCGGTTTTTTGTTTTCTGCTGCGTATCAGGCACCCTCAAGACGGTGTGCTAACATCCCGCTTCCGGCCGTGTAACGGCCCCCGCATGGATCTCGAATGCGTATCCTGGTCAGCAACGACGACGGCTATTTCGCACCGGGGATCGCGGCGCTCGCCGAAGCGCTGTCGACGCTGGGTGAGGTGACCGTGGTCGCCCCCGAGCGCGATCGCAGCGGTGCGAGCAATTCGCTCACGCTCGATCGCCCGCTGTCGCTCAAGCGAACGTCCAACGGTTTCTATCATGTGAACGGCACGCCCACCGACTGCGTGCATCTCGCCGTCACCGGTATGCTCGACCACCTGCCCGACATGGTGGTTTCGGGAATCAATCACGGCGCGAACATGGGTGACGACACCGTCTATTCGGGCACCGTGGCCGCGGCCACGGAGGGCTTTCTGCTCGGAGTGCCTTCGATCGCGGTTTCCCTGGTGAGCAAGTCGGCAACCGATTTCACGGCCGCCGCACGCGTGGCACGCGACCTTGCCGAACGCTTCATGCGCAATCCCTTTCCGCAGCCGGTTCTGCTGAATGTGAACGTGCCCGATGTGGCGTACGAGCGCCTGCGTGGCGTGCGGGTGACGCGCCTGGGCAAACGGCACAAGGCCGAGCCCGTAGTGCGTAGCCAGACCCCGCGCGGCGAGACGGTTTACTGGATCGGCGCAGCGGGTGAGGCCGCCGATGCGGGAGAGGGCACCGACTTTCACGCGGTCGCCAACGGCGCTGTTTCGGTGACGCCGCTGCAGATCGATCTCACCCATACCGGCCTGGTCGCGCCGGTCTTCGACTGGCTCAAGCTCTGATGAACAGGACTGCAGACGCCGGTCAGGCCTCGCGCGCCCGCGCACGCATGGTCGAGCGCTTGCGCACTCAGGGCATCCGCGACGAGCGGGTGCTGTCCGCCATGCAGGCGGTGCCCCGGCACGCCTTCGTCGACGAGGGGCTGGGGTTCAGCGCTTATGACGATACGCCCTTGCCGATCGGATTCCAGCAGACGATCTCTCAGCCCTATGTCGTGGCCCGCATGATCGAGTTGCTGCGTGCGGGTCGCGAGCTGGGCCGCACGCTGGAGGTCGGCGCGGGCTGCGGCTACCAAGCTGCCGTGCTGTCGCTGCTGGCGACCGAAGTCTATGCCGTCGAACGTATTCGCGGGCTGCTCGACCGGGCGCGTTCGAACCTACGTCCATTGCGCTTGCCCAATGTACGGCTGAAACTTGCCGACGGTAACCTCGGTCTTCCGGAAGCGGCTCCGTTCGACAGCATCATCGTAGCCGCTGGTGCGGCGGGCCTGCCGCCTGCGCTCAAGCAACAGCTTGCGCCCGGCGGACGGCTGATCGTTCCGGTCGGTGGCGCCGATCAGCGCCTGCTGCTGGTCGAAAGACAGGGGAATGTGTTCCGGGAAAGCTGGTTCGAAGCGGTCCGCTTCGTGCCGCTGCTCGGTGGTACGGAATGAACGACGGTATTAACTGATGCAGATACGTGCAAGCTACTTGATTCTCTCTATGGTCACACTGCTCGGCGCGGGGTGCGCCTCGCAGGTGACCGCGCCGGTGCGCGACAGCAGTGGCCTGCCTTCCGCAACGGGGCCTGCCTCTTCGCCGGTGCCTGTGACCGGCTATCATGCGGTTCGCCAGGGCGACACCCTGCTCGGTATCGCCCGGCAGTACGGCGTGACCCTGCCCGACCTGGTCGCCTGGAACGGCGTTACCGATCCGAACCAGATCCAGGTTGGGCAGATGATCCGCGTCGCGCCCCCGGGAACTGCGACGGTCGCAATTGCTGCGCCGGGCGGCGCGGTGCAAACCACGCCCGTTCCTGTGCCCGGCGGTGAGTCAGCAGCGGTGCCGATCGTGCGCGAGCCTTTGGGAGGGCGCGCGCCGCTGACCGAGCCGATGGCCCCGGTGCCTGTGCCCACAGCGCCTGCAACGCCGCAGACGGCCGCACCCAGCGGGCAGTGGAAGTGGCCTTCGGGGGGCGCCGTAATCGCCGGATTCAACGAAGCCTCGAACAAGGGGCTGGACATCGGTGGGCAGGTCGGGGATCCGGTCTATGCAGCTGCGCCCGGCAAGGTCGTCTATGCAGGCAGCGGACTTCGCGGCTACGGAAAGCTGATTGTGATCAAGCATAATCAGGAGTACAACTCCGTTTACGCGCACAATGACAAATTGCTCGTGAAGGAAGACGACCAGGTCGAGCAGGGGCAGAAGATCGCAGAGCTTGGCAGTTCGGAAGCGGACCGTCCCAAGCTGCATTTCGAGATCCGCAAGCAAGGCAAGGCGGTCGACCCGTCGGGGTACTTGCCGGCACGATGACGGAGCAGGGGCATGGAAGAAGCGGGAAATCTCGATGAACTTGAGATACAGGAACCGGACCTTCCTCCTGAAGTCGAGGTTTTCGCCGCGCAGCCCCAGCCGGTCGTCGAGAATGATTTCTTCAGCGACGTCACCCAGCTCTACCTCAACGAGATCGGTGCAAACCCGCTGCTGACTGCAGAGGAAGAGCTTGCCATCGCCCGCCGTGTAAGCGCGGGCGACTTCGAGGCCCGGCAGACGATGATCGAGCGCAACCTGCGCCTGGTCGTCAATATCGCCAAGCACTACCTCAATCGCGGCATACCGCTGCTCGATCTGGTCGAGGAGGGTAATCTTGGCCTGATGCATGCGCTGGAGAAGTTCGACCCCGAGCGCGGCTTCCGTTTCTCCACCTATGCCACGTGGTGGATCCGCCAGAACATCGAGCGCGCGATCATGAACCAGTCGCGCACGATCCGGCTTCCGGTGCATGTGGTGAAGGAGCTCAACCAGGTACTGCGGGCACAGCGCAACCTCGAGGCCTGCGTGGGGAGTGATTCGACGCTCGAGACTGTCGCGAGGGAACTCGGTCGCCCGGTCGAGGATGTGCGCAGGCTTCTCGCGCTGAGCGAACACACGGCCTCGCTCGATGCGCCACTGGATATCGACCCGAGCCTTTCCATCGGCGAGTCGCTCGCCGACGACCATCAGCTCCCGGCCGATACCCAGATCCAGAACGCGGAGCTCGGCAAGCTCGTGCGCGAATGGCTCGGCATGCTGAGCGAGAAGCAGCGCATGGTCATTCGTCACCGCTACGGGATCGACGAGTGCGAGTTGCTGACACTGGAGGAGCTCGCCTCGCGCCTGGAACTCACGCGCGAGCGCGTGCGACAGATTCAGCTCGAGGCGCTTGGTCAGTTACGGCGCATCCTCAAGCGCCACGGCATCTCACGTGACGCGCTGCTGTAGGGGTGCAGGGCTGCGCCGACGGTGTCGTCCGGCTGCCCCGTTAGCGCTCAGCTGCGCTCCAGCGGGAACACGCGGAAGTAGAATTCCCTGCTCGCGTAGGCCATCACAGGCAGGGTCGCCAGCAGCAGCGGTAATACCAGCACGCTGAGCATGATCACCCCGGCGAGCACTAACGCCCAGCACATGACGACCCCGAAACGCCCGAACACCGCGCGTGCGCTTGCCACCACGCCCGAAACCAGTTGCGCCCGGCCATCGTAGATCAGCGGGATCGAGAATGCCGAAACCGTGAACAGGATGAACGCGAGCACCGCACCCATGATCGCACTCCAGGCAGCGTAATTGACCACCATGGCTTCGATGTTCAGCAGGCGCAGAAATCCGATCGGCTCGCTCCCCACCATGAAGCCGTACAGGATGCCTGCGTCGGTGATCCAGATCAGGAATAGCAGCCCGCACACGAAGGACACGACCCAGCCCCCCCGTGGCATGCGCCGAAAACCCTCCCAGATGTCGCTGAACACTGCGTGCCTGCCGTGGCGCAACTTGTCCGAAACCGCGAAGAAGCCGGCGAGCAGGATCGGTCCGACGAGCATGAAGCCGCCTGCGAGCGAGAGGCTCATCGGCGCGATCTCTCCGAACTCAAGAGCCGTGAACAGCGCAAGACCAATGGCGACGAAGAGCAGGGCGAAGCCCATGCTCAGCAAGGGAATGCTGCGGAACTGATCGAAGCCGAAGCGTAACGCGGAACCGATGTCGGAGAGCGAGATCGGGGCAGGGCGCAGGTCGGCGTCGCGCAGTTCGGAGCTGTGTTGGGGGCCGGACATGGCTGGGATCGTCCTTCAGCGGCGTTCGGCGCGTATGGCCTCGACCCGCTTGCGCAGGCGCAGTGCTTCCGCAAGCTCGAACACCGACATGGCGTAGAAACTGCTGCGATTGTAGCGTGTGATGACGTAAAAGTTGCGGTAGCCGAGCCAGTACTCCGTATCCTCGCCCGGCGTCGCGAGGTCGACCAGCGTGGCGACTGCGGCGGGCGCCTCGCCGCTCAGGGCGCGGATGCCTTGCCCGAGAAGGACGTCCGGTGCGAGCGCAGGTTCGATTCCGGCAGCCACCAGCGTGGCGGCATCGGCTGTGGCAGGTACCTCAGCGCGCTCGGCTACAGGGGCGCCCGCTTGCCAGCCGTGAACATGCAGGTAATGGGCGACGCTGCCGATCGCGTCGATCGCATCGGACTCGAAGTCGATGCGCCCGTTGGCGTCGAAGTCCACCGCATACGCCCGTATGCTGCTGGGCAAAAACTGTGGGAAACCGAGTGCGCCCGCGAAGGATCCGGTGTAGCTCGACGGGTCGCGACCCTGCTCGCGGGCGAGCAGGAAAAGTGCTTCGAGCTCGCGGCGGAAAAGCTCGGCGCGGGGCGGGTAGTCGAACGCGAGCGTTGCAAGTGCGGACAGGGTTTCGAAATTGCCGGTATTGCGGCCGTAGAGGGTCTCCACACCGATGATTGCCACGATGACTTCGGCTGGAACGCCATACGCCTGCTCGGCGCGTTCGAGTTCGACCGCATGTTCGTGCCAGAAGCGCATGCCGCCGTCGATGCGTGCCGGGTCCAGAAAGCGGGCGCGATAGTTCTGCCAGGAGCGCGCGCCCTTGCGTGTGGGCGGGGTGATGAGTCGGATCACGGTTGCGTCGTGCCGCGCGTTCTGGAGGCTGCGCAGGAGCTCTGCCGGATCGAAGGCGTGACGCTCGGCCATGTCTGCGATGAAGGCGCGGGCATCGTCATGGTCTGCGTAGGAGGCATGGGCGGGTGCTGCAAGGACCGTGAGCGTCAGCCCCGCGCAGATCCCCGCTAGCAACCTGCAGAGTCGCCCGGACCAGGATGCGCGTGTGGCAGCAGCAGAGCGCAGTGCGCAAGAGGCGGCGTGAGCGGGATGAGCGTTCATTGGATCTGTATTCCGTCGATACGTTTGTTCAGGGCCCGGATCTCCGCATCCGGACGGCGCCGCCCGTAGCGCAGTTCCGCATAGCTGCTGCAGATGGCCAGAAGCGCCGGGGCCTGATCTGGCAAGGCCTCGGCCAGCCGTCTGCCGTATGCCTCCGGGCCTTCCCAGGGGTGGCGAGCCAGATCAGCGCGTGCGAGTCGTGCGCTGAAGCGGTCCCATGCGATGAGCAGAGGGTCCTTGGGCTGGTTCGACCGTTTCGCCCAGAGATAGAGCCCGATGAAGATGGCGAGGCCGGCGCCGGCAAGCAGGGCGATGAGGCTGGCTATACCGTTTCCCGCGAGCCCGAGCCGTTCCAGGAGCGCACGCTGGCGTTCCGGATTGTATCCAAGAACGCGCTGGTTCCACGCATTCGAGAGCGCCTCCCACTGATGGCGCAGGTCGCGCAGCCAGTGCATGTTGGCCCGCATCAGCAGGGGCAGGTCCGCGTCCTGGGCGAGGGCCTCCGCCAGTCCGTCCTCAATCCGCTCCGGGGCGGCGAGGGCCGTGGGGTCGACCCGTAGCCAGCCCCGGTCAGCGAGCCAGACCTCGGCCCAGGCATGTGCGTCGGACTGGCGTACGACCAGATAGCCGTCGATCGGGTTGAGCTCTCCCCCTTGGTAGCCGGTGACGACGCGGGCAGGAACGCCGGCGGCACGCATCATCACCACGAAGGCGGAGGCGAAGTGTTCGCAGAAGCCGCGCCGGGTGTCGAACAGGAATTCGTCGTTGGGGTGCTCTCCGAGAGGCGGCGGGCGCAGGGTGTAGCGGTACTGTTGCGCGCGCAGGTATGCGGTGACGCGATCCAGGATCTCTGCGTGCGATCGCGCACCGTCGGCCAGTTCGCGGGCCAGCGTGGTTGTGCGCGGGTTGCTTGCGGGGGGGAGCTGGATTGCGGCAGCGAGGGTGGTGGCGTTCTCGTCAAGCCCGATCTTCGATTCCGGCCAAGCGCTCAGGTTGAAACGACTGCGGGTCTGTATGGGCCGCAGCGCCAAGGCGTGATGGTCGCTCGCATGTCGGATCGCGGGGCTTGCCGGTCCCGGGTAGTCGAGTGCGAGCAGCCAGCGCCGGTTGTGCGCTTCGAGCGTGAGTTCGTAGTCGATGCGCGGTCCGGTCACCGTGTATAAAGGGGTATCGGATTCACGGAATGGACGGGCACGCCAGGTACGTCCGTCGAAGTCCGTGAGTACCGGACCGCGCCAGTAGCGCTGCCCTTGCAGTGGAGCGTCCCCCTCGAACCGGGCGCGAAACGCAATTGCCGATGACAGCCCCAGTTCGCTGATCGAGCCTGGCGTCATGGTGTCCGACAGCCCGGTGCGCGCACTGAACGCGTCGGCCGGCAGGCCCCACAGCGGCCCCTGAATGCGAGGAAAGAGCAGGAACAGCGCCAGCATGAACGGGATGCCCTGCATCAGCAGGGTGGCTGCCGTGCGCAGTTGGCTGCCGAAGCGCCCGGCCGGGTCGCTCAGTGCCACCAGGGCGCCGAGGGTGAGCAGTGTTCCGCATAGCGCCAGTGTCGCGATGGGAAGGGACTGGTCTTCGAGGAAGATCGAAAGCTGAAGAAAGAGGCAGAGCAGAACCGCGGAGCGGATATCGCGCGCCGCTCGTGTTTCGAGCAGTTTGAGGCCGAGGAGCAGGGCGAGCAGGGCGACGCCTGGGTCTTTGCCGAAGAACTGTCCGAACTCGGTGCGCACGCCAACCGCCACGGCGAGGGTGATGCACAGCAGCAGCAGACGGTGAGGGGGGCGGCTGCCCCGCCACAACAGCAGGCCGCGCCAGGCCAGCAGCAGCATACACAGCGCACTGACCCAGCCGGGCAGCCACATCGCGTGCGGGGCGGCTGTAAGGGCGGCTGCAGCCAGCAGCCAGGTGCCCTGGCGGCGGTCCAGCGCCGGCAGCAGGCGTTCGCTATCGTTGCCGGCCTGTTGCCGCCCCTTGCGCCATGGCAGGCTGATCATGCACCACCTCCTTCATGGCCGAACGTGGCGAGTTGTTCGAGGCAACGGTCCCGATGCGCACGTCCCCGCTCGCATCCGGTACGCAAGCCGGGCAGCACGAGTGCGTAACGCCGTCCGTCCGCTTCAGCCTGCAGGATCCAGGCGCACAGGCGCGACAAGCGCTGCTCGACATCGAGCCCGGTGCCGGTGGCATCCCAGTCGAGCACGAGGTCGCGACCCGAGGCGGCTGCGTACTGCTTGGTGAGCATCGGCCCGCCGCGTGCGAGCACCTTCCAGGCAACATGCCGTGGTGAGTCCGCGCTGCGGTGAGCACGCAGACCGGCGAAATCGTCGTCACCTTCGGCAAGGGAAGGGCGGCCACCGTCGAGTGCCTCTCCGGATCCGGGAAGTTCCGGCGGATCGGGCTCGGGGGCAGGGAACACCAGGCAGCGGGCCTCGGGGACGAACACGCTCCAGGCCCGGATCAGACCGAGCGGCCAGTGAGTGTCGAGTACGGTGCGCCCGATCGCCAGCCAGCCCCGGTGCGTGGTCGGGCAGGGCAGGTCGACTTTGTCCTCGGTCTCCGCTCCGAGCGCGAACTGCGTTGCCTGACCCCTAGCAAGAAGTCGTAGTGCGGGGCGTCGGCGGGGCCGCTCGTTGGTCACCAGCAGGCGGAACACCGCTGTGTCGCCGCAGAACACCGGTTCGTTCCGAGCGGGGCGTATCGAGAGGCCGAACAGATTCCGGAACGCATGCAGGATGCTCGCTGCCGCTGCGCCACCGAGCAGGAACACGAGTCCGTAGCCGAGGCTGAGATTGTAGTTGATCGATGCGATGAGCATCACCAGCAGGGCTGTAGCGAACGCGAACCCGGCACGCGCCGGGAAGACGAAGATGCGCCGCTGCACAAGCCGGATCGGCGCAGGCTCCGGGCCGTCGATGCGGAACAGCCAGCGTTCGGCCGTCTTGCGCAGACGGCGCCAGAGTGCAGCGGGATTCATCAGCGCAGGGTGACGGATTGCATCAGCCTGGCGAGGGCGGCGGGCGGAATGGGGCGGCGGTCGGCGGCGAGATGCAGACGGTGCGCGGCGACATGCGGGAACAGGGTCTGCACGTCCTCGGGCAGGACATGGTCGCGCCCATCCAGCAGCGCCCAGGCTCGCGCGGCGGCGAGCAGTCCGAGCCCGGCGCGGGGGCTTAGTCCGGCCGCAAGCTCGGGGTTGCTTCGGGTGGCGCCGAGCAGGGCCTGGAGATAGTCGATCAGTGCGTCGGCGACGTGGATCTCCTGCGCTGCCATCTGAAGTTCGAGGATTTCCTCGGGTCGGGACACGGGCGCCTGGCGCTCGAGCAGGATGCGGCGATCCTCGCCCTGCAGCAACGCACGCTCTGCCTTGCGGTCGGGGTAGCCGAGGTGCATGCGCAGCAGGAAACGGTCGAGCTGGCTCTCGGGAAGCGGGAAAGTGCCGATCTGGTGAGCGGGGTTCTGTGTCGCAATGACGAAGAAGGGTTCGGAGAGCGGGAATGTCTCGCCGTCGGCGGTCACCTGGCGCTCCTCCATTGCCTCGAGCAGTGCGCTCTGGGTCTTGGGGGTGGCGCGGTTGATCTCGTCGGCGAGGATCAGTTGGGCGAACACCGGGCCGGGGTGAAAGCGGAACGCACTCGTTTCGCGATCGAAGATGGATACGCCGAGGATGTCCGCCGGCAGCAGGTCGCTGGTGAACTGGATGCGCTGGAACTGCAGCCCCATCAGGCGCGCGAGCACCTGGGCGAGGGTGGTCTTGCCGACGCCCGGGACGTCCTCGATCAGCAGGTGTCCGCGTGCGATCAGGCAGGTGAGGGCAAGGCGCAGTTCGCGCTGCTTGCCGAGAATGATCCTTCCTGCAGCTTCCAGGAGGCGGTTTGCATGATGAACGGGCATCTCGGGCGCACTGTGAAATTGGCTTGGAAGCGGTGATAATAGACCACAAAGGTTGCCGGGCCGGATGATGCACGTCACGCCGACCGGTTCGGAAAAGGTCGCAGGCACGCCCGCAAGAGGCGATGTCGACCATTTGCGAGGGGAGAGGGAGAAGTATGACCACGACGGCATTCATCACGCACCGCGATTGCTGGCTGCACGACATGGGATCGATGCACCCGGAGTGCCCAGACCGGCTTTCGGCGATCAATGATCGCCTCATCGCCTCCGGGCTGGACATGTACATCTCCTTCTATGACGCGCCCGAAGCGCAGCGCGAACACATCGAGCGCGTTCATCCGAAGGACTATGTCGACAACCTTTTCGACAACGTGCCCGAACACGGTATCCGCCATCTGGACCCCGATACGGCGATGAGCCCCGGCACCATGAAGGCCGCGCTGCGTTCAGCGGGCGCGGGCGTTCATGCCACCGACCTCGTCATGAAGGGCGAGATCGAGAACGCTTTCTGCGCGGTGCGTCCCCCCGGTCACCATGCCGAGCGTTCGAAGGCGATGGGTTTCTGTTTCATGAACAACGTCGCCATCGCGGCGCGCCACGCGCTCGAGGCCCATGGGCTGGAACGCGTGGCGGTCGTCGATTTCGACGTTCACCATGGCAATGGAACCGAAGACATCTTCCGCGACGATCCGCGCGTGATGATGGCCGGCATCTTCCAGCACCCGTTCTATCCATACTGCGGAACGGACAACCCGCCGCCGCACATGTGCAACGTGCCTTTGCCCGCGGGCACACGGGGTGACGCCTTCCGGCAGGTCTTCGGAGACATCGTCATCCCGGCGCTACGCGCGCACAACCCGCAGATGATCTTCATCTCCGCGGGGTTCGATGCACATTACGAGGACGACATGGGCTCGCTTGGCCTGCTCGAGGCCGACTACGTCTGGGCCACCGAGCAGATCAAGGACGTGGCCGCCGACTGCAGCCACAAGCGCATCGTGTCGATCCTGGAGGGCGGCTACTCCCTGTCCTCGCTCGCGCGCTCGGTCGTGGCGCACGTCAAGGCGCTTGCCGACCTTTGAGGCGCCCTATCCGGCGAACTGTTTGCCTGCCTGTGCGGGCGCGAGAAATCGCGCCCGCACAGGCCTCACTACTGGCCGCGCGTACGCGATCGGTTAGAATCCGAACTTTACCCAACAGCCCGACGCCATGATTACCGGATCGCTTGTCGCCATCGTCACCCCCATGCAGGACGACGGCAGCCTGGATTTTCCCCGCCTGCGCAGCCTCATCGACTGGCACGTCGCCGAAGGGACGGACGGCATCGTCATCGTCGGCACCACCGGCGAGTCACCCACCGTCGATGTCGATGAGCACTGCGAGCTCATCCGCGTCGCCGTCGAGCATGTCGCCGGCCGCGTGCCGGTGATCGCCGGGACCGGCGCCAACTCCACT
Source organism: Thauera sp. WH-2 (assembly GCF_048321015.1). Lineage (NCBI taxonomy): Bacteria > Pseudomonadati > Pseudomonadota > Betaproteobacteria > Rhodocyclales > Zoogloeaceae > Thauera > Thauera sp. WH-2. The sequence continues at coordinate 500,417 of NZ_JBLWFG010000001.1, read as the reverse complement.
GCGGAGGCGGTCGAACTGGCCCGCTTCGCAAGTCAGGCAGGCGCCGACGCACACCTGTCGGTCGTGCCGTATTACAACAAGCCGACGCAGGAAGGCCTGTATCGTCACTACCGTACGATCGCAGAGGCGGTGGATCTGCCGCTCATCCTCTACAACGTGCCTGGCCGCACCGTTGCCGATCTTGGCAACGACACCGTGCTGCGCCTGGCGGAGATCCCCAACATCGTTGGCTTGAAGGATGCTACGGGCAGCCTGGACCGCGCATGCGATCTGGTCGAGCGTGTTCCCGCGGGCTTCGGACTGTACAGTGGCGACGACATGAGCTCGGCGGCCTTCCTGATGCTCGGCGGGCATGGCGTGATCTCGGTGACGGCCAACGTCGCCCCGCGCGCAATGCATGCGCTGTGCGCCGCAGCGGCTGCCGGGGACATGCGTACCCTGCGTGAAACCAACGCCACGCTGACCGGTCTGCATCGGGACCTTTTCTGCGAGGCCAACCCGATCCCGGTCAAGTGGGCCGTGGCCCGCATGGGCCTGATCGGCGACGGCATCCGGTTGCCGCTCACCCAGCTCTCCGACGCGTACCACGAGCGCGTGCTCAAGGCCATGCGCAAGGCTGGCATCCAGGTCTGACCCGAAACTCTTCGCCCAGGTATTCCATGAACCGTTCCACGCGCACCTCCCTGTCACTGATCGCGTTGTCCCTGGCGCTCGGTGGTTGTTCCGGCTCACTGCTCGAGTCCAAGCGTATCGATTACAAGAGCGCCCGGAAGCTTGAGCGTCCGCTCGAGATCCCGCCCGACCTCACCGCGCCGCGCCGGGATGACCGCTTTGCCGTCCCCGACGTGGCGCCGCGCGGCGTTGCCACCTATTCGGCCTATGCAGCCGATCGCGCTGGTCAGCCTGCGGTGAGCAGCGGCGGTGGTGATGTCCTGGTCGCCTCCGAAACGATGCGCATCGAGCGCGCAGGCAGCCAGCGCTGGCTCGTTGTGAGCGGCACCCCAGACGATCTGTGGCCGCAGATCAAGGACTTCTGGCTGGAGCTTGGCTTCATCCTCAACGTCGACAGTCCCGAGATCGGAGTCATGGAGACGGACTGGGCGGAGGACCGCGCGAAGATCCCGCAGGATTTCGTCCGCTCAACGCTCGGCAAGGTGCTTGACGGCCTGTTCTCCACGCCCGAGCGCGACAAGTTCCGCACCCGCCTCGAGCAGGGCAAGGAGCCCGGAACGGTCGAGGTGTACATCAGCCACCGCGGCATGATGGAGATCTACCCGACCGAGGCCAAGGACAGCACGATTTGGCAACCCCGTCCGGCCGATCCCGAGCTTGAAGCCGAGATGCTGCGCCGGTTGATGGTCCGCCTCGGCGCAGAAGAGGCGCGTGCGGTCGCGGAGCTTTCTGCTCCGCAGACGGCCGAACGCGCGCAGATCGTGACTGCTCCGGATGGTCGTGCGGCGCTTTTGATTGAAGAGCCCTTCGATCGTGCCTGGCGTCGTGTCGGATTGGCGCTGGATCGGATCGGCTTCACGGTCGAGGACCGTGATCGCACCGAGGGTCTGTATTTCGTCCGCTATGTCGACCCCGAAGCTGACAACCGCAATCCGGAGAAGGGTTTCCTGTCTCGCCTCGCGTTCTGGCGCAGCGACGACAAGCCTGTAGTCGGGGGCAGTGAATACCGCCTGCAGGTTCAAGGGCAAGGCGATACCGCGCGCGTCAACGTCCTCACGCGCGAGGGGGGTGAAGACGACTCCGAAACGGCGCGGCGCATGCTTCGCTTGTTGCACGAGCAGTTGCGCTGATCGGCAGGATCCAGACACAAAAAAGCCGGCATTCGCCGGCTTTTTTGTTCGGGCCGAAACGCTACTGCTGCTTTTCCGCAGACTCCTTGGCGGCGCCAACGGCGGCCTCGGCTGCAGCCTTGGCGGCTGCCGCGGCGTCGGCGGCTTCGTCCTTGAGCGCTTCCGCGCCTTCCTTCACGGCTTCGACGGCTGCTGCGGTCTCTTCCTTGACCGCATCCACCACGGCAGCGCCGTTCTCCTTGGCGGCCTCGACCGCGGCATCTGCCTTGGCCGCGGCGTCACTGGCGGCTTCGCGGCTGGCTTCGGCAGCCGCGGCGGCCTCTTCCTTCACCGCCTGTGTGCCGGCAGCGGCTGCATCCTTGGCGGCTTCGACGGCTTGCGCTGCAGACTCCTTGGCCTGTTCCTGTGCGCTCGGCGCTTGCGCGGCGGGCTTCTCTTCCTGCTTGCTGCACGCCGAAACGGCAATGGCGACGAGTGCGGCGACGAGGAGGGGGTGTTTCATGAGGATGTCCTTTCTTCTGTTTCGGGGTTTGCTCGGCATTCCGAGCGCGCCGCGCGGCAATGGACACGCGACGCGACAGCGGAGCTTGCGAAAAGCATGTTAACACGCGCGCTGGGCGCCCCCCGCCCTGCCAGGCCTGCCTCGGGCATCCAGCGCATGGATGAATGGTAAGAAAGCGTTGCACCGGGCTTTAGCAGGGTTTGCAGCGATCTCTTCAGGGGCGGCAGCGCGCGCGTTAGAATCGCGCTCCTCCCTCCAAGTCCCAGCAAGATCATGCCCATCGCCACGACACAATCCCTGGATCACGAAGGCCGTGGCATCGCGCGGGTCGATGGCAAGGCGGTGTTCATCGAGGGCGCGCTGCCGGGCGAGCGCGTCGAGTACACGGTGCGTCGTGCGCGGCCGAACTACGAGCAGGGCGATACGGTCCGGGTGCTCAAGGCCAGCGCCCAGCGTGTCGCCCCCCGGTGTTCGCACTACGGAGTCTGCGGCGGATGTTCGATGCAGCATCTGGATGAGGATGCCCAGGCTGCGGTCAAGCAGCGCATTCTCGAAGACGCGCTGTGGCACCTCGGCAAGCTGCGCCCGGGCGTGATCCTGCCTGCCATCCACGGACCCGCCTGGGGCTATCGTTATCGCGCGCGCCTGGGCGTTCGTGTCGTCCCCAGCAAGGGCGGGCTGCGCATCGGCTTCCACGAGCGTCGTTCGAGCTACATCGTGGATATGCGCGAGTGTCCGGTGCTGCCTGCGCGTGTTTCGGCGATGCTGCCCCGGCTGCGCGACATGCTTGCCGGCCTCTCGATCGCCGACCGGCTGCCGCAAGTAGAGATTGCGATCGGCGATGGCGACGTTGCCGTGTTCGTGTTCCGTAACCTGCAGCCGCTCTCGCGCGCGGATGAGAAGCGCATCTCAGCCTTTGCCGATGCGGAGGATATCCAGGCCTGGTTTCAGCCGGGGGGGCCGGAAACGGCTACGCCGCTACATCCCCTGGAAGCGCCGGCGCTTGCTTACACGCTGCCGGAGTTCAACGTTCGCATGGACTTCCGGCCGACGGATTTCACCCAGGTGAATGTGCATGTGAACCGGCTCCTGATCCGGCGTTCGATGCAACTGCTTGATCCCCGGCCGGGGGAGCGCATCGGGGACCTGTTCTGCGGCCTGGGCAATTTCAGCCTGCCGATCGCACGGCGCGGGGCGTATGTCGTGGGGGTGGAGGGTAGTGATGCCCTGGTTGCGCGCGCACTCGAGAACGCACGCTGCAATGGACTGGAATCCCTGGCCGAGTTTCATGCGGCCAACCTCTTCGAGGCGACCGAGGACAGTCTCGCGGCCTTGGGGGCGCTGGATAAGCTGCTGATCGATCCACCCCGTGAGGGTGCAATTGCCGTAGTGAAGGCGATCGGCGTTCAGGTGCCGGCACGCATCGTTTACGTTTCCTGCAATCCGGCAACTCTCGCGCGCGATGCCGCCGTACTGGTGCACGAAAAGGGCTATGCCCTGCGTGCAGCGGGGATCGCGAACATGTTTCCGCAGACTTCGCACGTCGAGTCGGTGGCTCTGTTCGAGCGGATCTGAATGCAGGCCCGAGCCGCTCCGGGCGTGGGCATCGCGGTTGCTGGTGCTATAATGCGCGCCCTTGCGGAGGCGTGGCAGAGCGGTTGAATGCAACGGTCTTGAAAACCGTCAGGGGTTTGCGCCCCTCGTGAGTTCGAATCTCACCGCCTCCGCCAGATGCGCCTTGAAGCCCTTGAAACCAAAGGGCTTTTTTGTTTTCTGAGCGGTGCGTTACCGTTTGTGTAACCACTCGGCACGGGCTACCACGAGAGAAAAACGAAGCCCCCGCAAGCATCACGCAGGCACCCTCAGCGTGCCGCGCGTGACACTTTTCACCCATGCGCCGCCGACAAGCGACAAAAGCGACGAAACCGACTTCGCGCTCGTGACCTACGCTGCCTCGTCGCGCTCGTTTGCTGATCTCCGCAGGAATCAAAACGGGCGAAACCCGCATAGCGCAAGGCTATTGCGAGCGGTCAATTTGATTGTTTTCAAAAAGAGGGGATTTTTCTGCGCGTGCGATGCCGAGCGGATTACAGCCGGTCAGGGTTCCAGACTTTTGCACCTGCTACCCCGTCAGCAGCGAAAGCTCTGCGAGGATGCGTTCGCGCTTTGGAATCAAGATCGGTAGCTGGTGATTGCCCCATGGCGACGGGTGCGCGGTGTGTCTGCTGATCTTCGCCTCCACGTCCGCCAGCCTGCCCCGTAATCGGTCGATAGCGACTTCCTGAGCGCGCCGGCAGGGGATGCCGCAGTAATCGCGCCTGCGACCGCGTGCGGGCTGTTCTAGGGGCTTTCCGCAGACTCTGCAATTCTCCGTCATCGGGGGAATCCTCCGGGGAATCGACCTAAAAAGAACACGTTTAGCGCAAGAGACCTAACCGCGCGGTTTCCGGTCCGAAGGTCGGCGACTTAGCGACCGCGTACCCCTTCAGCCTTCGCTGGTAGGCTGCCAGCACCGTGTCACGATCCACGCCGGCCAGCCCGCACAAGCGTTGCAGCATCGGCCCAGGTCGGTTCAGCTCGAGGTGCGCTTCCTCCCGGTAGCCATGCCGATCCGGGCCAAGTCGCTGGAAGTCGAGCGCGTCCTCGATCAGTTGCGCCACGACCGCGAGCCATAGGCTTATCTCGGGGGCGATGGCCTCCATGCTCAGCACAGCGTTACCTGCTGAAGTGATTGCGCCGGGACTGCCAGACGCCAGCCCGGAACGGTCGAAGCTCGCGCGGCTCGACTGTGCGCAGATCGGTCGTGAGGATATTCACGTTCGGGCCTGTGATGCGCCACGCATGCGCGCCTGCCGGCTCGATGCTCAGACCTTCCTTTCGGGCGATGTCGCGGATAAGTTCGCGGTGTTCGGCAGCGGTTCTCATGGCGTCGATCTCCAAATGGAAATGCCGGCCACGCCTAGGAAGGGCTGCCGGCTGTCGGGGTTTTGCATGATCGTGGCACTCACCGACTGATCCACGTCCGATCATTCGCTTACGCGCCCCATCGGCGGGGGACTGTGCCCGGATTGCTCCGGGTTCCAGAAGTTATGCCTTCGGGGTGACGAGTCGCGCTGCACCGACCGAGCGGAACACGGGGATGATTCGGGTCTCGGCCAGCAGGGTCACAAGGTTCTGCGTGAATTGATCGCCGGTATAACCAACGGTCACTTCGTACTGATCGACCACGCGGGCGTCGATCTGCCCCGAGTCCAGCACCAGACACTTACCTGCGGTCACGCTCGGACTGAGCGCAATCCGCATCCCGCGCAGGGTCTCGGGGAGCGGTGCCAGGTAGGAGCCGCTGTAGTAGTCGCCGGTGGTGGCATTCTTCGCCGTGGTGACTGCCAGCCAATCCGCAGGACTGATGCCGATCACATCGGGGCGGAACCCTGCCGTCATCATGGTTGCAGCGGCCTCGCTTGCCGCATCCCACAGGTCGCCATAGATCAGCGAGGTGTGCGCCGTTGCCAGGCTCAGCAGACCAGCCCAGACCGGGTTGACGTTGCCGCCGCACATCGTGGCGTCCATCGCCTTTTCGATCTCTCGGGCCAGGGTGATATCGACCGCCTGCATCAGCTCAGCCGAATCGTTCATCGCCTGTTTCGAAACCACGGTCCAGCCTGCAACCGTCAATGCCGCCTGAGTAACAGCGGTGTGCGTCGGACGGACGGCGGGTTTATCTGCACCCTCGCCGGCCTGTACGCCTGCCGCACCTTCGATGCCGGTGAAGCGGTGGTATTCGAGCGCAGAGATACCGTTTGCCGGGTCACGTCGCAGCGCGGCCTGGATGCCGTAGGGCATTTGGGTCGGTGCGCCGACGCCGCCGCTTACGATCACGCGACCGCTTGCGCTGGTGACCGCATCGCCGGCTGCCTTGCACTCGAATCGCAGGCTGCGAGTCTTTTGCAGAAGGTCGGCATTTGCCTCGATCTGCTTGACGACTTGCGCGCCCAGGCTGCTGCCCTTGGTGGCGAAACCTTCGGCGGGGTTGCCCGGTTGCCGTGCGCCGCGCTGTTTCAGTTGCAGGATTTCGTCTTGCAGCTCGCGCTGCTTGGTTTCGAGTTGATCATGCGAGCGGCGGAACTTGCTCTCGATGATGTCGAGACCTTGATTGATCTGTTCGATCGGGGTCGTAGCCATTTTCAGTGTCCTTTATTCAGTTCGCGCTGGCGGAATTGCTCAGCGACGAGTAAGCGGGCAAACGTGCGGGGCGTCCCCTTCGCGCGCAGCTCGCGCTCCAATTGCCTTTTCGCAAGAGCAATCCGCATCGCCTCGGCATCCCGTCGATTCGTGCGTTTCGCCACCCACAGACCTACATCCCGTAGTGCCTTGGCAAGCAAGCGTGCAATTGAAGAATTCGTGTTCATCATTTGATTGTACCTGTATGTATTAACAGTGTGTTAGTGCTGTCGATTCCAGTGCTTCAACCTGCCGAAAAACCACATCCGCGTCGCCACGCCTTCAGGGCTTGGCGCCTCGGGTCGGCTCGCAGCAATCTCGACCGCATCGCCTTCTTCCTCGGTCGGTTCCAACAACAGGCGCATGGTCGGTTCCTCGCCGGCCAGGATCATTTCCAGCTTCAGGCGGGCATGACCGCACTGAATCAGCTCTAGCGCGACTTGCTCGGCTTCCTGTGAATGCGCGCGGAACCGCTGGAAAAGTTCGCTGGCGAGTTCCTGAGCGGCGACGGTGGTGCGGATCATTGCTTGCATGGCGCGGACTCCAAATGCTCGATAACAACGATGTGCGGGACGTAGTGCCGGAATACGATGGCGGTCAATAGCGGGTGCCACGATGCGGACTTCATAGACCGTCCTCCAGCGGCTCGGCTGCCACGCAGGCGACGTGCTCGCCCAAAACGCGCGACAGCGGGACGCGCCATTGATACTTGACGACGGTCGGCGAGCGGTCGCGCCAATGGATCAACCATCGTGCGGACGTGCGCAGACTTTGTGCTGCCAATGCCGCGCGGATCGCGGCGGGGGTCGGGGTCGTGCGTCGTTTCATTCGCTCACCTCCCATTCGCCGCAGCTTTCGCCGCGATCAGCGGGCAATCTGCGCAGCGGGTGTGAAGGGCCATAGGCCGGCGCCAAGTCAGCACGCTGGATGCAGTAGCCATCAGCGAGGCCGGGCCGGCGCAGGAACCTGCAATTCGCGCATCCGACCGTAAGCCATCGGTCCGGGTCCGCAGTCACCGCGCCTTCAATACCCTTCATCGCATCCGCTGCCGTGCCTGGTGGCGATAGCCAGACTTCGCGGGGGTCGCCGTCCGCTAACCGGACGAGCCAGCGATATGCGCGAACCGCTTTCCCTTCGCCGTGCGCTGGCGAAAGCGGCGAAAGCGGCGAATCGTCAGCAATGGCGAGGGTTTCAGCTTGGCGAAGATTTGGCGAATCGTGGCGAACGGATGGCGAATCGCCGCCGATCAGGTCCGCGATCAGGTCTCTAACGCTCATGGCTGCACCTCCACCGCTTGCCAGTCGGAACCAAGGCGCTCGATAACGCCGACTTGCTCAAGAACTGCCAGCGCCGTGTCTCGCCTCGACTTGGAACGGGTTGCGCGGGGGCCAATCCTAAGGATCGCCGTCTCGCTTGTTTTCATGCCGTCTAGCTTTACGATCCATTCGAGCAGGTGCAAAGCATGCGCATGCGTTTCGGCTTGCTCACGGTCTCCGAAGATTGAGCGCCAAGTATCCAGGCTGTAGCTAACAAGCCGGATCGCGTTTCGCATTGCCTCCAGGTCGATAAGGTCGCGCCCGCCGATCACCGCAAGCACGCCAGCGACTCGAAAGACATGCTCAGTTGCTCGAACCGCAAAGGGCTTGATCGTCGCCAATTCGCCGCGCTCCGACTTCGCGGCAATCTCCATGCGTTCGAAGAATTTGCACGCGAGGCTTTCGGCCTCGGTTGTCGCCTCGATTACAGGAAGGTCCGAGCATTCCTCGCCTAGCGGACGGTCGAGCAGTCGCTCGCACAAGCTCCAGAAGCCACGAATGCGACCATCGTGTTCTGCATGAAATGGGAGTGCCTTTCGAGGTGCGGCGGGGGCCGGCCATGCGATCAGGAATCGCGGCCAGAATCCGATACCTGCCATCAGCGGGTCATGCAATGCCGACCTTGCCGCCTCGGGTTGAATCAGCCAGTGCAGCGAAAGGCGCCGCCCATATAGCTGAATCCGCCCCGTAAGCGAGCGGCTTACGCTCACCTCGCCGTCATCCCATAGGGCATTAAAGGTGCCGCATGTTTTGGCGCGGTTATCGGGTGTCATGCCGTAACCCGAAACCATGATCGCCGCCTCTGAGGTGAATACTCCTTGGCTTGGCATCCCATGCTGAAACCCGGCGCGAATGCCCTCTACCGTTCCATCTCGCATGATCCTGTAAGGCGGACGCCCCACCTCCACGTCGAGCGGCTCGCCCTTCTTGCGGCTCGCCTTCGCGCGTTGGTATTCCTCGATCTGTTGCCGGTGCGCTTCAGCCTCCTCGCGCTGGCGGTCTCGGATTGGCTTCATGGCTACGCCCTCGGCAGTGCTCTTGCCGTCGCCGCTGTCGGCGATGGTGAATCCGTAGATGCTCAAGGGCTTGATGCCGGCCAGTGTGCGAACGTCCGCGCAGGACTGAGCCAGTAGCGCAGAGGTGGCGAGCAGGCTTTGCCCTGCCATCGCTGAGGCCATTTGTCCGCCTTCTGCAATCGCCTCGCAGGCCGGCGCGAGCGGTCCAAGTGCATCAGTCGGATAATCGAGCGCGGCGAGCGGTTGAACGTCCAGGCGGGCGCGAGCTATCTCAAGGATCACGCCCGGGGATGCTTTCGCCTTTCTTCGCCGCCCTTCGCCATCTTTTCGCCACGCTGTATCCCTTGCTTCGCTTGGGGTTTCGCCGCCTTCGCCGGACTCGCACAGCTTCGCCCACACATCATCCATTTCTGCGGTGTCGTTCATTGCGCCACCCCCCATGCGGTCGTGATGCGCTGGCGTGCGATGCGCTCGCGCTCGATGTCGGCGGGGCTGATTGGCTTGCCTTGCGCGCGGTCGGCGGCGATCACCCAACAGATCACCAGCTCGCGGACCAGCGCGGCATTTAGTGCGCGCTGAGATACGCCGGGGGCTGCCGATTTGGGGGCTTTGCCATCAGCGAAAAATTCATGCGCCTGCATTCCGAGTGCCGCGCGGATCTCGTCAAAAGTGCATCCAGCGCGGCAGATCAAAAGCACGCGGTCGCCTGCGTCGGTGATGTCGAGGCTCGGGGTGCGGTCGTCATGCGCGGGGCAGCACGCGCGGTACGAGTCAGGCTTGGTCTGACGGACTTTTTCGAGCCGGTCGAGGATGGGACTGACGTTCATCGCGCCACCCCGCCAATCAGTGCAACGAGGGCGGCGGCGATAATCCACGCAGCGGGCGATGCGGTAGAATTGCGCTCAGTGGTTTTCGCTTGGGGCGCGGCCTTATCGGGGCTTGCGCCCATTTCTTTTGCGCGGCCGGCGTCCTCGGCATGGTGCCGATGTTGATATGTGGTCATGGTCGGCCCCCTTACGCAGACAGCGCACGGCGGATATCGCCAGCGAGCCAGAAATTATGCGTGGGGCCGAGTTTTCGAGGCTTGGGGAGAATGCCCTTATCGATCCAGCGGTAGAGCGTTGCGCGGCTCTTGCCGGTGATCGCCTTCAGTGCAGCGATGTCGATATGAGTGGCATCTGATACGCGGTCGAAGTGCTCGACCACGAAGGGGATGGCGGCTTTCTGATCCATGTTCGCCTCTTGGCGTGAATTGAGACGACATGAATTAGATTGCACGTTTGCAGCACGGTGGTGTGGTCGCGCCCCCCGAAGGTGTCGAGATAGTCCTCGGTCGTCTTCGCCGTCGCCGTCGCCATCGCTGCCTTCATCCGACGCGGCCACCTCCGGAGCCGCAGAAGGGTTCGAGGATGCGCCTGTGTCCTGGCAGTCAATATCGAGAGTCGCAGCAGTGCCGCCTCCGATATTTTCACCGCCAGCGAGATTTGCCTCATTGGTGATCTTCATGCGGTCAATGACTGCATCGCGGGATCGGCGCACGGCACTTCTGATGTTCGCAATGCGCTGTCCGCAATCGCCTTCGAGCACATGCCGCATATAGTCCAGATACGATTTCATTTCGCGTTTCGTCCTATCGGATTGCAGTAAATCGCGCTGCATTGAGACAGCGCGGATTTACTTATAGCCGATGGCAGTCGGTGGCGAAAGTGGTTATGCGGATTTGCGAGGCCGGCGCTTTGCAGCAGCGACGAATTGCCGGAATTGATGATCTTGGCCAGCAAATGCGGCCTTGTTGATCTTCATCGGCGCAGTGCGGGTGAGGGTCATCAGGCGCAGCAGGATGCCTTCCACTTCCTTCATGGTCTCGGGGCTGTAGCGGTATTCGTCGGCCTCGTCGCACATATTGAAGGTGCGGCAGATTGCGCCGAAGGCCATCTGATAATGCTGCTCGGCGCGATCGCGTGCGCGGCGCTCTAGTTCGCGGTCGTAGTCGGTGGCGATAGAATCGAAGGTAGCCATGATGTGAGTTCTCTTCACGTTGTGGTCAGGGCTGGCGGCGGTGGTCTAGACCGTTGCCGGCTCGCTTTGCCTGATAACCGATCAGGCGGCGGTCTTGCTCGTGATCGGCACGACGTTTGCGGCCGGCTTCGTGGTGCAGTAGGTCGCCCAATCGGCCATTAGAGCGCGGCGCTTGTCGAGTAGATCGCCCCTTCGGTATGCGGCCTCCACCGCGTTGCCGACCGTATGCGCGAGGGCTTGCTCTGCAACGATGTTGGGGTAGTGCGTTTCCTCCGCGCACCAATCCCTGAAAGTGCTGCGGAATCCATGAACCGTCAGCTCGGGGTGGCCTAGGCGGCGCAGTACCATCGTCATCGCCATGTTGGAAAGCGGCCGGCCTTCACGCGCACCAGGGAAAACATAGCCTTCGCCCTTGATGCCTTGCAGCAGCTTCAGCACCTCATCCGACAGCGGGACGCGATGCGGCCGGCCTGCCTTCATGCGCTCGCCCGGAATTGTCCACAGCCTGTTGTCGAGGTCGAACTCCGACCAGTCAGCGAGTAGTACCTCCGACGTGCGGCAGGCCGTCAGGATCGTTATCTGCAACGCGACCGACGACAGCGAATCCCGGTCTTCAGTCAGGCGCTTGTAGAAGGCTGGCAGCTCTCGATAGTCCATCGCCGCGTGGTGGCCCTTGCTGGCCTTCGTGCGCTTGGGAAGCAGCTTATCCAAGTGCCCACGCCATGCGGCCGGGTTCGCAGCGGTGGACAGCCCCTTTGCGCGGCCGGCGTCGATTACAAGCTCGATCCTGTTGCGCAGGCGGCTCGCCGTCTCGGGCTTCTCGGTCCACAGCTTCTTGAGGATGCCGAGCACGTCCTCCGTGCTGATCTCGGCAATCGGCTTGTCGCCTATCTTGGGGAAGGCGTATTGCGCGAGGGTGTTCTCCCATTGCTGGCCGTGCTTGGCGTTGCGCCAGCCCGGACGATGATCCGCTATGTACTCGGTCGCAAGCTCTCGAAACGTCGTTGCCTTCGCCTTCACGGCGGTCTGCTCGGCTTCCTTCACTTCGAGCGGGTCGATACCTTGCTTGACCTGCTTGCGGGCGTCTGCGGCCTTCTCGCGTGCCTCAGCGAGTCCGACGTTTGCGCAGGAGCCGAGTCCCATCATCCGGCGCTTGCCGTTGATCTGATAGCGGTACTGCCACGAGGCCGAGCCCGTCGTGCCGATCTTCAGATACAGCCCGTCGTCGTCGGCGTACGCCCCCGGCTTGCCCTCGCGTATCATCTTGTCCACTTGCTTGGATGTGAATCCCACTTGTCCGCCCTCCTGGCGTGTAACCATCCGTGTAACCACTTAGCAGTGGATTAGGACGATACGCTTTGAGACAGTACAAGGCAAGGAATGGCGAGAAAACTGATTCACAACAGATGGTTAGAGGGTAGTTTATGTGTCTCGGCTTGTCTCAATTTTGCTCAACGTGGCGGTCACCGCCTCCGCCATCCTCGCGCCCGACCCGCCGCTCGGCGGCATTCTCCTCGAGAGGGGCCAGTCTCCGTGTCGCGCCTCATCTTGCTCAACAAGCCTTTCGGAGTGCTGTGCCAGTTCACCGATGGTGGTGGCCGTCCGACGCTCGCAGACTGGGTCGATGTGCCCGGCGTCTATGCTGCGGGGCGCCTGGACACAGACAGTGAAGGGTTGTTGCTGCTCACCGACGATGGTGCGCTCCAGCATCGCATCACCGACCCGCGTCATAAACTGCCGAAGACCTACCTTGTTCAGGTGGAAGGCGAGCCCGACGACGCTGCCTTGTCCGGCTTGCGCGCGGGAGTTGACCTCGGCGACTTTCACACGCGGCCCTGCGAGGCGCGACGTGTGCCCGAGCCGCAGTGGCTGTGGCAGCGAATCCCTGCGGTACGCTTTCGCAAGACGGTGCCGACGGCCTGGCTCGAGATCGTGCTGCGCGAGGGAAAGAACAGGCAGGTGCGCAGGATGACGGCGCGTGTCGGTCATCCGACCTTGCGCCTGATCCGCATCGCGATCGGACCTTGGCGCCTGGACGGGTTGCTGCCCGGGCAGTGGCGTGAGGTCCAAACTGCGCTGCCGGAATCTTCGTCTCCGCGATGGGGTGGAAGTGGCTTCACAGTCCTGTTGGGCGCGGGTGGTGCTCGTCAGTCGGGCAGGGGGGCGGGTAAGATGCGCGCCAGCAGGAAAACCACACGGAACGACCGATCATGATCTCTCCGAACGCACAGGTAAGGCTTTGCGGTGTCGCAGCCGGCCTTCTTCTCTCCGTTTCCGCACACGCACAGGGTACGCTGCCGATTGCAGAGCTTGGCGCGGGCATGGCGCGCATCGAGGCGGAGGTGGCGCATACCGCCGAAGCACGCATCACCGGGCTCATGAACCGGGTCGCCATGCCGCTGCATCGCGGTATGGTCTTCGTGTTCCCCGAGGAGCGGGCGCACTGCATGTGGATGAAGAACACCCTGATTCCGCTCTCGGTCGCCTTTCTCGACGCCGAGGGCCGCGTGCTCAACATCGAGGACATGCAGCCGCAGACCACCGACAATCACTGTGCGGCGGGGCCGGCCCGGTTTGCGCTGGAGATGAATCTGGGCTGGTTCGCCGAGCGTGGAGTGCGGCCCGGCGACCGCCTGCGCGGTATCGACAAGCTGCCGGCGCCGCAGTAACCCGGCCACAAGGCGCGAATAGCGCCGCTTTATCCGCGTTTATCCCGCCACGGCGCTTGCGCGTCCGGGCCGATAATCCGCACACGTCGCTTCGCGTCCGCGCCCACTCGGGCCGGCGGGGCGGCAGACGGAGCCGGCAGTGGCCGAAGAAAGCGACCTCGAGAAGACAGAAGCCCCATCACCGCGAAGGCTGGAACAGGCTCGCGAGGAAGGACAGGTTCCGCAGTCGCGGGAACTGTCGACCTTTCTCGTCACGGTGACCGGGGCAGCGACCCTGCTGCTGCTTGGCAACTGGATGGCGATCCGCGTCTCGGGCCTGCTGCGCGACGGCTTTGCCTTCGACCGGCGCGCCGCCTTTGATGAGAACGTCATGCTCGACATGCTCGAGCGCATGCTCAGCGGCGCACTGCTGACCCTGATGCCGCTGTTCTTCGCCCTGCTGATCGCTGCGGTTGCTGCCCCCATGCTGCTGGGCGGGCTGGTGTTCGCCCCCAAGGCGCTCGGGCCAAATTTCGGCCGCATGAATCCGCTCAAGGGGTTCGGTCGCATGTTCTCGGTGCACGGGCTCGCGGAGATGGTGAAAGCCATCCTGAAGTCGCTTCTTGTGGGGGGGGTTGCGGCGCTGGTGCTGTGGCTGAACATGGATCACCTCTTCGACCTGATGGTCGAGCCCCTCGAGATTGGCATGGCCGACTTCTCCGATACCGTCGCCTTCGCCGCGCTGCTCATCGTGCTCAGCCTCGGCCTGCTGGCGCTGATGGACGTGCCGTTCCAGCTCTGGCAGTACCACAAGAAGCTGCGCATGACCAAGGAAGAGGTCAAGCGCGAGGGCAAGGAGCAGGAAGGTGACCCGATGGTGAAAGGGCGCATTCGCGCGATGCAGCGTGAGATGGCCCGTCGCCGCATGATGTCCGAGGTGCCGAAGGCGGATGTCGTGGTGACCAACCCGACCCACTTCTCGGTGGCGCTGAAGTACGACGCTGAGAAGATGGGCGCGCCCGTGGTAGTGGCCAAGGGGCGGGGAGAACTCGCGCTGAAGATCCGGGAGCTTGCCAAGGAACATGGCGTACCCATGCTCGAGGCGCCGCCGCTGGCGCGTGCGCTCTACAAACACTGCGAACTGGAGCAGTCCATTCCCGCCGCGCTGTACACCGCAGTCGCCGAGGTCATGGCCTATGTCTACCAGCTCGATGCCTGGATGAAATCGGGTGGCCTGCCGCCCGTCGCACCGACTGCCCTGCCTGTACCGGCGGGTATGGACCCGGGTGCCCCTGAGGAATGATTGCCTGACCCATGGCCATGAACGACGCCCTGAATCTGCGCCAGCTGCTCTCGCCGGCAAACCTCCGCCAACTGGCGGCGCCCTTGCTCATCATCATGATCCTGTCGATGATGGTGTTGCCGCTGCCGGTGTTCCTGCTCGACGTGTTCTTCACCTTCAACATCGCGATCTCGGTGATGGTGATGCTGGTGGCGATGTATTCGAAGCGGCCGCTCGATTTCTCGGTGTTCCCCACCGTGCTGCTGGTGACGACGTTGCTGCGCCTGTCGCTCAACGTGGCGTCGACGCGGATCGTGCTGCTCGAAGGCCACGGTGGCGGCGACGCGGCGGGCAAGGTGATCGAGGCCTTCGGCAGCTTCCTCGTCGGTGGCAACACCGCGGTGGGTCTGGTGGTGTTCGTCATCCTCACTGTCATCAACTTCGTCGTGATCACCAAGGGCGCAGGGCGAATCGCCGAGGTGTCCGCCCGCTTCACGCTGGACGCCATGCCTGGCAAGCAGATGGCGATCGATGCCGACCTCAACGCGGGGCTCATCGATGAGAAGGAAGCCAAGCAGCGGCGCAAGGAGATCGCGCAGGAGTCCGACTTCTATGGCGCCATGGACGGTGCTTCCAAGTTCGTGCGCGGCGACGCGGTGGCCGGCATCATCATCCTCGTCATCAACATCCTCGGCGGCCTCTTCGTCGGCATCATGCAGCATGATATGGCGGTGGGTGAGGCGGGACGCACGTATGCGCTGCTCACGATCGGTGACGGCCTGGTGGCTCAGATCCCGGCGCTGATCATCTCGGTGGCGGCCGGCTTGGTCGTTTCGCGCGTGGGTGACGAGGGCGACATCGGCGGTGTCATCATCGCCCAGGTGTTCTCCAATCCAATGGTGATGACGCTGACCGCCGTCATCATCGGGGTGCTCGGGCTCATTCCCGGGATGCCGAACCTCGTCTTCCTGCTCATCGCGCTGACGCTTGGGGCGATGGCCTGGATGCGACACAAGCGGATCGCCGAGGCGTCGACGGCTGCCCAGGCGCCGTCCGAGCAGGTGGCCGCAGCCGCCGCGCCCGCCGCGGAGGCCCAGGAGGCGAGCTGGAACGACGTCTCCCAGGTCGACGTGCTGGGGCTTGAGGTCGGCTACCGCCTGATCCCGATGGTGGATAAAGGGCAGGATGGCGAACTGCTCAAGCGCATCCGCGGGCTGCGCAAGAAATTCGCCCAGGAGGTAGGTTTCCTGTCGTCCCCGGTGCATATCCGCGACAACCTCGAGCTCAAGCCCAACGCCTATCGCATCGCCCTCAAGGGGGTCGAGGTTGGCAGCGGGGAGGCCTATCCGGGTCAGCTCCTTGCGATCAACCCGGGCCGCGTGTCCGGCCCCCTTGCCGGGCGTGAAACCACCGATCCGGCGTTCGGTCTGCCCGCGGTGTGGATCGACAGCGGCATGCGCGAGCAGGCCCATGCGCTCGGCTACACCGTGGTTGATGCCAGCACCGTGGTGGCCACCCATCTCAACCACGTCATCCTCAATCACGCCGCGGAACTGCTCGGCCGCCAGGAAACCCAGGCGCTGCTCGACCACGTGGGCAAGGATTCGCCCAAGCTGGTCGAGGATCTGGTGCCGAAGGCGCTGGCCATCGGTACGGTTCAGCGCGTGCTGCAGAACCTGCTCGAGGAAGGCGTCAACATCCGCGACATGCGCAGCATCATCGAGGTGCTCGCCGAGCATGCGCCGCGCACGCAGGACCCGATGCAGCTCACCACCAAGGTGCGCGAGGCTCTGGGACGCGCGATCATGCAGAGCCTGTTTCCGGGCAACACCGAGGTGCAGGTCATGGCGCTGGAGCCGGGGCTGGAGCGCATTCTCATGCAGGCCATGGCCTCGGGCGGCGAGGGCGGTGCGATCGAGCCGGGCCTGGCCGATACCCTGCTGCGCCAGACGGCGCAGATCGCCCAGCGCCAGGAGGACATCGGTCTGCCGCCGGTGCTGCTCGTGCCCGCGCAGCTGCGCATGCTGCTGTCGCGCTTCCTGCGCCGCGCGGTGCCCTCGCTCAAGGTCATCTCCAACAGCGAGGTGCCCGAGAGCCGCACGATTCGCGTCACCGCAATGGTCGGCGCGCAGGGTTGAGCGCTGTCCCTGCGATGATCGTGAGCTGACCCTGCGCCGGCTCGGTGTCCGGCCTGCGCACGGGCGTCGAGTCCCTGCGTCCAGTCCTTTCTTCCCCGTGCAGGCCACGCTTCCGAGCACTCGAATTGACGGGGGAAAGCCGCTTTATTCGACCCAAGGGCCTTGACCGGGTGTGGCGATAATCCTCATCAAACAGTGGTCGACCGTGGCCACCGGGAGAATCGCCATGAACGTCAAACGCTACTTTGCCCCCACCGCCCGCGAGGCGCTCCGCGCGCTCAAGGAAGCCCTTGGTCCGGATGCGATCGTCCTGTCCAATCGCGCCGTCGAAGGCGGCGTGGAGATCCTCGCCTTGCCGGGTGAGGCCGTGGGGGCCTTGCAGGCCGCGAACCGTGCGGCCGTGACCGCGCGCAGCGCTGCCGCAGCGCCTGCCGCCCCCGCCGCGCCTGCCGCGACGCGTGCGCGGATGCAGCCCGATGCAGACGATGGCGACTTCGAGGTGAGCCTCTCTGCACTGGCGTCAAAGGCCGCGCGCAACGTCGAGCGTCCGCCGCTGCGCCCCGCGCCGGAGGCGTCCGAGCCAGTGCTGCGTCCGTTCAACCCCCCGCGGATTGAAACTGCCGACTATACCGTGCGTGCCCGCGAGGCCATTCTGCGCAGCGCCGCAG
The DNA here is from genome assembly GCF_048321015.1 of Thauera sp. WH-2. Lineage (NCBI taxonomy): Bacteria > Pseudomonadati > Pseudomonadota > Betaproteobacteria > Rhodocyclales > Zoogloeaceae > Thauera > Thauera sp. WH-2. Next base: position 482,805 of record NZ_JBLWFG010000001.1, on the reverse strand, counting down.
AAACGGCTCGCCCGGCGCAGGGGGCGAGCCCGGCGCCAGCGGTCGCGTCGGGGCGTGCGGCGGGCCGTGCAATGGCGGCTCAGTCGGCCGACGAGTTCGGCAGCACGCGGGTGCGCGAGCTGCAGGAAACCAATGCCCGCCTGATGTCCGAACTGACCGGTATCCGCAGCATGATCGAGCGCCAGCTTGCGGGTTTCGCCTGGGGTGAAACCCGGCGCCATGCTCCAGCGCGCGCCGCGATGCTGGGCGAACTGCTCGAGGCAGGATTCTCGGCCGCGACTGCGCGCAAGCTCGTCGAGGCCGTTGCGGAGGATGCCGGGCGCACCGAGGCGCGCGAGGCCGCGGGCGCGGCGCTGGACCGTATGATGCACGCCTGCGCCTCCGACGAGGATCTGCTCGATCAGGGCGGGGTGTTTGCCCTCGTGGGCCCGACCGGCGTGGGCAAGACCACCACCACGGCCAAGCTGGCCGCCCGCTGCGTTGTGCGTCACGGTGCCGGCAAGCTCGCCCTGATCACCACCGACGGCTACCGCATTGGTGCGCAGGAGCAGTTGCGCATCTACGGCCGCATCCTTGGTGTGCCGGTGTTCTCGGTGCGCGACGCGGCTGATCTTCGACAGACACTGGCAGGTTTGCGCAACAAGCACATGGTGCTCATCGATACCATGGGGATGAGCCAGCGCGATCGCATGGTGGCCGAGCAGGCTGCGATGCTGTCCGGTGCGGGTGATGTGCGCCGCCTGTTGTTGCTCAACGCCACCGTGCGTGGCGACACCCTGGACGACGTGGTGCGCGCCTATGCCGGCGATGATCTCGCGGGCTGCATCTTCACCAAGGTTGACGAGGCGGCATCCCTGGCGCCGGCACTCGATGTGACCGTGCGCCATCAACTCGACATCCGCTACCTGACCAATGGCCAGCGGGTGCCTGAAGATCTGCATCTTCCGAATCGGGCCTATCTCCTCCACCGCGCCCTGCGCGAGCATGCGGGTGAGTCGCCCTGGCATCTGAACGGCGACGAGGCCGGATTCATGCTGGCGGCCGCCGGGGGGGCGTGATCATGCTGGATGGACGCGAAGATCAGGCCGCAGGACTGCGCCGCCTCTTCCGCCGCGCGCCGCCGCAGGTGGTGGCGCTGTACGTGGGCGGCAGGACGCGGACCCAGAATGCCGTGCTGGCTGCGCACCGCATCGCCGGACGTGCGGAGCGCGTGGTCATCCTTGACGAAGCCGAAGGCAGCGACACCCTGGCCGACGCGCTCGGCGTGAGCGAGGGTACCGACTTACTGCAATTGCTCGATGGCCGCACCCGGCTCTCGGGCATCCTCCAGACGGTCCCCGGGCTGGTCGGGCGCGTGCCTGTGGCCGCGGCCGCGCTGGCGCTGCCCTTGCTCGATGAGGCGCGCAGGGCTTGCCTGGTCGAGGCGCTGCGTATCCTGCACCGCCATGCGAGCTTTGTGCTCTTGCATGCAGCGGCGGAGTCGGTGGCCGAGCCGTCCCCCTTCGTGCAGGCTGCACCGCGCCGGCTGGTGGTGGCCGAGGCGAGCGCGAGCGGCGCGACCGACGCCTATCGGAGCATCAAGGGCCTCGCCGCGGCGGGCGCCGGTTCCGTGCATGTCGCCGTGTGCGGCGCACGCGGGCGCGCTGATGCGGCGGCGTTCTTCCGCAGTCTCGAGGCGCTGGTGGTTCGCCATGTAGGCGTTCCCCTTGCCTGGCTGGGTGAGCTCGAGCGCGATGACATCGCCGCCGGGCTGCGCCAGCCGCTGGAATTGTCGCAGCCCGAAGCCGGGGCTGCCTTCCTGCGTCGTGTGGCCGGCCTTGCCGCAGCTCGCAGCGTGTCCGGAACACGGATTGCCAGGCGGGTCGGTCCATGAGTGTGAAATATCCCGCTGGTAATGCCGTCGGCGCTGCCGGACAATTGGGGCCTCCAATGACCGGAAGCGGTGGGCTCCGGAGCCCGCGCCGCAAGACCATACAGGCCCAGTGGATGTACGACGCAAACGGTAATCTCGACAAGGCGAGCCTGGTCGAGGCCTATGCCCCCCTCGTGAAGCGCATTGCCTTCCAGCTCATGGCGAAGCTGCCTGCGAGCGTGGACGTGGATGACCTGATCCAGAACGGGATGATGGGGCTGCTCGATGCCCTGGGCCGTTACGAGCACGGACTGGGCGCCCAGTTCGAGACGTACGCGGTGCAGCGCATCCGTGGCGCAATGCTGGACGGCCTGCGCGACAATGACTGGCTGCCGCGCAGCCTGCGTCGAGACATGCGCCGGATCGAGGCAGCGATCCATGAACTGGAGCAGCAGTGCGGCCGCTCGCCCACCGAGTCCGAACTCGCCGAAGCGCTTGAAATGTCGCTGGACGACTACCAGCGCATGCTGCAGGACGCGCGTGGGCACCAGCTCGTCTACTTCGAGGATTTCAACCGGGAGGAGAGCGATGACTACCTCGATCGCCATCTGGCCCAGGACGACGCCAACCCGCTCAGTTTGCTCGAGGACGCGGACATGCGCCGGCGACTGGTCGGCGCGATCGAGCATCTGCCCGAGCGCGAGCAGATGGTGATGGCCCTGTATTACGACGAAGAACTCAACCTGCGCGAGATCGGCGAAGTGCTCGGGGTGACCGAATCCCGCGTCTGTCAGTTGCACAGCCAGGCCGTCGCACGCCTGCGCGCATCCATCTTCGAAGGCGGGGCAGGGCGGCCAGCGGCACGCCGACGGGGGCGTCCCCCGAAGCAGAAAGCGGCGAACTGATCATGCATGCTGTGCTGACGGCCAGACCCGATCATGGATAAGACCAGCCTTTTCGGCCTCGCCCTCGGTCTCGCCGCGATCGTGCTCGGGCAGATGCTCGAAGGCGGGCATCTGTCGTCGCTGTTCCAGCCCACGGCCTTCCTGATCGTGGTCGGCGGCACCCTTGGCGCAGTGATGCTGCAGAGTCCCCTGCGTACCTTCGTCGATGGCATGCGCATGGTGCGCTGGGTGTTCGTTCCGCCCGCGGTCGATCAGCAGGCCGTGATCGAACAGGTGTCGGGCTGGAGTCACGCCGCACGCAAGGAGGGCTTGCTGAATCTGGAGCGCCAGGTCGATGGACTGAGCGATCCCTTCATGCGCAAGGGTCTGCAACTACTCGTCGATGGCATCGACCCGCAGCGCCTGCGTGAGTTGCTGGAGGTGGAGATCGGCGTGCGCGAGGCGCAGATGCGGCAGTGCGCCCGCATCTGGGAGGCGGCCGGCGGCTACGCGCCCACCATCGGCATCCTGGGCGCCGTGATGGGTCTGATCCACGTGATGGAGAACCTCTCCGATCCCTCGCGCCTCGGTGCAGGCATCGCGGTGGCTTTCGTCGCCACGATCTACGGCGTCGGTTTTGCGAACCTGGTGTTCCTGCCCATCGCCAAGAAGCTGAGCGCCCACATCGCGATGCTCACCACGCAGCGCGAGATGTTCGTCGACGGACTGATCGGGATCGCCAATGGCGACAACCCGCGCATCGTCGCCAGCCGCATGCAGGGCTACGTGGTCTGACGCGGACGACAACGGACATGAGGCGCAGGCGCAGACACGAAGAAGAGCATGAGAATCACGAGCGCTGGCTCGTCTCCTATGCCGACTTCATCACCCTGCTGTTCGCGTTCTTCGTCGTGATGTACTCGCTGTCCTCGGTGAATGAAGGCAAGTACCGGGTGCTCTCCGATTCCATGGTGCAGGCTTTCCGCAATGTCACCGTCAATGAAAGCGGCGAGCAGGTGATTCTGCCCACCACCAGCCTGATGCCGACAAGGCCGATCACTCAGGCAGGTCCGCCCGCGACCGAGGAGGTGGTCGATCAGCGTCGTCGCGAGGTTGCCCGGCAGATGCGCGACATGGCGGAAGAGATCCGTCGCGTGCTGTCGCCCCTGACCCAGTCGGGGCAGGTGAATGTCACCGAGGGTGCCTTCGGCGTGAGCGTCGAGATCAACGCCAGCCTGCTCTTTGGCGCGGGCGAAGCCGTGCTTGGCGCGCAGGCGGCCTCGGCGCTGCAGGCCGTGGCGCAGGTCCTGGCGCCTGCTGGATTTCCGATCACGGTCGAAGGGCATACCGACAACGTGCCCATCAATACTTTCCGCTTCCCCTCGAACTGGGAACTCTCGGCGGTGCGCGCCTCCACCGTGGCGAGGCTCTTCATCGACAACGGCGTGGCGCCCGACCGCCTCACCGCAGCCGGCTATGCCGACCAGCGCCCGGTTGCGGACAATGCCAGCGACGAAGGGCGTAGCCGCAACCGGCGCGTCACCGTGCTGATCGAGTCGCGCACCGCAGATCTTCTGCCAGAGCCGGGCCCGACCACGATCCCTCCGGACGACCCGATCCGGTCGATCCTGCCAGGCAATCCGGAGGGCTGACTCTGCCCAAGGCGGTCGCCCATCCCACTGTACGCCTCCTCTCCCGACGTCCACATCCCTGAGCTGGGTGATGGGACGTCCTCAGCGCATGTGCTCGGGCTTCACCTTCGGCGCCAGCGGCGCACCCTTGCGCGCGCGACGGTGGCGTAGCGGTTCGCGCTGCGAGGGCTTGAGTTCGATGCGCACCGTCTTGCCACCGCGTCCCACGCCCTCGATCGTCAGCACGGCATCGTCTGCCGGCACCGCCACGGCGGCCAGCGCCTCGCCTTCGTCGAGTGCCATCACGATCACACCGCGACCACCGCTCTGCGTCTTCATCTCCGGGCGGGGGAAGACCAGCAGTCGGCCGTTCTCGGACGCTGCCGCAATCCAGTCGCCAAGGACCTTGGCCGGCGGCAACACCTTCTCGCCCTTCTCGAGGCTCATGAAGGCCTTGCCTGCGCGCTGGCGGCTGGTGGCATCCGCGACGCTGCACAGGAAGCCGTAGCCGCCGCTGTTGGCGAAGAAGTACACCGACTCCGGCGTGTCGGTCACGACCTGCGCCAGCTTGCCGCCGTCCTGGAACTCGACCAGGGTGGTGATCGGCGCACCGTCGCCACGCCCGCCGGGGAGGTCGGACACCTTTACCGTGTACGCGCGGCCATTGCTGTCGATGACGATCAGCGGCCAGGTGGTGCGCGTCTCGATCACCGCGAAGCCGAAGTCGCCGGCCTTGTAGGCGATGCCTGCGGGGTCGATGCCGTGACCCTGGCGCGAACGCACCCAGCCGTTCTTCGACACGATCACGGTGACCGGCTCGTCCGGCACGCTGATCTCGGCAGGAGCCACCGCGGCCACCGCTTCGACCAGGGTGCGGCGGTCGTCGCCATACTTCTTCGCGTCGTCCTGGATCTCCTTGAGGATCAGCTTGGTCATCGCCGCGCGGCTATCCAGGATGTGCTGAAGGCCGGCGCGCTCGTCCTTGAGCTCGGCGAGTTCCTTCTCGATCTTGAAGCCTTCGAGGCGGGCCAACTGACGCAGGCGGATCTCGAGGATGTCCTCGGCCTGGGTCTCGGACAGGCCGAAGGCTGCGATCAGCGCCGGCTTGGGCTCATCCGACTCGCGGATCACGCGGATCACTTCCTCGATATGCAGGAAGGCGATCATGCGGCCTTCGAGGATGTGGATGCGGCGGTCGACCTCGTCCAGGCGGTGGCGGGTGCGGCGCTCGACGGTGACATAGCGGAAGTCGATCCATTCGCGCAGGACCTGCACCAGGTTCTTCTGCTGCGGTCGACCGTCGCGCCCGATCATGGTCATGTTGACCGAGGCCGAGGTCTCCAGGCTGGTGTGGGCGAGCAGTACCGCCATGAACTCGTCCCGGTTCTGGCGGCTGGACTTGGGCTCCAGCACGATACGCACCGGGGCCTTGTCGCTGGATTCGTCGCGCACGGTGTCGAGCACGCCGAGCACGAGCTGCTTGAGGTTCTTCTGCTCCTGCGAGACCTCCTTCTTGCCGGCGCGTGGTTGCGGGTTGGTCAGGGTCTCGATCTCGGACAGCACCTGCGCCGCCGACACACCGTGGGGCAGCTCCTCGACGATCGCGCGCCACTGGCCGCGGGCGAGCTCCTCGATCTTCCAGCGTGCGCGCAGGCGCAGGCTGCCGCGGCCCGCCGCGTAGGCGTCGCGGATGGTCTCGGGCGTGGAGATGAGCTGGCCGCCGCCGGGGAAGTCGGGGCCGGGGATGATGCCGAGCACGTCCTCGAGCGTCGCCTCGGGGTGGCGGATGAGGTGGCAGGTGGCCTCGGCCACCTCGCGCAGGTTGTGCGGCGGGATTTCGGTCGCCATGCCCACGGCGATGCCCGAGGCGCCGTTGAGCAGCACGAAGGGCAGGCGCGCCGGCAGCAGCTGCGGCTCTTCGAAGGCGCCGTCGTAGTTGGGGATGAAGTCTACCGTGCCGCGGTCGATCTCGGACAGCAGCAGCTCGGCGATCGGCGTCAGCCGGCACTCGGTGTAGCGCATCGCCGCCGCCGAGTCGCCGTCGCGCGAGCCGAAGTTGCCCTGGCCGTCGACCAGCGGATAGCGCAGCGAGAAATCCTGCGCCACCCGCACCATGGCGTCATAGACGCTGGAGTCGCCGTGCGGGTGGTACTTGCCGATCACGTCGCCGACCACGCGCGCCGACTTCACGTGCTTGGACGTGGACGACAGCCGCATCTCGTTCATCGCGTACAGGATGCGGCGCTGCACGGGCTTCAGGCCGTCCTCGACCTGCGGCAGCGCGCGCGACTTCACCACGCTCATCGCGTAGGCGAGGTAGGCGCGCTCTGCGTAGCGGTCGAGCGCCAGCGTGCCGTCGTCCTCGGGCTCCGGCTCGGGATCGGCGGGCGGTTCGGGGGGCGGGGGCAGGTTCGCGCCGGTGGCCGTCGGTGACTCGTCGGCGCCCGTATCCTGCGCTGTACCTGAGGTGCTCTTCACTGCAGTGGGCGTTGAGGTCGCAAGTGTTACGGATTCGGATGCGTCAGGCGCATCGAAGAGATCGGGAGTGTCTGTACTCATGTACTCGAACTGCAGGCTGCGAGCAGTAGCGGGTGTGCGACATGCTCGAAAGGATTGATGACGGTGACGCCGCGCCAGGTGAAGCCGTGCTGCAGGTCCTCGCTCAGCAGCAGGCGGCAACGGTTTTCTGCAGCGACCGAGAGGATCAGGCCATCCCAAACCTGCATGCGGTGATCGCAGGCCAGGTCGATGGCCGCCTGAAAGCTCGGCCAGGTCGAATCGGCCACCTCGTAGGCATCGGACCAGTCGAGCAGGGCTGTGCGAACCGCTTCGGCGTCGCGCTTGAGCTTTCCGGTCAGGACCCGGTACAACTCACCCAGCGTCTGGGCGGGAATCATCACCTCGCTCGCCGAGAGCGTTCCGAGCAGCACCCGGGCCGCAGCGCAACGTGCATTGTCGCCGGCGCCTTCTGCATAGGCGAGGATGTTGGTGTCGAGGGCGATCTTCATTGGCCGCGATCGTACAACTCGGCGCGGGTCCAGTTGCGGCTGTCCGCAACGGGCTCCCCATCTAGCCGGGCAAGTAGGCGAGCGCGTGCCTTGGTTCGATCGTGGTCGGGTTCCGTCCCGACGACAGCGGGGCTGATGGTTGCAACAGGGCGACCGTGGGACAGGACCGTAACGGTTTCACCCTGGCTCACTTGGCGCAGCAGGCTGGAGAACTGTCTGTTTGCTTCGGCAGCGGAGACGGTATGCATATCGGGTCCTTGGCTAGGAACTAAAGTAGTGAATGTCACTACTTTAGTTCCAGTGGTCTGATCGGGCAATGTCGATGACCCCCTAGCGCTTAAATATCCGCCTCCACGCTGTCGCCCTTTTCTTCCATCCACGCGCGTCGGCCGGAAGCCTCGCCCTTGCCCATCAGCAGTGTGAAAATCTTCAGCGTGTCCTGCAGCGCGCCGCTGCGTACCTTCACCGGCAGCACGCGGCGGGTGGCGGGGTCCATGGTGGTCTCGCGCAGTTGGTCGGGGTTCATCTCGCCCAGGCCCTTGAAGCGGCCGATCTCGATCGCGTCGGGCCTGAAGCCTTCCTTCTCCAGGCGGTCGCGGATCGCGGTGAGCTCTCCCTCGTCGAGCGCATACAGGCGGCGCGGCGGGCGCTTCTTGCCCTGGGCGGGTACGTCCACGCGGTAGAGCGGCGGCTGCGCCACGTAAACATGGCCGCGCTCGATCAGCTTGGGGAAGTGGCGGAAGAACAGTGTCAGCAGCAGGGTCTGGATGTGGGCGCCGTCCACGTCGGCGTCGGACATGATGACGACCTTGCCGTAACGCAGGCCGGAGAGGTCCACATCGCTGTCGGCCTTGTGCGCATCCACGCCGAGCGCCACGGCGATGTCGTGGATCTCGGCGTTGGCGAACAGGCGGTCGGGGTCGATCTCCCAGGCGTTCTGCACCTTGCCGCGCAGCGGCAGGATGGCCTGGGTCTCCTTGTTGCGCGCCATCTTGGCCGACCCGCCGGCGGAGTCGCCCTCGACCAGGAAGAGTTCATTGTCGGTGAGATCTTCGGACTCGCAGTCCGACAGCTTGCCCGGCAGCACGGCGACGCCCGAGGTCTTCTTCTTCTCGACCTTCTGCGCGCTCTTCTGGCGCGCCAGCGCCTGCTTGATCGAGAGTTCGGCGATCGCCTTGCCGGCCTCGACGTGGTTGTTGAGCCAGATCTCGAAGGGATCGCGCAACTGGCTGGAGACGAGCTTGACCGCTTCGCGCGAGTTGAGCTTTTCCTTCACCTGACCCTGGAACTGGGGGTCGAGCAGGCGCGCCGACAGCACGAAGCTCATGCGCCCGCACACGTCCTCCTGCTGCAGCTTCACGCCGCGCGGCAGCAGGGTGTGATGGTCGATGAAGGACTTCATCGCGTCGAACACGCCGGCGCGCAGGCCGGACTCGTGCGTGCCGCCGTTCACCGTCGGGATCAGGTTGACGTAGGACTCGCTCGGCACCGCGGACTCGAACCAGGCCAGCGCCCAGGCTGCGCCTTCGCCGGCGGCGAACGTCGGGTCGTCCTTGCCGGCGTACTTTTCGGCGGTGAAGATCGGTGCCACCGCCTCAATATCGCCGGCGAGTTCCCTGAGGTAGCCAGCCAGGCCCTCGGGGTAGGACCAGGTCTTGGTCAGCGCCGGGCCGCTGGCCTGCTCGATGTCCAGCCGCACCGCGACGCCGGACAGCAGGACCGCCTTCGAGCGCAGCAGGCGCTCGAGCTCGTTCATCGGCACGCGCGGCGACTCGAAGTATTTGCCGTCAGGCCACACGCGCACCCGGGTGCCGGTCTGGCGGCCGCAGTCGCCCTCGATGCGCACCGGGCTGATCGTCTCGCCGCCGTCGGCGAAGTCGATGCGGTGGACCTTGCCCTCGCGCCTCACCTCGACTTCGATGCGGGTCGACAGCGCATTGGTCACCGACACACCGACCCCGTGCAGACCGCCCGAGAAGGCGTAGGCGGAGTTGCCCTCGCGCTTGTCGAACTTGCCGCCGGCGTGCAGGCGGGTGTATGCCAGCACTACCACCGGCACGCCTTCCTCTGGATGCAGGCCGACCGGAATGCCACGACCGTCGTCGGCGACGGTGACCGAGCCGTCGAGGTGCAGGGTGACGTGGATCTTCCTTGCAAAGCCACCGAGCGCCTCGTCGGCGGCGTTGTCGATCACTTCCTGGATGATGTGCGCCGGGCTGTCGGTGCGGGTGTACATGCCGGGGCGCTCGCGCACCGGCTCGAGTCCTTTCAGGACGCGAAAAGAGGATTCGTCGTACTGCTTTGGGGTGTCTTGCTTGCCAGCCATGCTGCGCGCCCGTTCGGTGTCACGAAGGGCGCAAGGATAGCAGAGAGCCGGGCGTAGTTGAGTTGGCGATACTGAACAAACGTTCAGGCGCTGCCCAGTATGCGGCCGCCGCCGGTCGGCTTCGAAAGACCGTCGGCGTCATACAGTTGCGGGTGATTGGCGGCCGACAGCAGGATCGACAGTGCGGCCTGGTTCCCGGCCATGCGCTTGAGGATCAGCTTGCCGTTGAGTGCGTTGCGATCGCGCGCGTCGCGGGCCCGCGCGATGACTTCGTCCCAGCGGGCGAGTACGCGCGGCAGTCCCGAAAAGATTGCACGCACCGCCGCGTCGGCAGTCGGGTGGGCGGAACGACCCAGCAACCGGCCGCGTTCGTCGGATAGCCTTTGCAGCTGCCGGTAGCGTTCGTTCTTTTCGTTGGCGATGGCGACAAGGGCGTCGGTGTCGCCCTTGATCAACACAGCCTCCTCGCGATCGAGCAGGGCGAGGAATTCGCCAAGCTGGAGCGATTCGGCTTCGATCAGCAGCGCGATGCGCTGGATGTCGGCGGGGGTCGGAGCGGAGGTCTGCATGGAGTCGTGCCGGCGGTGTGGCCAGGGAGCGGTTCGCGTGCGCGAATCTTAGCGCCCCGGACTTATCCGCGCGAACCGAGCATTTCCCTGACGCTGTCGATGAGGCCGTCGGCGATGCGGCTGGCGTCGACCTTGAAGCGCCCCTCGGAGATCGCCTGGCGGATCTCGTCGACCCGCTGGCGGTTGACCTCGGGGGTGCTCGAGATCGCGGTCTCTGCCTTGCGCATCAGCGAGGCCATCGGCGAGATCTGCACACTTTCTGAACCGCCCTGTGTTTCGGCCTTGCCGCGCACAGCCTGGCTGCGTGTGTCCTGGGCAGGCGTTGGGACGTAGGCCTTGCCCGAGCTTTCGATTTTCATGTCTGTCTCCGCGAACGCTATGACTCGAAAGGGTATACGGCCCCCTTTCATAAAACTTGAGTGATTTATTTCACGCAGCGGAGGCTGCCGGCTTGCCCGGCTTCAAAAGCGCAGGGTGACGGTGCCGTCCTCGCGGGCGATGCCCTGGACGATCTGTCCGTTCGCCAGTCGCACGCGTACCCGCTCGCCCGGCGCCGCGTCGTTGAGGGCCTGGCCCTCGCCGGAAACGGTGAACCCCTCGCCCTGCGTGAACACCTGCACGGGCCGGCCGCGGCTCACCGCGTTGGGCGGTCGGAGCGAGCTGGCCCGCAGCGGCATGCCTTCTGCGACTGCGAAGCGGGTCAAGTGGCCCACTGCCTGGTCCGGGGAAGTAAGCACATTGTCGGGGAGGGCGGTGAGCTCGCCGCTGCGGAGTTCGATATCCTGTGTGCCCAGCATCTCGGCCGAACGCAGTGACCGGGCCGCCACGAGGTAGGCACCGAAGACCTGCACCTGCGCCTGAACATACGCGGTCCATGCCATGGGGGCGTCGCAGCGTACGCCCACGTTGATCGTGCCCCAGGGGCGAACCCCCGACGGCAGGAAGGGCGCGATCGCCGCGCAGGCCGGGAGCCGGTTCGCCGGGTCGAAGCCGCGCACCGCGATACGGACCTCGCCGGGCATGCCCTGAACCTCGCGCTGCAGGAATGTCCGCACTGCGTGCTCTACGGGTTCCGGGGGCTGGTGTGCGCCCGCTACCCCCGGAAGGAACACCGCGGCTAGCACGGTGAGGCTGGCGTGGGCGAGGATCGGTATGCGGAAGGACGGTTGCTTTGGGTCGCTCATGGGGTGATTGCAGCACGGTCCGCCAGCGCAGGCAAGGCGGCAGCTTTTGCCGCGGCCGGCGGGCAAGCGGCAAAGAAGGGCGGTTTTCTGCCGTCTTATCGGGCGAGTGCGGGTGGCGGCGGCCGCGTACCATCGCTGGCATGAAAGCTGCACGTTCTCCCGTCATCCAGCCCGCCGCGCCCAACGTGACGGCGCTGCTCATTCCCGAGGCCCTGCGATGAAAACCCTTGTCGACAACAGTTTCCGCTTTCACCAGACCGCGCTGAACCTGCAGGCGTACCGGCAGGAGTTGCTCGCCTCGAACATCGCCAACGCGGATACGCCGCACTTCAAGGCGCGCGATGTCGACTTCAAGAGCGCGCTGCAGGGGGCGCTTGCCGGCAGCGGCAGTGGTGTGGGGCTCGAGACCACGCACGCTGGGCACATTTCCGGCGGCGCCTTTTCCGCCGTCGAGGGTTCGGTCAAGTACCGTGCCGAGCTGCAATCCTCGGTCGACGGCAACACGGTGAACATGGATGTCGAGCGCGCGGCCTTCGCCGAGAACGCCCTGCGCTACGAAGCCAGCGTGACCTTCATCAGCGGCATGCTGCGCTCGATGAACACCGCGCTCACCGGCCAGTAAGGAGTTCTGTCATGAGCATGCTCAACGTTTTTCAGATTGCGGGTTCTGCGCTCAATGCGCAGTCGATGCGCCTCAATACCACGGCGTCCAACCTCGCCAACGCGGACAGCGTCACCACCGAAACCGGCGAACCCTACCGTGCCAAGCAGGTGGTCTTTGCCGCCCGTCCGGTTGCCGGACCGGGCGCGATCGGCGTCCAGGTCACGCAGATCGTCGAGAGCGCGGCGCCGATGCGGCTCGTGTATGAGCCGAACAACCCGGCGGCCAATGCCGACGGCTACGTCGAGATGCCCAACGTCAACGTTGCCGAGGAAATGGTGAACATGATCTCCGCGTCGCGTTCGTACCAGAACAACGCCGAGATCATGAGCACGGCACGGACCTTGCTTCAGAGGACATTGCAGATCGGACAGTAAGCCCGTCCGGCAAACGATGCCCCTAGCAGGAGATCTTCATGACCACCGTCTCGAACAATCAGACCGCGAACAGCGTGCTGGCCAGCCTGGCCCGCAGCGAACCTGTCCAGAAGCCCGAAGAGGACCAGCAGGGCCGCTTCCTCAAGCTGCTGACGACGCAGCTTCGGAATCAGGACCCGATGAATCCAATGGAAAACGCGGAGATGACTTCGCAACTTGCGCAGATGAGCACGGTGGATGGCATCGAGCGACTCAACAAGATGGTGCAGTCTTTCTTCGACTCGCAGGCTTCCGCCGAAGGGCTCAATGCAGCCGCGCTGCTCGGGCGTGGGGTGCTGGTGGAAGGGCGCAGCCTGGCGCTGACCGAATCGGGTGCAGTCGGCGGTTTCGAGGTCGACGGCCCGGCCGACCGCGTCACGCTGACGGTACGCGACAGCGCCGGACTGGCGGTGAAGCAGATGGATTTCGACGCGGTCGATGCGGGCAGCCACAACTTCGTCTGGGACGGTAGCGCGGACGATGGTTCGCGCGCTGCGGACGGCATCTACACGCTTTCGCTGTCCGCCACGCTGGGCGACGAGGCTGTAGCCGGGCGTACGCTGCAGTTCGGCCCCGTGACCAGCATCGTGCGTGGTGCCAACGGCACCGACCTTCAGGTTGGCGACCTTGGCGTGTTCAAGGTTGCAGACGTCAAGCAGATTCTCTGATCCGGAGCACCGATCATGGCATTTCAGCAGGGCCTCAGCGGCCTGAATTCTTCCTCGAAGGCGCTCGACGTCATCTCCAACAACGTCGCCAACGCCAGCACCGTGGGCTTCAAGAACTCCGGCACGGTGTTCGCCGACGCCTACGCATCCTCGCTCACCGGTGCAGTCTCCAAGGTCCAGATCGGTATCGGCAGCGGGGTGCAGGCCGTGCGCCAGACCTTCAACCAGGGCAACATCACCACCACCAACAACCCGCTCGACATGGCGGCCAATGGCAATGGTTTCTTCGAGGTGGAGCTGCAGAACGGTGGCTACGCGCTGACCCGTAACGGCCAGTTCAACATCGACAAGAATGGCTACATCGTTACCGCATTGGGCGACCGGTTGATGGGGTACCAGTTGGTTGATGCCGTGTCGGGCGACGTTCAGGCGCCGGCCACGGTCACAGCCGATTCGTTCCGTACGATGATGATTCCTTCGACCGGGGTGGGTGCCACGGCGACCACCGATGTTGGCCTGAGCCTCAACCTCAGCGCGGACGCAGCGACCATTGACGCCACAACGACGCCTTTCGATCCGGATGTTCCCGCCACCTACACGTACTCGACCGCGCTGAAGATCTTCGACTCCCTCGGGAAGGAGCACTCGCTGTCCCTTTACTTCGCCCGGCGTACGGATGTCGTAAACAGCACGTGGGATGTCTACACCGTTGTCGATAACACGGTGCCGCCGCCGCCGATCGCAGCAAATGCGACGCTGAGCTTCGATGGGCTCGGCAAGCTCGTTCCGCCCAGCAATTTCGTCCTGAATTCCAACCTTGGTCCGGACGCTGACCCGAGCGTGATCGACGTGGATATGTCGCTGATCACCCAGTTCGGCGGCAAGTCCACGCCGCGCGAACTGACCCAGAACGGCTCTTCCCCCGGCGAGATCGCCGGCCTGGCGATCAGCCGCAACGGCGTCATCCAGGCGCGCTACACCAACGGCATCACCAAGGACATCGCGATCGTCAACCTGACGACCGTGCGCAACAACAACGGCTTGTCGCCCATCGGCAACAACTACTGGGTCGAGACGCCGGAGTCGGGCGGCTTCGCCCGCGGCGAGCCGGGCAACGGGCTCAACGGCGTCATCTCCGCCGGCCAGGTCGAGGAGTCCAACGTCGATCTGACCCAGGAGCTGGTGCAGATGATCATTCAGCAACGTAACTACCAGGCCAACGCGCAATCGATCCGCACGCAGGACCAGATCCTGCAGACGCTGGTCAACCTGCGCTGATGCCTGAGCCGGCCGTCGGCCGACACAAGCAAGGGAGTCGAACATGGACCGCCTGATCTACACCGCGATGACCGGTGCCAAGGGCACGATGGACCAGCAGGCCGCGGTGTCGAACAACATCGCCAATGCCGCATCCACCGGTTTCCGCTCGCAATTGCACAAACTGCGTGCGGTGGAGGTCCAGACCGAAGCTTTCCGCACGCGCTCGTTCGCGGTCGATGCCAGCGTCGCCAACGACTTCACGCCCGGCACGATCCAGTACACCGGGCGTCCCTACGACGTGGCTTTGGAAGGCAAGGGCTGGCTGACGGTGCAGCAGCCCGACGGCAGCGAGGCCTACACCCGCAACGGCAGCCTCACGCTCAGCCCCGCGGGGGTGCTGCAGACGCGTGAGGGGCTACCCGTGATCGGGGATGGCGGGCCGGTGACGCTGCCTCCCGACACCGAGATCGTCATCGGCCGGGACGGCTCGATCTCCTCGATCAATCCGGACGATGGCGTCGTCAACCTCGTCGGCCAACTCAAGCTGGTCAACCCGCCCGAGGCGGAACTCGTGCGTGGCGACGACGGCCTGTTCCGCCTTGCCAACGGAGCGCCAGCGCCGGTCGACCCCAACGTCCAGGTCGCGGGCGGCTACGTCGAGGGCAGCAACGTCAACGTGGCCGACCAGATGGTGCAGATGATCTCGCTCGCCCGCCAGTTCGAGATGCAGGTCCGCATGCTGCAGACCGCCGAGGCCAACGACCGCGCAGCCAGCCAGGTGCTCGCCTGGCGCTGAGCCCTTCCGCGCTTGGCCTGCCGATTAGCACGGTTTTTGCATTGCTTATCCTGCAATGGCCTGGCCCGACCGAGGGCTAGACTGATCCCGTGAAAAAGCGGCAATCGCCGTCACGCTGCGGCAAAACCTGCCGCAGCGGCAAGGCAGAACAGAGGACTTCATCATGATCCGCTCACTGTGGACCGCCCGGACCGGGCTGGATGCCCAGCAAACCTCGCTGGACGTGATCTCCAACAACCTGGCGAACGTATCGACCAACGGCTACAAGCGGCAACGCGCCGTGTTCGAGGATCTGCTCTACCAGACCATGCGCCAGCCGGGCGCACAGACCACGCAGCAGACGCAGGTGTCCAGCGGCCTGCAGATCGGTACTGGCGTGCGACCGGTCGCGACCGAGCGCATCTTCACGCAGGGCAGCCTGCAACAGACCGGCGGCGCGCTCGATGTCGCGATCCAGGGCAATGGCTTTCTGCAGATCGAGATGCCCGACGGCACGACCGCCTACACTCGGGACGGCGCCCTGCAACTCGACAACCAGGGCAACGTCGTCACCCCCAGCGGCTATCCGCTGCTCGACGGCATCCAGATCCCCGCCGACGCCAAATCGATCACCATCGGCAAGGACGGCACCGTCACCGTGACCTTGCCCAATCAGGTCGAGCCGCAGCCCGTGGGGCAGATTCAGATCGCCACCTTCATCAACCCGGGCGGTCTGCAGAGCGCGGGCGAGAACCTCTTCTACGAGACCGCGTCGAGCGGCGAAGCCACGCCGACCGAGGCGGGCACCAATGGCGCAGGGGTGATCAACCAAGGCTATGTCGAGACCTCGAACGTCAACGTGGCCGAGGAACTCGTCAGCATGATCGTCACCCAGCGCGCCTACGAGCTCAACTCGCGTGCGATCTCGACGTCCGATCAGATGCTCGGTCGGCTCACCCAGCTCTGAGGAAACGGTCATGCGCAGCATCCGCGCCTTTGCGCTCCTGATCGTGGCCCTGCTGTCGGGTTGTGCGTCCATCGACACCGTTCCGCCGACGGCGGTGCATCAGCCGATGAGCGTGCGCCCGAACGAACGCGCGGCAATGCCGCCCGCCAATGGCGCGATCTACCAGGCCGCGCTCGCAAGGCCGCTGTTCGAGGATCGGCGCGCCCGTCATGTCGGCGACATCATCACGATCAACCTGGTCGAGCGCAACACCGCGACCAAGAACGCCAACACCAATGCCTCGCGCGGGTCCGGAATGACGGGGGGGATTACCGCATCGTCGCGTCTGCCCCTGGGCGGCCTCAATGGGCTGAACATCGAGGCCGGGGTCGAGTCCGAGTTCAACGGAACGGGGGCGGCGAGCGCGAATAATGCCTTCAATGGAACGATCACCGTTTCTGTCATCGACGTTTATCCCAACGGCAACTTGCTGGTGTCGGGCGAGAAGATGCTCGCGATCAACCAGGGCAGCGAGTTCATCCGCTTCTCCGGCGTGATCGACCCCAACACCGTCACGTCCACCAATACCGTCCAGTCCACCCAGGTGGCCGACGCGCGCATCGAGTACCGCGGCAGCGGCTTCATCGACCAGTCCAACACGATGGGCTGGCTGCAGCGCTTCTTCCTTGCCGTCCTGCCATTCTGATCGAGGTTCGCCATGTTCCGGATCCAGCCCTTCCTGCTGCGCGCTGCGGTTGCCGCCGTGGCCGCCGGCATTTTCCTCAGCTCCGCAGCCGAGGCTGCACCCGAGCGCATCAAGGACCTTGCCTCGATCGCCGGCGTGCGCGAGAACCAGCTCGTCGGCTATGGCCTCGTCGTCGGTCTCGATGGCAGTGGCGACCAGACCACGCAGACGCCCTTCACCAAGCAGAGCATCGTCAACATGCTCGGCAACATGGGCGTGACCGTGCCGCAGGGCACCAACATGCAGCTCAAGAACGTGGCGGCGGTCATGGTCACTGCGAGCCTGCCGGCCTTCGCGCGGCCCGGCCAGGCGATCGACGTCACCGTGTCCTCGATCGGCAACGCCAAGAGCCTGCGCGGCGGAACCCTGGTCATGACGCCGCTCAAGGGGGCCGACGGGCAGGTCTATGCGGTGGCGCAGGGCAACCTCGTCGTCGGCGGCGCGGGCGCTCAGGCCGGCGGCGCGGCGCAGACCATCAACCACCTTGCAGCGGGACGGATTCCCGCGGGCGCTACGGTGGAGCGCGGGGTCGCCTCGTCGGTGGGGCAGGGCGACTACGTCATGCTGGAGCTCAACGAAACCGATTTCGGCACCGCCCGCCGCGTGGTGGACGCGATCAATGCCGTCTCCCCGGGTGCCGCGCGCGCGCTGGATGGCCGCAGCATCCAGGTGCTGGCGCCGGCGGACGTGTCGCATCGCGTCGCGTTTCTCGGGCAACTGGAGAGCCTGCGCGTGACGCCGGAGCAGCAGGTGGCGAAGGTGATCGTCAATTCGCGTACCGGTTCGGTGGTGATGAACCAGCGCGTCACGCTGCAGAATGTTGCGGTCTCGCACGGCAATCTCACCGTCACCGTCAACGCCGAGACACAGGTCAGCCAGCCCAATCCCTTGTCGCAGGGCGTGACCGTCGTGGCGGAGAACCAGGGGCAGGTCGACATCCGTCAGGACGGTGGCAGCATCCATAACGTGCGTGCCGGCGGCAATCTGGCCGACGTGGTCAAGGCGCTCAATTCGCTCGGCGCCAATCCCATGGACCTGGTCAGCATCCTGCAGGCGATGAAGGCCGCGGGTGCGCTGCGCGCCGAACTCGAGATCATCTGAGGCTGCGGTCATGAACGCCGGCGTCCAGCTCAACGCTTTCGACCCGAACTCGCTGCGCGACCTGCATCGCCTGGCGCGCACGGACGGCCAGTCCAACGAAACGCTGCGCGCGGCTGCGCGCCAGTTCGAGGCGCTGTTCCTGCAGATGGCCCTCAAGTCGATGCGTGAGGCGTCGCCGTCCAACAGCATGCTCGACAGCGAGCAGACGCGCATGTACCAGAGCCTGCTCGACCAGCAGCTTGCGCTCAACGCTTCGCAAGCCCGTGGCACTGGGCTGTCCGAGGTCATCTTCCGCCAGCTCGGCGGCAAGAGCGAGGGTGCAGGCGACATCGATGCCCTTGTTCCATCGGCTGCGGGCGTGGGCGGCTTCGACCTTGCCGGTGTGGCGCGCCGGCCGGCAATTTCTGCCGTGATGCAGAAGGCCGGGCTTGCCGATTCTGCACGCGCGGGTGCGGAAGACCCGGCGGCGATGGCGGAAACCGCGCTCGAACAAGCTCGCTTCGTCGAAGCGATCCAGCAGGCGCGCGATGCCAGCGGCGAGGTCTCGGCCAAGGTGCGCGACTTCGTCACCGAGGTTTGGCCGCATGCGGCCGATGCCAGCAAACGCACCGGCATTCCTGCTGCATTCATGGTTGCGCAGGCCGCGCTCGAGACCGGCTGGGGCGAGAAGCAACTTCGCCACGCCGACGGCCGGCCCAGCCACAACCTGTTCAACATCAAGGCGGGCTCCGCCTGGCAGGGCGAGACGGTCGATCGGACCGTCACCGAGTACGCCGGCGGGCAGGCTTATGCGGAACCCTCGCGCTTCCGTGCCTATGCGTCCTACGCCGAATCCTTCCAGGACTACGCCAACCTCATGACCCGCAGCCCGCGCTACGAGGCGGTGCTCGGCACCACCAGTGCCGCCGGGTTTGCGCGCGCGCTGCAGGATGCAGGCTATGCCACCGATCCGCAGTACGCCGACAAGCTGACCCGCATCATCGGCGGCGCGACCTTGCGCAACGCGCTCGCGACCCTCGGCTGATCTTGCCGCTTTGCGCTGGCAAGGTAATTGCTAGGTTCCTGTCAAGGATCATTGGAACAGGACATTCATCATGGCTGGCATGCTCAATATCGGTGTTTCGGGCCTCAATGCGGCACAGGCCCAGCTGAACACGACCAGTCACAACATCACCAATGCCGGCACCACCGGCTATCACCGCCAGACGGTCGGCCAGGCTGCCCGTGAGCCTTTGTTCACCGGGGCCGGTTTCTTCGGCCAGGGCACCAACGTCACTTCCGTCACTCGCTCGTACGATCAGTTCCTTGAGGCGCAGGTGATGCAGGCGGACAACCGCCGCTCGCAGTATTCGGCCTACAGCAGCCAGATCGGCCAGATCAACAACCTGCTTGCCGACAGCACGACCGGCCTGTCGCCCTCGCTCGCAGAGTTCTTTGCCGGCGTGCAGGAGGTGGCGTCGAACCCCACCAGCGTGGCGGCACGCCAGTCCCTGATCTCCAATGGCCAGGCACTCGCATCACGCTTCCAGTCGCTCGACACCCGGCTGCAGGAGATCCGTCAGGGGGTGGAAGGCAACCTCGTCCAGACCGTCGAGTCGATCAACACTTACGCCAATGCCATCGCCGAGATGAACCAGCGCATCGTCGTGGCGCAGGCCGGCGGGGCGGGAACGCCGGCCAACGACCTGCTCGACCAGCGCGACCAGCTGCTGGCGGAGCTGAACAAACTGGTGCAGATCAGCGTGGTGCCCGAGACTGACGGCGGCAAGGCCAACGGCGGCGTGTCGGTCTTCATCGGCTCGGGCCAGCCGCTGGTGCTGCGCGGCACGGTGTCCGAATTCGAGGTCATCCCGAGCGCCACCGACCCGCAACGTGGTGCCATCTCCATGAAGGCGCCCGGCGGCAACACGATCGAGATCGCCGAGTCGTTGCTGACCGGCGGAGAGCTCGGGGGGCTGCTGGAGTTCCGCAGGGATTCGCTGGACCGTGCGCAGAACGAGCTCGGGTTGATTGCACTGGGGATCGTGGAAACCTTCAACGCGCAGCACCAGCTTGGTGTCGATCTCGAGGGCAAGCTCGGGAATCTATTCTTCAACCCGCCTCCGATCGGTGTTCAGCCGCTTGGCACGGGTGTAACCGTCGGTCTGGATGACGTGTCGCAGTTGCGTGCCAGCGACTACGAGGTCATTGGCGAGAGCGGCGGCTTCAGGGTGAAACGGCTCTCCGATGGGGACATCCAGCCTCCCCTCACCGCGTCCGCCGCAAGTGGCGCCCTCAGCATTGATGGGATGACGATCGACGGGAGTTCCTTGGCTGCGGGCCAGTCCGTTCTGGTGCAACCCACCCGCAATGCGGCGCGGGACATTTCGGTGGCCATCACGGACCCGCGCAAGGTCGCTGCCGGAGGCCCGGTTTCGGTCAACCTGCCGCTGACGAACCAGGGGACGGCGAAGGCGTCCGAGATCGATGTGCGCAGCGTGGGCAATGTGCCCGGAGCGCAGCCGTCGTTTGCCCCGTTTGCGCTGAGCTTCGACGGCGCGAATCTCGCCCTGCCGACCACGGGCGGTTACACCATCCAGCGACTCCAGTACCAGGCCAGCAGCGGCGAGTGGCTGCCGGTTGGCGGCCCCGCGACCTCGAGCACGGCCTTCGATCCGTCCGGTGATGCCGCCGGGGTCCGGTTCAGGGTTGTCGAGCCGGGCGGTTACGAATTCGATGTACGCATCAGCGGCGCGCCGCAGGTGGGCGACCGATTCGATTTCGCGCCCACTGTGGCCGGCGCTTCCGACAACCGCAATGCGGTCGCGCTCGGTGCCCTGCAAACGAAGAAGGTTCTGCTCGCGGATGCCAATGGGCGTCCCACAGCGACCTTCCAGACCAGCTACGCACAGACCGTGAGCACCGTTGGCAACAAGACGCGCGAGGTTCAGGTTAACGAGTCTGCGCAGGAAGCCCTGCTGACGCAGGCCACCACGGCGCGCGACAGCATGTCCGGCGTCAACCTCGATGAAGAGGCCGCCAATCTCGTCCGCTACCAGCTGGCTTACCAGGCTTCGGCGCGCGTCATGACCGTGGCGCAGCGGCTGTTCGACGAACTCATCAGCATCGGCCGCTGAGCCGGCAACACCGGGAGAACATCATGCGCGTATCGACAAGCATGATCTACGACAAGGGCGTAGGCTCGATCCAGCAGCAGTGGAAGAACATCCTGCAGACGCAGCAGCAGGTGTCCACCGGCCGGCGTGTGCTGACCCCCGCGGACGACCCCATCGCCTCCGCGCGTGCGCTGGAGGTCGGCCAGACCAAGGCGGTCAACACCCAGTTTTCGGTGAACATCGGCTACGCCGACGACGCCATGAAGCTGCTCGAGTCCCGCCTGCAGAGCGCGGGCGACGTTCTGCACTACGTCCGCGAGCGCGCGGTGCAGGCGGGCAATGGTGCCCTGGATGCCAAGGATCTGGGCTACATGGCAACGGACATGAAGGCCCAGTTCGAAGCCATGCTGGCGCTTGCCAACAGCCAGGACGGTACGGGCGACTACATCTTCGGCGGCTACCGATCGCAGCAGCAGCCCTATTCAGGCGGACTTTCCGGCGTCGGATACGAAGGTGATCAGGGCGAGCGGACGATCCAGGTCTCGGCCTCGCGCTACATGCCCGTCAGCTTGCCGGGCTCGGACGTGTTCGATCGTACGCTCACGCTCGGCACCGGGTCGATCAAGGTCTACGCGAACGCAGCGAACGAGGGACAGGCAGGCCCGACCATCGCGTCGATCGATGCGTCCAACGTACGGCAGGCAACGCGGTATCAGTTCGAGTACGACGCGCTCGCCGCGAGCTATACCGTAACCCGCATCGGGCAGGATGGGCAGGAAGTGCCGCTGGCGCCGGCAACCTATGCCGTCGGCAGCACGCCGACAATCGATGGTATCGATTTTGACCTCACCGCTGTGCCGGTCGGGAGTGAAGACAAGTTCGAGGTCTTCGTCCCTTCCACCAACCTGCTCAACAACATGGCGATGTTCGCCTCTGCGCTCGAGAGCCCGGGTGCCTCGGGCATGACCGGCGCTGTTGCCTTTGCGCTCGAAACCTTCGATGCCGGCCAGGAGAACATCCTCAAGACTCGCGCCCAGATCGGCTCCCAGCTCACCGAGACCGAAGCGCTCGCGAGTCTCGGCAGCGACCTCGACCTGCAATACGCCACTACGCTGTCCGGCTTGCAGGATGTCGATTACGCCGAGGCGATCTCGCGCCTGACGCAGCAACAGACCTACCTGCAGGCGGCGCAGCAGTCTTTCATGCGCGTTTCCGGCCTGTCGCTGTTCAACTACCTGAATTGAGTTCCTCCATGCGCACCGCACTTGTCGTTGGGGCTGCCGTCTTGCTCGCGGCCTGTACCACCACCCACGAGGCCTCGGTCCGCGAACCGGGGACAGTGTCGCCGGAGGAGGCCGTCGAGTTGCTCGCGCCGGTTGCTGCGCTCGCCGGTGGCCTGTCGATGCTCAGCGACCTGGACATGCTCGAGCCGCAATACATCGCCGGTGCGCTGGTCGCATTCGCGATCTATGACCCCTTCGCCCCCACCTGGCGCATCGACGTGCGAGAGGCTGGACGCGACCGGGTACGCATGGCGCTGAAGATGAAATCGCTCTTCACTGGCGGTGAGGGCGAAGCGCGGCAGGTGTTCCTGCGCAATGCGCGTCAGATCGTCGAGGCCGGGGGCTTCGCCGGCTATGAGGTCGTGCACTACGAGGAAGGCGTGGAGTCGACCCGGCCTTTCGCCCGCCGCTACGCGAACGCGGAGATCCGGCTGGTGCGCTCGCAGATCTTCCCCACGATGTAAGCGGGGGAAGAAGGGGAAAGGGTGAGAGGGCGAAAGGGCGAAAGGACGGGAGGGCGGAGAATTGCCCGCCCTCAGGGGGCCGGTGTTGGAAGCGGGGCGAGGGCGTCGAGCAGCAGCGAGATGGTGTCGAAGCCGCGTTCGAACAGGCTCTGCAGCACGGGGCCGAAGTTGGTCATGATCAGCAGCAGGCCGATGAAACCGGCGGTGAGCGTAATGGGGAAACCCACTGCGAACAGGTTCAGCTGTGGCGCTGCACGCGTCAGCACACCGAGTGCGATGTTCGCCACCAGCAGCATGGCGATGATCGGCATGGACAGCAGGAGCCCGGCCGCGAACACGGTCAGGCCGGTGCGCGCGATGAAGATCCAGCCGCTGGAACTGAGCAGATCGGTGCTGACCGGAAGCCACTCGAAGCTCCTGACCACGATCTCGATCAGCACCAGGTGACCGTTGGCCGCCAGAAAGAGCAGCGTGGCGAGCAGGTTCAGGAAGTCCGACAGCACCGCGGTCTGCCCGCCCGCGTCGGGGTCGAAGAAGATCGCGAAGGACAGGCCCATCTGCATGCCGATCAGTGCGCCAGCCATGTCCACGGCCGCGAACACGATGCGCATCATGAAGCCGATCGCGATGCCGATGAAGATCTGCTGGCCGAAGATCACCAGCCCCAGGCCGGAGTTCGGTGGCACGTCCGGCATCGGCGGCATGATCGGCAGCACGGCCACGGTCACCGCGATGCCGATTGCGAGCCGAGCGCGCACCGACACCCCTCGGTTGGCGAATACGGGCGCTGAAGAGAACAACCCGAGCAGCCGCGCGAGCGGAAACATCAGCGCGGCGAGCCATGCATCGAGCTGGGCGGCGGTTACGCTGAGCATCGGGCAGCGGTGCGGTGGTGCGTGCGGCGGCGCGGCGGCGCTAACCGATCATCGTCGGGATGGACTGGATCAGCCTGCGCATGAAGTCCGTCAGCAGGGTGATCATCCACGGCCCGGCAAGCACGAGGGTGACGAAGATCGCGACTAGCTTGGGCACGAAGGAGAGTGTCATCTCGTTGATCTGGGTCGCGGCCTGAAAGATGCTGATGATCAGGCCGGTCGCCAGTGCGGCGACGAACAGGGGTGCGGAAACCAGCAGCGTGACTTCGACGGCTTGACGCCCGATCTCGATGACTGCGGTAGGGGTCATGGCGTTTCTCCTCGGAACGCGCCCTTCAGAGGGCGAAGCTCTGTACCAGCGAGCCGATCAGTAGCGTCCAGCCGTCGACCAGCACGAACAGCATGATCTTGAAGGGCAATGACACGATCACGGGCGACATCATCATCATGCCCATCGACATCAGCACAGAGGCGACCACCATGTCGATGATGATGAAGGGGATGAAGATGATGAAGCCGATCTGGAAGGCGGTCTTGAGCTCCGACGTAACGAAAGCGGGGATCACCACGCGCATCGGCAGATCCTCGGCCTTCTCCACCGGAGGCACCTTGGCAAGTCCGGCGAAAAGATCGAGATCGGGCTCGCGCACCTGCTTGAGCATGAAGGCCTTTACCGGCACCGATGCGCGCTCGAGAGCCTCGTCGAACTGGATCGCCCCCTCGGACATCGGCAGGTAGGCGTCGGTATACACGCGCTCGGCGACCGGCGCCATGATGAAGAAGGTCAGGAAAAGTGCCAGCCCGAGCAGCACCTGGTTCGGCGGCGCGGTCTGCGTGCCCATGGCCTGGCGCAGCAGTGAAAACACGATGATGATGCGGGTGAAGCTCGTCATCATCAGCACCATTGCCGGGATGAAGCTCAGCAGCGTCATCAGCAACAGCGTCTGGATGGTCAGGCTGTAGGTCGTGCCGCCTCCGGGTGCATCGGTCGTGGTCAGCGCGGGCAGGGCCTGTGCGGCGGCCAGCAGCGGCAGGCCGGCGAGCAGTACGCCCAGGGCGAGCTGGCGCAGCAAGGCGGGGGACAATCGACGGCCGGTTTCAGCGCGCATTGCGGTGCTCCGTTGCCTGCTTGAGCCAGCTTGCGAAGCTGCGTCCGGCCGGTGTTGCCACCCCGGGCGCATCGGCGGCGAGCGGAAGCGCGCTGCGCTTCATGTCGTGCAGTTTGCTCACCGAGCCTGGCGCCACACCGAGCACCAGGACCTCGTCACCGAGTTCGACCAGCACCACGCGCTCGCGCGGACCCACGGCCGCGGCGCCCAGCACCTTGATGGCGGCGCCACCCCCGCGCGGTGCGCCCAGCCGGCGGATCAGCCACAGGCTGGCGAGCAGCAGCGCGATGACGATGGCGAGCCCGAACGCCATCTGCAGCAGGCTGGCACCGAGCTCGGGGAGGGGGGAAGAGGTAGGGGTGGAGACGGGGGTGGGGGCAGTCTGTGCCAGGGCAGCGCCTGGCCAGAGCGGGGCCAGTGTCGTGGTGCCCGCCAGGACAGGAACGGTCAGTCGTTGCAGGGGCATGGGTCGATCAGCTGCGGATCTTACGCATTCGCTCGGCGGGGGTGATGATGTCGGTCAGACGGATGCCGAACTTGTCGTTGACCACGACCACCTCGCCCTGGGCGATCAGGGTGCCGTTGACCAGCACGTCCATCGGCTCGCCCGCAAGACCGTCCAGTTCGACCACCGAGCCGTGTGCAAGCTGCAACAGGTTGCGGATCGACAGCTTCGTGCGCCCCAACTCCACAGTGATCTGCACCGGGATGTCGAGGATCATGTCGAAATCATTCAGCGACCCCTGCTTGTCGCTGCTGCCGCCGAAGTCTTCGAACAACTGGCTGGCCGGCTTGGCCTGGTAAGGCGAGCCGTCCATGGCCGCCGCGGCGAGTTCGGCCGCCACGCGGTCGGCCTCGCCGTCGCCTCCGGCTTCGACCGCGGCCTGCTCCATCATCGCAGCGGCCCAGTCGTCTTCGGTGATCTGGGGTTCCAGATTGTCGTCAGCCATTGTTTTCTCCCGGATGGCTCGATGTGTCGGTGTCGTCGGCGCGGATGAATTGCTCGAGCTTGATGGCGTAGTGTCCGCCCTTGGTGCCGTGGTTGCACTTGAAGACCGGTACCCCATCCACCTCGGCAACCAGTGCGGCGGGCACGTTCAGCGGAATCACGTCCCCCACGCGCATGTCGACGATGTCGCGCAGGGTGAGGCGGGCGCTGCCGAAATTGCAGCCCAGCTCCACCTCGACGGTCTGCAACTGTCGCGTCAGCAGCTTGATCCAGCGGCGATCCGAGGTCAGATGGTCGCTCTGCATGGTGGAATACAGCAGATCGCGAATGGGTTCGAGCATGGAGTACGGGAAGCAGATGTGCATCTCCGCCTGCGCGCCGCCGAGTTCGAGCGAGAAGCTGGTCGCGACTACGACTTCGGAGGGGGTCGCGATGTTGGCGAACTGCGAGTTCATCTCCGACCGAACGTACTCCAGATGCAGTGCGAACACCGGTGCCCAGGCGCGGGCGTACTCGGTGAAGACCACGTTGAGCATGCCCTGGATGATGCGCTGCTCGGTGGGTGTGAAGTCACGCCCCTCGACCCGGGTGTGGAAGCGCCCATCGCCGCCGAACATGTTGTCCACGACCAGGAACACGAGGTTCGGGTCGAAGACGACCAGCCCGGTGCCGCGCAGCGGCTTGGCGGTCACCAGGTTGAGGTTGGTGGGCACGACGAGGTTGCGGATGAACTCTGCGTACTTTTGCACCTTGATCGGTCCCACCGAGACCTCGACGTTGCGGTGCATGTAGTTGAACAGGCCGATGCGCAGATAGCGTGCGAAGCGCTCGTTGATGAGCTCGAGCGTAGGCATGCGCCCCCGCACGATGCGCTCCTGCGTCGCCAGATTGTAGGGGCGAATGCCTTCCGTCCCCGCGTCGTCCGCAGCCTGTTCGTCCGTCTCCCCGGTCACGCCCCGTAGCAGGGCGTCAACCTCTTCCTGGGAGAGAAAGTCCGCGGACATGGTGCCGCTCCTTACTGGATGATGAAGGAGGTGAACAGCACCGACTGCACGGGGCCGTTCGGGATGGGGCGGCCGCTCGCATCGCGCACCGCCTGGAAGCCGAGCGCCTCATTGACCTGCTGGGTGATCTCGAGCGAGAGCGCCTCGCGCCCTTCGATGGTGGCAAGCTCCGAGGGGAGTTTGGCCGACAGCAGCAGGTTGATGCGGTGGCGGATCTCCGGCATGAAGGCCTTCAGAGTCGGCTCCATCTTCGGGTCGGCGATGCGCATGACCGCCACCACCTGGAGGTAGTGGTCGCCCTCGTCGCGACGCAGATTGACCGTGAAGGCGTCGAGCGGAATGAAGATCGGTGGCTTGGTGAGGTCGACGGTGCCCTGGGTCTGGAGCTGCGCTTGCGCTGCAGCCTCGCTGGCAGCGGCTTCCTCACCGTCCTTGTCCTTGCCACCCTTGAGCAGCAGCAGCGCACCGACGCCCGCGGCGATCAGGATGAGTACCACGAGCAGCACGATGACGATGATCAGGCCGAGCTTGCCTTTCTTCTTGGGGACGTCTTCGCCTTCTTCCGTCTTTGCCGGTGCCTTGGCCATGCGTTTCTCCTGTTGTACGAATTGCATTATCCGGGAGGGGCACGCAAGCCAAAGCGCCGAAAAGTGGGGCAGAGCAGCCCCAATTCGCGCACTTCAGGCGAAGGTGTCGACCATCCCCTGCTGTTGTTTCACCCAGCCGCCACCGCTGCCGGACTGGGTCCCCGCCCCGTTGAGGGCTTCATCGCCCTGGCCATTTCCCCCGTCCTGGCGGGAGGTGCCGCCATCGCGGCCCTGCTGACCCGAAGTGCTCACGTTTGCATCGCCCAGCATGATGCCCGCCTGCTGAAGGATCTCGCGCAGATGCGGCATGGCGCGCTCGAGCGCATCGCGGGCGGCCTGGCTGGACGCGATGAACTGCGCCGTCGTCTGGTCGCCGTTGAGGCTGATCGAGACTTCGAGCTTGCCGAGGCTCGGCGGTGTCAGCACCAGTTCTGCCTTGCTTTCGGCGCGGCCGAGCATCCAGCGCACCTGGTTGCTGACGTCCTCCGCCCACGCCTGCTGGCCGGCTGGCGTCTGGACGGGCAACTGCGGCGTGGGTTGCGCACCCTGCGCCTGGCGCAGCAACTGCGGCGAACCATGCAGGTGCAGTCCGGTGCCCTGCAGGCTGGCGCCGCCCTCTGCGCCTTCCTTGACCAGTCCCGTCGCAGCCTCGGCACCGCGTCCGGCGGCGATGCCGGCAGAAACTGCGTTTGCCGCCACTGCGATGGCCTTGGCCTGCAGCCCGGGGTTGGCATTGCCGTCCGCGATCTCCTGGCCCAGGCTCGTCAGCAGCGCCGAATTATGAATTGATTTCTTCCCGCCGTTGGGGTTCGTCAGCAGGCTCTCCGTGCCATCCTCCACGGCGGCACTGTCCTGCTGCCCGGAGAGCAGGGCGGCAATGGCTGCCGGCAAGCCGGCAACGGAAGCCGCCGCCGAAGCCTCCGGGCTGCCGGCTGTGGCAGGCTGCTGCGGCTGTGCTGCGGTCTGCGCCTGTCCTTGCGCGTCGGAAGGGTTCTGGCCGCTGCCCGAGTTGCCATCCTGCGCTTGGGTGGAGGGCGGGGCGTCCGCGGGTTGGTCCGCCTCGGCCGCGCGTGCGCCGTCGGGGGAGGACGCGCGCTCGGGCGAGGGGCTGTTGCGGCCTTCGGCAGCGGTGCTGCGTTCCGCACCCTGCCTGTCCTGCGGGCGCGGAGCTTCATTGCGTGGGGGCTCCGGCATCCGGCTCTGCAGGGTTTGCGAGAAGGAGTTGGCGCGGGTGTCGGTGCGGAAACTGGCCTGGGCTTCGGTGCGCGCGTTGCGGGCCGCCGGGTTTGCGGGCTCTGGCTGCGCCGAGAGCAGGTTCACGGCGGAGACCGGGTTGCGTGCGGAGGCGTATGCGGAAGGCAGTGCAGACATGTCTGGGTCCCTGTGAGGCTGGCGGGGATCAAAGGATCCGGTGCGCAACCTCAAGCAAGGCTCATGCCACCAACGGACAGGGCCCTGCGACGGGCTTCGGGCGCGTGCTCAGCGGGGTCAAGATTCGCCCTCGCCTTCGTCATCGCTGCCGGAATCGAATCGCCGGCGCGCCGCGTGCTCGTCCGCCTGTTTCTGCTCGCGCCGTGATTCGGCTTGGTCCAGGGCAGAGCGGTGGCGCTGCGAGAGCGTGTCGAAGGCCTTCAGGCGGGTGTGCTGGGCGATCCAGCTCTGCTGACCTTCCACCGTGCGCGCCTGGGACTGCTCCACGAGCTTGCGCTGTGCGGCGATGGCTTCATCGAGCTTGCCCATGAAGGCGCTGAAATTGCGCCAGGCGTCCGGGCTCATGCCATCGCGCGCAGCCTGCACGAAGCGCTCGTTGTATTCCCTGCGGTAGGTTTCGAGCATCTCGAGCTTCTGCGCCTGATCGCGCTCGGCGGCGACGAGCTCGCCAAGCCTGCGGGCGGCTTCGTCGGTGCGGGTGTTGGCGAGGTCGAGCAGGGGCTGGAGGTGGAATTGCGCAGTCATCGGCTGCCGGTTGGCGTGCAGTCTGGAAGCCGGATTCTAGCGTGCCGGAGGGCCGCTGGCTCGTCTTGCCCAACAGTCTTGCCCGATCCAGACCCCTGTCCTTTGCGCCGGCAAGCGCGAACGGGGGGCCGTGCGCCTTGTCAGCCGAACACTTCGGCGAGCTTGCGCAGCGCGCCCTCGTGCGATTCGCGTTCGTGGATGCCCTGCTGGAGGAAGGCCTCCAGCCTGGGGTACAGCCGCACCGCGGTGTCCAGCACCGGGTCTCCGCCGGCCTGGTAGGCGCCCACCGCGATCAGGTCGCGCGAGCGCTGATAGCGCGAGAAGAACTGCTTGAACTGGCGCACGACGGCGAAGTGGTCGTCGCCCACCAGGTTGTGCATTGCGCGCGAGATGGACTGCTCGATGTCGATCGCGGGGTAGTGGCCCTGATCCGCGAGCGTGCGGGACAGCACGAAGTGGCCGTCGAGGATCGCTCGCGCAGAATCCGCGATCGGGTCCTGCTGGTCGTCGCCTTCGGCGAGCACGGTATAGAAGGCAGTGATCGAGCCGCCGCCCTCCGGGCCGTTGCCGGCGCGCTCGACCAGTGCAGGCAAGCGCGCGAACACGCTCGGCGGGTAGCCGCGGGTGACCGGCGGCTCGCCGATCGCCAGCGCGATCTCCCGCTGGGCCATCGCGTAGCGCGTCAGCGAATCCATGATCAGCAGCACCTGCTTGCCGCGGTCGCGGAAGTGTTCCGCCACCGTGGTCGCATAGGCTGCGCCCTGCATGCGCATCAGCGGGCTGGTATCGGCTGGCGCCGCGACCACCACCGAGCGCGCGAGACCTTCCGGGCCCAGGCTCTGGTCGATGAACTCCTTCACTTCCCGGCCCCGCTCGCCGATCAGGCCGACCACGATCACGTCGGCTTCGGTGTAGCGGGCCATCATCCCGATCAGCACCGACTTACCCACGCCGGAGCCGGCGAAGAGCCCCAGGCGCTGCCCGCGCCCGACCGTCAGCAGCGCGTTGATGGCGCGAATGCCCACATCGAGCGGCTGGCTGATCGGTGCGCGCGAGAGCGGGTTGATTGCACGGCCCTGCAGCGAGCGCGTTTCCTGGGTCCCGAGCGGACCATGTCCGTCCAGCGGACGGCCGGCGCCATCCACGACGCGGCCCAGCAGCTCATCGCCCACCGGGAGATGCTTGGCGCGGTCGGCGGCGCGCCGGCGCGGGCCGATGCGCTTGCCCGGCACCAGGCGCGGCACGCCCACTTCGATCGGCAGCACGCGCGCCCCGGGGGCGAGGCCGAAGACGTCGTCGGTGGGCATCATGTACAGCTTGTCGCCGTTGAAGCCCACCACCTCGGCATCCACCGAGCCGCCTCCGGGCACCAGGATGCGGCAGCCCGCGCCCAGCGGCAGCTTGATGCCGGCGGCCTCCATCACCAGCCCGTTGATGCGCGTGAGCCGGCCCGAGGTTTCGAGCGGGTTGCAGCCCTCGACCAGATGGCGTCCGTCGGTGAGGAAACTGCGCCACAGGGCGGTGTGTGGATTCATGGGCCGGGTGCCTGCGCCGCTCCGGGGCCGCCGGGCTGGCTGTCGTCTGGGCTGTTCGCGTCCTTGAGCGGTTGCCTGCCTCCTTCCCCGCTTCCGTCTTCGGTTGCGCCCCAGACTGGCTCCTCCGTCTCTTCGTCCGCCTGTTCCGCAACGCTCTCCGCAACGCTCTCCGCAACGTCCTCCGCGGCCCCTTCCGCGGGCGACCAGGCGGCCTTCTCGTGCCCGATCGATTCCAGCACCCGGCGCCAGCGCGTCTGCAGGGTCGCGTCTACAACGGTGCCCTGGCCCTCGATGCGGCACTCGCCGCGCTGAAGGTGCAGATCCTCGTGCAGCCGATGTCCGCCGTGTGCGAACTGATCGCCTGCGTGCCTGCGCACGAGGTCCAGGTCCTCGGGGTGAAGATGGATCTGCGCGTGCCCCTGGGGAAGCTGGAGCAGGGCTTCGCGTACGGTGTCGAGGATGGTTTCGGGGTGGTGCTCGAGCGTGAGCCGCACCATGCGCCGCGCCATCTCGATCGCGAGCGCCATGAGCTCTTCTGCGATCTCCGCGTCCAGCGTCTGCATCGCGTCCTCGAGCGTGTCCACCAGCCTGGCGATCCGTCCGGCTTCCTGCGCGGCCTGGCGCTGACCTTCCTCGTACCCCTGCTTGCGTCCGGCCTCCAGCCCTTCGGCCACGCCTTCGCGCCGGCCTTCGTCGAAGCCGGCCTGGCGCACCTCCTCGTGCATGCGCTCGATCTCCTCCGCTGTGGGCAGGCGGAAATCGGGGGGCAACTCGGGCAACTCGGGCGGCCCGGCTGGGGCGGGCGCCTCCTCCGCCGCAGCGGGTGCAGCGACTGCGGTCGGTTCGGCCTCAGCCGATGATGCCTCGCCGGTATCCGCGTCGTCTGCAGCGCCGTCCTCGCCTTCGGCATCGAAGTCGGCCGGCGTCCAGCGCCTGTAGGCCCCTACGGCCTGATGGCGGGAAATGCTCATGGGCGGCTCACGTGTTCAGTGCCGGGGCGCAGATCAGACGAAACCATCGTCGCCGCCCTTGCCGCCGAGCATGAGCTGGCCCTCTTCGGCCAGGCGACGCACGATCTTGAGGATCTCCTTCTGCTCGGCCTCGACCTCGGACAGGCGAACCGGCCCGCGTGCCTCGAGATCCTCGCGCAGCATCTCTGCAGCACGGCTGGACATGTTCTTGAACACCTTCTCGCGCAGTTCGGGCGGTGCGCCCTTGAGCGCGATGATGAGCGAGTCGGACTGGATCTCGCGCAACAGAGTCTGAATGCCGCGATCGTCGATGTCGAGCAGGTTCTCGAACACGAACATCTCGTCGAGTATCTTCTGCGCCAGTTCCGGATCGTATTCGCGCACGTTGTCGATGACCGCCGTTTCATGCGTGGAACCGACGAAGTTGAGGATCTCGGCCGCATGGCGAATGCCGCCCATTGCCGCCTTCTTCACGTTCGATGCGCCCGAGAGCATCCGTGTCAGCGCGTCGTTGAGTTCCTTCAGCGCCGCGGGCTGGACGCCGTCCAGCGTGGCGATGCGCAGCACCACATCGTTGCGCAGGCGGTCGGTGAAGTGCTTGAGGATCTCGCCCGCCTGGTCGAACTCCAGGTGCACGAGGATGGTGGCGATGATCTGCGGGTGTTCGTTCTTGATCAGGTCGGCGGCGGTGGCGGCGTCCATCCACTTCAGGCTTTCGATGCCTGCCGTGTCCGAGCCGCTCATCATGCGCGCGAGCAGGTGGCCGGCGCGCTCGTCGCCGAGCGCCTTGGTCAGCATCTCGCGCAGCTGCGCCTCGTCGGGCTGGATCATCGCGCCCTTGCCGAAGTGCGCGTCCACTTCCATCAGCAGTGGCATCACGCGATCGCGGGTCTGGGCGGGCATCTCCGACATCTTCAGGCTCAGCTTCTGCACCTCGCGCGGGCCGAGCTGGCGCAGGACTTCTGCGGCCGCATCCGGGCCCAGGGTCAGCAGCAGCAGGGCGGCCTTCTCCAGGCCCTCCTCAGGCGT
The DNA here is from genome assembly GCF_048321015.1 of Thauera sp. WH-2. Taxonomy (NCBI): domain Bacteria; kingdom Pseudomonadati; phylum Pseudomonadota; class Betaproteobacteria; order Rhodocyclales; family Zoogloeaceae; genus Thauera; species Thauera sp. WH-2. The sequence goes on along the minus strand of NZ_JBLWFG010000001.1, from coordinate 449,922 downwards.
CGTCACTTGCGCCCCTCCTCATTCAGGCCCATCCAGTTCTTCATCAAATTCGCCATGGTCTTGGGATCGTCGCGGGCGAGTTGGCGAATGCGCTCGAGGCGCTGCTCGAAGCTCTCCTCGGCTTCGCCCGACAGGGTGACGCGCACGCCTTCCTCGCCTTCCTCCAATGCCTCCTCTCCCGCCGCACCGGCACCCGTCTCGGTCTTTACCGGCGGCGGCAGCACCGTGCGCAGCAGCGGGCGGATCACGCCGAAGTAGGCCAGCAGCAGCGCCACCAGCACCAGCAGCCAGTTCAGCCCTTCCTTGCCCAGCTCGATCATCTCCGGGTCCTTCCACAGGGGCAGGGCCGGCTCGACGCCATCCTGGGCAAAGGCGCTGTTGGCCACGTTGATGCTGTCGCCGCGGTCGGCGTTGTAGCCGACCGCTTCGCGTACCAGATTGGTGATGCGCGAGATCTCGTCGTCCGTCAGGGGTACGCTGGTGGGCGTGCCGTCGGTGCCGGGGATGGTGCGATTATTCACCACAACGGCCACCGACAGGCGCTTGACCTGGCCCACGGCCTGCTTGATGTGCTGGATACTGCGGTCGAGTTCGTAGTTGAGCACGGCGCTGCGGTTGCTGCTCACCGCGGCGGCGCCCGCTGCACCCGGGCCGCCGGCCACCGGCGGTGCGGTGAGGGGGGCGGTCGCCGGCACCGGCGGCTGGTTGGTGAGCGCGCCCGGCACGCCCTGCGGTCCCTGCAGCGGATTGATCTGCTCGGTGGTCTGCTGACTGCGGATCGCCTGGTCGGGAGACGGATTGGGCTTGTAGCTTTCGGCGGTCTGCTCCACCTGGTCGAAATCGACATCGGCTGCGACCTGGGCGCGGAAGTTGTCCTTGCCGACCATCGGGATCAGGATGTTCTCGATGCGCTCGATGAAGGCCTTCTCCATCGCACGCACGTACTCCAATTGGCGTGCGTTGAGCCCCGCATGCATCAGGGGGTCGGCCTGCTCGGTGAGCAGGCTGCCGTTCTGGTCGACGATCTTCACGCCGTCGGCGGTCATGCGCGGCACGCTCGACGACACCAGGTGCACGATGCCCGCCACCTGGCTTTGGTTCAGCACCCGGCCCGGACGCATGTTCACCATCACCGAGGCTGTCGGGCGCTGCTCGTCGCGCAGGAAGGCGGTCTGCTTGGGCATGGCGAGATGCACGCGTGCGCCGGCCACCGCGTCGATGGCCTGCACGGTGCGGGACAGCTCGCCCTCGAGTGCGCGCTGGTAGTTCACCTGTTCGTTGAACTGCGAGATGCCCAGCTTCTGCCCGTCCATCAGCTCGAAACCGGCGAGCCCGCCCTTGGGCAGACCTTCTGCGGCCAGGCGTAAGCGCGTCTCGTGCACCTGCGCCTGCGGCACCAGGATGGCGTTGCCGTTGGCCGACATGCGATAGGGCACGTTCTGCTGTTGCAGCGCGGTGATGATCTGCCCGCCATCGCGCTCGTCGAGGTTGGAGAACAGCACCGCGTAATCGGGCGCCCGGTTCCACAGCAGTGCGCCTGCGACCAGTGCGATCGCGAGCGCGATGGCGGCCGCGGCGGCAATCTTCTGCCGCTGCGAGAGCGCGTTGATGTTCTGCAGTGCCTGCTGCAGCCGGGTGTCCGCCGGCGCTGCGGCGCCGGGGGCAAGGTCTGCGGTGTTTTCTGCTGCGGCCATGGTGGCTGTCCTGTCGCGTACGCTTTTTCCGATGGCGGCATTGTCCGTCCGCGAGCGCAAGGTTCATGTCGTGAAAAGCGGCATTTTTTGCCGCTTGTTTGCCGGCTAAGATGACGGTGTTCGCCGATAGAGTGCATGCCGTGAAAACGGAACCCGCGTTGACTCCTGCCGTGACCGACCCCGCCAGCGCCGATGCAAGGACTGCGCCGGGCGCTGCTGCGCCCGCGCTGGATGCCGCCCAGCTCGCCGAAGCCTTTGCGCTCTTCAGCCGTGCGTCGGAAGAGCTCTCTTCGGCCTACAACGCGCTGCAGGAGCAGGTGGGGCAACTCACCGAGCGCCTCGCGGTGTTGATGGGCGCGCTGCCCGCGGGGGTGCTCGTGCTCGACCGCGCAGGCCGCATCGTGCAGGCCAATCGAGCCGCCGGCGAGCTCTTCGGTCGCGACCTTTCCGGCCTGGGTGAGGGCGAAGCCCTGCGCTGTCTGGAAGAGACCGAGACCCCCGGAGAATACCTGCTGCGCCTGCCGCAGGCGGAGGCGGGCGCTGAACCGCGCCGCGTGGCCCGGACCGAATCGGAGCTCGAGTCCGGCGACGAGCGCATCGTACTGCTGCACGACATCACCGACACCTTCCGCATGCGCCTCACCGCCGAGCGCAACGAGCGCCTGGCCGCGATGGGCGAGATGGTCGCCGGCCTCGCGCACCAGTTGCGCACGCCGCTGGCGGCTGCCTTGCTCTACACCGGCAACCTGCGCCAGTCCGAACTCGACCCGCTGCAGCGCATCCAGGTGGCCGACCGCGCGCTCGAGCGCCTGCGGTATCTGGAGCGCCTGATCCGCGACATGCTGCTGTTTGCCCGCGGCGACAGCACCGGGCGCCACCGCTTCGAAGTGTGCGAACTGGTCACGGAGCTCACGCATACGCTGGAGCCGCTCGCACGTGCTCGCCAGGTGAGCTTCGAGAGCGGCTGCGCGTGCCCGCAGGCAAGCGTACTGGGCGACCGCAAGGCGCTCGGCGGGGCGCTCACCAACCTGCTCGAGAACGGCATCCAGGCTTGCCCGCAGGGCGGGCAGCTTGCCTTCGCCGCGGTCGAGATCGACGCGGCCGAGTCCGGTATCGGCTGCGCGGCGGTGCGCTTCACGGTGCGTGACAGCGGCGGCGGCGTGCCGCCCGAGTTGCAGGAGCGCCTTTTCGAGCCTTTCTTTACCACTCGCGCGGAGGGCACCGGTCTGGGGCTCGCGATCGCGCGCGGCGTCGCCCGTGCGCACGGCGGCGACATCACGCTGCGCTCCGCACCGGGGCAGGGGGCGGAATTCGCGCTGACCGTGCCGCTCGCATCGGCAGCCGCTTCGAACGGGGACGAACCCACATGATCGAGACATTGAACATCCTCGTGGTCGAGGACGACGCCGCGCTGCGCGATGCGGTCTGCTTCACGCTGGAGATGGCGCATCACGGCGTCGTCGGCGTCGATGGCGGGCCGGCGGCGCTGGCGGCGCTGGAGCAGGACCACTTCAACCTCGTCGTCACCGACCTGCGCATGCAGCCCATGGATGGCCTGCAGCTGCTGCATGAGATCCGTGCGCGCTGGCCGCAGCTGCCGGTGCTGCTGATGACCGCCTATGGCGACGTGGACAAGGCCGTGGCGGCCATGCGCGGGGGCGCCTGCGACTTCCTGATGAAGCCCTTCGAGCCCGATGTGCTGCTCGAGAACGTGCGCCGCTACGCCGCCGTGCAGCCGGATGCGGAAGACACCGTGGCCGAGGATCCGCTTACGCGCAACCTGCTGGCGCTTGCTGCGCGTGTGGCCGAGACCGACGCCACGGTGATGCTTTCGGGCGAATCGGGCACCGGCAAGGAAGTGTTCGCGCGCTACATCCACGAACATTCGCCGCGCGCCGGCAAGGCCTTCGTCGCCATCAACTGCGCGGCCATCCCCGAGAACCTGCTCGAAGCCACGCTGTTCGGCTATGAGAAGGGCGCCTTCACTGGCGCGCAGGCGGCGCAGCCGGGCAAGTTCGAACAGGCGCAGGGCGGCACCATCCTGCTCGACGAGATCTCCGAGATGCCGCTTGGCCTGCAGGCCAAGCTGCTGCGCGTGCTGCAGGAGCGTGAGGTCGAGCGCGTGGGCGGCAAGAAGCCGGTGGCGCTGGACATCCGTGTGCTCGCCACCAGCAACCGCGACATGCCGGCCGAGGTCGCCGCCGGACGCTTCCGCGAAGACCTCTACTACCGGCTCAATGTGTTCCCGATCGCGATTCCCGCGCTGCGCGAGCGCCCCGGCGACATCGTCCCGCTCGCGCGGCATTTCCTTGCGCGCCATGCCGCCCGGCTCAAGCGCCAGGTGCGCTTCTCGCCCGAAGCCGAGGTGCTGCTTGCGCGCTACGGCTGGCCCGGCAACGTGCGCGAGCTCGAGAACACCATGCACCGGGTGCTCATCCTCACGGCGGGTGACGAGGTGAACGCAGAGACTGTGCGGCTGTGCCTGCCGCACTGGAATCCGGAGGCGGCAACACCTGCCGCTGCGCCGGCAAGTTCTGCCGCTTATCTGTCTGCATTCACGTCTCCAGTCACGCCCCCACTCACGCCCCCGACGGCTGCCGTGCCCGTGCACGCCGCCCCGCTACCGCCAGCGGCGGGCCCGCTTCCTGCTTCCAGCCCCCATGAGGCAGTGGCCCAGCGCCCGGCGAACATGAAGGACCTGGAGCGCGAGCACATCCTCTCGACGCTGCGCGCGCTGGGCGGCTCGCGCAAGAAAACCGTTGAAAAGCTTGGGATTTCAGAGCGTACGCTGCGCTACAAGCTGCAGCAGTACCGTGAGGAGGGCCATGACTGCTGACCCGGGCCCTCCAGAGCTTCCCTGTGGAAACGGGCTTGCCCGCGAGTGCGGCACCCAAAGGCGCGGCGGTCGCGGGTAGGCTGCACTGCGACCACGCCAATGCTTGGCATGCCGCTTGCTCTGCTACACTGACGTCACCAAACACCCTGAGGCTGGGGAACGCACATGGATACCCGTGGAATCGACCAGATGCTGAGCGACCTGCGCTCGGTATCGCAGGCTGCACAAGGCAAGGCCGCATCGCCCGCCGACGCGCCCGCCGGGGGCGTTAACTTTGCCGACGTGCTTGGCAACGCACTCAAGGATGTCAGCGCCGCGCAGGGCGAGGCACGGGCGATGGCCGAGAACTTCTCCGCAGGCGACCCCAACGTGAACCTGCAGGACGTGATGGTCAATCTGCAGAAAGCAAGCCTGTCCTTCCAGCAGATGGTGCAGGTACGCAACCGGCTGGTCACGGCTTACCAGGACATCATGAACATGCCGGTATAACCGGCGCCGGCGCAGCGATCGCTGCGCCGCTCTTCAGAAACCGCCGCGCGTGCGCGCGTTGATCTCGCGCTCGACGTTGAAGATGTAGCGCTGGATGCGTGTGTCCGCGCTGCGCGGCAGGGATTCGAACCGCAGGCCGATACGCAGCTGCTCGGTACCGTTGGGCCGAAGCTGACGGTTGATGTTGCGCACCTCCAGATCGACCGGCAACGGCTCGCGGTCCGTCAGGCGCAGCGTACAGCCGTGCAGGAACTCCCCGATGGTGAGCTCGCGCAGGTCGGCCGGAACCTGCACCGCGATCCCGGTGCCGCTGATGTCGACGACGCGCGTCTCGCTGGGGGCCTGCTCGGACCCTTCCGCTGGCGGAATCGTCAGCGTGACGTTGTGCGCAATGGGCACCTGCAGGCGGAAGAAGTCGCGGCGTTGCAGGCGCAGCACCTCGGTCGGGAGCCTCGCACGCAGAGCTGGGCGGCCTTCGTCGACCACTTTGCGGATGCCCGTCGCGGTGAACTGGATGCGGATGCGGTTGATCTGCGTGGTGCACAGGATCTGCTCGGCTTCGAGTGCCTTGGCGTGAATTTCCGCGTCCGGGCTTACGTCGATCAGGATCGCCTCGTCATCGGGCATGACCTTGAGCACCGCGCTGACGTAGGAGACCCCGCCGCGAATGTAGGCCGACATCAGGCAGCGGTTGTCGATCAGTTCCTTCATCACCTGAAGGATCTGTCCCCGACCGCGCAGGATGTAGCGCTCGAATCCCGCGTCCTGCATGGGTGGAACGGGGGTGAAGGTCTTTTTCTCTTCTTCCATGGTCTCGGATGTCAAGTCAGCCCCCGCTCGCGCGCGTTGCGCTCTCGTTCCATGCGCAGGACGTAGCGCTGGATTGCGTCGCCTGCGCCGCGCGAGAGGTTGGCGAAGGCGCAGCCGATCCGCAGCAATTCGACGCCGTTCATGCGGGTGATGCGGAAGAGGTTGCGTACGATCAGTCGCGCGCTGATCGGTGGGTTGTCGGGCAACAGGAGCGTGCAGTCCTCGAACGCGGCCCCCTGTTCCAGCGTGACGCCACCGGGCGGCACGGCGATCGCGAGACCACCGCGGCTGATGTCGAGGATGTTCAGTTCCACCTCGCGTATCGTTCCGTCGCCCAGCGGCAGGGGCAGCCTGCACACCACGCGGCGCGGGGACGAGGATGAGGGGGTCTGCAGACGGTAGAACTCGCGGCGCTGCAGGCGCAGCACGGTGTTGGGGAAGGGCGCGCGAAAGCCGGGTTTGCCTTCCTCGACTACCCGTACTGGGCGGCGGACGAGGAATTGGATCCGCACGCGGTCAAGCTGCGTGACGCAGTCGAGTGCCTCGGATTGGGCAATGCGGTCGTTCTGCAGAGGATCTGCGCTGGCATCGAGCAGGATGCCGTGCTGCTCGTCGGCCTCGATCAGGGCGGTGATGAAACTCTGCCCGCCGGGGACCATGCGTGCGCTGACCAGCCCTCGGCTGGCGAGCAGCGCTCGAAAAAGTGCCTTGATTTCGACGGGGTCGCGCAGCAGGTATTTTGCTTCGTCTTCACCGTAGACCAGCTCGACGCGGGTATCTTCCTGTTCGATGTGCATCTTGTGCAGAGTGTTGTAGGGCGTACCCGCTTTCTTTCCAAACGCTCGTTCCCGCGTGTTCCGGCGCGTTACGGTTCCGGCTTCGTTATATCACGATAAACCCGCCTGCGGCCGGTCGCTGCGCCATCGGGCGCAGGGTCTCAGCCTCCGGGCGCGGCCTCGGCGCTGCGCCATCGGGCGCAGGGTCTCAGCCTCCGGGCGCGGCCTCGGCGCTGCGCGGGCGCAGGGTCTCGGGCAGATCCTGTGCCACCGGCGGTGCACCGGCCTCGGCGCCCTGTTCGATCCGGTACAGCCAGGCCAGCAATTCGGCCACTGCGACATAGAGCTGAGGCGGGATGCGGGCGTCCAGATCGACCTGCATCAGCAGGCTCACCAGTTCGGGCGATTCATGCACGAAGACGCCCGCCTCTCGTGCGCGGTCGATGATCTCCTGCGCCAGCACGCCCTTGCCCTTGGCCACCACCCGCGGCGCGGTCTCGCCGGCCGTGTAGGCGAGGGCGACGGCCTCGTTGCGGGTGCCGGGGCGTGCGTCACTCATTGCGCGGCTCCACGATCAGACCGGAGAGCTTCAGGTCGACGGCCTCGAGGGCCGAGGCCAGGGCAGCGGCACCCGAATCCAGCGCTACCAGGGTGTCTGCCTCGTCTGCACGCAGACGCAGCGCCACCTGATTGCCGGAGAGGTGCAGCACGGCTTCCACGCCGCCGAGGCGCGGCAGGGTCAGGCGCAGGGTGCTGTCCCAGCCGCGTGCGGTTTCTTCCTCGGCGGTGCCGTCATCGCGTTCAGGATCCTCGATCCGCCACTCCACCGCCTGGCCCGGCCAGGCCTGCCCGTGCCAGACATACTGCTGTGTGGCGAGCGCGTCCAGCTGCTGGTGGACGATGGGGATCAGGCGCTCCGGAATCGGTGCGCTGCGTACCGGCGCGGTCTCTTCGGCCGACATTGCGGCGCTGCGCGCCTGGCTCGTACGCTCGTTGCCCTCGGATGCCGCGGCCTGCTGCCCGGCTTGCGTACCCTGTGCAGTAGGTGTGCCGCCCTGTGCAGCGGCCTGGCCCGACGAGGCCTGGGGCGAAGCCTGCGCCACGGGGCGCGGTTGGCCCTGCGGCTCGCTCCTCAGGCTGGCGGTGTCGCGGCGGCCCAGCACCCAGTCCGCCTGATGCGATTCGTAGAACAGCCCGCTCTGACCGAGCGCCTGGCGCAGCAAGGGCGCCAGTTGTGACCCGTTGGCCGGTGGTGCGGTGAGCAGGGGCTGATTGGCGGCAAGGCTTGCCGGCTGCGGTGCCGGCTGCCCGGTGAGCAGAAAGCTGATCAGCCGGCCCGTCTGGCTCAGCGCCGGCTGTGCCGAGGCGGTGCTGGTCGCGGTCGCCTCCTGGCCCACGATGCGCGCGAACACCGCGCGCGGCGTGACCTGCGAGACTTCGAGCTCCAGGGTGTCGCCCGACTGGGCTGCGGTGTTCAGCGCCAGCGTCATCTGCTGTCCGGCGACCACGGCGCGGAAGGTGCCGTCGGGCAGGGTGCGCTGCAGCGTTGCGAAAAAGCGCTGTCCCGGAACCAGATCCGGCAGCTGGGACTGGATCTCCCGTGCCCGCTGCAGGCCCGGAACGGGCGGCTCGGTGTTGAAGAAGCTCGCTTCGTTGAGCAGACGCAGGCGGGAGGCGAGGTCGGCGGGGATCATGGCGAGACGGTCCTGGCGCTCGGGCGGTCAGCGCCCGTCAGCCACCGTAGGCGTCACGTAGGGCGCGACCCTTTACCGAACTGGAGATCAGCTTTCGAGTGCTCTCCAGCGCAGGTTCCGCGTGGAGGCGGATCTGGTGGTCCAGTTCCAGGATGTCGGCAATGAGCCTCTGAAGCTCGGCTGTGTCCTCTTCGGAAGGCGCGGCCGCCTCAACCGGCGATTCGGCCAAAGCGCGCAATGTGCTCGCCTGCCGTTCCAGGTCGGCCAGCGCCTCCCAATCGCCCGCCTCGGCAGCGTCGTGCATCTGCCGGTACAGGGAAAGCAGGGTCCGAGCGGTGTCCAGGGTCAGCATGGCCGTACGGGTTCCCTAGCCTTGTACCTGAGCTTCGATTGCCGCCCAGGCTTCTCGCAGGCTGTCGAGCAGACCGATCACTTCGTCGATCGCTGCCTGATTGTTGTGCAGGTTTGCGTGCAGCAGGCGATCGGCCATGTATTCGTACAGCGCGTCGAGGCGCTCCGCGAGTTCGCCACCGGCCTTGATGTCCAGACTCACCTTGAGCCCGTTCATGATGATGTCGATCGCCTTGGAGATCGACTTGCCCTTGGTCGGGATGTCCTTGTTCTGCATTGCCACGGTGGCGGTGCGCAGGGCGACGAGGGCGCCGTCGTACAGCATCAGGATGAGCTTGTGCGGCGAGGCCGATTCGACGCTCGTCTGATTGCCGACGCGGGCGTAGGCCGCGGCACGATTGGCGTATGAGGTTCCGAACATGGAGATCTGGCTCCGGGTTACTGAGGCTTGCTGGCGGAAGGCAGGCTGGCCAGTTGCTGGGTCAGGTAGGTGCTGGTCTGCGTCAGGCCGTTGAGCAGGGTGTCGAGGTTGGAGTACTGCAGTCGGTAACGCTCCTCCATTCGATTCAGCCGCGCTTCCATGGTGTCGTACTGCTTGGTCAGGGACTTGATGGTCGAGTTGATGCCTTCAGTACGACTATTCAGCAGGCCATCGGTGTCGATGAAAGCGTCGAGTCGGGTACTGAGGGTCTCGGCAAAGCCCTTGACGCCATCCTTGCCCGTGAAGAAAGCCGCGACGTCCTTTTCCGGATCGCCCAAGGCTGCCGTGAACTTCGTGTCGTCGAGCGAAAGTTTCCCATCCTTGCCGAAGCTGACACCAACCTGTGATAGAGAACTGGCGCCCGTAAGACCCGCTATGGACGTGCCCAACACGTTGCGCAGCTGATTCTGGATGTTGCGTGCGGTCGAGTCGCCGGTCAGTGCGGCTCCGGTCTTGTTCTCGGCATTGTAGGAGGTCAGGCTGGACAAGGTGCTGGCGACTTCGTTGTACGCCTTCACGAATGCCTCGACGGCAGTTTTTGCCGCGCTCTGGTCATCGCTGACCGACAGCGTGCCGGTCAGGCTGGTCGCCGGGGAGACGGGCTCCTTGTTCAGCGTGAGCGTCACGTTGTCGATGACGTCGGTGATGGTGTTCTTGCCGCGCGTGACCTCGATGCCGTCCACGCGGATGCGGGCATCCTGCGCTGCCTGTACCGAGTACATCGGATCCGTCGGCGCAGGCGTCGCTGCGGGGTCGAAGCTCAGATCCGTGAGTCCGCCCTCGCCAGTCAGCTTGAATGCCATGTCGGCACCCGTGGCGGTTCCGCTCAGTACGAGTTGCTTCGCCGTGCCATTGTTGATGATGTTGGCCTTGATGCCGAGCGTGGCGTCGCCGTTGATCGCATCACGCAGTTCTTCGAGTGTGCTGCCTTCGAAGTCGAGGCTGGCCGTTCGGGGCGGGCTGTCGCTCTCGAAGGTCTTCCCGGAACCGTCATCCTTGACCGCGCCGAACTCGATGGTCAGCTTGCCAGCTGCAGGCGTGAAGCTGCTGGTTGTCGGCGTGGAGACACGCTGGATCTTGGCCATCTGCAGCACGTCAACCGCATAGCTGCCGCTTGATGCACCCGGGCTGGAACTGGCTGTGAAGCCGGCGTCGCCCGTGACGCTCGCCTTCGTCGCAGAAAACCTGGTCGCTGTCTTCAGCCCGTCCGTCGCGGTCTGCAGGGAGGACAGCGCGCCCTTGATCTGGCCGAACGCCGAAAGCTTCGCCTGATAGCTTGCTTCCTTCTGCGCCAGCAGGGTCAGTGGCCGGCTTTCCACCGACATCAAGCCGCTCACGATCGCGTTGACGTCGATGATCGAACCGCCGCTCGTGATGGTTGCCATGTCGGGTCCTCCTTTCTGCTAATCGGGTCAGGCCTTCTGTTCGACCAGCAGGCCCTGCAACTTGTCCAGCGCCTTCGCGATGGAAATGATCTCTTCCGAGGGGATCTGGCGGATCACCTCGTCTGTACTGGCATCGACCACCTTGACGATCGTCTTGCCGGTGTCTTGGTCTATGGAGAAAAGCAAATCTTGTGCCACCGGCGCAATCGCCTTCCGGACGTCGTCCATTGCCTGCTCCACCTGCTGCAGAGGGGTCGGCTCCTGTGCCGTGGCGGTGTCGCCGGGTGCGGCTTGCCGGCTCCGCTCGACGCCCGTGCCGGGTGCGGCGGTTCCTGCTTTAGCAGGTGAGTCCGATTCGCTGCTGGCGGAGGCGCGTTCTGCAGGCGCGGCGCGCGAGCCAGATGTGCTCTGGATCAGGTTCTCGGCTTGAGCCGAGATGTTCACCGAAGAGATGTTCATGATCGTCACCCTGATGGTGTGACGGCGCGGGGCCCTTGCGAACCCCGCGCCGTGCCTAGCGACTTAGGCTACTCCGCTTACCCGAGCAGCGAAAGCACGTTCTGCGGCAGCGCGTTGGCCTGCGAGAGCATTGCCGTGCCGGCCTGCTGCAGGATCTGCGCACGGGTCAGGTTGGCGGTTTCCTGAGCGAAGTCCGTGTCGCGGATACGGCTGCGGGAGGCGGCCATGTTCTCCGAGGTGGTCGCGAGGTTCGCGATGGTGGTTTCGAATCGCGACTGGAGGGCGCCGAACTTGGCGCGCTGCCCGTTGACCGCTGCGAGTGCGGAGTCGACCATCGCTAGCGTTCGCTGCGCGGAATCGACCGAGCTCACATCCAGATCGCTGACCTTCTGCAATTGACCTGCGGCTGCCGTTGCGGTGAAGAAATCGGTCGTGTTTGCCGCAGCGAGGCTGAACGACTTTTCCGAATCGAGCACCAATTGACCGGTTGCAACAGCGGTCGCTCCTGCTGCAGTCGAGGTGCCGCCAACGGTCGCTGTGGCCGAGCCGCTCGCTGCGTTCGCCACGGTGATGTTCTCGCCGTTCGCATTCAGCAACGTGATGCCGTTACCCGCATCATTGACGCGGGCGGTAACGCCGGTCTTGGAGGCGACGTCGTTGAAGGCATTCACTGCGGAGGCCAGGCCGTCCTTATCCACCGCAGCGCCCAGCGTGAAGGAGACGGTGACCGCGGTCGAGTTGTCCGAGGTGACGTCAAATTTGTAGGAGGTGTTGGCCGCCATCGCGGTCACATCGATCTCGGTCTTGGCCGAGGCCTTGACGCCAGTCGTCCCGGTCTGACCGTTGATCAGCTCAGCCGCTTTTTTCGCGGAATCTCCCGCGGTGATCGTGACGGCGGCCGAACCGGTGGCGCCGCTGATGGTGATTGCACCGCCGCCGACACGGCTGGTTGCCGCTGCGTTGGAGGCGATCGCGTTGGCGGTGCTGCCGGTGGTCAGATCACCCTTCGCGCCTGCGTCGGTCGCTACTTTGGCGCCGACCCGGTAGTTGCCGTACTGGCTGGTGGAGAAGTTGGCCGTGCTGGCCGAGATCGATTGACCAGCGTTGGCGCCGACCTGGAAGGTCGCGGTGCCGAAAGAGCCGTCAAGCAGTTTGGAGCCGTTGAATTCGGTCGTCTTGGCGATGCGGTCGAGTTCGGCCGTGAGCTGGTTGACTTCGGCGTTCAGGGCCTGGCGGTCCGAGGCGGAGTTCGTCGCGTTGGACGACTGCACGGCCAGTTCGCGGATGCGCTGCAGGATGTCGCCGGAGGACTGCAGGGCGCCTTCAGCGGTCTGCGCAAGCGAAATGCCGTCGTTCGCGTTACGGCGAGCTTGGTCCAGACCGCGGATCTGGGAGGTGAAGCGCTCCGAAATGGCAAGGCCGGCAGCGTCGTCCTTGGCACTGTTGATGCGAAGACCCGACGACAGGCGCTGCAGCGACGAGTTCAGCGAGTTTGCGGATTGGTTCAGGTTGCGCTGAGCGTTGAGCGACTGAACGTTGGTGTTGATCACTTGTGCCATGATTTTTCTCCGTTAGAGAAGTATCAAAAATGGTCCGGCCATGGCCGGGGTGTCCTCAGCGAGCCAGCCTGCGAAACCTGCCAGCTGCACTCTTGAGACCTTTAACGGAGTAGCGACCGGAAACTTTAGGGTTTATCGAAGGGTTGCTCTTCTCGGGAGGCTGGGAGGCTGGGAGGGTGTGTCGGGTCGAAGACGATAGGCTGCGGGCGCTATGATCCTGTGGGTTCATTCATGAGAAAGGAAGGGTTGATCCATGGCCGCTGAATTCACTTTATCGTCGCGAGACCTGGAAAGCTTGAGAGAGGCTGCTCATCACTTCTCTGCTGGTCGTTATGCTCGGGCGGTGGAGTTGGCGAGCTCTCTATGCACGAAGCACGCTGCGCTGCCGGCCGCTCACAAACTCCTCGGAAGTGCCCTCCACCTCGATGGCCGTAGTAAAGAGGCGGTCGCTCCGCTCGAGCGGGCGACGTGCTTGGATCCTGACGATGCGCAGGCCTGGAGCAATCTGGGCAACGCGCTTGCTGCGATCGGGCAGCATGAGGCTGCGGTGGCTGCGCATGAGCGTGCGGTTGCGCTTCAGCCTTCCAATCCGACCGTCCTCTACAACTTCGGGTGTCTGTTGCTCGAAATGAAGCGCTCCGCGGATGCGCTGGAGCAGTTCTGGAGGTCCTATGAGGCTGGGGCCGGGGACCCTGAGGTCGCGTGTCTATGCCGAGGAATTCTGGCTGAGCTCGGGGATTCAGCGCTCTCTGAAGCGTTCTGCCGGCTGAATGTGATGCGTGCGCCGGATGATCACAATGCGCAGTCGATGCTCGGAGGTTTGCTTGTGCAGCGTGGGGCGTACGCGGAAGGAGAGCAGCTATTGCGCTCTTCGCTCCAGCGAGATCCGGCGAATGCGCTCGTGTGGTCGAATCTTTGCGTTGCTTTGAAAGGCGATGGGCGTTTCGCGGAGGCGATTGATGCCGGGCAGCACGCGGTAGCTCTTGCACCGGAGTGGGCGTTGGCACACAGCAATCTGGGCGTTGCGCTGCGCGATGCCGGTGCGTGGGCACAGGCGAGGCAGCAGTTCGTGGAGGCGCTGACACTCGATCGGGAGTGTGCAGACGCCTGGTACAACCTGGGGTGCGTCAGCGCCGACCTTGGAGAGGCCGAGGATGCACGTGCTGCCTATATCGAGGCGGTTTCGCGAGCTCCGCTACCGGAATGGCTGATTCAGGGAGCACATGCATGTCGCCAAATGGTGGATTGGGAAGCGGCCGATTTGATGGAGGTCGAGCTGGTAAGGCAAATCGAAAGCGGTACTCTGTCTCAGGCGAATGGATACCGACCCTCTCCCTTTGCTTTCCTCACTACGCCTGGGGCGTCTGCTGCTGCGCAGCTTCAGGTCGCCGGAAACTTCGCTGCGCAGTTTGCGGGGCGTGCCGGCTTGACCAAGGACGCTGCGGTTGTCGATGGTCACCCGCGAAGGCGGGGCTTGTGCATAGGCCTGCTATCGGCCGACTTTCGCGATCACGCTACAGCGCACCTGATCACCGGCGTGCTGGAGGCGCTGGACCCAGCTCGGTTCGACCTGATTGCCTACGATTACGGCCCCCAAGCGATTGAGGGCGATGAATACCGACGTCGACTGCGGTCGGCAATCCCGCGGTGGGTGGATGTTGCAGCGATGTCCGACATCGACGCGGCCAGGAGAATGCAAGCCGACGGCGTCGATATCGCCATCGACCTGAAGGGATGGACCCAGGGCTATCGTGCAGGAATCCTTGCGTATCGGCCGGCGCCGATCCAGATGCAGTGGCTTGGCTTTCCCGGCACCATGGGGGCCCCCTGGATCGACTACATCATCGCAGACGCCATCGTCATTCCGCCTGGCATGGAGGGCGGCTACAGCGAGCAGGTCTTGCGCTTGCCCGCCTGTTATCAGCCCAATGATCGTCTGCGGGTGATCGGCCGGACGCCGGGCCGAGCGAGCCTGGGGCTTCCGGAGAATGCTGTCGTGCTGGCGGGCTTTCATCAGTACTACAAGATCACCCGGGAAACCTTTGCGTTGTGGAAGCGGGTGCTTGGGCAGTGTCCTGACGCGGTGCTCTGGCTGCTGGATGGGCCGGAAAGTGCCAAGGCGGTGTTCTTGCGCGAGGCCGCCGCCGCGGGTATTGAACGCAAGCGGCTCGTGTGGGCGCAGAGGGTTCCTGCTGCTGACCATTTGGGCAGGTTGGGGCAAGCCGATCTTGCCCTCGATGCATTTCCTGTCAATGCCCACACAACGGCAAGCGATGCGCTGTGGGCAGGGGTGCCCCAATTGGCAATTTGCGGTGACACCTTCGTGTCCCGGGTTTCGGCGAGCATTCTGCATGCCGCGGGTTTGCCCCAACTCGTTACCAACGATCAAACGACTTATGAGCGCTTGATCGTTGAACTTGTTCGCAGTGCCGAAATGAGGGAAATGCTACGGAATCAACTGCGTGAGACACGGGACAAGCTTGCTCTTTTCGATGCGGAGGCCTTTGCTCGACACCTTGGTGCAGGACTTGAGGAAGCGTGGCAGCGCCACCAGCGCGGATTGCCGGTGGCGCATATCAATGTTAACGGCTGATCAACGCGTCCAGCCAGCAAGCCATTCGTCAAGATGGTCGTCGAGCATCCAATGCTGGCGAACCTGAGCTTGCAGGGCCATGCCCTCCTGCCGGGCCGCATCCGGATCGTGGATACGTTCCCGGATTGCCGCAATCCATGCCTGGGGTGTGTTGGCGACCCGTTTGACCGGGAGCCCTTGCCGGTATGGCCCGATGTCGGAGCACACTACGGGGTAGCCGAGGATGCCGTACTCCAGTAGCTTGAGATTGCTCTTGGCCTCATTGAATGCATTGCTGGCGATCGGCGCGATGGCGAGATCCAGGCCCATGCTGGCCAGGGCCTGGGGATACTGCGAGAAGGACACGGCAGCTTTTTTCTCACTGATGTAGGGAAGCATGTCCCGAGAGCAGGTGCCGAGAAAGACCCAGTCGACTTCATTGGCCAGGGTTTTCACGACATCGGTCAGCAATGCCAGGTCGCCGAGGTGGGAGATGCTGCCCGCCCAGCCGACCCGCGGGCGGCTGCCGGATCTTCTGGCCGGTGTCAGGGTGTTCCAGACCCGCTTCGGCAAGTAGTTTGGCACGACCCTGACCTCATCCACCAACTGACCATAGGCTTGAGCGAGCGCCTCGGTGGGGACCACCAGGCGGTTGCACAGGCCGAGCGCCTGCTTGAACAGTGCGATGGTGTCCGGACCGAAGTCACGGGCATGGGGACTGCTCTCCGGAACGTCAGTGAGCAGGTCGTCTACTTCAAAGATGCGCAATGCGCTGCTCAGTTGCCGGTATTGGTGCATGGCACGGAGTACGGGCGCAGTATGCGGCCGCTGGAAGATCAGGGTGTCGAATTCGTCGGCGACCATCCGTGCAGGGGGCAGGGGGTCTGTGGCTGCGCCGCCACTGACCCGCGCGTTCGACAGCAGGGCTTCGAGCGGCTGGAGAATGCGGTAGTGGCCGCAGCCTTCGCGGTCGGCGGCGTGCGCGTAGATACGCGGAAGGCCGAGGCTGGCCAATGGAGCATAGGTGAGCGCGCTGCGCGTTTCGGGTATCAGGTCTCTTGCTTCCATGTTCAGGTGCGGCTCGGCAGCGACCTGGTCTGCTATCTGGGTCTGCCAGCGCAGAAGGGTGGCCGTAGTGGTCCCTCCCAACTCGCTCTTGCGCCTTGAGGTGTCTTCCTGCTCAAGTTGTTCGAGCGATTCGCGCACCATCACAGTGGAGCTTGGCGTCCATAGCAGCGGGCCGAGCGCCCCGAGGCGCAGGCAAAGATCCGCGGCCCAATGCTCTTCGCTGCTGGCCGCATCCAGGCCTCCTGCGGCGGCGAGGGCGGACCTGCGTACCAGCAGGCAGCGGGGATCCAGAATCCGGACGCGATGGTCTGACTGCAGCCAGGCGTTTTCGCCCGGATAGTCGAGAAATACCCCTTTGTAGGGTGCGCCTGATGGGCCACAGAGTCCCATGATCTCTCCCGCACTGACGAGTTGCGCGGCGGCATTGGCCAGCCGCGGTCCGACGGCGGCGGGTGATGAGGGGCGACTGAACTGTTTGAGCAGCGGCGTGAGCCAGTCGGTCTGTACCGCCACGCTGTCATCCGCCCAGAAAACGAGGAAATCATCGGTAATCCGGGTGACTGCCTCCTGCAGGATCCGTACTCGCCCTTCATCGTATGGGGCGGGGAGGAAGACCACATTGGGCAGCCCGAGGCTTTCGAGCTGGGTTAGAAAACGCCAGATGTCCGGATGACGAGGGCCTGGGTTGATCAGATAGAGCGTGTGTGGCTGGGGCGGAGTTTTTTCCAGCAGGCTGGTGATGGCCTGTTCGAGGGCGGCAAGCTGGCAGGCCGCGGGGTAAATCACGATTGCGACCGAGGGGGTGGCCTTGGCGGGGGACGGGTGGAAATCCAAGCGTAGCGGCTGTCCTTCGTCGAAACGCAGCGACGCTTCGATGCCCTGACGGCCGAGGTGGTCGGCCACCGCCTGAGCGTGGCTGTGCTGCGGGTAGGGGGACCAGCGGCCCGCGGGACGGTGTAACAGCACGTCCGGGACGTGGCCGATGGCCTCCGGGGGACAGGATTCCAGCGTGCGAAGCATGAGATCGAAGGTCTCCGCTTCGGGTAGGGCAGAACACAGCCCACCGAGGTCGGCGAGGTGGTCGGCGCGGAAAAAGAGTACTTTGCCGATGTAGGGGGCGGCTAAAACATGGTCGGGATCGAAAGCCGGTTTGAAGTGGGGGCTGTGGTGTTTCCCTTTAGCGTCGATTTCATCTTCATCGACATAAAGGAGCTGCCATGCCGTGTGCGAATGGGTGTCCAGGGCAAGCGTGAGCAAGGCGCGTTCGGGCAGTCGGTCGCCTTCCTCCAGCACGGCCACCCAGGTCGCATGGCGTTCGCCGACTCCAGCTGCCAACTGGTTGACCGCCTCCGCCCACTGCGAAGGGGGGCACTGAATCCAGGTCAGCCGTTCGCCCTCGATGCCCGGAGGGGCTTCGATAGGTGATAGGACAACCAGCCTGAATGCACCGTACAACTGGGCCGTGAGTGAACGGATCGTGGCGGAGAGTGCATTGAAGTCTGCCTGGGTGTGACGCACGAAGAGCATGAACTGGGGCTTTTCGATCCAGCCGTCCAGTTCTGCGTCGATACGCCGGGCCATGCCGGTGGTGAAGTAGCAGCCTTCGCGCCACAAGCCGTAGGCATACTCCCGACGGTGATGTTCTGCGATCTGGCGATATTCGGACTGGGCACGTGCGCGGTTGCCGGAAAGGGAGTCGTCGCTGACCAAGTAGAGGCCGGTGAAGTCCCACAGACATCGCATCGGGTAGCGGGCCCCCACGCGTAACCAGAAGTCCTGGTCGCTGATGGCGGTGTATCTCTCATCGAACCAGCCGAATTCGTCGTGAAGGCGCCGCCTCCACATTGGGTGAGGGCCGATGGAAGGCTCTTTAAGGAGTCCTCGATAGCTGTAGTCGGCCCATTTGTAGCAACCGGCATAGGTGAAACGGGCAAACGACTCGTGCGGCGTGCGGGTGAGATAGCTGAAACCGTAGGTCAGCGCGATATCGGGTTGTTCATCGAGTACCCGGGCCATCAGTTCGAGCGCGTTGGGGCGGAGACGGTCGTTAGTGCTGCATGACACGAGGTAAGCACCTTGCGCCATGCGAATGGCGAGATTCCACGCCGCATAGACGCCGATCCGCTCCGCAGTCCGGTGGTAGCGGATGTTGGTATGCCTGGCCTGGTAGCCGCGCACGATCTCTGCCTCGTTCTCTGGAGAGGCCGCGTCAATGACGATGATCTCCGTGTCATCCGCAATCGATTGGCTGAGCAGGTCGTCCAGACAATCGGCGATGAACGCTGCGGAGGCATAGGTCGAAACGATGGCGCTGACACGATAGGGACGGTCCGGCTCGGCTCCCTGATTGATTGTGTTAAGCGCAACCACCGGGGATGAATATTTCAGACGTACATTGCTGCATTCCAGACTGTGGAGCAAAACGTCTCCCAGTACGGCGAGTTGTGTTTCACGTTTGAGTGCCTCGTCCGGGTCTCCTGCACGGACTTCGACACGCCGGATGGCCTCATTCAGGAGCGGGCTCTTGGCCAGAGAGAGAATATGATCCTTGAAACGGTAGAGATCGTCCTTGCGATAATTGACAGGATGGGAAATATGGAAAGCAACGTAGGCGTCCAGGCGCTTGATCGGTATGCCAGCTTGTGCGGCCTGGAAGGGGACCCAGTAGTCCCACCACGGGATACCGAGCATGAACTGTGATGCCGGATAGGCATCCAGTAGGACGCGATCGAAGAAGAAATAATCGAAGCCATAGTGATACGTATAGCCGAGCGCCGAGCCGTATCTCGGGATTTCGACGCGCGAGCCATAGACAAGGGCGTCCCGGCTGTGCTGCCCGATAAAGTCGACGAAATCCTTGTCAGCAAAAAGGAATACGTCGGAATTGACGATCCCGAAACGATCCGCTGCGCTTGTGCGGAAGTGGCTAAGGATATCGTCGATGAAAACACAGGGTTTGCCGACCAGGTGTTTGCCGTGGCGTTTTGCGGTGATAAAGCGGACACCCGGGTAATGCTGGTCGAGCAGGGGGATTTCCTCGGCAGGGTTGATGCTGACAACCTCAAAACCGAGTTTTTGCCAGCTGCGGACTGCGGGCAATTGTCCGCTGACGTTGTTGGGGACAAGACTGGTGGCGATCTCGATCCGGTGGGTTGGGGGAGACGTGCCCCTGTTGCTGGCGACGTGTTGCGTGCAGCGGATGCGCTGCACTTCTTCCAGGTAGCGCTCGCTGGCGACGGCGGTTTTCTGGGCGGCGTGGTAACGAAAACCGCCCAGAAGTGCGTCCACGAGGTGGAGCTGAGCATGGTCGAAGAAGCGGAGCCACAGCT
Source organism: Thauera sp. WH-2 (assembly GCF_048321015.1). Taxonomy (NCBI): domain Bacteria; kingdom Pseudomonadati; phylum Pseudomonadota; class Betaproteobacteria; order Rhodocyclales; family Zoogloeaceae; genus Thauera; species Thauera sp. WH-2. Next base: position 430,419 of record NZ_JBLWFG010000001.1, on the reverse strand, counting down.
CGAAGTCGCCCGCGTAGTCAAATTCGCCATTGATCGCTCCGCCGCTCTTTTCCCATAGATCACGGCGCCAGAAGGTACTTTCCTGCTGAATGTAGGTATCGAGCGCTGGGTCGAGATAATCGTCCCTGGTGAAAGTGTGCATCAGGCGGACGTCCGCCAGATCACCCTGTTCGTTCCACGTGCTTGGACGGCCTGTGAGCCAGGAAACCTCGGGGTGGCTGATGAATGCGTCGGCGACGGTTCGGAAGCTGCCGGGATGGTATTTGTCGTCTGAATTGATCCAGGCCATGATGGCTCCGCTGCTGTGACGGAATCCTTCGTTGATGGCCTGATATTGCCCACCGTCCCGTTGGGACTGCCAGTAGGTCAGGTATTTCTCGTACTTCTTGATGATCTCGACGGAGCGGTCGGTGCTCCCACCGTCCATGATGATGTATTCAAGGTTTGGGTAGCCTTGCTCCAGTACCGAAAGAATGCATTCCTCCAGGAAGTCGCCCTGATTGTAGGAGGGCGTGACGATCGAAATCCGTGGTGGGGTGTCCTCCCCCCTGCGCGGCGGTGCGGCTAGTAGCGGCAGGCCATCGGGGCCGTACACACGGCGGGTCTGGCGCAGCGGGAGTTCCTGAAGTCTGGGCTTATTCATGTTGTATCGATGGCGTCGCGATTGGGAGTAGCCAGGCGAAGTGCCGGGCTGGAGCGGGGGCGATCTAGGTCGCGGCCGGTTTGCGCCAGACGAGATTATAGGAAGCCGGGCGACCGAAGGCTTCATAGGTCTTCTGGGTGATCGGCTGCCATTGCCGTGTGTAGGCCGCCTTGCTCATATGCCAGAGATCAGGGTCGAGGCGCAGTGCCCAGAGCGGGACTGCCGGGTTGAGGGTGGGGCGGTGAGCGTGCAGGTAAGGGATCAGCGGGTGAATAAAGGCCTGCCGGTGCAATACCACGTCGATGCAGTGCATCGACAGCCCACCGGGTTTGAGGATGCGGTCGATATCGGCAGCGATGCGCCCGAGTGTGGCGTCGTCTTGTGGAGTGTGTTCGAGGGTCGAGATACTGAACACGCCATCGAAGGTGTTGTCTGCCAGTTCAGGAGAAAAATCCCCAATGTAGGCGCGCACCAGCGTGTGGCCTGCCGTGTTGCTGGCGTCTGTTGGTCCCGCGCCCAGTCCTTCGAATTTGTCCAGATTCCAGAATTCGTATTGGCCCTTCAGCGCCTGAATGATTCTGGAATTTCCCCCACCGATTTCCAGCAGGCGAGCGCCCGGTGGGAAGTTGTCGAGGATGAACCAGTAGGTCAGCATGTCCTGGTACACCTTCAGGTCACAATCTTCGATGTTCGCTCCCGCGTGCATGGGCGGCAGTCCGAGCCGAGTGAAGTGGCGGACACGTGAAATCGTATAGTCGGAGAAATCGTCTGCGCGGACCTGCGCTCGCGCCGTCTTGGAGGGCGCCGGCGGGGGAGGTGGGGTAGAAGGCTGCTTCTCGTCGAGGCTGAGATAGAGGCCGGCGACTTCATGGTCCTCCGGGTGGCTCATCATGTAGCCGAAATACACGTGGCGCGCCTGCTCGATATGCCCCTGCACGGTCAGCGCGGCAGTGAAGTTGAGCAGTGAGGTGCGGTCGTTCGGATCGTTCTGGTGCGCACTGGCGAAGAATGACAGTGCGTGTTCCGGTTGTTGATTGATCCACCACAGTACGCCGATGTTGTTTTGCGTGCGGGTATGGTTGGGAACGAGGGACAGTGCGGTTTCGAAGTGCTCTGCTGCCTCATCGAATTCTTCGGCCTCGATTGCTTGCTCTCCCTTGTCGCAGGCCTCGTCGGCCAGTGCCAATGTCTGGCTGGGCGCTAGCGCGTCGAATGGCAGGGCGCCTTGCAGCACCCGTTCCAGAATGGCGTTCTCGAACTGTGCTTGGAGATTCTGCGAGTCCTGGCCGAACTGCGCGAGGATCTGTGGGGAGGTGGCAGCGAGAAAAGCCTTGGCGGCAAGGATATTCTCCGGTCGGAAGAGAACATCCTGCCACTTGTCGACGGACGCCGGGCTGGCTGCATCGTGCTGCGGAATACCGATATTGTCGCCAAAGGCGCCTTTGAAATGCTGTGTGGGGTCGTACCGCAGCATCGCAGGCGTGAAGTCTACTTCGAGAAAATCGCACAGTTTCCGCAACTCCGTTTCAGGCTGCTTGACCAGCGTCTCGTACTGCAGGGTATGGGCCTGGTGACCGAGCAAGGGCAAAGCCTGGGCCAGATGCTCGAACCCGCGGGTTAGATCGCGCTGGTGGTGCGGGCTGGCGAGCGCGTGTTCGACGCTGCCGTTGAACCAGGACTCGGCCACGGAAGCCAGAACGCCGAGCGGGTTGCGGAGCAGAACGACGAACTTTGCCAGTGGGAAGAGCTGCCGTAGTTCCGGGACGATGTAGTGATAACGGGGGGTCTTGTCGAGAAAGTAGCTTGCGCCGCTTGCGGTGCGGCATTGCCGGTACAGGTCTGCTACGAATTGTCGTAGTCCATCGAGCAGCGTGGCCTTGCCCCCGGGGAGTTCAAGAGTGAATTCCTCCACGCCTTGTGCCGCGAGCACGGTGTCGTAATCGGCGGTAACCAGCCTTGGTGAGAGCAGGGTGCTGACAGGGAGCAGAAGCCACGGCTCGGCCGTGGTGTGAATCTCCGGATGCTCCCCCAGCAGGCGCTGCAACAGCGTGGTGCCGGAACGTGGCAGGCCGAGCAGGAACACGATGCCCTTGCCCAGTTTGTGAGCGTGTTCGACTGGAAGCGTGTCTGCCAAGCGCGCCGCGTGCCTTTTCGGTTCCAGCGTTTGCTGAATTTCGTCGATGGTGGTGATGATCTCGTCGTCCCGCCAGGGCTCAGTACGCCAGGTGGAGCAGCGGAATCGGCGCAGCATCTCGAAGACAAGCGGGTCGTCCGTGAGCGAGTAGGGAATCGGCATGCCTGTCGGGACCCGGCGAAGATCGGCATCGAAGCGTCGAGTGCTGGGGCAATGGGTGCCGGTGTCGTCGAAGCCTATGTTATGCACCAGTGAAACGGTGGGGCAAACCACGCGCAGGTCGTCGCGCGCCATGATGTAGTTCATGCGCACGTCACCCGCGTCTAGCGAACCTGCCAATTCACGTTGCAGCATTTGTGCCAGATCGTCCCCTTGCATTTCGAGATGCTTCCGGAATGCAGGAGATTGGCTTGTGTGTGGATAGTCCTCGATGCGACGGGGAATTCTTTCCAGGCTGCGTTTCCAGTAGCCGTAACCCCACCCAGAATAGCGCGGGCTCAGGATGGCGTTCTCCCGGGTAATCCATTCGAAGCGCATCGGTGGGGTATATCCGCAGATGGCGAAGATCCGTTCGTCGTCCTTGAAGCGCTCGAGGCCGTCGTTGAGGAAGCGGAGAAAAGAGGGCGCGACGATGAGGTCGTCTTCCAGGGAGATCACTCTGCCGTATTCGTTGAGCAACTGCATCTCGCCGTCGACCCAGTTGGCGACGCGGTTGTTCATCTCGCGTTCGATGATCTCAACACGGCGAAAGCCGGTGATGGTGCGCAAGTAGCGGCGGACAGCGGCAACGTCCCTCTCATCACCAGGGGCTGGCGCGTCGGAAAAGAAAAAGAGGTCGCTGTAGATTGCCTCCGGATTTTTCTTCAGCGCATCGACAGTCTTTTGCAGGTGCTCGAGGCGGCGATAGGGGCAAATGCAGATCGGGCTGAATGTGGGCATCGCGGTCAGTCCTGTGAAACTTTATGCTTTGGGAGGGCATGCTGATCAAGAAAAGTCTTGACGGTTTCGGCGCTGTTCCACATCAAGACATCGATCACAGACAGAGCTGACTCGAACGGCCAGCCACGGCAAGTGTATTCCATCTGCGGCGGATGTCTGATTGTCAGTCGTATGCTGTGGGCCGCAAAAGCGGCTCGGTCGAACAGACCTTCGCCCCCCGGAGGGTTGACGTACTCGTCCGCGCCGACTGCGGCAGAGATGCGCAAAGCCCAGTCGCCGGGGTGGGTGGTTTCGCCGATGTTCAGGTCCAGGTCGGAGAAATAGCTATGGTGGAATGCAATGCCCAGCCTTGCGCAGATCTTTTCCAGGATGTGGCCGTTGAGGCGCGCAATCGATGGCTCAGGATGGGCTAGGCAATCCATGACCAAATCTACCGTCTCGGAGTAGAAGGGCGCCCGGCGCTTGTAGTGCGTGAGCTGGCCGATCAGGGTCTCTTGCCAACGCAATTGATTGTTTATGTGAATGTCCTTGATTGGTGTGCGGTGACCATGCTTGCATAGAGGCACGATGACATATTGCCAACCAGTTTTCGGGTGGAGTATCCGGTTACGGTTGATCCAACCATGCCGGATGTACTGTGGCGTGTCGAAGATGATCCAGTGGTCGGTGTTGCGGATCAGGTCGAAATACCCAAGATAAGGGAAGAAATATGGCTGCATGACCCCCAGTCTCATCCGGTTCGCTCCAGCTTGGCACGGAGGGTGTGAGCTTGTCTCAAAAGGGCCTCGACGACATCGCAGATTTTGACCACGTCGTCTTCGGTCATTGGGGCGCCGTTTGGAAAAACGATGACATCGCGGCACAGTCGTTCTGTGACCGGTAAGCTGAGTGTCCGGTACGCTGGGTGATCGCGAAAGGGTGGAAGCTGGTGCGTTCCGGGCGCGAAATAGCGTCGGCACATGATGTTTTCAGCGTCGAGCAGCAGGGCAAGCTGGTCGCGAGAGAGTCCGGCGCGCTCGCTATCGATGACGACGGTGACGTACTGGTGGTTGCTGGTGTCATGCGCTTCGGGGGTTAGAAGTCGCATGCCCGGCAAATCCCCGAGCCGTTGTTGATAGATGATGTGACGGGACCGATTGGCGGTGATGTTGCTCTCCAGTTCGGCCAGGCTCAGAAGGGCGAGGCCAGCCTGGGCCTCGCTCATCTTGCCGTTGATACGGGCTGTGACCGCTGCGTAGTGTTCGCCGGGATGGAAGCTGCGGATGGTTCTTGCCCTCGCCGCCAGTTCATCGTCATCGGTTGCAATGCAGCCGCCCTCTGCGGCATTGACGACCTTCGTGGCATGAAAGGAAAAGGTCGCCAAATCGCCGAATTGCCCCAGGGGGCGACCGTGGTGCGTGCAGCCGACCGCATGCGCTGCATCGAACAGCAGCGCAAGCCCGAACTCTTCGGCGAGTGCGGCCAGCGACTCCGGGGCACAAGGTTGCCCCCAAAGGTGCACGCCTGCAATGGCGACGGTTGAAGGCGTGATCAAGGGGCGGGCCTGCTCGGCGGTGAGGGTATGGGTTGCAGCCGAAACGTCGCAGAATACGGGTGTCAGTCCTGCCCAGGAAAGGGCTTGCACGGTGGCGGGGAAGGTAAACGACGGGACGATCACCTCTCCCTGTTCGAACCCGAGTGCGCGGGCTGCGACCATCAGGGCGACGGTGCCATTGCTAACTGCAATTGCATGTTTGACGCCGAGATGTCGGGCAAAGGCGATGTCGAACTCTCTGGCCAGCGGGCCGTGATTGGTGTACCACTGGCGCTCGAATATTCCTCTGAAGGTCGTCTCTATCTTGTCCCATTGTGGCAGGTTTAGTTGGCCGACATGCAGGGGTTGAGCGAAGGTGGGTTTCCCGCCAAACAAAGCCCATTGGTCGGGGTGCTTCATAATTGGGAGCCGCACTGATGAGCGTCGGCCGGATGACGCGCGGCGATTTCTCTACCATGCGAATGCAGGAACTGCAGGAACGCACTGATTGAGGCGATATCTTCGGGCGAAACCTGATTGCCGGCGGGGAGTTGGAGGAAGCGTTGCGCAAGGGATTCGGTCACCGGGAGATGAGCAGGGTCATTATCTGCGACATGCAGAGGTGGACTGTAGTAGGGATTTATGGAGGCTCCCTCCGCTCGTAGCAGGGTGCAGGTGAGATCCCTGCTTAGCGGCCACTCGGGTTCGATATCAGCGATTACCATGGAGTAGTTCCAGGCCTCTGCATCCGGACCCGCAGGTGTAAGCAGACTCAGGCCGGGGATCGCGCTTAGTGCTTCACGATAGAGTGTGAAACGGCGCCGATTCGCATCGATGATGCCGTCAATGTTCTGCAAAGAATGCAGCGCCATTGCGGCGTGAATCTCGTTGAGCTTTGCATTGCAGCCGAGCAAATGCTGCGGGAGGTTGGCGGTGTCCAAGCCATAAGAGAAGTTGCGCTGATGCCGCAGCGACTGCGCCAGTCCAGCGTCGTCGGTGGTGATGTAACCGCCTTCGAAACCGTTGAGGAGTTTGGTGGCGTGCAGGCTGAAGACCTCTGCCTGGCCGAAACCACCCAGACGTTTGCTGCCGTAGCGATTGCCAAGTCCGTATACCGAATCGAAGAAGAGTGGTAGTCCGTGCCGTGCCGCTACCGCAGTGAGTTTGTCGATGTCGCCCGCGCCGTTGATGTTGCACACCGCCAGGATGGAGCGGGTACGATCCGTAATACGGCTTTCCACCGATTCCGGTTCGAGGGTGTGCGTATCAGGCGTGACGTCGGCATAGCATGGCGTTTGCCCCGCCCAGCGTGCGAAATGAGGTAATCCTCGGAAGGCGAACGACGGCATGATCACAGTGCCAGGACGTCCCCCGGAAAAGAGTTGCATCAGCATCATCAACCCAAGTCCGGCGTTGGCCAGGGCGATGACGTGAGCAACGCCGTGGTATGCGGCTAGCGCCTCTTCCAGTTCGCGCACGAAGGGGCCGTCATTCGTTAGGCGGCGTTGCTCGGTCATCGACTTGAGCGCTGCAAGAAACGGCTCTATCGGTGGTGCGTCGAGTTGTCCGATCGATCTGTGCCGCTGAAACAGTGCTGAGCCGCCGAACAACGCCAGTTCGTCGAGGGACCGTTTGCGCGTGACTGTCATAAGGGCTTCAAGCCGGGGTCAGTAGAGCGTCGTAACGATAGGCAGCACCGTAGAATTGCTCTGGCATGCGGAGAATGTGGCAGTTCCAGCCGTGCTCGTTTGCCAGGTCTGCAAATTCGCTTTCTGTACGCCAGATACCGATCACTGAATCCGCGCGACTCTCGATGCCGAGTGTGTACGAGCGCTGATCGAAGTGGCGATGCATTAGTGCCTTGTCGGGCAGGTTTCCGATGTAAAAATGAGTGACGCGGGAAAATCGTTGTCGCAAGGTTGCGAGTAGGACAGCGGCTGCAGAGGAGGGTAGATACTGAAAGGCGCCGTAGCAGAGTGACTTGGTGAAACGCTCGGGGTGTGTGGTGTGCTGAACGTAATCGACCGCGTCCATCAGTTCGTAGGATTCACTCGTGCGGTGAAGGAAATCGCGCCGGGCGATCTTGATGAGTGAAGGTGAGAAATCGATGCCAACGCCGCCGCGACATCGCGATAGGAAATAACGGGTCAGCGCACCGTTGCCGCAGCATAGGTCGAGCAAGCGGTCTTCTTTGCCCAATTCGAGGCCAGCATTGACCGCATCTACAATCATCCCGATCTGTGCTTCCGATACAGGTTTCCCGTTCACGGTTCTGCCGACCTGACGCCAGTAATCATCAGGGGCGCAGCTTTCTGGGAATAGCTTGTAAAATTCGCCGCCTGTGGCGATTGAAGCGTTGTTCATCACATTTCCTTTCGGAGATTCGAAATCAACCATCCGAAAATTGGGACAATTTTATCTACTGTCAAGCCTGGATAGGGGGGCGGAGCGAGGCTGCCACCATCTGTATCCGGGGGTGTCGGCTCAAAAAGTTCATTACGGCCAAGATAACGCTCCGCGACGTTCCGGTTGCTGTCGGCGTAGCGAGCGTAAATACTATTCCGTGTTGTGGTATCCAGCAACGGGAGGGTGTTGAACAGTGAAGTGCCTGCTGCGCTCTCACTGAGTTGCATGAGCGCCTTGTGAAATTGTCGTTTTTCGAAAGTTGGTAAGGGCAGTTGGTTGAGTAAGCGTTGAAATTCCAGAAGGTCGCGATTCAGGGATGGGTTGAAACGCTGTTCGTTGAATCGAAAGCCAGTGTCTGGGAGACTAAGAAAGGTAAGGAAGTCATGGCATATGTCAGTACTGGCAGCATAGGTGCGAATATGCATGTTGGAAAGTCCAAATGCCGACTCCCACTTTGCCAAGGATGTAGTGTAGTCCCAAAGCTCAGCGTTTTGATCAATATGCTGCTCTAGTGTCCCCGCGTAGCCGAGCGCCTTGACCGCTTGGTTGTACCAAGATACGACCATGTCCTCTTGTCGTCGTAGATAGACGACGATTGTGGTGTTCCGAGGATCGATGCCCAGTGCGGCGATGAGTTCGGCAACGATTTCGGCAGAACATAACCAATAGAAATTTTCGCTGCTCAGTATAAGGTCTAGCGGGCTAGCCTGAATTTCCTGTTTGAGTTGATGTGTGAGGGTGTCGAACGAATGTTCGTTCGGGGCGGACCACTCGGGGTACCCACCGCTGCACAGAAAGGCCAAGTCATGGTGGCCGCCGCCACGACGTGCTGTAGCGGGGTAATTGAAACCATGGCTGCGCAAGCTTTCGGCATTCGCCGCTAAAAAAACCTGCAGTGCAGTCGTTCCAGTCTTGGGAGTCCCAATATGAAGGACGCAACGACGCTTCCTAGAAGAGTGCATCTTGTCGACTCAATCGATCTCGGGTTCAATCGTGAATGCGATTCCAATACAGCTCTGGGAATCACCGCAACTTCGATAGAATTGGGAAATCCGTGCTTCTATCCATGATGGATTTCGGGAATCGCGAGTATATTCGGGGTTGCAAGCGCTGTGCGTCAAGTCGAATTGTAAAGCCCCTCGGCATGAAAATAAGGCCCGTGCGAACGGGCCTTATTTGATAAGTTGCGCAGGTACTTGGATCAACCCTGCAGCAGCGACAAAACCTGCTGCGGTAGTGCATTGGCCTGGGATAGCATCGCCGTACCTGCCTGCTGCAGGATCTGCGCGCGGGTCAGGTTCGCGGTCTCGGCCGCGAAATCGGTATCCCGAATCCGAGAGCGCGATGCCGACAGGTTTTCAGACGAGATCTGCAGGTTAGCGATGGTGGTTTCGAATCGCGACTGGAGGGCGCCGAACTTGGCTCGCTGTCCATTCACCGCGGCGAGGGCTGAGTCCACCATTGCCAGCGTGCGCTGCGCCGAATCCACAGAACTTACGTCCAGATCGCTGACCTTTTGCAACTGACCTGCGGCTGCCGTTGCAGTGAAGAAATCGGTCGTGTTCGCAGCGGCAACGCTGAAGGATTTTTCGGAGTCGAGGATCAGTTGACCTGTCGCGACTGCGGTCGCTCCTGCGGCTGTCGAGGTGCCGCCAACGGTCGCGGTCGCCGAGCCGCTCGCCGCGTTCGCGATGGTGATGTTCTCGCCGTTTGCATTCAGTAGCGTGATGCCATTGCCAGCATCGTTGACGCGGGCAGTAACGCCGGTCTTGGAGGCGATATCGTTGAAGGAATTCACGGCGGATGCCAAGCCGTCCTTATCCACCGCAGCGCCCAAGGTGAAGGAGACGGTAACTGCAGTCGAGTTGTCGGAGGTGAGGTCGAACTTGTACGACGTGTTGGCCGCCATCGCGGTCACGTCGATCTCGGTCTTGGCCGAGGCCTTGACGCCAGTAGTGCCGGTCTGACCGTTGATCAGTTCAGCCGCTTTCTTCGCAGAATCTCCCGCGGTGATCGTGACTGCGGCCGAACCGGTGGCGCCGCTGATGGTGATTGCACCGCCGGCGACACGGCTGGTTGCCGCCGCGTTGGAGGCGATCGCGTTTGCGGTGCTGCCCGTGGTGAGGTCGCCCTTGGCGCCTGCGTCCGCGGCCACCGTAGAGCCAATCCGGTAGTTGCCGTACTGGTTGGTGGAGAAGTTTGCGGTCGTCGCTGAAATCGACTGACCTGCGTTGGCGCCGACTTGAAAGGTTGCGGTGCCGAAGGTGCCGTCGAGCAGCTTGGAGCCGTTGAATTCGGTCGTTTTGGCGATGCGGTCGAGTTCGGCCGTGAGCTGATTCACCTCGGCATTCAGCGCCTGACGGTCGGACGCGGAGTTGGTAGCGTTTGAGGACTGCACCGCCAGTTCGCGGATGCGCTGCAACACATCACCCGCGGATTGCAAGGCGCCTTCAGCCGTCTGTGCAAGCGAGATGCCGTCGTTGGCGTTGCGCCGCGCCTGATCCTGTCCGCGGATCTGCGAAGTCATGCGCTCCGAAATCGCCAGACCCGCCGCGTCGTCCTTTGCGCTGTTGATGCGCAGACCCGAGGACAGGCGCTGCAGCGAGGTCGCGAGCGAGCCGGCTGAGGTATTCAGGTTGCGCTGCGCATTGAGCGACTGAACGTTGGTGTTGATGACTTGAGCCATGATTGATCTCCGAGGGTGTCCGTTGCGTTTTGCAGTACGGCCAGCGTTGTCGGAATGCCAGATCCGGGGCAGAACGTGGTCGTGCTTGGCAGTCTCTTAGCGAATATCGTGCCAAGCAGACGAGACCTATTCTAGTGGGGCGGCGAGGCGCGCAAAGGCCGGAAAATGCCGGTTTATTGGTGCCAATTCGGCAAACCTTGCCGGTCTTGCCGCGTTGAGCGTGGGATATTGCCGGTGGCTGAACGCTTGTACCGCAGGGCGAAGTGTGCGGGTGGTAAGCGATGAGGTGTGGGATGTGGCCGTGGATGCCCTGCGTACGCAGCTTTGGATGTAAGCGGTAGGCTACGGGGTGCGACTCTTGCAAGTCCGCAGCAAAGTCCATCATGAACGGGTGCTTGCACATGAAGAATATCGAATCCGAATCCATAGAAATCATCCGCGAGGCAGTGGCGACTGCGCGCAACCCGGTGATGATGTACTCCGTCGGCAAGGACAGCTCGGTCATGCTGCACTTGGCCCGCAAGGCCTTCTACCCTGGTCCGCCGCCGTTTCCGCTGCTGCATGTGGACACCGGCTGGAAGTTTGCCGCCATGTACGCGCACCGCGATCGCATGGTGAAGGAGTCTGGGATGAAGCTGATCACCCACACCAATCCGCAAGGGCTTGCAGAGGGTGTAGGGCCGTTCTCGCACGGCAGCAACTACCATACCGATGTGATGAAAACCCAGGCCCTCAAACAGGCCTTGGATGCCCACGGCTTTGACGTGGTATTCGGAGGGGCGCGCCGCGACGAGGAAAAGTCCCGCGCCAAGGAGCGCGTGTTCAGCTTTCGTGCACCAGGCCACCGCTGGGACCCGAAGGCGCAGCGCCCAGAGCTGTGGAGCCTTTACAACACCCGCATCCAACCGGATGAGACCATCCGTGTGTTTCCGATCAGCAACTGGACGGAGTTGGATATCTGGCAGTACATCCACGAGGAAAACATCCCCATCGTGCCCTTGTACCTGGCTGCTGAGCGCCCGGTGGTGCAACGCGGGGGGCAGTGGATCATGGTGGACGACGAGCGCTTTCCTTTTGCGCCGGGCGAGCAGGCCGAGATGCGTAAGGTGCGTTTCCGTACCCTGGGCTGCTGGCCGCTGACTGCTGCGATCGAGAGCGGTGCCGACACGCTGGAAGCGGTGATTGCCGAAACCTTCAACGCTCGCAGTTCAGAGCGACAAGGCCGGCTGATTGATTCGGATGTGCCAGGTTCCATGGAAAAGAAGAAGCAGGAGGGCTACTTCTGATGAGCATCCTCAAGGCACAAGACATCGCCGCGTTTCTGGATGGCCAGCGTAACAAGGAAACGCTGCGCTTCATCACCTGCGGCAGTGTGGACGACGGGAAGAGCACGCTGATCGGCCGCCTGCTGTTCGAGAGCAAGGCGATCTTCGATGACCAGCTCGCCAGCTTGGAGAGTGATTCGAAAAAGTATGGCACCCAAGGCGAAAGGATGGACCTGGCGCTGCTGGTGGATGGTCTGCAGGCCGAGCGTGAGCAAGGTATCACCATCGACGTGGCCTACCGCTTCTTTGCCACCGACCGACGCCGTTTCATTGTGGCTGACACCCCGGGCCATGAGCAGTACACCCGGAATATGGCCACTGGCGCCTCCACCGCCGACCTGGCAGTGATCCTGATCGATGCGCGCAAGGGGGTGTTGACGCAGACCCGCCGCCATAGCCGCATTGCGGCGATGATGGGCATACGCCATGTAGTGCTGGCAGTGAATAAGATGGATTTGGTGGAATTCCGCCAAGCTACGTTTGATGCCATCGTTGCCGACTACCGGGCGTTTGCCGCCGGTTTGGGATTTGCCAGCGTGCAACCGATTCCGCTTTCGGGCCTGGACGGTGACAACGTATTGCAAGAGAGTTTGCACGCCCCCTGGTACGACGGTCCGAGCCTGATGACTTACCTGGACACAGTGGACGTGCGTGACACCCGTGACCGCCACGCCTTCCGGATGCCGGTACAGTGGGTCAATCGCCCGAATCTGGACTTCCGCGGTTTCTGCGGTCGAGTCGCTGAGGGCCAGGTGCGCCCGGGTGACGTGGTGCGCGTGTTGCCTTCGGGTGTCCAGACCCGGGTCAAGGCCGTCATTGCCGGCTTCGACCAAGTTGAAGTTGGTCATAGTGGCGACGCCATTGCCCTGACCCTGACCGAAGAGGTGGACGCCAGCCGGGGTGACGTGCTGGTCGCGGCTGAGAACCCACCCGAGGTGGCCGACCAGTTCGAGGCGCGTTTGCTGTGGATGCACGAGCACGCGATGACACCGGGGCGGCCCTACCTGATGAAGCTCGCGACGAAGGAGGTGACGGCCACCGTAACCGAGATCAAGTACCGCGAGGATGTGAATACGGGTGCGCACCTTGCCGCCAAGACGCTGGGGCTGAACGAGATCGGGACGGTGAATCTGTCGACCAGTGTGCCGCTGGTGTTTGAGCCGTACGGCGTGAACCGGGTGTTGGGTAGCTTCATCCTGATCGACAAGCGGACCTTCGAGACGGTGGGTGCTGGCATGATCGACTTTGCGCTGCGCCGAGCCAGCAACATCCACTGGCAGGCGCTGGAGCTGAACAAGGCGTCCCGGTCTGCGCAGAAGAATCAAACGCCAAGGTGCATCTGGTTTACCGGTCTGTCGGGGTCTGGAAAGACGACGATTGCCAACCTGCTGGAAAAGCGCCTGCACGCGGAGGGTAAACACACCTATCTGCTCGATGGCGACAACGTGCGCCACGGTTTGAATCGCGATCTGGGCTTTACCGAAGCCGACCGGGTGGAGAACATCCGTCGGGTAGCTGAGGTGGCGAAGCTGATGGTGGATGCGGGCATCATCGTGCTGGCGGCGTTCATCTCCCCCTTTCGCAGCGAGCGGCGCATGGCGCGTGAGCTGTTTGAGGAAGGGGAGTTCATCGAAGTGTTTGTCGATACGCCGATTGCCGAGTGCGAGGAGCGTGACGTGAAGGGTCTGTACGCCAAGGCGCGCAGGGGCGAGTTGAAGAATTTCACGGGCGTCGACAGTCCTTATGAGCCCCCCGAGACGCCTGAAGTGCGGTTGTTGACTGCCAAGCACAGCCCGCAGGACTGTGTGGAGCAACTGCTGACCGTGCTCAACCGGTCGTAGGTCATGGCTCAGTCCAGAGGAATGACGATGACGGTTCGCCTGAACGAGACGCTCAGCGAGTTCGTGGCAGCGAAGGTGGGCGAGCAGGGGGATTACGAGGACATCAGCGAGTACGCCCGCGACCTGATCCGCCGCGACAAGACGTGTCTGGAGCAGGCGATGGAAGAGCGGCTCAGGATCGAACTTGCCCATGCCTTCGCGGCGCCGGAGTCGGCCTATACGCGCCTGACTGCGGGCGACGTGATCGCGCGTAACAAGGCTTGATTGCGATGGCGCAAGTCCGCGTCCAGGAAGCTGCGTCCTATCGCCTTGACGAAATCTATCGCTATACGCGGGACCGCTGTGGGGTTGAGCAGGCGGACCGCTACATCAACGGCCTGTTCGACGCCTTCGAGGGGCATCGAAGCTCACCGGGTGGCGTCGCGCCCCGTTCCGGCCAACTTCGGCGTCGAGGGGTTCTACTTCCGCTACGAGCGCCATTTTGTCTACTGGCGATGTTTGTCGAACGGCGACATCGGCTTCGGTGGCTTCGCCGACCCGAACGCGCTCAATCGACGTTGCGGAACACCTTCTGCCATGCAATCTCCACGTCCAGGCTCTGCAACTGCAGCGGCTGCTCGGGTTCGATTTCCTGCAGCTCCCAGCGGTTGGCTTGCGTGCGCCGGTAGTGCTCGATGCGGCGCGTGTCGGGGTCGATGAGGATGAAATCCTGTAGCGAGGCGATGCGGCGGTAGGCGGCGAATTTGTCGCCGCGGTCGTAGGCGGCGGTTGCCGGGGAGAGCACCTCGACGATGAGCTTGGGTGCGCGCATGAACTGGTCGGCGCGGTGGTCGGCGGGGTCGCAGGTGACGAGGACGTCGGGGTAGAAGTAGGCCTCGTTTTCGGCCGCCTGGACCTTCATGTCGGCCATGTAGGCACGGCAGGGTGTGCCGTCGAGGGCGTCGTCGAGGGCAGAGGCGACGTTGAGCGAGATCGTCACGTGCCGGCGGCTGGCGCCACCCATCGCGAAGGCCTCGCCGCGCACGTATTCATGCTTCTTGGGCTGCTCGGCTTCCCAGCGCAGGTAGTCGTCGGCAGTGAAGCGGGGTACGGGGTGGGGCAGGGCCATGGTCTCCTCGTCCGGGCGGTGAAGTCCTGCAGGGATTATAGTCCGGCCCGTGCGGCCGAACGCTCGGGCCATCCGGGGTCATCTGGGGCGCCATCCGTGAAGCAGGCCACGGCGCGAAACACAGTTCCGATCCATGATTACGGCGAAAGCGCATTGTTCCTGCCCGACATCCGTACGCAGCGACTGCGGACAGCGAGGTGAGAGTCTTGTCCGACACACTCGAAGTACCCAGAAAGATCGATCTGCGCCCGCTTGTGCGCTTGCTCTCTGCCTGTTTGCTGGCCGTCTTCATGGCGGGGCCTGCAGCCTTCGCCGAGGAGGCGGTCGGGGTGGGCAGCGTGGGCGCGAATCCAGCCGGCACGCAGGCCGGCGACGCTTCGCTGGAGGCACTGGTGCGCAGTGGCAAGCTCACGGTGCGCGCGGTGGCGGCCTTCGGACGCATCCCCACCCGTTTGCTGGCCTCGTTGTCCGGCCTGGGGGCGGGCGGTGTCGATGTGCTCGGGGCCACGCCGGAAGCTCTCGCCCGCATGCTCGAAGATCCCGCCCTCGTGCTCGATGCGCGGCAGCGTGCGGCACTCGAAGAGGCGCTAGTGATTCTGCAGCAGGTGCAGGAGGAGGCAGGGGCAGGCGCAGGAGCAGGAGCCAGTCCGGCCGCTGCCGCGCTCGCGCCTGCCAGCGTGCAGGCCGAACCGCTCTTCAAGGGCGAGATGACCGAGGCCTGGCAGCCCCATGCCGTCCGCGGTGGAGACTTCGATGCCTTCGCGCGCATGGAGGGTGGGGCCTTGCGCGTGGCTGTGGCGTCGCCTTCTGGGGCGATGACGACCGGGCTGAAGACGGCCGCGCCGGTCGTGAAGCTGCCGCAAGCGGGTGGCGATCAGGTCGTGCGGCTCGGCTTCGACTTCGACGTGGAGACCGTGCGCAACGTGGTGTTCGCGCTGGTGCCTGGCGATCAGTTGGGCAAGTGGGATTGGTCCGTGCACGAGATCTGGCTTGCGGTGGAGCAGACGGCCGATGGCGCGCCGCATCTGGTGCTCGCGGTGCAGCGACAGGTGCAGACCCGGCTGAAGCTGGACGATCCGGGTGTTCTCGCCGGGCTGACGCTGGAGCTTCGGCCGGACGGACTGATCCTGGTCGGCAACGGGGAGGGTCGCGTCCTCATCGAAGGCCGGATGGCGAATGCGCCGGTCGCGACGGATCTTCACTTGCAGGTCTCGGCCAGTTCGCCCGACGCACGTGCGCCTGCACGTCTCGATCTGCGGACGGTGAGGCTGGACACGGTGCGTTTTGTGCCGAACGATCCGGGTGTGCTGCTGGAGGATGTGCCGCTGACGGTCACGTTGTTCGACGGACGCACGATGGCGCCGCATTTTCAGCGTCACGGGCTGCCGCGAGGCGGGATTGCGCCGGAGAAGCTAAGCATCCGGGATGGGCTGCGGGTCGCATCGGAGAAAGGCGACGGCAAGAACCTGCTCGGGATCTACGCCCCGGAACCCGTGGTGTGGCTCGACCGCTTCGGCCCGGGGGCCAGCGTGCGCTTGCGCTTCGAGTTTGACGCCGCCGAGACCCGCGGCTTCCGCTTGGGGCTGGCAACGCCGCACAGCCTCTCGGACGGCGGCCCGAACCCGCCGCGTTTCGTGCTCGACTGGGTGCGTGCGCCGGACGGCGTGATTCGCGCCTCGCGCTGGCTTGACCGCGAGGAGGCGCGCCTCGACGCGACGCCGGCGGCCATGCCCGCGGTCGTCGAACTGGAACTGACGCCGCAGGGCGTTCGTGTGATCGCCGAGGGTTTTCCGACCGATCTTGCACCGTGGGGCGATGCCCGGACCGGGCAGGGGCTGCGGCTCTTCATCCTCGCGCTCGCCGATGACCGGGCGCATCCCGTGTCGATGGTGCTGAAACGCATCTCGATGACCCGGACGCCGGGTCAGAAGCCTGCGCAGCCACTGCCTGCGCCCGGTGTCGAGCCGCTGCCGGTCACCCGTCTGTTCCCCGATGCGGGCGCACCCTGGGAGCCGTTCGGCCTTGCGGGCGTCGATTTCGCCAAATTCGGACATCTGGATCCGGAAAAAGGGCTGACGGTGGCGGTCGAGCGTGGCTTCTCTGGCGGGCGGGCGGGCATCCTGTCGCCCGCGCCGGTCGCCCGTCTGGACCAGCGAATTCTGCGCACACCCTACCGCCTGGTCCTTCGCTTCGATCCTGCAGCGACCGATGGCGCGCAGGTGATGCTGTCCCCCCACCGGGTCGCGGACATGCAGAAGGGAAGCCTGCTCGCCCTCTCCCTGGTCCGCACCGCCGAGGGCCGTGACGCGGGCAGCTATGTGCTGACGCTGACCCGTGACTACTACGCCTACTGGAGCCGCCGGATTCCGGCCGAGGTGATGGCGCGATGGGACGGCATGCTGACCATCGACCTGTCGCCCGGCTCGGTGGTGGCAGATCTGCCGGGCGTGACCACGATGCGCGGCACCGGATTCATCGGCATCGCCAAAGGGGCCGAGCTCTCCATGGCCATCCAGTCGCGCTCGGATGCCGGCAACGGGCCGGTACGGATGGCGTTGCGGCAGGTGGATGCGCAGTGGGTGACACCTGACGGGATGACGGCCCTTGAAAGGATGGAACTGGTGGATCTGCAGGACTTCGATCCAGAGGCGTACCTCGACGTCCTCATCGACGCGCAGGAGAAGTGAGCATGCAGAAGTTTCGCGGTGTCGTGGCAAGCACCCTGGTGGCGTTCGGCCTGGTGCTGGTGGTGGGGCAGGGCTGGGCGCAGGATCTGCATGCGCTGCGTGATACGGTCGCCGCCCAACTGCGGGAGGCGCGCGAGAAGGGCTATGCCATGCCGAAGGTCGCCGACCCGTGGGCCTATAGTGCAGAGACGCTCCAGGAGGTGGCGACTCGGCTGAAGACCGTCAAGGATCCCTGTCTTTCTGCCTTGGAGACCGCTCTTTATCTTGACTCGCGTCGCGCGGAGACGAGCGTCGAGGCGGCCCTCGAGAAGATTGAAAACCCGGGCGTCATGGCGCTCGAGATTGCCGCCGAATGGATACTGCCCGACGGCGTAGGGGTGTCGACATCGCTGCTGGATTACCTGTTCAAGGTGGATGATCACTTCGGCCCGATTGGAACCCTGACCGACGCCGTGGACAGCTGGCACATCATGAAGCGCCACTTCGTAGGCACGGTCGAAAGCGAGAGCGGCGTTTGGGCCTACAAGGCCTGGCGCGAGGCAAGCGACAAGAAATGGACCGATACCGATCTCCAGGCGCAGCACAAGGCGCGCGTGGACTTGAGCGCCAGCTTGTTGGCCGAGATCGAGGCTGCGAAGGAGGGGCTCGACGATCAGATGATGCGGGTTGATCTGAGCCATGGTCAGGCCCGTCTTGACATCGAGAAACGCCACGCGGATGCCGTCGATGCGATCCGGCGAGAGGCGGGTGGAAACAGATTCCGACTCGAAGAGCCCGCCTTCGTTGCCAAGCTGGCGAATGCAAAGAACGTGTTCGTCCGTGCGTGGGGCGAGGAACTGCAACGCTACCAGGATGCGCAGAACAAGGTGATCGCCGAACACACCGGGAAGGTGGCACGCGCGCTGAAGGACATTGCGAGGCTGCAGGTTGAGCAGGCGACATTGAAGAAATATGTCACTCATGTCGTTCGCGGCGAATGCGAGCAGACGGGCAAACCCTTGCTGCCCGCTATGGCAGGAAAGGCATCCCCGCTGAATCCGATTCTCGGCCTTGATCATGATCGGCTCAAACAGGTCCTGGAGGTGCTGGGGGTGCAGCCTCCGAAAGCCTTCCTGAACTGTCTGTGCGCGAAGGCGGGGTGGGGCAGCCCCCAGACGTCCCGTTTCTATCATCCCGATACCTGGGGGAGCTATGACAAACGCTATGTTTGTCAGCGTCCGGGGGAGCCTTGCATCGTGGAGGGTTATGGTTGCCTGCGGTTCCCGCTGCCTTCTGATCCCGCCATCTGGACGGGCTGCGCTGCGGAGGTTGTCGCTGCGGGCGAAAGGAAGGTGACGACCGCCATCGAAGAGGCGGTCGCGGCTCGGGCGGCCAAGGCCAACGCGGCCCGAGCAGCCAAGGATGCAGCGGCTCGGGCAGCCAAGCCCTAGGTATTGCTACATGAGCGCAAAACCCCGCCATGTCCAACGCGCGCTGCAGGAGCGGGTGGAAATCGTGCCTTACGATCCCGCCTGGCCAGCGCGTTTCGAGGAAGAGGCGGCGCGGCTGCGGGCGCAATTGCCGGCGGAACTGATCGGGCGCATCGAGCACTTCGGCAGTACCGCCGTGCCGGGGCTGGCGGCAAAGCCGATCATCGACATGCTGGTCGAGGTGCGCTCGATGGCCGATGTGGTGCAGCGTATCGCGCCCGAGCTGAAGCGACAGGGCTATGAGTTCTTCTGGCGCGACCGCGAGCGTGGGCTGCCGGGGATCGCGTACGCGTGGTTCATCCGTCGTGATGCGGCGGGGCGGCGCACGCATCACATTCACTGCCTGGAGCCGGGCTCCTCGGAGTGGGCGCGCTTGCTGTTCCGTGATTACCTGCGCGCCCACCCGGAGGCGGCATGTGAATACGGTGCGTTGAAGCAGCGCATCGCGGCCGAGCACCCCGACGACCGCGTCGCCTACGCGAAGGCGAAGACGCGCTTCGTGCGCACGGCGATGGAGGCCGCGCGCAGGGAGCTCAGCCGCCCGGACCGAACTTGATCGCCGCCTCCATCAGCATCGCCATCTCGTCGACCACCTGCGGGATGTCCTTGCCGCCAGTGAGCATGCGGATGCGGCGGTTGGCGGTGATGGGGTCGATGGTGTTGTTGCCGAAGTCGGCCAGCACCTGGCGCACCTCCTGCCAGTGCTGGCGTGAGGTCTTGAAGTGGTCGGCGCTGCCCGCAGTCGGCTTGATGCGGTCGAGCATGGGGGCGACCTTGGTGTCGAAGTCCTTCGCAGCGCCGCGGCTGACTTCCTGCAGGCGCTCGAAGTGGCTGAGGTTAGGCGCCTCCTCGAGCATGTGCCAGCTCTTGTAGCGGGTGACATCGGCAGCCTGCTGTCCCCATGCCTTGCTGACCCTGGACTTGTCCGCGGCCAGCCAGGCGGTGTCGCGATAGCTCTCGAGGTGCTTGCTGGTGGTGACGTTCTCCCAGGCGAGCTCGGCGTTGCGGCCGGTGATCTTGGCGTAGGCCGCTTCCCAGGCCTCTTGTGCCTCGCTCTGCCAGGTGTGCAGCTTGGCGGGCTCACCGTTGCGGGTGAGCGACTTCATCGCCGCCTCGTCGAGGCCGATGTCGAAGTCCATGCCCACCGAGCCGGCGCTGGCAGCGTTGCGCATCTCCTTCAGCGCCTGCTGGTTCCAGCCGCGGTCGCGCATGTTCTGGTGGAACTGTCGTTCGACGTCGCCGTGTACCGATTCGAGCTGCAGCACGTACATGCGCTGGGTGGTGGGGTCGCCCTTGTACTTGAGGTAGTTCTTTGCGTTCGGGTTGCCGTTGATGGCCGTGACCTTGTCGCGGATCTCCTTCTGGATCTGCGCCAGTTCAGCGGCTGGGCGGCCGGCGCTGCCGGCGTCGGCCAAGCGTTGCTGGGCGGTACGCAGGTCCTGCACCAGGGCCTCGCCTTCCTTGCGCGCGCGGTTGAATTGCGCTTGCGCCTCGCGCTCGAAGGCGGTGGGGCCGATCGGGGCGGGCGCAGCATCGCTCGTCCCTGTTTTCGAAGGCGGTGCGGCGTCTGCGGCCTTGGCCTTGGCGGTGGGGGCGGGGCCGTCGGCATCGATTCCGCCGCGCCCGGCGCGAGCCACGACCTTGCCCATGCCATATTCAATGCCCTTCGAAGTGATGAAGGAGATGCTGCCGCGTTTTGCGGCCTCGGTGAGCCCGCCCTCGCGGTAGCCGCGCAGGGCCTCGACCGCCGCGCCCGTGCGCGGTCCGATGCTGCTGACGGTGCGCAGCACGGCCTCGGTGGGGCCGCCCTCGATGTAGCCGGTGACGGCCTGGTAGGCGGTGTCCACCGCCTGCCCGCCGAAGAGCGAGGCGACCATCATGCCGGTGTCGGCGGCGGTCTTGATGTTCTCCGAGGCCTCCAGCCCGAAGTTCGCCAGCGCGGCCGCTTCCTCGTCCTGCGCCTGCTGGCCGAGGTAGTGGCCCTGCACCTTCTTGCCGAGCGCATCGGCGATCTGCTGGATCGCCGCCTGGTCCATCGTGGTGCGCACCTCGGGGGTGAGCTGGCGCTCGACGAAGGCGCGCGCGTTCTCGCCTTCCTCGCCGGGCAGCATGGAGGCGAGCTTCAACAGCGAGGCTGTGCCGCGCTGGAAGCGCTCCATGCGCTGCTGGTTGTCGCGGATGCTGGCGATGAAGCCGGCATGGGCATAGTCGTCGAAGGGCGAGCGGGTGCGGACGAGCTCGCCGGTCTCGATCGAGGCGATGAGGTCCTTCTCGCTCTGGATGTCGGACAGCGCACCGACGATGCGGAACTCGAGCGCGGCGCGGCGCTCGGGGTCGGTTTCGGCGGCCAGCTCGGTGCGATCGCGTGCGAGGTTGGCTTCGACGAAGCGGATGTTGTGACGGTGGAAGTCGATGCGCTCGCGCTGGGCTTCGGCCTCGGCCTTCGCTTCGGCTTCGGATTTCGCGCTCGCCTTGGCGTCGTCGTTCTTCGCTGCCGGGGAGGGCGCTTTTGCGGCGGGGGCGATTGCGGGTGCTCGCTGGGCGGCGACCCCGCCACCGTCGCGCGCTGCGACCAGGGCGGAAAGGCGTGCCCTGTCCTCTGCCAGGGTCGTGTCTTCCGAGAAGGGGCGCTCCTGCAGCCATTGCCGCGCTGCAGCCACGAAGGCGGGCGTGAGCGCATGGTGGCGTGCGATGTCTTCGTACTGTGACTTCGTCAAACCCTTGATGACGGCGTCCCCGACCGCTGCCCCAAGCGCCAGGACATTCTGCTCGATGGCCTGCCCGGCAGCGGCGACCGGGTCATCACCGCCCGAGTCGCCCTGCTGCGCGGCGGCGGCTTCCTGCGCGCGCTCCTTTGCAGACCGTGCGATCGTGGCGTCCCTCGCTGCCGCCACACGGGAGAGTTCGAGCGATTCGGGATACTGCACTGCCTGCCCTTCGGACAGGGCGCGGGCCTTGACGGTCGTGCTCCAGGTGCTGGTTTCGCCGTCCTCGTCCGTGTCGGACAACTCGAAGGTTTGCCGGATCTCGCCACCCTTGAGGTAGGGCAGCAGCGAGGGCATGGGCAGCCCATCGTCCTCGTGCATCTCGAGGACGTCGATGTACGGGTCGGTTTTCTCGTCGTACTCCTCGGCGTCCAGGGACAGGGCCCGGTAACGCGGGGCGGAGGCCGGGCCAACGGCGTAGACGACGAACAGCAGGGGTTGCTCGACGAGATCGTCGATCCACAGGTCCTCCTCGTTCTGGTACACGCCGAACCAGATGCCCTCGGGGCCTGTTGCCGGGGTGAGCAGGCCGAGCAGGGTGTCGGTGGCCCTGCGGTGACCGGTTGCGGCGGCGTCCTGTGCGGCGATCGGGTCCGGCGCTTCGCCGAGGGCCTGCATGGCCTCGGCGAGCTTCTGCGCGCGCGCCTCGAGGGCGACCAGGTAGTCCTTCAGCAACGCGGCCTGCGTCAATGCGGCTCCGGCGTAGGCTTCGTTCTCGTACTGGGCCGCTATGTTCGCTTCGGCCCAGGCGTCGTCGAAGGCGGCTGCAGTGAGTGCGATCGCTTCACGGATGTTCAGCAGCTCGGACAGAATGGGTGTGGCGCGACGGAAGTACTGCAGGATGTCGTCTGCGGGAAAGGCGTAGTACCCCGCCCAGCGCTGCTCGACGCGTGCCGCGTCCGCTTGTGAGAGTGGGCCCATCAGGGCCAGGGTGGCTTCCTTGGCGGTGGTGATCATGCCTGCGTACTGCGCGCTGCCGAGTTCGACCATGGGCAGGGCCGTTGGCATGGCGAAGGGGGGCAGGGGGGGAGGTAGCGGGCGGGTCACGGCCAGGGAGTCAGGGGCCGAGGCTGTGCTGGCGCTGCCGCCTGCCGCCTCGGTTTCGACCTCGCGGATCACCTCCAGCGCCTTGCCGAGCGCCGTGCGCTGATGGGCATCGAGCGCGGGATCGTCGAGCATGCGGGCGAGGGCTTCGGGGGATGCGCCGAGCACATCGATGCCGCGCGCACGTAGTCCGGCCAGTGGTGCAAGGACGCTGGCGGGGATGCGGTTGAAGGCGACCAGCGCGCGAACCGTGAGGGCGTCGCGGCCAACGAGATCGCGCAGTGCACCGGCGGTGTCCTGCTGACCCTGCATGGCGCGCTCGCCCGCGCCGGCGCCCTGTGCAGCGGGTTGGCCCAGCGCGGCGGGGCTGTTCATCAGAGCGGTGGCCAGGCAGGCGCTGGTCGCCAGACTCAGGAGCGTGCGGTGCGGGTGTGGCAGCAGACCGCTTTGCGCTCGGGTGGGGCGGGGGGTGGGAAAGGAGCTGGAGCAGGGGACGATGAGGCGGTCGGGCATGGTCTTGACCTCTTGATCGAGTGCCGTCGTTCGGTTTGCCCCATTTTCGGTGTTTGGCCTTGCAACGGCCCCATTATTCTTTAGCGGCACTGTGGCTTGAATCACGAATCGCATCGTCCGTACGTGAAAGAATGGCGGTGAGCCCGTTTTCCGTTGTTCTGCGCGGGTTGTGCCCGAATTGGGTGGCTTGTTTTGATCGAGGCGTCATCGATGCCTCATGTCATGAGAGTGAATGCCGTCATGAGCCGACAAACCGTTCGTCGTGTGGCCCACCGCTTGCGTTGGGGCGTTGCCGTCGTTTCCCTGTGTGCGAGTGGTCTGGCTGCTGCGCAGCTGTCTGCACTGGAGGGCAAGGAGGGCCATGCGCCCGCCGCGGGCGCGGATGCGCTGGAAGGCGCGTCCGCAGTTCAGGCCGGGACGGCGCCCGTGGTGGCCGACGGCGTCCAGTGCGAGGGTACCGGGCCCTGTATCGAGACGGTCACCCAACTGCCGCTGAGGGTGCTGCCGCGCCCGTTTTCCAGCCTGTACCGCGAGGCGCAAGCCAGCGCAGACGGCGTTGCCCGGGCAAACCTGCCGGCCTTCAAGCCGCTGTACGTGTTCGAGCGCAAGGGGCTGGATCTGAGCAACCCCACCGAACCGCAGGGCTGGTACCGCGTCGGCACGGCGCGTGATGCGGCAGAAGGCTGGATGCAGGCCCGTGATGTGCTGGAATGGCGCCAGGCGCTGCTGCTGTCCTACACCCACCCCGGCAACCCGCTCGAGGGGCGCCGTCCGGTGCTGATGTTCCGCGACCAGACCGGACTGCAGGGCATTGTCGACGACATGGACATGGCGGGGCGCGCAGAGGCCCTGTACAAGGAGATCGACGCCGGAAACACGCCCGATGCGGTGGTGAGCATGGAGCCCAAGCGCTTCGTCGACATCACGCAGAATTTCTACATGCTGCCGATCCTGCAGTGGTCGCAGACCCAGATCAACGGCGACGACGCGCGCCTGGTGCAGCTCGCGGCGGCGGTGCCACGCAGCCGGGGTGCGGACAGCCTCGAGAACCCCGAGTACCGCAGCCAGGCCGAAGTGGGGCGTGATGCAGCGGGTGCGGCCTTGCGAGACGTAAAGGCCGACATCGTGTTCGTGGTCGACACCACGCGCAGCATGCAGCCCTTCATCGACATGACTCGCGAGGCGGTGGCCGAGATGGCACGCCGCTTCACCGGCGACAAGGCTGACCGCGTGCGCTTCGGCCTGGTGGTGTATCGCGATTCGCTCGAGGCCGTGCCCCAGCTCGAATACCTCACCCGCAACCTGACCCCCGAACTGGTCGATGCCGGCACGCTCGCCGGTCTGCTGGAAAACGACGCGCGTGCGACGGCGGTCGGCAGCCTCGATTACGCCGAAGAGGCCTTCGCCGGCGTCGAGACCGCGCTCTCGTCGAAATGGCGTGAGGGCGCGTTGCGCTTCGTGATCCTGGTCGGTGACGCCAGCGCCCACCCCAAGGGCCACGCGCAAAACAAGACCAGCAAGGACGAGACCGACCTGCGCCGCGAGTATGACGACCAGCAGGTGCACCTGCTCGCCATCCACCTGCAGGACCCGCGTGCGAAGGAAGACCACCCGACGGCGGTGGCGCAGTTCGGCCACCTTGCGCGCGTGCGCGGCTCGCAGGACCAGTCGGCGCTGGAAACGGTCAATGCCTTCGAGGAAGCGGAATACCGTGCGTTGGTCGATCGTGTCACCCGGGGCATCGGGCAGAAGCTGGACGAGGCCATGGGCGTGGCCAGTGGCGCCGATGCGATCGAGGTGCCCGAGTCGCTCAGCAAGGTGTGGGATGCGGCGCTCATCGAGTACATCGGCAAGGAGGCCTCGCCGCCCAAGGACATCGTCGCCTGGGCGCTGGACCGCGACCTGGTGAATCCGGCCGACCGGGCGCTGGACGTGCGCGTGCTGGTGACGCGCGACCAGCTCTCCTCACTGGCGCAGGCGCTCGACCAGGTGGTGCAGGCACTGATGCGCGCCGAAGTCACCCAGGTGCAGTTCTTCGAGGCACTGCAGGGCGTCGCGGGGCAGACGATGAAACGTCCCGAGGACATCGGGGCCGGTGCGCGTCTGGCCGACAGCGGGCTGTTGCCGGCGTTCATCCAGAGCCTGCCGTATCGCAGCGACATCCTTTCGCTGACCGACGACATGTTCGCCAGCATGACCGCCGAGCAACGCTCGAAGCTGGAGTGGAGCATCCTCGCCAAGCTCGAGCAGTACCGCGCCATCAACGAACAGGTCGATGCCTGGTTCCGGCTCAACGACGCCGACCCGGACAAGGAGCTGGTGTATCCCCTGCATCTGGACTATCTGCCCTGAGCGTGACGGGACGCCAGGGTTGCGTGAAGGGCGAAGCGGAGCAAGCGGCGATGTCTGCGCGCAAGGGCGGTGGATTCCGGGTTCGCATGGATGGACTGCGCAAGCTGCGCACCCAGGGCGAGAGCGTGTTCGAGCTCGCGGTGCCCTTCTTCGAGGTGGAGGCGGGCGAGCTGGTCGCCGTCGTCGGCCAGAGCGGTTGTGGCAAGAGCACGCTGCTTGACATGCTGGCGCTGGTGATGGAGCCGACCGAGGTCGGCCGCTTCGAGCTGCACCCTGGCGACGGACCAGGCGGCTTCGACGTGCAGGCCTTGTGGGCGCGTGCGGACGAAGCCGCCCTCGCAGGCCTGCGCCGCGATTACCTGGGCTACGTGTTGCAGACGGGGGGCTTGCTGCCCTTTCTGTCGGTGCGCGACAACATCGCGCTGCCCGGACGGATCAAGGGCCTGGACGAGCGGGGTGAGCGGCTCGAACGCCTGGCGAGCCGGCTCGGCGTGCAGGAATGCCTCGACCGCATGCCCTCGGCGCTGTCGATCGGGCAGCGCCAGCGCGCTGCGATCCTGCGCGCACTGGCGCACGGCCCGCGTCTGGTGCTCGCCGACGAGCCTACGGCCGCGGTCGACAAGGCGCGTGCCCGCGCCATCATCGACGACATGGAGGCGCTTGCACGCGACGAAACCGTCGCCGTGGTGGTGGTCACGCATGATGTCGAGCTGCTCGCCGGACGTGCCGACCGGATCTACGGCTTCGAGGTGGAGCAGGTTTCGGCCCAGGTGACGCGCTCGCTATGCCGGCGCATGGAGCGGCTGCGATGATGCACATGCCCACTCCGGCCCCCGCTGCCCGTCCGCGCCGTCCCGCGCGCCTGGTGTCGTCGCTGGCTGCACACAGCCTGTGGCACGAGTGGATCCTCACCCTGTGCCTGGTGATCGCGCTCGCCGCCGTGATTGCGCCGCTGCTGGTCCTGCTCGGGCTCAAGCACGGCACCATCGAGACCTTGCGCGACCGGCTCGTTGAAGACCCTGTGTTCCGCGAGATCCGCCCTGCGCAGACACGCGAATACCCGCCCGAATGGTTCGAAGCCTGGCGGACGCGCGGGGAAATTGCCTTCCTCACCCCGACCGTCCTGCCCCTGTCTTCCGTGCTCGGTGTGGAGCCTGCCACGGGCGGCCGCCCGGAGCTGCTCGACCTGGTCCCTACGGCACCCGGCGACCCGCTGCTGCTCGAGAATGGCGGGGTGATTCCGGGCGCTGACGAGCTCGTTCTCAGCGCGGAGGCGGCGCGGCGCGTGGGCGTGAAGGCGGGTGATGTGGTGCAGGCCAGGGTGAGCCGCAGCCGGGCCGGGCGCAACGAGGTTGCGCAGGCGGCGCTGCGGGTCGCGGCGGTGCTCGACGCGCGCGCCGGCAGCCTGGCGCGGGTGTATGCGCCGCTCGCCTTCGTGCTCGATGTCGAAGCCTACAAGGAGGGCTATGGCGCCCCCGCCCGTGGTTGGGCCGGAGATACCCCGGAGCCATACCTGAGCTTCGATGGCGCGGTGCTGTTGCTCGATGCTCCGCTGTCACCGATCCGTCGCAGCGGGCTCATCATCAATACCGGCTTCGGTCGTATCACCGAACTTGCACCGGAGCAGGTGGCCGAACGCCTCGGCTTCACCCCCTCCGGCGGCTTCGCCGCGTACGACCTGCATACGCCCGGGGCGGCCATCACCGTGTCCAGCCTGCGTGCGATCGAGCAGAAGCTGCGGGGTGAGCAGCGCATCCTGCTGCCCTACGTGAGCGACCTCAAGGTACGGGATGCCGGCGGCGAGCCTTTGCAGCTCGTCGGTTTGTCCGTGGACGCGGAGCAGGCGGCCCGCCTCGGTGTCGCGGCGCCGCCCTGGGGCGGATTCGCCCCAGCGGCGGCCACGCCGGAGCGCCAGCGCAGCGTGCTGTGGCCTGCGCAATCGGGCCCGGGTGCGCAGGCGGGGGCAGTGCGCTTGTCGGCGGAGGGTGTGGTCGGCATGGACTTCAGTCTGCTGCCTGTCGGCGACAGCGCCTTCGATCATGCGGTGGTGCCGGTGGAGCTGCTGGGCATCCTGCGCACCGCGCGTCAACGTGCGGTGCTGTTCGACGCAAGCAGTGGCCGGTTCGAGATGGCGCGCGGCGGCTACCGCGGTTTTCGCCTCTACGCGCGCAGCATCGACGACGTGCCGGGCCTGTATCACGCGCTCGCGGCTGAAGGCATTGAAACGATTGCGGAAGTGGAGGCGATCGAGCGTATCCAGGTGCTCGACACCGGTCTGACGCGCCTGTTCTGGCTGATCGCCGTGCTCAGCATCAGCGGCGGCACGGCCGTGCTGGTCGCGAGCCTGTATGCCGCCGTGGAGCGTCGCCGGCGCGACCTTGGCGTGCTGCGCCTGCTGGGTTTGGCACGTGCGCATGTGTTTTTCTTCCCGGTTGCACAGGGGCTGATGATCGCCACGCTCGGGCTGGGTGCCTCCTTTGGCGGCTACGGCCTGCTCGCCGAGGTGATCGACCGCAGCTTTGCCAGTCAGCTGGCACCGGGCGAAGCCTTCTGCTCCCTGCCGGCAGCCTATCTGCCGCTGGCGGGCGGCGCGACGCTTGCGCTGGCGGCGTTCGCCTCGCTGGCGGCCGCCTGGCGGACGACGCGGGTCGATCCCGCCGAAGCGATCCGAGAGCAATAGCATCGATTCACGAGAGAACCGTACATGAACGCCCCCCAACACTCTTCCCGAGCCAGGCAGCCGCTGCAGCGCCGTGCTGCCTGGCTGGCGGTGCTGCTGACGCTCGCCTTGGGTGCGCCTGTGGCGGCGGCCCAGGACGCTGCGCCGAGCGCGTGGAACCCCAAGCCGGCCGAGGGCGACCTGGTGCTGCCGATGCCCGATGGCGCAGAAATGGTCTTCCGTCGCATTCCCGTGCCCGGCGAGGGTTTCTGGGGCGACCGGGCGCGCATCATCCAGCTCGGTGACGCCAGTGGCGGCATCTTCGAGGGGCTTCAGCGCACGCAGGTGAGCGGCTCCTTCCCCGCGGCCGATGGCAAGCAATGGGAGATCGTGCTCGGCAAGTACGAGCTCACACGCGGCCAGTTCGTGGCCGTGATGGGCATGGAGGCGCTGCTGGCCGCCAGCGGCGACCCCGAGGACCAGAAGCTCCCGACGTTGCAGGGGCGGGCGCTGCGTGACGCGCTGATGAAACCGCTGGCCTTCGTCAGCTATCAGGACGTGCTCGCCTTCATGCGGCGCTACAACCAATGGCTGTTCGATCCTGCGCATCCGGAACGCGTCCAGGGGTTGCCACGCCTTGAGGGTGTTCCCGGCTTCATTCGGCTGCCGACGGAGGAAGAGTGGGAATACGCCGCTCGCGGCGGGCTGCAGGCGATCGAAGCGGGACGCTTCGACGATCGCCTGCCGATGCCGGCTGGTGAGATCAACGAATACGCCTGGCATCTGGGCAATGCACGTCACCAACTGCGGCCGGTCGGTCTGCGCAAGGCGGGTGCCTTCGGCCTGCATGACCTGTTCGGCAACGTGCAGGAGATGAGCGCTGGCGTGTTCCGCCCCGAGATCTGGCAGGGCAAGCCGGGCGGGGTCGCGGTGCGGGGCGGTTCGGTTTCCACGCCCGCGGCCGAGCTGCGCAGCGCACAGCGGGCCGAGCTCGACGTGTACGCATGGAACGCCGACCAGAAGAAGATGGAGGAGCGGCGCTCCTTCAACTCGGGCGCGCGCATGGCAATCGGAGCCAACGTGGTGGTGAGTACCGCCCAGTTCGCGCAGATCGAGAAGGAATACGAAGCCTACCGCGCCGATTTGCGGCGCAGCACCCCGGTCGGGCGCACGCTCGACAACCTGGTCGCGCAGGCCTCGGTGCAGATCGATTCGGTCGACCCGATCCTCGACCGTTTGATGAAGGAGAACGCGGCGCTGCGCGAGCCGCTCGCCGCGGTGCAGGCCACCATGGGCAAGGCGCGCGAGCAGCTTGAGCTCGCGCAGCGCGAGAACGCGCGTGGCCTCGCGCAGGATGCTGCGCGCAACGGCGTGAACCTGTCGGTGTACCTGTCCAGGCTGGAGCGCCTCGCGGTGACGCTGACCACCGCGAAGGAGCTCGCCGCCATGTCCACCCGCTACGACGAGCAGGTCAAGGCGGTCGAGACCTCGATGGCTGAGCTGGAAACCGCTGCGCGCGAACAGCTCGACGGCTACCGCGACAAGCTGGCCAAGCTTGGCGAATACGACAAGGCGCACGTTGCGCTGGCTTTTCAGACCCTGGAGGGGCGTGAGCCCACGCGGCGCGAGCGGACGGTGCTCGAGGTGCTCAAGCAGCACGCGAAGGTGTTCGAGGAGACGCGCCGCGCGGATCCCGAGCGCTGGATGGAAGATTTCCGCGCCCGCTTCAAGGGTTTTACCGACAGTTGAGGACGGCAGGCCGCCTGGCCGTTGTCTTCGTGAGCAGGAACGTTGCAGACGCTTTCGACAAGGAGAATCCAGATCATGAAAACCGCAAGACTCAGCCTCATCGCCGCCCTGGTGGCAAGCCTCTCGTTCGGCTGTGCAAACATGGACGACCCTTCGCGCACCCAGGCCGAGGGCGCCGGGATCGGTGCGCTGCTCGGCGCCGTGGTCGGCTATGCCGTCAGTGGTGACGGCAAGGGTGCGGCAATCGGTGCCGCGGTCGGTGGCGGGCTCGGCTTGCTGGTGGGCAACGAGGTTGCCAAGCGCAAGCAGGCCTACGCGAGCACCGAAGAGTTTCTCGATGCCGAGATCGCCCGCACCGATGAGTTCAACGCCACCGCAGTCGCCTACAACAAGAAGCTGAATACGGAGGTCGCCGCGCTGGAGAAGGAGACCAAGACCCTGCGCGCGCGCTACGACAGCGGCAAGGTGAAGAAGGAGGTCCTGGTCGCCAAGCGCACCGATCTGCAGAAGCGCATCGACGACAGCAACAAGCTCGAGCAGACGCTGGCCAAGGAGTTGGAGGTGCAGAACGCGATCCTCGCCGAGGAGCGCGGGAGCCGTCCGGCCGGCGATGCCCACATCGCACGTCTGGAGAAGGAGGTTGCGGAGCTGCAGAAGAACCTCGACAAGCTGCGTGAGGGCAGCAGCCAGCTCGCGCGCATCGACCAGAGGCTCTCGGTATGAGTGCGACGATTCGGCTGGCCGCCGCTGCAGCGGCCGTGGCGCTGACCGGGTGCGCGAACCTGTCCACCGATCCGCGCGAGGGCGGGTTTCTGGGGGGCGTTTCGGGCTTGAGTTCGGGCGCCTATGAGGCCCGCGTGGTCGAGCGTGAGGACCGCCTGGCGCAGTTGCGCGAGACGCAGCGCGGGCTCGAGATGGAGCGGGCCCAGCTCGAGTCGCGCAAATCCGACGCCGGACGCCAGCTTGCCGCCGAGCGTGCGCGGGTGAAGAAGCTCGACGCCGACATCGCAGGCCTGGAGAAGAAGGTCGGCACGATGACGAGCCAGCAGGGTGCGGATGCGCAGCGCGTTGGCGAGCTGCAGTCGCGTCTCGCGGAGCTCAAGCGCAAGAGCGCGCAGCAGACGAGTGCGCTCGACGCGCTCGAGGGCAGCGGCTTGGGCGACGCCGAAACCGATCTGCGCCGCAGCCAGCTCGAGGAGCAGCGCCGTGCGCTGCAGCGCGAGTACGACCTGCTCATGAAGATGCAGCTGGAGCTCGCACGCTGATGCCTTTGGCCACGCTCCGTCCGCTCCTGTTGTCCGCGCTTCTGGTTTGGGCGGGCGGCGTGACGACGGTGCGGG
Source organism: Thauera sp. WH-2 (assembly GCF_048321015.1). Lineage (NCBI taxonomy): Bacteria > Pseudomonadati > Pseudomonadota > Betaproteobacteria > Rhodocyclales > Zoogloeaceae > Thauera > Thauera sp. WH-2. The sequence continues at coordinate 399,246 of NZ_JBLWFG010000001.1, read as the reverse complement.
CTGCGCCGGTGGATGAGATTCGTGCCCTGCTGGCGAGCGCGCTCGTCGATCCCCCGGACGAGCAGGCGCTAGCCCGGCTGGCGGGGCTCGATGCCACCGGGCGCGCGCCCGCGGTGCAGGCGGGGGCGCCCGACGCATTCGACGCTGCCCTGCGGGCGATCGATCGCCACGCGCGCTATTTCGCGGCCGATGCCTATCGTTCGCCGCTGCTGGGCGCGGCGGAATCGAGCGGCATCGGCGCGCGGCTGCTGACGCAGGGCGATGCGGTGTTGCTCGACGTCTACCAGGGGGGGCCGGCCGATCGTGCCGGCATTCCGGATGGCGCGCGGCTGCTCGAGGTGGATGGCCGTGCGCTGGGTGGCCGTGCCGTGCAGGAGGTGGCCGTGCTGTTGCGCGGAGAGGTGGACAGCCGGGTGCGCATTGCGTTTGCCGATGGCGATGGACGTCGCCGGACGGTGACGCTCGAGCGTGCGCGCTTCACCCCGCTCGAGGTGGAACTGGTGGAGGCGGGGGCGCTGCCGGTGCTGCGCATACGCGACTTCGTCGGCAGCATCACGCGCACGGCGGCGCTGGCGACGGTGGCCCATCTTGGCCGGGGGCGCTCCGAGGGCGCGCCGCCCGCGCTGGTGATCGACCTGCGTGCGGCGCCGGGGGGCGATCTCTACGAGGCGTTCGATCTGGCCGCCGCTTTTCTGCCGCAGGGGGCGCTGCTCGGCACCTTGCGTTCACGCTCGGCGCCGCCGCGCGAGGTCCGGGCGCCGGGCGGGCCCAAGCTCGACATGCCGCTCGCGTTGCTGATCGGCCCCGATACCGCGAGCGCGGCAGAGGTGTTCGCCGGTACGCTCCAGGCCCATGGGCGCGCCGTCCTGATCGGGGGACACAGTTTCGGCAAGTGCAGCTCACAGACCGATGCCCGGCTCTCGGATGGCTCGGTGCTGCGCTTCACCAATCTCGAGGTGCTGCTGCCCGATGGGCAGAGCTGCTCGGGACGGGGCTTGAGCCCCGATGTCGAGGTGGACGCGACCACGCTGGTGCGTCTGCCGGATCTGCTGCGGCTTGCGCGTGTGCGGCTGGGGACGGAAGGGCCTCGGCCAGCGGGAGGAGGATGATCGTGTACGAGCCCTTGCTGTGGGTGCAGTCCTGGTTCTCCCGGGCTGGGGGGGCAGCTGCGCGGCGTGCGGCAAGGGCGGCGCTGTTCCGGTCTGCCTGCCTCGGTCTGCTGCTGGCGATTGCGCTGCCGGCCTGGGCGCAACACACCAACGAAGAGCTGATGGTCATCCTCAAGGATGTGGTGGCGCGCGACCCGGATGTCGCGCTCATGGGCATCGGCTCATGGACCGGCGGCAACAAAAAGTACAAGGATCCGCTTGCAGCCGAGCATGCGACGAAAAGCCTGGACAGCGTTTCCGATCACGACATGAAACTGCTGGTGTCGGAGGGCATGGATGACGCCTCGGCGCTGGCCAAATGGCGCAAGACCCAGGACAGCATCCGCGAGGCGGTCAAGCGCAAGTACGGCTCGATCGCGCCGGGTACGCGCGGACACCGGGTGCTCGGCACGATCAACGTGTATCCGCCCGAACAGCTCGTCGCGCATGCAGAGGATGCGAGCCAGGCCGCACGCATCTTCCGCGACGAGCTCAAGGGCTTCCCGAACCTGGCGATCGATCCCGACACCACCATGTCGCTCAAGGACATCGAGAAGAAGGCTGCCGACGGCATCTGGGGCAGCGGCAAGGCCGCCTACGTGCAGTCCTACGAGCGCCAGACCGGCAAGCTCATCTACAGTCGCAACGGCCGGGTGTGGGTCAACAGCGCCGAGCTCTATCACTTTGGCCAGGGGGCAATGAACTTCACCCCCGAGGGTTCGATCAGCAACGCCTTCCAGTGGCTGGAAAAGGGGCGCGATGCGCTCGATGTCGGCGATCCGGGCAAGGTGGGCAAACATCTGCAGCGTGCGCTCGGCGACATCAAGAAGGCGCGCAACCTGCTTCGGCTGGGCAACAGCGCCGTCACCGGCGAGCTGGACATGCTGGTGCGCAGCCTGCAGAGCATGAAGCCGGAGGATGCGAAGGCGCTGCTGAAGTCCGGGCGGGTGCAGCGGGCGCTGGCCAACGCCTACAGCGAAGGACGTCTGATCGAGGGCTACCTGCGCATGGGCGGCAAGGAGCGTCAGCTCTTCAAGCACGTACTGACCGACCCGCACCCGCGCTGGACCAAGCTGCGCACGACCCTGAGCGAGCTGCAGCTCAAGCTCCCGGTCGACCAGATGGCGCGTGCGGGAACGGTCCTGATCAAGGCGGTGGCGGCCTATGCCAGCTACCGCGCGGTAGCGGGTGTCGCCGCCAAAGCTGGCGAGGAGGGCATGCTCGCGGCGGCGAAGCAGGCCGGCATCGAGGTGGCGATGATCGCCAGCCTGCCGCTGGGGGCGCTTGCCACCGCGGTGGACGCCATTCTGGAGGAAGCCAAGTCCTTCGGTTACGGCATGGTGTCTATGACGCAGGACTGCGACAACCTGCTCGCCGGCATCTCCCAGGTCAAGGGCTCCGAGGGTTTCCTGAAGGCGAACGTGACCGCGCGCGATCTGGCAGAGCGCTACGCGAAGGTCTCTTCGGTACGCGACCGGGTGTTCTATTTCGCCGATCAGGCGACCCAGCGCGACTATGGCGCCGAGCGTGGCGAGACCCTGCGCAAGGCCGACGAAGGTCGCCGCGATGCGCTGGTGAGCCGCTGCTCGGTGCCGATCCTGCAGCTGTGGCTGACCGAGCGGGTCGCGATGCAGGATAGCCTGGAGACTGCCTTGCTCGGGCTCGACACTTTCCTGACGACCCAGCCCTTCCTGGTTGGGTTCTCGCCCGATCCCGCGCGCCTGCCGGCTGCGCGCGACGGTGCGGATGCGCCGGTGGTGGAGGTCAAGGCCAGCGTGCGCTCCAAGGGCGAGTGGAAGGTGGTGCGGGAGGCGAACGAATCGATCCGCCGGGAACTGGACTTTCTCGGCGGCACGGACGGACGCGAGGGCACCTACGTCTACGAACAGGTGAAATGCAGCTGGACGCTGTCGCGCGAGGAGGGCGACGATCTGGTGATGCTGCGTCAGGAAGACGCCTTCTGCACTCTGGACCAGGCGGAGCATGAATGGGCGCTTGCCTTGAGTGAGCCGGGGACCTATCTGGTGGAGTTCGACTGGGCGCTGCAGTACTCGCCCTACTGCCCGCACTGTCCGATTCCTGCCGATTACCGGCGCACGCACAAGTACAAAACCGCCGGCCGGGTCGAGGTGATCCGTGACGAGGGGCTTGCGGTGGCCTGGGCGGGGCGCGCCGAAGGGGGCGACAAGCTGCAGGCCCTGGGGCGGGTGCAGTGGCCGGGCGATGCCGCGGCGGCATCGGTTGCGGGGGCGGTGCGGCCGTTCGGAGTGAGCGCGGAGACGGGCGACAACCTGCTGGCGGTGAAGGTCGAAACCGCCGCGGAGGCGGATGCTGCGCAGACCTGGGGACTCAAGCTGCTGCGGGTGCAGGGCCCCTCCTGGGCAAGGCCTGGCGCGGCGAGCCTGAACGAAGCCCGACTCTCACCCGGCGCGCCGGCCGAGTTCGAGCTGCCGTTCGCGCTCGGTGCTGCGCCGGTGGATGAGGAGGGCGAGCTGGTGCTCGACTTCGCGGTGACCTCGCCGCGCGGGGAGGCCTCGGAGCGCAGCCTGCGCGTGCCTTTATGGGTGCAGGAGCCGGTCACGCTGGAGGCGCGCTTCGAACCGGCGACCCGTGAACAAGCCGCCAGACTGACCCTCCGGCTGCAGGCACGGGAGACGGTCTGGGACGCGAACAGTGTGCGCGCTGCCATCGGTGGGCTGAAGCTGGAGCCCGTGATCAAGGTCGAGGACCAGGGACGCACGCTGCACCTCGAGCACCGCTTCGACCGGCAAACGCCGGGGGCGGGGCGCCACACCGTGCAGTTGAGTGTGGCCGACCAGCGCAAGCGCAGGGCGCGTGCGTTCAGCGTGGATTTCGACTATCTGCTGAGCCTGGTCATCGCCGAGCACGCACTGCGCCCGGTGGACGAGCCCGACGCCGCGCCGCGAACCGCTAGCCTGGAGGGGGGCGAGCGCGCCGCGCTGACGATGACGCTGGAGACCTTCGAGCCGACGCCGATCGCGGGGCTGGTGATCACGCCCATGACTGCCGCGCCGCTCGCACTCGACCCCGACACGCGGCCGCAGGAGGTGGCGCGGCTTGCCCGCGGCAAGCCGCTCGTGCTTGCGCCGGTGCGCGTCGAGGCGCGTCCCGTGGGCAAGGAGGAGGGCGCCCGCGTCGAGTTGCAGGCGCGCGTGGGTGGTCGCGCGGACGTGGTGCAGCCGGTGCTGCCGCTCAAGGTCGTTCCGGGCGAGACGCTGACCGTGGTGATCGACGGGCCGGTGGACGACGCCCGCGCCGAGGGCCTGCCCAACAACGCCGATGGGGTGCCGCAGGCGGGCGAGCGCGTGCGCATTCCGCTTCGGGTGCTCAACTTGAGCGAGTTGCCGCAGCCCGCCTACCGCCTTCAGGCCCGCAGCCTCGAGCCCCGCCTCGAGGTGCTCGACACTCAGCCCCAGCCCGGGCGGGCGCTGGTCCGCGGCGACAGTGAGATGCACTGGGTCGCGGCCAAGGTGGGCAAGGACGTCACCGGCGGCAGCCTGGGCTTCGGGGTCGAACTGCGCCTCGAGGGCCGAAGCGATCCGCTCGACTTCACCCTCCAGCTCGAGCTGCCCGCGCTCGGGCCACTGGCGGCACTGAGATTGCCGGCGGTGGTGTTCGCATTTGCGAACGAGGACACGGTGATTCCGGCCAGCCTGCCGCCGCGTCTGATGCCGCGAGAACCGGTCTTTGTGTGGGAGTTCAGCGATACCACGCAGGTGTGGCAGAGCGCGGAGGGAAGGCTGGTCCGCAACTTCCGCAGCGAGGATTCGTGCATGGTGCGTGCGCTGTTGTACGACGGCGATACCGGCGCGCTGGTCGCGGCGGGCGGTACGCTGGTCGTGGTGCACACACTGGCTGGCACCGGGCCGGAGAACGCCGCGAACCGCAAGGCGGTCACCGATATGGCGAAGATGGTCGAGGGCCAGATGACTTCGGTGCTCGCCTCGGCGCCGGGTGCGACGCTGGACGAGAAATACCAGTCGATGGCCGCTGCCAGCGGCGGCCAGAAGGTGAGCGAGGCGCAGCGCCTGGCGATGCTCGAGCAGTTCGCCGCGATGAACGGCGGACAGGTGGATGTGGAGCGGATCCGCCAGGGCTTTGCCCGCCTGATGAAGGATCCCCCGTCGCGGCTTGCGGATCACCCTGCCGCCGCGGCGAAGCAGTGAAGACTCACTCGGACCTGACGGGCAACTGCCCGCAACGGAGTAGATCATGATGATGCGAAGCGAAATGCAAGGCTGCCGGGCCGTTGTCCACCGCTCCACGAAGAGGCAACGATGGTGGCGTGTGCGGGCGACCGATCTATGCATGGCAGCCATGCTTGCGCTGCCCCTGCTCGGACTATCGCAAGCGGACGCCGCGCAGGCAGCGGAGGGCGAGCGTGTGTGGCGATGGATGCCGCCCTTCCATGTGCAGGTACCGGCGAACTGGCGGCCGCGAATGGACGATGGCGGGGTCGGCTACTACAGCGCCCGCCATCCGGAGGCCAAGACCGAGGACATCCCGGAGGGGATGAGCGAGGAGGATTTTTCCAGGCTGCCGTTTGGCATGGTGCACGTCGGTCGTGAGCGCCCGCCTAAACGCGGCGGAACGCTCGATGACATCCTCGGGCAGTTCAAGAAGATGGGTGAGGACGAAAAGGTGAGCAACTTCTCGCTGACCCAGGAGGACGCGATGCTGGGCAGTCGTCCGGCCGTCCTGCTGCGTGTTGGTGGCGATCAGCAGGTCCGGGAAGGACTGAGCGTGCGGCTGGATTCGACCATGATGATCGCGCGTGAACCGGATGCGGACGGCATGTTCCAGGCAGCGATGCTGGCGGGTACGAGCACTTTTTTCGACGCGCACACCGCTGCAATCAAGGCCATGCTGGCCGAGGCCGTCGAAGATCGCCAGCCGCCCCTGCGTCCCCTGCGCGAGATCACCTATCTGGTCGATGGCGACAAGCTCAAGTACACGTTCGGGCCAGCCGTCGCGCCCGACGGCGCAGTGGCGCTGGGGGACTGGAAGCACGCAAGGGTGCTGGTGTTCGCGGCCGATGGCAGCGTGATGCACGAGTGGGGAAGCAAGCATGCCTACAATGAGCCGTCGCCACCCGATGCCTTCAAGCAGGGCAAGGGGCTCGCCTTCGGGCCGGAGGGGCGCGTCTACCTGGTCGATGATGGCTATGGGGATCCGGTCATCCGCATTTTCGAACGCGATGGCAGGCCGGTTGCGGCGCATGCGCTCGACCGGAAGACCCTGCCTGAGCGCGGACTGAAGGAGATCCGCAGTTTGTGGGTCGGCCCGGCGGGTGAGCTGTGGCTGACCGGCCAACGGGCAAGCGACGATGCCCTCGTGCTCATGACGCTTTCTGCAGCGGGCGAGATTCTCACCGAGATCGCCTTGCCCCAACACCACGCTGCTGCACGTATGCCGGATGGCGGCGTGGTGCTCGGCGTGGACGGTGATCGGGCAGACCGGATCGTGCGTCTAGACGCGCAGGGCCAGCAGATCGCGGAATGGACCTATACCGGAACCGGCTTCGATCCGCTGCCGGGGGAGTCGAGGCAGTACTTCAGCATCGAGCACCTTGCGACGGACGGCATCGGCCGGGTGTATGTGTTTGATGACGCAGAAGACGGCTTCTGGATCTACTCTGCTGAAGGGGTCTTTCAGGAGGTGGTGCCGGAGCAGGGGCTGGTGAACAACCGTTTCGCCGCACTGGTGGCTTCGGCACGTGGCGACCTGCTCGTTCAGGATGAGCCCGGTTTGGGGAGCGGTGATGCGCCGGCTCTGCGCTGGCTGGAGAATGCAAGTCCGGCCGCGATCGGTGCCCCGATTCCGGCTGCAGCGGCCGTCGCAGCGCCTGCAGCGGACAAGCGCGCGCCCGAACTGGTGGCGCTGGCCGCTCAAGGCAATCTCACTGTGCGTGCCTTGCGCGGCTTTGGCCAACTGGAGCCCAAGCACGACGCGCTTGCGCTCCAGTTGCGCGCCCAGAGCCTCGACCTCTACGCGGCGGATGCAGCGGGGATCGAGGCGTGGTTGGTGGCGCATGCGGGCGGCAAGCAGGCGCTGCCGGAGGGCAGCATCGAGACCTTGCAGTTGCTTGCGCTCAAGCTGCGCGAGTTCGAGCCGAGGGCGCCCGAAACATCTGCGGGCGTGTGCGTGTGCGTCGATACGCGTGGCAACGGGCAGCACACCGTGATGAAGCACGGCAGCGGCGCGCCGCAGCAGGTGCGGCTGCAGGCCGGGGACATCAACGCGTGCATGAAGCTTATCGAGACCTTGCCCGAGTGTTCGCGCCAGCCTTGAATACTGTGCTCCCGCTCCCCTGGGCTGACGACTTGCACAAGTGGGGTGCCGATGCCCGGCGAGGGGTGGGCACCTTCGTACCGGCGAGGTGCTGCAGCGCCCATCTTGACGGCGGCGCGGGATGAATATGCGCGTCGAAAGCGGCCGGCCGTTCGTGGTGTGGCTGATCGTGCTGATGCTGATCGCCTACGGGCTGCTCGGCCCCGTCCTGCTGAGGATCGGTGCCGGTTCCACGGCGACCATCACGGAGGTGCGTCGCACCGGCGGTGCCGAGCCGCAGTGGTTCAACCAGTACTGGTGGGTGGTGGCCTATGAGTTCAGGGCGGCCGACGGCAAGGTCCATGGGGGACATACGCGGGTGTTGGCGCATGACACTGGCCCGCGTGGTTACGCGAGGGTCGAGCCGGTGGTCTATCTGGCTTCGGCGCCGTGGCTCAACGTGCTGCGCAAGGAGGCCGGTTTCCATGCCGGGACGGCCGCCACGTTGGGCGCCGCCCTGTTGATCCTCTGGTTGACCCGTTCCCGAAAAACCGCGGGCAGTGCGTCTGCACGGCGCGCGAGCAAGCGGGTGGGGGGCAGTCGGAGCCGCGCGAGTGCCTCTCGCGGTGCAGTCACAGCCATGACGGTTGATCAATCGGTACGCTGGCTTCTTGGCTACCGTCGCCAGAGCCGGCTGTATGCCTGGCTGTTCTTCGCCGCGGTGATCCCGGTGGTGCTGCTGGTGATCTGGCTGGAGATGGGCGAGCTCAACGACGAGGTGCTGGGCTCGCTCGCCTTCTTCATCCTTGTGTTTCTGGCGCTCGCCCTGGGCTCGCGGCGGCAGACGAGCGCCGCCTGGCGGGCTGTGGTTGTGGACAAACAGCCTTCGGAGCAGGGCGCGGGCGGGACGCTGGTGCTGGCGCTGAAACATGGGAAGCAACGCAAGCTGCGGGTGTCCTCACCCCTGTTCGATTACTACGCGCCGGGAGATGCGGTGTTCAAGCTCGACGGCTTCGAGTGGCCGGAAAAATGGGAGCCCGATGCGGGGCGCAGGGCGTGCATCGCCTGTGGCGGGGTGATCAAGGGTGAGACGCGCACGACCGCCTGTCCGCACTGTGGCGCGCCGCTGCCCGCACATGAGGCGATGCAGACGCTGGCACCGCGTGCGTAGTGCTGTGGTGCAGTAGGCTCAGCGCGGCGCGAACCCGCCGCCGACCGGCACGCCGCCCACTGGCTGCCCTGCAGGTGTGGGTTCGGGCGAGTGCTCGACCAGCGTGCGTACCCGATAGCCTTGGCGAAACTCCGCCTGGTAGCGTGTGCTGCCGGCCGCGTTGATCTCGGTGCGGGTGCCGTGCCACATGATGAAGAGCTGGCGTGTCGTCAGCAGCGTATGGCAGTGCCTGGGCATGGCCGCAGCGATCGCGGCCTGGGATGCGTCGTCGGGCATCGAGCTGCGGTAGGTCTGCGTGAGCAAGCGTTCGATCTCGTGTTCCTGGAGCGGCTTGCTTGCGCGTTCCTGGGCGAGACGAACGACCTCGTCGCGCGGCATCAGCAGGAAGCTGAATTCGGTGCGTGCGCGGTCGGCGTGCGTGACGCGCGCTTCGAAAACGGTTCTCTCGCACGGGGTGTCTGCCGGGGGCTGTGGCCAATCCGGCCTTTCCGCCGCTTGCACGTTCAGCACGGCCTGTGCTCGCACACTGCGCCCGAGGTGGTCGCGCAGGGTGAATTCGAGCGTGTGCATGCCCGGGCTGGAGGGCGCACGCAGGCTGGCGATGGCGCCACCTGCGAGAGGCGTCGACTCGATGCCGACCGCGCTGAAGTCCTGAGCGCCGCCGCGGGCCTGCAAAATGAAGCTCACCCACTCGCCCGCAGGTGCGGACGTCGGGCCGCTGACGTCGACCCCTTGGAGGGTAGGCGCCTCGGCGATCAGGCGTTCGATCAGACCGATCACCTGGTTGGTGCGGTCCAGCGCCGGCCGCAGCATGGGATAGACCGCCAGGCCTTCCTCGAGAATCTTGCGCGCATCGAGCATGTGCTCGCGTGCCTGGCGGAGCTGGCGCCCTTGGCGCGCGAGACCGTAGCCGGCGTTGTAGTGAACCCGGGCCTCCGCGATGATGCGGTTGGCCTGCAGGAGATCGCGAGCGTCTTCGATGTTGCGGTCGAGTTCGAGCAGTTTGCCCAGTACCCAACTGTCGGGCTCGTCTTTCGTGGCGTAGAAGGCACGCAGCTTGCCGAGATAGCTGCGCGCCTTGGCAAGCTTTCCAGCCTTGATCAGCTCGTCCGTTCGCAGCAGGCCCTGCAGTACGCTGGCCCGCATCGCCAGTGCTGCTTGCTGCTCGGCGATCGCTGCGTTCTGACGATCGTAATGCAGCTGAATGATCTCGCTGGTCAGCTCGCCCACTGCGGCGGCCGACAGGCTCACCACCAGGCCGTGCAGGAACAGCCCGCCTCCCAGCGCCCGAACCGCGACGTTCGCGCCGGTCTCCAGGCCATAGGTCACAAGGGTGCCGCTACTGCGTGCGGCCTTCTCCTGCGGGCTGTCGAGTGCCGCAATACCCAGGATGTCGCCGGCCACGAACAATGCGTCTACGCCGGTGCGCATGAACATGTCGAAGCCGCTTACGCCTCGCGCAGCCAATTGGTTGCGCACTAGGCGCTGGCCGGCGAGGGCGCGCTCGGGGGGCAGTCTTGCCAGCACATCGACCAGCTTCTCGTCGAGCTCGCGGGTGATGCGGCCGGTGCTGGCGAGCTGTGTTTCGGCCTGGCGGAGGAGTGTGAGAGCCTCGCGGCCGGCTTCGTCGAGGCCCTCATCCGAGTGGGCCACGATCCGCCGCAGCACGTCGTCGCCCTTGCCCGCGAGTCCGTCCGCATGATCGCGGATCAGCGAGGCGGCATACGCGCGCAGGCGCTTCTGCTCCACCAGCGTACGCAATGCGTCGCGGCTCTGAACCTTGCGGAGATCCCCCCAGAACTGCGCAGCGGCCGAGGCGTTGTTCACCAGCACGTCGGCAGCCGCATTCAGTTCGGCAGCGACTTGTCGACGAACCGTTTCGTCGCTGCTGAACCGCCGCAGCAGATCGTTGACCGTGTCGGCCGCGAAACGGACGCTGGTCTTTCCCGCCTCGACCTTGGTTGCACGTTTGGCCCAGTCTGGGTCGTCCTGTGGCCCCTGGGCGAACAGCGACGTGCTGCTGGTGCCGACCACCAGGCCGACCAGCACGCCGAGCAGTGCGGGCTGGCACAAGGGCGCCCGAACGGGATCCGTCCGCCTGGGTGCGGCCGCAGTGAGGCGAACGGCGGGTTTGCGCTGTGCCATGGTTTTCAGCGCCCCCATTCCGCCAGCGCGGAGCCGAGGCGTGCAGCCTGCTCGCGCAGTGTGCGTGCGCGTTGCGGATCGGCCGCCACCCACAGGCCCGAATCGAGTTCGTCTGCGAGCATCGCCATCGCGTCCGGGTCACCGCCAGCCGCGGCCCGCTCGAGCCATTCGATGCCGGCCTCGGGCGCAGTGCGCTCGCCTGTGCCCTTGAGCAGAAGCAGGCCGAGCAGCATCTGTGCGCGGGGTGTGCCGGCTTGCGCGTCCGATTCAAGCCTGACTCTCGGGTCGCTGGGATGGTCGGAGGTACTGGCGTCGTTGTCGATGTCCACGATTCCGCGTATGCCTTGGGTATCGAGCGTCGGGGACGCGGCGGACGTTGGCGCCGGATGAATCCCGGCTGCTTCGAGTTTCGACTGAAGGGTTCTGTAGCGCGTCGAAGCCTCGCGATAGGCCTGGAGCGCAGCCTTGCGATCGCCGTCTGCACCCGGCGTGGTAAGCAGGCGCGTGTAATGCTCGAAGGCGGCCTGATAGGCTGCGCGCGCTTCGGCCAGCTGTGCGGGATCGACCGCTCCCGCGGTGTGCGCCATCGACGAGGCGAGGGCGCATGCGAGAACGGCTGTACGCAGCCCGGTGGCCAGATGGCTCACCTTCCGCGGCCTCCGGAGTGGCCCCGCACCAACGCCTTCGGGCAGCGCGAAACGATGTAGTCGCGCACGAAGGCGAAGTCTTCCGGCGCGGCGTAGACCTGGTTGCGGCTGAACTTCTCCGCGAGGTAGATGACCCCGCGGCGCTCGTTGATCCGGATCTGCCGGACCTTGGTGAAGGTCGTGTGCAGGGACTGGCGCGACGCCGCGAGCAGGCCGGCGCCGGTGGTCTGTGGGCTGCTGCCGGCGATGCCTGCGAGCATGGTGACCAGCATCAGGGCCTGGTTGCGCTCGAACTGTTTGCGCAACTGGACGTGATTGACGCCGCGCGCGTCCATCTCGAAGACGACGCAATAGCGTCCGCCCGTCAGCAATGCGAGCAGCGGGTAGGCAATCAGCGTCAGGACGACCACGATGCCGATCGAGAGACCACCCACCTCCGCGAAGGTGCGCAGCGCCGCGACCACACCGTCACCGTCGAAGAGGGTGAGGACGCCAACGAGCAGCGCCGGCACCAGGGCCGCAAACAGCATGACCTTTGCGACGGTGATGAGGATCGTCGGGTTCTTCCACAGATTGACCTCATGCACCCAGCGGAGAACCCCGTCCTGTCCGGACGTGATGCCCGAGCCGGGGAGGGGTTCCGCATCTGCAGCGCCAGCCATTCTGAACCTCCCGAAGGGGATGACGCAGCGCGGTGGCTGCGTCGGGTGGACAGATTACATGCCCTGGTAGATCGGCCCTTCGCCGCCCTGCGGCACGACCCAGTTGATGTTCTGGGTCGGGTCCTTGATGTCGCAGGTCTTGCAGTGGATGCAGTTCTGCGCGTTGATCTGCAGACGGGGCTTGCCTTCTTCCTCGACGATCTCGTACACGCCGGCCGGACAGTAGCGCTGTTCCGGGGCGTCGTACCGGGCGAGGTTGATCGAGATGGCTACCGAGGGGTCCTTCAGCTGCAGATGGCAGGGCTGCTCTTCCTCGTGGTTGGTGTTCGACAGGAACACGGACGAGAGCCGGTCGAAGGTGAGTACCCCGTCGGGTTTGGGGTAGTTTATCTTCGGGCACTCGGACGCCGGCTTCAGTTTCTCGTGATCGGCGCTGTTGTGCAGGGTCCAGGGGGCTTTGCCGCGGAAGAGCATCTGGTCCATGCCGAACAGGAAGGAGCCCATGATCAGGCCCTTCTTCATCAGCGGCTTGAAGTTGCGCGATTTGTGCAGCTCTGCATAGAGCCACGAATCGCGGAAGGCGGCCGGGTAGCCCGTCAGCGCGTCGCGCTGGCGTTCGGCGGCCAGCGCCTCGAAGGCTGCTTCGGCGGCGAGCATGCCGGACTTGATCGCTGCATGCACACCCTTGATGCGCGCGGCGTTCAGGAAACCCGCGTCGTCACCGATCAGCGCACCGCCCGGGAACACCAGGCGCGGCAGGCTCTGGATGTTGCCGGTGGCGATGGCACGTGCACCGTAGGACAGGCGCTTGCCGCCCTCGATGTGCTTGCGCACCGCGGCGTGGGTCTTCCAGCGCTGCATCTCTTCGAAGGGGGACAGGTGCGGGTTTTCATAGTTGAGGCCGACCACGAAGCCGAGCGCGACGAGGTTGTCCTCGAGGTGGTAGATGAAGCCGCCACCGTAGGTGCGGTTGTCCATCGGCCAGCCGGCAGTGTGCACGACCAGGCCGGGGCGATGCATCTCCGGGCTGACTTCCCACAACTCCTTGACGCCGATGCCGTAGGTCTGCGGATCGACGCCGTCGCGCAGGTTGAACTTCGCTTCGAGCTGCTTGCCGAGGTGGCCACGACAGCCTTCGGCAAACAGCGTGTACTTGGCGTGCAGTTCCATGCCGGGCTGGTGCTGCGGGCCGGGTGTGCCGTCGCGGTTCAGACCCATGTCACCGGTGGCGATGCCTTTGACCGCACCGTGCTCGTCGTAGAGGATCTCGGCCGCGGCGAAGCCCGGATAGACCTCGATACCGGCAGCTTCGGCCTGCTCGCCCAGCCATTTGACGAGGTTGCCCAGGCGGATGATGTAGTTGCCGTGGTTGTCGAAACAGTCCGGCGTGAGCGCAGGCGGGTTGCGGAACGAGCCCTTTTCGGTGAGAAAGATGACCTGATCTTCGGTCACGGCGGTCGTCAGCGGAGCCCCCTTTTCCTTCCAGTCGGGGATCAGCTCGTTGAGCGAACGCGGGTCGATCACCGCGCCGGAGAGGATGTGGGCACCGATTTCCGCGCCTTTCTCGATCAGGCACACCGCAAGGTCCTGCCCTTTTGCCTCGGCCTGTTGCTTCAAACGGATCGCCGCGGCGAGGCCTGCAGGGCCGCCGCCGACGATCAGTACATCGAATTCCATCGATTCGCGTTCCATCCTGTCCTCCTGTCCCATCATTTCGGCGTGTGCGCGAGCTGTCGCTGGCGCCAGTTTAAACCCGTGCGCGCTCGCGCATGCGCCGACGATCATCCGGCACGCAGGCGCCTTGCGCAAACATACGGGGCCGTATGTTACATTAGCGCGCTCAACATACAAGAGGAGATGCAACATGAAGGAGCACGGCAAGCTCATCTACACTGCGCGCATCCCCGTGCGCTGGGGAGACATGGACGCCTACGGGCACGTCAACAATACGGTGTACTTCCGCTTCCTCGAGCAGGCCCGCTGCGAGTGGCTGGAAAAGGTCGGTGTCCGCGTGCGTCCGGACGAGGCCGTAGGGCCGGTGATCATCAACGCGAGCTGCACGTTCCTGATTCCGGTGAATTATCCTTCAACGGTCGTTGTGAAGATGTACGTCGGTGAGCCGGGGCGGTCGAGCGTGATGACCTGGTATGAACTTTTCGTCGAAGGCGACGAGCGATTGTACGCAGAGGGCGCGGCCAAGACGGTGTGGATGGACATGCGCACCGGCAAGTCGGCGCCGATTCCCGATTTCATCCGTGCGCTGTTCGAGGACGCGCCCGCCTGAAGCAGGCCGTACTTGCACGTGACATAGCGACTGGCTGTACAGAAAAAGACGAGGCCACCGAAGTGGCATGCATTCAGTGAGAGGAGACACGATGAATCAGCTTGCAGAACAGAAGCCGCTCTGGACGCCGTCGGCCGAGCGTGTGGCGGACGCCAACGTCACCGCCTTCCGTCTTGCCGCGGAGAAGCGGTGGGGCGTCACGCTGCCCGACTATGCGGCGCTCTACGACTGGTCGGTGGCGCAGCCCGAGCAGTTCTGGGTGAGCGTCTGGGAAGGGGATGGGACTGGCGCCGGCGTGATCGGCGCGCGCGGTCAGCGCGTGCTGGTCGATGGTCACCGCATGCCCGGCGCGCAGTGGTTTCCCGATGCACGCTTCAACTTTGCCCGCAACCTGCTGCGTTCGCGCGATGCGCACGATGCCATCGTGTTCTGGGGCGAGGACCGGGTGAAGAACCGCATGAGCCACGGCGAGCTTTATCGCGCCGTTGCGCACTTCGCCGCCGCCCTGAGGGAACAGGGCGTGGTCGCCGGTGACCGCGTCGCCGCCTACATGCCCAACCTGCCCGAGACCGCCATCGCCATGCTGGCCGCGGCGAGTATCGGCGCCATCTTCACCTCGGCCTCGCCCGACTTCGGTGTGCAGGGCGTGCTCGACCGCTTCGGCCAAACCGAGCCCAAGGTTTTGATCGCCTGCGACGGCTATTACTACGGCGGCAAGACGGTCGACGTGCTCGGCAAGCTCGGCGACATCGTCGGTCAGTTGCCGTCCGTGCAGCGCGTCGTGGTCGTGCCTTACGTTCATCACGACCACGACCTGTCGCATGTGCCGCATGCGCGCATGTACGCGGATTTCATCGCCCCCTTCCACTTCGTGGACGACATCGAGTTCGCCGAGCTGCCCTTCGACCACCCGCTGTACATCATGTACTCCTCGGGCACCACCGGCGTCCCGAAGTGCATCGTGCACTGCGCCGGCGGCGCGCTGCTGCAGCACCTGAAGGAACACACGCTGCACGGCGACGTGAAGCCGGGCGACCGCGTGTTCTACTTCACCACCTGCGGCTGGATGATGTGGAACTGGCTGGTCTCCGCGCTCGCCGCAGAGGCTACGCTGCTGCTCTATGACGGCTCGCCCTTCGCCGGCGACAACCAGATCCTCTTCGACTATGCCGACGCCGAGCAGATGACGCACTTCGGCACCTCGGCCAAGTACCTCGATGCGGCCGCGAAGTTCGGACTCAAGCCGCGTGAGACCCACAAGCTCGACAGCGTGCGCGCCATGATGAGCACCGGCAGTCCGCTCGTGCCGGAAGGCTTCGACTACGTCTACCGCGACATCAAGGCCGACCTGCAGCTCTCGTCCATCTCGGGCGGCACCGACATCATCTCCTGCTTCGTGCTCGGCAGCCCGGTGCTGCCGGTGTGGCGCGGCGAGATCCAGTGCCGCGGCCTGGGCATGGCGGTGGACGTGTGGGACGACGAGGGTCGCCCGGTGCGCGGCGAGAAGGGGGAGCTGGTGTGCAGCAAGCCCTTCCCGGTGATGCCGATTGGCTTCTGGAACGACGCCGACGGCGCCAAGTACCACGCTGCCTACTTCGATCGCTTCGACAACGTGTGGTGCCACGGGGATTTCTGCGAGATCACCGCGCATGGCGGGCTGATCATCTACGGAAGGTCGGACGCCACGCTCAACCCGGGCGGGGTGCGCATCGGCACCGCCGAGATCTACCGCCAGGTCGAGAAGCTGCACGAGGTTGTCGAGTCGCTGGTGATCGGCCAGGACTGGCCGCCGCAGAATCCGAACGATGTACGCGTGGTGCTGTTCGTGAAGCTGCGCGAAGGGCTGACGCTCGACGACGATCTGGTCGGACGGATCAAGCAGACCATTCGCGACAACACCACGCCGCGCCACGTGCCGGCCAAGGTGCTTCAGGTGGCAGACATCCCGCGCACCAAGAGCGGCAAGATCGTCGAACTGGCGGTGCGGAACGTAGTGCATGGCCGCCCGGTCAAGAATCAGGAGGCCCTGGCCAACCCCGAGGCGCTGGCGCATTTCCGCGAACGCGCCGAGCTGGCCGACTGAGGAGGAAAGACCATGCTGATGAATCCCGATAGATCCGTGTTGCTGATCGTGGATGTGCAGGCGCGGCTCGCACCCTATATTCACCAGGGCGAGCAGGTGGCGGAGAACTGCGCCTGGCTCGCCCAGGTGGCCGAGCGGATCGGTGTGCCGGTGGTGGTGACCGAGCATTTCCCCGAGAAGATCGGTGGCACCGTGGATTCGGTGCGCGCGGTGACCGCCAATGCGCAATACGTCGGCAAGCAGTTCTTCTCCGCGCAGGCCGATGGCTGCTTTGCGGGCACGGCGGTGGAGCAGCGCAAGCAGGTGATCGTGTGTGGTACCGAGGCGCATGTGTGCGTGCAGCAGACCGCACTTGACCTGCGCCAGGCCGGCAAGGATGTCTTCATCGTCGCCGAAGCCTCGGGTTCGCGCGACCCGGCCAACCGCGACCTCGCCTTCGAGCGCATGCGTGGGCACGGTATCGAGATCGTGTCGCGCGAGATGGTCGCTTTCGAGTGGCTCCAGCGCGGCGGAACGGATCTGTTCCGTGAAGTGAACCGCGACTTCATCCGCTGAATGCGGTGGCCCGAAGGGCCGCAAGACGGCGCGCCGACCTGAAGGAGGGGGCGCGCTTTTTTTTCGTGCCTGTGGCGGCGGGTACGGGAAAACGTGCCTATGACCGGCAGATCCTTTGACCTAACCTGACCGATCTGTTCCACGGCGCTGCGATCCGGGTTCTCGCCACGCAATCCGCAGGAGCCCGCATCGTCGCACCGTGCCCCAACACGCACGTGCGGAGGTCGAGATGGAAAAGCGGGAGACAGGCAGGCTTACGGCACAGATCGATGCGGTGATCGAGCAGATTGCCGCACGGCTGCCGGCGGACCAGGCAGCGGTGGTGAGCGACTTTGCCGCCCGCTACTTCGCCCAGATGGATCCGGACGAACTCGAAGCTCTGCCCGTCACCGACCTCTACGGCGCGGTGTTGAGCCAGTGGCATTTCATCGCTCGCCGCAAGGAAGCAAGCTGCGTGCGCGTGTTCAACCCACGCGTGGATGAGAGCGGATGGGAGTGTCCGCACACCGTCATCGAGATCGTCGGCGAGGACATGCCTTTTCTGGTCGACTCGATCACCATGGAGGTGGCGCGCCAGGGACTGACCCTGCATCTGATCATCCATCCGGTCATCAAGGTGCAGCGTGATGCGCAGGGCCGCTTTGTCCGCTTCGGCAGCGACGGCGCAGACGCTGCGGGTGCAAGCGCCGAGGGGGCGGGAGGCAAGGGGGCGGGAGGCAAGGGCGCCGGCTTCGAATCCATCATGCACCTGGAGGTCGACCGTCGTACCGACCCCGCGGATCTGGCCGCGCTGCAGGCGGGCATCGAGCACGTGCTGGCCGATGTGCGTGTTGCGGTGAGCGACTGGCCCGCGATGCGCACCCGGCTGCAGGAGATCACCGCCGGGCTCGATACGCTGCCGACTGCGCTGGAGTCGGCCGATGCCACGGAGGTGAAGGCCTTCCTGCAATGGCTGGCCGAGGACAATTTCGTGCTGCTCGGCTGCCGCGACTACACGCTGGCGAGTACGGAGGAGGGGAACGAACTGCGCATCGTCCCCAACTCGGGGCTGGGTTTGCTGCGCGGCGAGGGTGAGGATGGCCAGTCACGCTCCTTCGCGGCCTTGCCGCCGCAGTTGCGTGCACAGGCCCATCTGCCGCGACTGCTCACGATCACCAAGTCGAATTCCCGCTCGACGGTACATCGGCCGGGCTATCTGGACTTCATCGGCATCAAGACCTTCGACGGCGAGGGCAGGGTGGCCGGTGAGCGTCGGGTCATCGGCCTGTTGGCATCCACCGCCTACAGCACCAGCCCGCGCCAGATCCCGCTGCTGCGCCGCAAGGTCGACGCGGTGTTCGAGCGCGCTGGCCTGCTGCCCGGAGGTCATGCCGCCAAGGCGCTGCAGACCTTGCTCGAGCGCTATCCGCGCGACGAGCTGTTCCAGATCGATCCGGAAGAGCTGCACGCCCACGCGATGGGTATCCTCCGCCTCGGCGAGCGGCTGCGCACCCGGCTCTTCGTGCGCATCGACCCGTTTGCGCGCTTCGTGTCCTGCCTCGTCTATGTGCCGCGCGAACACTACAACACCGACCAGCGCAAGCGCATGCAGGCGGTGCTGATGGATGCGTTCAACGGGACCTCGTCCGAGTTCGACGTGCAGTTCTCGGACTCCGCTCTGGCGCGCATCCTGATCACGGTACGTACGCGGGACTCGATCATTCCACCCTTCGATACCCGCGAACTGGAGCAGCGCCTGATCCGCGCCGCGCGGCGCTGGGAGGATGAGTTGCAGCAGGCGCTGGTCGAGCAGTGCGGCGAGGAGCGCGGCATGAAACTGCTGCGTCGCTACGGCAGCGGGTTCCCGGCCGGCTACCGTGAGGACTATTCGGCGCGCATGGCGGTGTTTGATATCGAACAGATGGAGGCGTTGCGCGACGATGACGCGCTGGCGCTCAACCTGCATGTGCCGCTGGAGGCGCAGCAAGGGCGCCTGAACCTGCGCCTGTATCACCTCGGTGCGCCGGTGGCGCTGTCGCACAGCCTGCCCATGCTCGAGAAGATGGGTGTGAAGGTGATCGACGAGCGCCCTGCCGAGATCGAGCGTCTGGATGGCAGCACGGTGTGGCTGCACGACTTCGGCCTGCAGTACGCGGGCGCCGAGAGCCTGGACATCCACGCCCTGCGGCCGCTGTTCCAGGACGCCTTTCTGCGCGCCTGGCGCGGCGAGGTGGAAAACGACGACTTCAACCGCCTCGTGCTGCTCGCCGGTCTTTCATGGCGCGAGGTCAGCGTGCTGCGCGCCTACGCGAAGTACATGCGGCAGGCGGCCTTCACCTTCAGTCTCGCCTACATGGAGCAGACGCTCGCGGCGTATCCGAAGCTCGCGCGCGCGCTGTTCGAGCTCTTTCGCACCCGCTTCGATCCGGCGCTGGGCGGCGACCGCGACGCGCAATGCGCGGCGCAGGTGGCGGCGATCGAGGCCGAACTCAACACCGTCGCCAATCTCGACGAGGACCGCATCCTGCGCCAGTTCCTCGCCATGATCCTCGCCACGCTGCGCACCAACTGGTTCCAGCGCGACAAGGACGGCGCAGCCAAGACCTACACCTCGTTCAAGTTCTCGCCGGCGAAGATTCCCAGCCTGCCGCAGCCCCTGCCGATGTTCGAGATCTTCGTATACTCGCCGCGCTTCGAGGGCGTGCATCTGCGCGGCGGCAAGGTGGCGCGTGGCGGCCTGCGCTGGTCCGACCGCATGGAGGATTTCCGCACCGAGATCCTTGGCCTGGTGAAGGCGCAGATCGTCAAGAATGCGGTGATCGTGCCGGTAGGCTCGAAGGGCGGCTTCGTGGTCAAGTGTCCGCCCGCCGAGGGCGGACGCGAGGCGCTGGTCGCCGAGGGCGTGGCCTGCTACCGCAATTTCCTGCGCGGCCTGCTCGACCTCACCGATAACCTGGTGCAGGGTGCCGTGGTGCCGCCGGCCGACGTGGTGCGCCACGATGAGGACGACCCCTACCTGGTGGTGGCGGCCGACAAGGGCACGGCGACCTTCTCGGACTATGCCAACGAGGTTTCGGCCGAATACGGCTTCTGGCTGGCCGACGCCTTTGCCTCCGGCGGCTCGGTGGGCTACGACCACAAGAAGATGGGCATCACCGCGCGCGGCGCCTGGGAGGCGGTCAAGCGCCACTTCCGCGAGATGGGCAAGGACATCCAGGAAGAGCCCTTCACCGCGGCCGGCGTGGGCGACATGTCGGGCGACGTGTTCGGCAACGGCATGCTGCTGTCGAAGCAGACGAGACTGATCGCGGCCTTCGACCATCGCCACATCTTCATCGACCCCGATCCCGACCCCGCGCGCTCTTGGGAAGAGCGCGCGCGCCTGTTCGCGCTGCCGCGCTCGAGTTGGGATGACTACGACAAGGCGCTGATCTCGCAGGGTGGCGGCGTGTGGCCGCGCAGCGCAAAGTCGATCAAGCTCTCGCCCGAGGTGCGTGCCGCGCTCGATCTCCAGGCCGCGCAGCTCACACCCACCGAGCTCATCCGCGCCATCCTCACCGCGCCGGTGGAACTTCTCTACAACGGTGGTATCGGCACCTACATCAAGGCCAGCGCCGAGGCCGACGCCGCGGTGGGCGACCGCGCCAACGACGCCGTGCGCGTCAATGGCGGCGAGCTGCGCTGCAAGGTGCTGGGCGAGGGCGGCAACCTGGGGGCCACCCAGCTCGGCCGGATCGAGTTCGCGCTGGGCGGCGGCCGCGTCAACACCGACGCGATCGATAACTCCGGTGGCGTGGATTGCTCGGATCACGAGGTCAACATCAAGATCCTGCTCGGTGCCGTGGTGGCCGAGGGCGAGCTCACCCTGAAGCAGCGCAACAAGCTGCTCGCAGACATGACCGATGAGGTCGCGACGCTGGTGCTGCGGGACAACTACGCGCAGACGCAGATCCTCTCGGTGACATGGGCGCGGGGCGTGGCGTTGCTCGACGAGCAGGCGGACTTCATGCGCCGCCTCGCCCACGCCGGGCGGCTCAACCGCAAGCTCGAGTTCCTGCCGATGGATGAGGAGCTTGCGCAGCGCAAGGCCGCGCGCGCCGGTCTCACCCATCCTGAGCTGGCCGTGCTGCTCGCCTACAGCAAGATCGAGCTCTACGACGAGGTACTGGCGTCCGACGTGCCGGAGGATCCCTACATCCGCACCGCGCTGGAGCGCTACTTCCCGGGACCCCTGCGCGAGCGCTTCGCCGTCCAGATCCAGGCGCATCCGCTGCGGCGCGAAATCATCTCCACGCACGTCATCAATAGCATGATCAACCGCGTCGGGCCGACTTTCGTGCATCGGCTGAAGACCGAGGTGGGTGTGCCTGCCGCCGATATCGTGCGCGCCTACATGGCTACGCGCGAGGTCTTCGGGCTGGTGGGGGTGTGGCAGGATACCGAGGCGCTAGACAACCGCATCGACAATGCGGTGCAGCTGGAACTGATCTTGGCCTCCGGCCGGCTGGTGCAGCGCGGTACCTTGTGGTTCCTGCGCAACCGGCGCTGGCTGGCCGATCTGCAGGCGACGCTGGCCCACTTTTCGCCGGGCGTCGCAGCGCTGGCCGGTCGGCTGCACGACGATGTCGGCCCTGCTTACCGGGAAGAGCTCGATGCTGCAGTGGCACGCTGGGTGGAGCAGGGCGTGGCCGAGGCGCTGGCGCGGCGCGTGGCGGCATTGGACGAGCTGTACTCGGCGCTCGACCTGGTCGAGATTGCCGCCGAGACCGGACAGGATGAGGCGGCGGTGGCACGGGTGTATTTTGCGCTCGGTGGCGAGCTGGAGTTGCACTGGCTGGGGCGGCAGATCTCGGCGCTGCCGGCGGAGACGCGCTGGCAGAATCTCGCCCGGGGCGCCTTGCGTACCGACCTGTCGATGCTCGCGCGCACGCTCGCTGCGGAGGCCATCCGCCTGGCGCCGGAGGGCGGCGACACGGCGGCCCGGCTCGCGGCATGGCGCGCTCGTGCTGCCGCGGCCCTGGACCGATACCAGCACTTGCTCGGAGAGATCCGTGGTGCGCAGAACATCGACCTGGCGATGCTGTCGGTGCTGCTGCGCGAGCTGCGCGGTATGACCTGAGAGGCATGGCCTGAGCAGCGAGGCCCCCGGCCGGAGGCTGGATCATGCGATTCCCGTGGGGCGGCGCGGGGTCCGGCCTGGGGGCCGAACAGGGGCGGAGCGAGCGCCGGACTGCTGACGCATGTCCGGCGCTTCGGTTATCATCGCGCTTTCCCGCAGCACATCTCCCATGACCAAATACGTCTTCGTTACCGGCGGTGTCGTGTCCTCCCTGGGCAAAGGCATCGCGGCGGCCTCTTTGGGGGCCATTCTCGAGTCCCGTGGCATCAAGGTCACGCACCTCAAGCTGGACCCGTACATCAACGTCGATCCGGGCACCATGAGCCCGTTCCAGCATGGCGAAGTCTTCGTCACCGAAGACGGTGCGGAAACCGACCTCGACCTCGGCCATTACGAGCGCTTCACCAGCGCCAAGATGAGCAAGCGCAACAACTTCACCACCGGTCAGATCTATGAGTCGGTGCTGAAGAAGGAGCGCCGTGGCGAGTACCTGGGCAAGACCGTGCAGGTCATCCCGCACATCACCGACGAGATCAAGGCCTACGTCAAGCGCGGCGCCGAGGGCGCCGACGTGGCGATCATCGAGGTCGGCGGCACGGTGGGCGACATCGAGTCGCTGCCCTTCCTGGAGGCCATCCGCCAGATGGGCTTCGAGGAAGGCCGCAACGGCACCTGCTTCATCCACCTCACGCTGCTGCCCTACATCCCGACCGCCGGCGAGCTCAAGACCAAGCCGACCCAGCACTCGGTGAAGGAGCTGCGCGAGATCGGCATCCAGCCCGACATCCTGCTGTGCCGCGCCGATCGCTCGATTCCGGTGGACGAGCGCCGCAAGATCGCGCTGTTCTGCAACGTGATGCCCGAGGCGGTGATCGAGGTGCTCGACGCCGACTCCATCTACAAGATCCCGGGCATGCTGCACGACCAGATGCTCGACCAGATCGTCTGCCACAAGCTCGACATCCTCGCACGCGCGGCAGATCTCTCGGTGTGGGAGAAGCTGATCCACGCGCTCGAGAACCCGAAGCAGTCGGTCGACATCGGCTTTGTCGGCAAGTACGTCGACCTCACCGAGTCCTACAAGTCGCTGATCGAGTCGCTCAACCACGCCGGCATGCACACCGAGTCGAAGGTGAAGATCCACTACATCGACTCCGAGGACATCGAGCGCGACGGCTGCGGCGTGCTGCAGGCCATGGACGCGATCCTGGTGCCCGGCGGCTTCGGCAAGCGCGGCACCGAGGGCAAGATCGCCGCGATCCGCTACGCGCGCGAGAACAAGGTGCCGTACCTGGGCATCTGCCTCGGCATGCAGCTCGCGGTGGTGGAGTTCGCTCGCGACGTCGCCGGCATGGAAGGCGCCCACTCTACAGAGTTCGAGCGCGACACCAAGTACCCGGTGATCGGCCTGATCACAGAGTGGAAGGATCGCACGGGCAAGATCGAGAAGCGCTCGGAAGAGTCCGACCTCGGCGGCACCATGCGCCTCGGCGGCCAGCTCTGCCAGCTCAAGGAAGGCACGCTGGCGCGCGCGATCTACGGCGCCCCCGAGGTCATGGAGCGCCATCGCCATCGCTACGAGGTGAACAACACCCTGCTCGCCAAGCTGGAAGAGAAGGGACTGGTGGTGTCGGGCCGTGCGCCCGTCACCGACCTGTGCGAGATGGTCGAGCTGCCCGCCGAAGTCCATCCGTGGTTCGTCGGCTGCCAGTTCCACCCCGAATTCACCTCCAACCCGCGCAAGGGCCATCCGCTGTTCACCGCCTATGTGAAGGCGGCGATTGCGCGCAAGCAGGCCGCGGCCTGAAGGAGCGAAGCATGAACCTCTGCGGTTTCGATGTTGGCCTGGACAAGCCGATTTTCCTGATCTCCGGCCCCTGTGTGGCCGAATCCGAGCAGATGTGCCTGGACATCGCCGGCCAGATGAAGGAAATCTGCGCCGAGCTGGGCATCCCGTACATCTTCAAGGCGTCCTACGACAAGGCCAACCGCAGCTCGGGCAAGAGCTTCCGCGGCCACGGCATGGACGCCGGCCTCAAGATGCTCGAGGCGGTGAAGAAGCAGCTCGGCCTGCCGGTGCTGACCGACGTGCACACGATCGAGGAAATCCCTGCGGTGGCGTCGGTCGTCGACGTGCTGCAGACCCCGGCCTTCCTGTGCCGCCAGACCGATTTCATCCACGCGGTGGCGGCCAGTGGCAAACCGGTGAACATCAAGAAGGGCCAGTTCCTTGCGCCGGGCGACATGAAGAATGTCGCCGACAAGGCCAGGGAAGCGAACGGCGGCGCCGACACCATCATGGTGTGCGAGCGCGGTGCGTCCTTCGGCTACAACAACCTCGTCTCCGACATGCGCTCGCTGGCGATCATGCGCGACACCGGCTGCCCGGTGGTGTTCGACGCCACCCACTCGGTGCAGCTGCCGGGCGGGCAGGGCACGGCCTCGGGCGGCCAGCGCGAGTTCGTGCCGGTGCTGGCGCGCGCCGCAGTCGCGGTGGGCGTGGCGGGTCTCTTCATGGAGACCCACCCGGACCCCGCCAAGGCGCTGTCCGACGGTCCCAACGCCTGGCCGCTGCCGAAGATGAAGGCGCTGCTGACCACCCTCAAGGACATCGACGCGCTGGTAAAGCGCCAGGGCTTCCTCGAGACCACGCTCTGAGCTTCGAATTCCCCCAATCCCAGTAACTGCAACAGGACTACACATGAGTGCAATCGTTGATGTGATCGCCCGCGAGATTCTCGACTCACGCGGCAACCCCACCGTCGAAGCCGACGTGCTGCTGGAATCCGGCGTGATGGGCCGCGCCGCGGTGCCGTCGGGCGCCTCCACCGGTTCGCGCGAGGCGATCGAGCTGCGTGACGGCGACAAGTCGCGCTTCCTCGGCAAGGGCGTGCTGCGCGCGGTCGAGAACGTGAACACCGAGATCGCCGAAGCGATCATCGGCCTCGACGCCGAGGAGCAGGCCTTCATCGACCGCACCCTGATCGAGCTCGACGGCACTGAGAACAAGTCGCGCCTGGGCGCCAACGCCATGCTGGCGGTGTCGATGGCGGTGGCCAAGGCCGCCGCCGAAGAGGCTGGCCTGCCGCTGTACCGCTACTTCGGCGGCTCCAGTCCGATGGTGATGCCGGTGCCGATGATGAACGTCATCAACGGCGGCGAACACGCCAACAACAGCCTGGACATCCAGGAATGCATGATCATGCCGGTGAGCATGGGCAGCTTCCGCGAGGCGCTGCGCTGCGGTGCCGAGATCTTCCACCACCTCAAGAAGATCGTGGACGGCAAGGGCTACCCCACCACCGTTGGCGACGAGGGCGGCTTCGCCCCCAACGTCTCGGGCACCGAGGAAGCGCTCAACCTGATCCAGGAAGCCATCGTCGCCGCCGGCTACGTGCCCGGCCAGGATGTGCTGCTGGCGCTCGACTGCGCTGCATCCGAGTTCTACAAGGACGGCAAGTACGAGCTCAAGGGCGAGGGCCTGTCGCTCACCGCGGAGGGCTTCACCGACTACCTCGAGACCCTGTGCGACAAGTTCCCGATCGTCTCGATCGAGGACGCCATGGCCGAGGGCGACTGGGACGGCTGGAAGATTCTCACCGAGCGCCTGGGCAAGCGTGTGCAACTGGTGGGTGACGACCTCTTCGTCACCAACACCCGCATCCTTGTGCAGGGCATCGAGCAGGGCGTGGCCAACTCGATCCTCATCAAGATCAACCAGATCGGCACGCTCACCGAGACCTTCGCCGCCGTCGAGATGGCCAAGCTCGCTGGCTACACCGCGGTGATCTCGCACCGCTCGGGCGAGACCGACGATTCGACCATCGCCGACATCGCCGTGGGCTTGCGCGCGATGCAAATCAAGACCGGTTCGCTGAGCCGCTCGGACCGCATCTCCAAGTACAACCAGCTGCTGCGTATCGAGGAAGACCTCGGCGATACTGCGGCCTACCCGGGCAAGCGCGCGTTCTACAACCTGCGCTGACCGTCGTCCTGCGGCGAGGTCGGCGCTCTTGTCGCCGACCTCGCCGAATCGGTGCTGACCGGGCCTTCGTGGGCAAGCCCGGTATAACCGGAATGCAGGCCCGCCCCGCCACGGGGAGTGGGCCTGTCCGCGAACGCGGTGGTCGGCCCTGCGGCAATCCAATCTCGAGTTTTTCTGCTTGATGCGCTGGCCCATCCTGATCCTGCTCGCACTCGTCGTGCTGCTGCAGTACCCGCTCTGGCTGGGGAAGGGTGGATGGCTGCGCGTGTGGGACGTCGATCGCCAGTTGCAGGCGCAGCGAGATGAGAATCTGCGCCTCGAGCAGCGCAACGCAAGCCTCGCGGCCGAGGTGAATGACCTCAAGTCGGGTAATGAGGCAATCGAGGAGCGCGCCCGTTTCGAACTCGGGCTGACCAAGCCGGGCGAGATCTACGTGCAGGTGCCGCAGCGCTGAGTGTTCTCTGGGCGGCGCCGGGCTTGTAGCCTTCAGTTGGCAAGCAGGGTGCGGGCGCCGTCGATGCGCTGTGCGAAGTAGCGGTTGTCCAGGCGCTCGACGCGAACCTTTCCACGGCTCGACGGCGCATGCACGAACCGGCCATCACCGATGTAGATCCCCATGTGTGAATGTCGGCGCTTGAGCGTGTTGAAGAACACGAGATCGCCGGGCGCGAGCGCCTCGACCGGGATGGGCCGGGTCCGTTCTGCGATCTGAGCCGCATTGTGGGGCAGGCGCTGGCCGCTGATATTCTCCACGACGTACGCGACCATTCCGCTGCAGTCGAGCCCGGCCTCGGGGTTGCGGCCGCCGAAGCGATAGCCGGTGTCGAGGAGACCGAGGGCGAACAGCACCATCTCCTGGGCATGCTGCTCGTCGGGGAAGGCAAAATAGCTGCTGCGCGCGGGCGCCGGCGTCTGTGGCGCAGCGGTGCTGTGGCGGGGTGCCTCGGGGACCGTGCTGCAGGCGGCTAGCAGCATGACTGCGCTGAGGCAGGCGAACCGTCGCCGGCTTGCCTGCCGGGGGTGAATTGCCTTGCGCGCGGAGTTCGTCGATCTCATGTGCGCAAAGATAAAGCAGGCCTTGGAGACGGTCCAGCGGCGGGCTTCACGCCACGGGTCCTTCAGGCTGTCAGTCCGTCAACTCGATGCGCCCGCTCACATGCACCGATACCTGGCTCTCGCCGCCTTCAAGCGGTGCGGGTGCGGCATCGGCGGCGGCCATGGTCGCCATGCGCATGCGGGGCATCGGGGGGGGCGAGAAGCCGCTGTCACCGACGCTGAGGTGGACGATGCGGTGTTTCCGACCCAGGGTGCCGGCGATCAGTCCGGCGCGGGCCTCGAAAGCCTGTAGCGCGTCGACGGTGGCCGCGTCGAGCGCCTTGCGCCGCGTGGCGGGGGCAGGCTCCATGCCGACATGGGCGAGCGCCAGAGCGGCCTGCAGTCGTCCGACCAGCGCGGACATCGCCGCCAGGTCCATGCTTTCGAGGCGGATCTCCGAGCGCATGCGCCACGACGTGATGCGGCCACGGTCGTCCTTGTCGTAGACCGGCCAGGTGGAGACGCTGCCGGTCTGCGCCTTGACCGTTTTCTCCGCGCGCACGGTTTCCAGCGCCCCGGCGATGGCGCGGTTCACCTCGTCGGCAAGCACCGCGGCGTCGGCACCGGAGCGCTCGACATACAGTACCGCGGTGGCGAGGTCGTTGGCAGCCGCGGTGCTGGCCTGCGCGGATAACTCGACCGTGAGCGGCGCGCCGGCCTCGGCGGCGGCAGGCACAGCCACGGCGATGTTGAATGCCGCGACCAGGGCGAGCAGGGCGGGTTTCATCAAGCGGCCCCTTCGATGACGCTGGCGGGTTCGAGTGCGCATAGATCCTTCTCGTACAGACGCGCGTTCTCGATGTAATGTTGCGCGTTCCACTTCAGGTGCGCGATCTCATCCTCCGTCAGGGTGCGGATGACGCGGCCCGGAGACCCGACGACGAGCGAGCGGTCGGGAATGACCTTGCCCTCGGGGATCAGGGCATTCGCGCCGATGATGCACTGGCTGCCGATGACGGCACGGTTCAGGATCACCGCGTTGATGCCGATCAGGCTGCCATCGCCGATCGTGCAGCCATGCAGCATGGCCATGTGGCCGATGGTGACGCCGCTGCCGATGTGAAGCGGAACGCCCTTGTCGTTGTGCAGCACCGTGCCGTCCTGGATGTTGGTGTCGTCACCGATGGTGATCGGGTCGTTGTCGCCGCGCATCACCACGTTGTACCAGATGCTCACGTTGCGCCCGGCGTGCACTGCGCCCACCACGGTTGCGTTGTGGGCGATCCAGCTGCCTTGACCGAAGGTGGGGCGGCGATCGCCCAGGGCATAGATGCTCATGTGTTGTTCTCGCTATGTATGTCTCGTGCCACAGCGTACTGCGGCATGTCGGGGCGCGCATCATAACAACTGCGCTCTGGCGTGCAAACACGGTGATTGTGTCAATGTGGCTGATCTGCCAAGGGTTTTGCCGCGCCCTGCGGGGTGCTACGATGCCGGCCGCGAACGGACAACACCCATGCTCAGCTATCGACACGCCTTCCATGCGGGCAATCACGCGGATGTGCTCAAGCACTTCGTGCTGCTCGAATTGCTCGACTACTACAACCGCAAGGATAAACCCTGGGTTTATATCGACACGCATGCCGGTGGCGGCTGCTATGCGCTTGACAGCGAGCAGGCCGGCAAGACCGCCGAGGCGGCGGCCGGGATCGGGCGACTGTGGGACAGGGATGATGTCCCTCCGGCGCTCGGGCCGTACCTCGATGCCGTGCGCCAGTTCAACCCGCATGGCCGGCTCCTGTTCTACCCAGGCTCGCCCGCGCTGGCCATGACCAAGGCGCGCGCGCAGGACAGGCTGCGCCTGTTCGAGCTCCATCCGGCCGATCACGAATCGCTGCAGCGCACCTTCACTACCGAACGCGAGCGCGTGCAGGTGCAGCGCAGCGACGGCTTCGGTGCGCTCAAGGGCTTGCTGCCACCGCCCACCCGGCGTGCCGTGGTGCTCATCGATCCGCCTTACGAGGTCAAGGAAGACTACCGCCGCACGGTCGACACCGTGCGTGAGGCGTTGCGACGCTTCCCAACCGGTACTTTTGCGGTGTGGTATCCGATGCTGGCGCGCCCCGAGGCCCGTGCCTTGCCACAGAAGCTCGCCGAGATCGGCGCCGAGAGCTGGCTGGACGTGCGCCTGGCCGTATCTGCTCCGCCGCGCGACGGGTTCGGCATGTTTGGCAGCGGGCTGTACGTGATCAACCCGCCCTGGGTGTTGCCCGAGCGGCTGGAGGCGGCCCTGCCATGGCTGGTGCGGCAACTTGGCGTAGATGAATCGGCCGGCTTCGATCTGGAGCATCACATCGAATGAGCGAGATGCGACCTTCGGGAGACGCGCTGGACGAGTTGCGCGAGGCCATGCGCCGCTTCACGACCGAGCGCGAGTGGACGCCGTTCCACACACCGAAGAATCTTGCCATGGCGCTGGCTGGCGAAGCGGGGGAACTGCTCGAGCACTTCCAGTGGCTCACCCCCGAGCAGTCTGCGCGCCTGCCTGTGGACACCCACGAAGCGGTGGCGCTGGAGATGGCGGACGTGCTGCTTTACCTGGTCCGCCTGAGCGATGTGCTGGGTGTGGACCTCGCCGACGCGGCACGGCGCAAGATCCGCATCAACGCGGAACGCTACCCGGTCGAACTCGCCCGCGGCAGGGCCGACAAGTACAACCGCCTGTAAGACCTCCCCGGAGCCGACCCCAGGGGAGGGGATGGCAATTTGCGGTGCTGCAGCAGGAATGGATTGGGCCATTGCAAATTTTCTGAAACAATACGCGCTTTCGTATTGAACGGACTCCCATCGTGGACTTGCAGCACATCACTGACATCGAGCGTGCGGCCCAGAAGGGCCGCGGAGAGATATTCCGCCTCGGCATGGGTGTGCTCTTCATCGTCGGTGTGATGTTCTACTCGGCTATGCGGGGGGCTGGAGAAGGCAGTCTGGTGCTGGTCATGGCGGCCATGATCGGTGGCTATATGGCCATGAACATCGGTGCCAACGACGTCGCCAACAACGTCGGCCCCGCGGTCGGCTCGCGCGCGCTCACCCTGGCGGGCGCGCTGGTGATCGCAGCGGTATTCGAGGCCGCGGGGGCGCTGATTGCAGGCGGCGAGGTGGTAGGCACGATCCGCAACGGCATCATCAATCCGGACCTCATCTCCGACCCGGATGTGTTCGTCTGGGTGATGCTGGCCGCACTCCTGGCCGGGGCCTTGTGGCTCAATCTTGCCACCGCGGTGGGCGCACCGGTGTCGACCACGCACTCGATCGTCGGCGCGGTGCTCGGCGCAGGCATGGCGGCAGCCGGGCCTTCGATCGTCGACTGGAACACGATGGGCAGCATCGCCGCGAGTTGGGTGATCTCTCCCTTGCTTGGCGGCTTGTTCGCCGCAGGCTTCCTGTATCTGGTCAAGCGCAGCATCACCTATCAGGTGGACATGGCCGAGGCCGCACGGCGCATGGTGCCGCTGCTGGTGGGCCTGATGGCGTGGACCTTCTCGACCTACCTCATGCTCAAGGGCCTGGGCAAGGTCTGGAAGGTGAGCTTCGGTGAGGCGCTGGCCTATGGCTTCGTGCTTGGTCTGGTGGTCACGCTGGTGCTGCAGCGCGTGCTCGCCCAGCGCCAGTCCGTTGTGGCCAACACCAAGCAAAGCGTGAACCGGCTGTTCACGGTGCCGCTGATCTTCGCTGCGGCGCTGCTCAGTTTTGCACACGGCTCGAATGACGTTGCGAACGCGGTGGGTCCGCTGGCTGCGATCGTCGATGTGGTGAGCTCGGGGGGGGAGATCCACAAGGCGGCGCCGATCCCGACCTGGGTGATGATGGTGGGGGCGATCGGCATCGCGCTGGGGCTGGCGCTGTTCGGACCCAAGGTGATCCGTACCGTGGGTTCGGAGATCACCGAACTGGATCAGATGCGGGCCTACTGCATTGCCATGGCCGCGACCATCACCGTGATCTTTGCGAGCCAGTTCGGGCTGCCGGTCAGCTCGACGCACATCGCGGTCGGTGGCGTGTTCGGCGTGGGCTTCCTGCGCGAATATCTCAAAAGCAACTACGACCGCATGCTGGCCGAGATCAAGGCGCACCACCCTGAGGGCGACATCGTCGCGATCGAGGCGTTCATCCAGCGCTTCGACAAGGCCACGCTCGAGGAGAAGGGGGCCATGCTCGAGGATCTGAAGCAGCGCTCGAAGAACGCCGAGGATCCGGCCCACTTCTCCAAGGGCGAGCGCAAGGATCTGAAGAAGGTGTACCGCCGCGAGCTCGTGAAGCGCTCACAGCTGATGCGCATCGCTGCGGCCTGGGTGATCACGGTGCCGGCTTCCGCGTTGATGGCTGCGATGCTGTTCTTCACGATTCGCGGCATGATGCTGCCGTGAGCGCCAGCGGAGAGGCCTTTCTCGCGCGCCCGCGTTCGCGCGAATGCAGCGTGTGCCACTTTCCGACATGACCCTCACCGAACTCTTCGTGCTGTTGCTGACCGGTAGTGTGGTCTGGTTCTGGCTTGACAGTCTGAAGGCGCGCGAGGCCGGCATTGCGGCGGCGCGCCGTTCCTGCCAGCGCGAGGGCGTGCAGTTGCTCGACGAAACCGTGGTGGGGCATGGGCTGCGCTTTGCGCGCAACGACCGTGGGCACATGGTGCTGCGGCGGGGCTTCGACTTCGAGTACTCGGTGAGCGGCGACGATCGTTACCGTGGCACTGTCGTGATCGAGGGACGCGAGGTGGTGCTTGTGGATGTGAGTGCGCACAGGCTCGCGCGCCGCGCCGTGATCATCGATTTCCAGCAGGAAGGCTAGACCCGCGGAGCTGCTGGCCGTTGGCGCTGATCAGCGCCGACGGTCCTCGATGGCGTGAAGGAATTCGTTGCGCGCCTGCGGTGAGTGTGCGAACGATCCCGCGAACGCCTGCGTCACCACCCGCTCGTCTCCGCGCCGGTCCTCACCGAGCAACAGGCACAGCTGCTCGGCCTCGATCACGCAGGCGGCGCCGTCGGCCATGCCGTGGGTCACGAGCGCATCGGCAATGTCGCGCGTCATCCATTCCTGATAGGTGAAGCGGTGCCCGATCGCGTCGACCATGCGGGCGATGCGGCCGAATCCATGCAGACGACCGCCCGGCAGGTAGGCGACATGCGCGACGCCCCGGAAGGGGACGAGATGGTGTGGGCAGACCCCGTGCACCGCGATGCCGCGGATCACGACCATGTCGCGGCGTGCATCCTCGAAGCCTTCGCCAAGCGCCTCGGCGGGATCGAGCTCATAGCCGCCGAGCAACCGGCGCTGCCAGAGTTCGCGCACGCGCTGCGCGGTGCGGCCCGTGTGGGAGTTGTCGGGGTCAATGCCGGCGGCACGCAACAGCTCTGTCACGGCCCGCTCGAACGCAGGGCCATCGAAGTGCCCGCTGCGGGCGATCCCGATCGAGGCGGGCCGGGCTGGCGCCGGGTGCTCGTGATCGCAGGCATCTGCACGCTGCGCGCTCATGTGCGGGGACTTGGTTGCGAGAGGTGCGCCTGCGATGCGCAGGGTGGGGAAGGCGGGCTCATGCGATGAAGACCGGGTCGGAGAACACCAGGGTGCCGTCCTTGCGCATCATGAGGTTGTTGGCGTTGAGGATATCGGGTAGTACTTGGTAGTCCTCGACGAAATCGGACAGCGCCTTGACCGCCTTCTGCATGCCGGTGCCGAGCGCAAGCGGATTCATGGTCATGTCGTAGAGGGCGATGCGCCCCATGTCCGCGCCGAGCCGGCTCCATTGCTGGCAGGCCGACCAATACACCTCGATCAGGCGCCGTGCGAGCTCCGCCGCGGGCGCATCCTCGGCCAGCGGGTAGAGCTTTTCCATCTCGAGCAGGTGCAGAGGGTAGCCCGACTGCGCACGGCCGATGATGCCGTGGTCCGCGTGGATGATGGGGAAGTGCTCACCGCGGGGGCGATCCTCGGCCGTGTAGAGAAAATAATCCGCGGGCGAGCTGACAATCTTGTACACCCGCTCGTCGTCGCCCTTGTCGAGCACGATGGAGTATTCGCCGCGCCCGATTTCCTTTTTCCCGTCGAGCAAGGGGTGTTCCGGAACCGGGTCGGGAAGGAGGACGGTCTGCCGTCCGATCAACTCGCGTGCTGCGGAAAAATCCATCGTGCCATCTCCAGGACGTCAGGCCATGATGTTATAACCGGCGTCCACGAAATGCACGCCACCGGTCACCAGACGGCCCGCATCCGACACGAGGAAGGCGGTAAGGGCGCCGATGTCCTCGGGGGTCACCAGCGCGTGCATTGGCGAACGTTCGACCGCGGCCGCCATCAGCCCGTCGAACCCGGCAATGCCCGAGGCTGCGCGGGTCATGAGCGGGCCGGGAGAAACCGCATTCACGCGGATGCCCTTTGTGCCCAGTTCGGCTGCCATGTAGCGGGTGGCTGCCTCCAGCGCCGCCTTGCACAGACCCATCACGCCGTAGTTCGGGATCACCTTCTCCGAACCGAGATAGGTCATCGTCACCAGCGCGCCGCCGCCAGCCTTCATGAGCAGGGGTTCTGCCATTTTCGCCATGCGCACGAAGGAGTGGGTGGATACGTCCATTGCGAGCGCGAAGCCGTCGGGCGAACTGTCCACGACGCGTCCATGCAGGTCGTCGCGCTTGGCGAAGGCCATGCTGTGGATGGCGAAGTCGAGCTTGCCATGGCGGGCGTCGATCTGGGTGAACACGTCCGCCATGGTTTCGGGGCGGGTGACGTCGAGCAGCACCACGTCCTCGACCCCGAGTCGATGCACGACCGGCTCGATGAACGCACGCGTCTTCTCGTTCTGGTAGGTGATGACGACCTTGGCTCCGGCCTCTATGCAGGCCTCGGCCACGCCGGTGGAGATGGATTTCTCGTTGGCGATTCCGGTGATCAGTCCGACCTTGCCTTCCAGGCTGACGATAGGTTTCATGTTGAAGCGTTCCTTGATGGATGTGTTGTTGCAGTGCAACGAAAATGCCCTTGAGGGTGCCGCCGGGGCTTGATTCCGGTCGATCGTGACATCGGGCACGCGGCGCCACTATGGTGCATGCAGTATATTGCGCATTGCAACAATCTCCTGGAGCGTGCGGGGATAATTTGTCCCCCGTCCAAAT
Source organism: Thauera sp. WH-2 (assembly GCF_048321015.1). Classification (NCBI taxonomy): domain Bacteria; kingdom Pseudomonadati; phylum Pseudomonadota; class Betaproteobacteria; order Rhodocyclales; family Zoogloeaceae; genus Thauera; species Thauera sp. WH-2. The sequence goes on along the minus strand of NZ_JBLWFG010000001.1, from coordinate 364,976 downwards.
ATGTCACGACCCACCTACATCTTCATGGACTTCGACGGCGTAACCCACCCGTGGGGGGAGGCGGAGGATTTCCGCTGCCTGCCGAGGATCGAAGCCGTCGTGCGCGAGTTCTCCGAAGCACGCATCGTGATCGCATCGGACTGGCGCATGCTGTTCTCGCTGTCCAGACTGATCACGCGCTTTGCCGAGGACGTTCGCGCGCAGATCGCAGGGGTTACGCCGCAACTGCTACCGAAGACGGGGGCGGAACTGCATGGCCTGCGCGAACGCGAGGCGATGGTGTGGCTGGCGCAGCACGAGGCCAGTCCTGGCGAGGCGGCCTGGTGCGCGATCGATGATGCGCCCGGTAACTGGCTTTCGCGCCCGCGACTGATCCTCACCGATTTCAAACGTGGCTTCACTGCGGAAGATGAGGGCGCGTTGCGGCGCGTGCTGCAGGGCTTCCGCGATGGGAAGCGCAACCAGGTGGGCACGGTGGCGCCCTCGCTCTGGTCGCGTGATAGCGCGTGAAGGAGCGAGCATGAACTCGTCCGAGAAGATCCTTCCTCCCGACCCGATTGCCGCGCTGGTCGACCCCGACGCGCAGCGTCAGGCCGCAGGCATGGCAGAGCAGACCTTTGCACGCGTGTTCCGGCTCAGCGTCAACGAGGACGACGCCGCACGACGCAAGGGCGTGGAGCAACTGCAGGGCGACCTCGCCGACTGGAGCCTGCGCGGGAAGGCGGGGGAGGCAGGGGAGCCGCAGGCGGCGCGAATCGCCCTGCTGCTCTATGGTCTGGACCAGTGGGGGCTGGCCTGGAGCCGGGCCTTTGGCCTGGTGTCGATCCCCGCACTGAGCGAGCTCATCGGCGCCCTGCGCACCGGGCTGGACGCGCGCGCGGAGGCCCGCTTCCTGCGCCATTTCGATGAGATCGGTAGCGTCGAGGAATGTGCCATCGAATTCAAGGTCGAGCTGCGACGCGGGGTTCACCTCGCGCTCTGGCACGCCTCGATCGCCAGTGAGAACCGGGAGGAGGCACTGCGCCTTGCGGGGCAGCTGGGCAGCCACCTGCTGGCGCTCACGCGCGAGATGCCGGTCGCGGGCTGGCGCCTGGTGGCCGACGCGCTGGCCTTCATCCAGATCCGCTGCCTGTCGGAAGGGCTAGCGAGTGAAGGCATCGGCCAGGAGGCCACGCAGGCCTTGTTCGCGGCACTGGCGCGCGAGCTGCCGGGCAGTCAGCGCGAGCTGGTCATGGCCCACTCCGCGCGGGCGGTGATTGCCTGGCAGCAAGCCTTGCGAACGGCCAACGGGCAGGTTCACTGATGGCACTCAAGGCTACGATCTTCAAGGCCGACCTGCAGGTGGCCGACATGGACCGACACCATTACGCGGGCTACAGCCTCACGCTGGCGCGCCACCCGTCCGAGACCGACGAGCGCATGATGGTCCGGCTGCTGGCGTTCGCGCTCTTCGCCGACCCGGCGCTCGCCTTCGGCAAGGGTTTGTGCGTGGAGGACGAGCCGGATCTGTGGCAGAAGGATCTCACGGGTGTGATCGAGCGCTGGATCGACGTGGGGCAGCCCGATGAGAAGTGGATCCGCAAGGCTTGCGGGCGCGCGCGCGAAGTGGTCGTCGTCGGCTACGGTCGTGCGCTGGATGTCTGGTGGAACGGCGTCGCGCCGAAGCTCGCGCGTCACGACGGGCTGCGCGTGCTGGAGCTCGACCGCGAGGCGACGGCTGCGCTGGCTCGCCTGGCCGAGCGCAGCATGCGCCTGCAGGTGAGTATTCAGGACGGACAGGCCTGGGTTACGAACGGGCGGGAGCAGGTGCTGGTCGAGCCGCGCTTCCTGCTCGGCGAGCCGGGGCGCTGAGGCCGCGCAACGCTCAGGCGTTGCTGCCGAGCAGTGCGCCGCGCACCGCACCGGCAGCGGCGTCCGGGTCTTCCTGCATGAAGCAATGTCCACCGGGCACCTCGCTCCAGCGCACGTTGGCGCGCCGCTCCGCCCAGCGCTGGATTGCGCGTGCGGCGAAGGGGTAGCTGTCGCGCCCGCGCAGCACCTGTACCGGGATCTCGATGCGAGCGAGCGAGGACCACAGCCGGCGTGGGTAGGAACCGAAGATTTCGGCCTCGCGCGAAGGCAGACATTTGAGCTCGACGCCCCCGCCCGGGACATCCCGCAGGGCGTGCTCGACGTATGCGTCGAGGGCGTCCTCGCACCAGCCGCGGAACATGCCGCGTCCATGCAGGTTGGCACGTGCAGCGGCGCGGTCGGGCCAGTGGTGGCGACGACGGCGCGCGCGCGTGGCGAGTTGGTTGCGCGAGTAGAGGCCGACAACGTCCGAGAGCGCCATCAGCCCGATCATCGCCGGAGAGAACAACACCGGGTCGAGCAGCACGGCGCGTGAGAACTGGCTGGGTGCGCGTGCGAGCATGAGGCAGGTGATGACGCTGCCGAAGCTGTGGCCAACCGCGTGGACAGGCGCACGACCGAACAAGGGGGCATGCGCATGCCATGCCTCCAGGGCGAGTTCGGCGCAGCGGTTCCAGCCCGTGAAGCGACCGCCGTGTTCGCTCTCGCCGTGCCCTTGGGTATCGGAAAGAAAGAGGTCGAAGTGCTCGCTCAGACCCTTGAGCATCGGGGCATAGACGAGGCCGCAATAGCCGTTGCCATGGAGGAAGTGGATGACCGGGCGTCCGCTCGGCGCAGTGTAGTGGCCGCGCAGCGTGAAGCCGGCGCTGCTGTGGTGGGTCCAGGAAAGCAGTTTCATCGCTTGGGGAGGATTCGCATCGCAGCCAGGGGCTGCAGCTGGGTCGATCAGAGGGTACAGGACGCGTCCGCGTCCCAGGAGGCTGGCGTGTTGTCGCGGCACGCGGCCGACGCTGGCGTGCCAGTGCCGTCCTCGTACCACGCGTGCCAGGCGAGCAGGTGCTCCGCAGGCATCGGGCGTGCGATGCCGAAGCCTTGCCCGAGTCGGCAGCCGAGCGCAGAGAGGGCTTCGGCATGCGCCGGCGTTTCCACCCCTTCGGCGATGACGTCGCGCCCGAAGGTTTCGGCAAGTTGCACCACGGACCCGACGATCGCGTGCGCCTCCTCGTCCGTGAGCATGTCGAGGACGAAGCTGCGGTCGATTTTCAGCAGGTCGACCGGGAGTTGGCGGAAGTGGCGAAGTGATGCATAGCCAGTGCCGAAGTCGTCCAGTGCGATCCGTACACCAAGACGACGGCAGGCGTGCAGGATCTCCATCGCATGCACCATGTCGTCGAGGGCGGTGGACTCGAGGATCTCGAGCTCGAGCTTGGAGGGGGGGATGGTCGGATGGCGCTCCAGTGCACCGCGCACAACCTCCACAAAACCGGGCATCAACATCAGGCCGGTGCCGATGTTGACGCTCACGCTGATGTCCATGCCCGCCTGGCGGCAGATGCGCAACTGGGCGAGGGCGCTGTCGATGACCCACTGCCCCAGATCGACCTCCAGGTCCGTGCCTTCGATGTCGTCCAGGAACTCGGCAGGCAGCAGCAGTCCCCGCTCGGGGTGTTGCCAGCGGATCAGCGCCTCTAGGCCTACGAGCCGCCCGCGATTGATGTCCACCTGCGGCTGATAGTGCAGCACGAACTCCCGCTGCTTCAGGGCGAGGGCGAGGCGTTCGGTGCGCTGCTTGCGGCGACGTTGCGCGTCTTCGATGCCGGCGTCGAAGTATTGAATGCAGTTCCGTCCGCGCTGCTTGGCGCGGTACATCGCCTGGTCAGCATGGCGCAGCAGGGTATCGGGGTCGGACTTGTCCTCGGGATAGAGCGTGACACCGATGCTCGCCGATACGCTGACCCGCTCGCGGCCTAACACGAACGGCGCGCGGATCGCTTCGAGGATGCGTTCGAGCACGGTGTTGCCCTGCACGTCCTCCAGCAGCAGCACGAACTCATCACCGCCCAGACGGGCTACGGTGTCACTGGCGCGCAGGAGCTGGTTGAGGCGATCCACGATACCCATCAGAACCTGGTCGCCCGCCTTGTGTCCGTGGAGGTCGTTGATCGGCTTGAAGCCGTCGAGATCGATCACGCAGACGGCGAGCTTGTCTCCGCTCCTGTTCGCGTGGGCAATCGCCTGTCGCATGCGATCGTCTAGCAGGCGCCGGTTCGGCGCGCCGGTGAGCGGATCGAAGTACGCGATGCGGTTCAGCTCTTCCTGGTGGCGTTTAAGACGGCTGATGTCCGAGAACATTGCCAGGTGATGGAGCAGTCGTCCGCTGCTGTCACGCACCCTGCTGATTGAGAGCACTTCGGCGAACTCCCCGCCGTCCTTGCGCCGGTTCCAAAGCTCGCCGCGCCAGTGGTCGTTCCGCTCGAGCTCGTCCCACATCTTCTTGTAGAACTCCGGACTCTGCCGACCGGAACTGAGCATGCTCGGATCGCGGCCGATCGTTTCGTCGCGACTGAAACCGGTGATGCGGGTGAAGGCAGGATTGACGTCCACGATCCGGTTGCGCGGATCGGTGATGACGATCGCCTCGTAGCTGGAGGAGAAGACGCTGGCCGCGAGTTGAAGATTCTCTTCGTTGGCCTTGCGGCGGGTGATGTCGATCTGCGCGCCGGTGATCAGTTCGGCAGTACCTCGCGCGTTACGCTGCACGGCGATCGCGCGGTCATGCACCCAGATCCAGTGCCCGTCGGTGTGGCGCAGGCGCAGGTCCAGCTCGTAGCAGGGGGTTTCGCCGTCGATATGGCGCTTGAGCTCGCATTCGGCGGCTGCAAGGTCGTCGGGGTGGACGATCACGCGCCAGTGCGAACGATCGAGCTGGCGGCTCGCCGTTTCCGGCATGCCTAGCATTTCGGCCATGCGCCGGTCGACAACCCACTCGCCGGTCGTCAGATTCCACTCCCAGCTTCCAGCGCGGCTGGCTTCGACCACATTGCGCAGATGGTGGCGTTCGAGATCGACCTGCGCGGCGAGCATGCGTGCGGCTTCGTTCGCTCGCTCGAGCCGGCCGTTGTTCTGCAGCATCCGGACGAGCAGCAGGACGATGGTGATCGCCGCAAGTGCGAACGCGAACAGCCACTCTTGGTACTTCTCCCAGATGTCCAACCAAGTGAATTCGGGACTGCTGTCGAAGGGCGGCAGGCGCAGTTCACGCATCGCCTCTTCTACGCGCGAGTAGTCCGAGGGGATGGTGAAGCCCGCGATTCCGGCGGCGACGGCCGCGGGATGCTCTGGCTGCAGCGCAAGGACGAGCGCGGCTACCCGCCGCACCACCTTTTCGTCGGCGTGGTCCAAGGCGACCAGTGGCCACTCTGGATAGAGCTCGGTGGAGCTCATGTAGGGGTGATCCGGCCAGGTAAGCGGGTTGAGCACGCGCAGCCCGGAGATATCCCGGCCTTCGCGGGACAGGCGCTCGATCAGCCCGGTGCGCACGAAGGCTGCATCGGTCTGCCCGGCGAGCAGTGCGTCGATCACGCTGTCCTGATCCTGGCCAAAGGGCCTGAGTCGAAGCGACTCGAGATCGACGCCGGCTTTCTTGAGCGCGAGCGCCTGCGCCGGGTAGGTGCCGAGGAAGTTCGATGAGGTCGTGGCGACGCGCCGTCCCTCAAGGTCGGCCAGCGACCGCAGGTGTTCGTCCTTCCTGCGCACGACGACTACGCCACCGAAGGTCCGGACCTCGATGCCGCCGTCGAGGTTGACCTGAGTGGCGATGGCGCCGGAGAGGGGGCTGGACGCCCTGAGTTCGATGAAATGCGCCGGGTTCGTCAGCAGCAGGTCGACCTCGCGGCGGTCGATGGCGCCGCGCAACTCTTCGGTGTCGAGCACGCGCAGCCGTACCTCGCGGTCACCCAGACCTTCGCCAAGATAATCGGCAAATGCGTGCCACGTGGCTTCCACGATCGGCTTCGGGCGTAGCGCGAACACGCCGAGCGTGAGCGGTTCGGCGGCATTCGCCAGTGCGCAGAGCAACAGCGGGACAAGCAGCAGGGCTCGGGCGAGGTGCTTCCTCATGCTGCGTTCTTTGCCCCTTCGGTCAAGTCATCGTCGCAGCCGGCCCGCCAGGGGCGCGCGGCCAGACACTGCTCGCTCCAATGTGCGCAGGGCGCAACGGAGCGAGTGGATCGAGGAAAGCAGGGCAGGTTTTCGGGCATGCGTGTGGCGCGTCGATGAGGCGACCTATTCTAGGTGGAGCACGCTCGCGAAAAGTTGACGGAAATCACGCTTGTCCGGTGAAAGATGTTGTCATTGAATCACTTGTCCCGCCGCTTGGGTCCGGAATAGGGGCGACCCTGGTCCGGGCCGCGCTGGGGGCGTTTGTGCGGCTCGCCCCGGGGGGCGAAGGGAGCTCTCTCCCCGGGTTCGGGCTTGCGTGCCGGGCGCGGCCGGTCGGAGAAGGGCTTGTCCTCGCGATAGGGCGCGCGCGGCCGATCGCCGCTGGCTTCGCGACTCTTGCCGTGGCGCTCGCGGGGGGCATCGTCCGCCGGCCGTGTGCGTCGGGTTGGGGTGGTGGCTTCCTCGGCGGCGCTCAGGGCCCGGATGTTCAGCGGCATCTGGCGGACGCGCGTGCGCCGCAGTGTGGCGAGCAGGTCCTCGGGCAGGCTGGAAGGCAGCTCCACCGTGGAGAACGCGTCGAAGAGGTGGATCTGGCCGATGAAGCGGCCTTCGATGCCGCCTTCGTTGGCGATTGCGCCGACGATCTCCTTAGGGCTGGCGCCGTGCATGCGACCGACCTCGATGCGGTAGCGCACGAGCGATCCTTCGGAGAAGGCGCGGCGACGCGCCAGGATCTCGTCCCGGTTCGGGCGGGGCGCATGCTCGCGCGGAGCGCCTGTGGTGAAGTGTTCAGCGCGCGGCGGGCGGTTCTCGAAGGTGGTGGGTGCGGTGGCGATGTCCCAGCCGCGGCCGGATTGCTCGATCTGCAGCGGGCGCTCGCGCTGGGCGAGCAGGGTGAGTGCGGCGGCAACTTCGTGGATGTCGAGCTCGTTCTCTTCGACCAGATCATTCACGATGCCCATGAAGAAGCCCAGATCCTCGCTGGCGATCGCGTCGACGACCTGGCGCTTGAACTGGGCGACCCGCAGATTCGTGACTTCCTCGGTGCTTGGCAGGGCGATCGGTGTGATCGGCTGGCGGGTTGCGCGCTCGATCATCTTCAGCATGCGCGTCTCGCGCGGTGCGACGAAGAGGATCGCCACCCCTTCGCGGCCCGCGCGGCCGGTGCGGCCAATGCGGTGCACGTAGGCTTCGGTGTCGTAGGGGATGTCGTAGTTGATGACGTGCGACACACGCGGTACGTCGATGCCGCGCGCAGCGACGTCGGTGGCGATGACGATGTCGAGCGCGCCGTTCTTGAGTTGCTCGATCACGCGTTCGCGCAGGCCCTGTGTCATGTCGCCGTTGAGGGCGGCGGCGGCGTAGCCGCGGGCGGCAAGCTTGTCGGCGAGTTCCTCGGTGGCGATCTTGGTGCGCACGAAGACAAGTGCGGCGTCGAAGGTTTCCTCGGCGTCCAGAATGCGGGTAAGTGCGTCGAGCTTGTCGACGCCGCGCACCAGCCAGTAGCGCTGGCTGATCTTGGCTACGGTCGAGGTGGCGGCGCGGATCTTGATCTCCTGCGGCTCGCGCAGGTGGCGGCGGGCGACGTCGCGGATTACGTTGGGCATCGTTGCCGAAAACAGCGCGGTCTGGCGCTCGGTCGGCGTGTGCTCGAGGATCCATTCGACATCGTCGATGAAGCCCATGCGCAGCATTTCGTCGGCTTCGTCGAGCACGATGGCCTTGAGCGCGTCGAGCTTGAGGCTTTCGCGCTCGAGGTGGTCCATGACCCGGCCGGGGGTGCCGACGATGATCTGGGCACCGCGCGAGAGCTGGCGCAGTTGCACCACCATGCTCTGGCCGCCGTAGATCGGCAGCACATGGAAGTTCTTCAGATGATGGGCGTACTTGGCGAAGGCCTCGGCGACCTGGATTGCAAGCTCGCGCGTCGGCGTCAGCACCAGCACCTGAGGGCGCGTGTCGGCGAGGTCGAGCCGGGCCAGCATCGGCAGCGCGAAGGCGGCGGTCTTGCCGGTGCCGGTTTGCGCCTCGCCGAGGATGTCGCGGCCTGCGAGCAACTGAGGAATGCAGGCGGCCTGAATGGGCGACGGCGTTTCATAGCCGACCTCGGCCAGCGCAGAAAGGAGCGGGGCCGGGAGGTCGAGGTCGGCGAAGCGCAGGGTAGCCTCGGGGCTGGCGGGTTCGGTGCGGGCAGAGTCGGTCATGGCAGTCGGGCTGTGGTGGCGGCGATGTGCAGCAGCGCTGCGAAGTCGCGATTATCGGCGATTCCGGCGCGGCAAACGAAAAAAGCGGCTCGTGGCCGCCGTGGGGCGAATCAGGCTGGAGTCAGCAGCGGCAGGCGCCGGAAAAGCAAAAACGCGGCGCAAGGCCGCGTTTCGGATCAATCGAAGGACGTCGGAGACGTCGGATCGATTACAGCGGGCGGATGTTGGCCGCCTGCAGGCCCTTCGGGCCGGTCTTGACTTCGAATTCGACGCGCTGGTTTTCGGCCAGGCTCTTGAAACCCTTGCTCTGGATCTCCGAGAAGTGGGCGAACAGGTCGTCGCCGCCGCCTTCAGGGGTGATGAAGCCGAAGCCCTTGGCGTCGTTGAACCATTTCACGGTACCGGTTTGAGTGCTCATTTTGCGTTCCATATGAAAAATTGCGGGCTTGCGCCCCGGAAATGCAGGAACGATCAAGAAACGTAATCAGGGGGCATCAAACCGACACGCGCTCTCTTGGAACACGCTGGGCAACCACCAGAACAACCACTGCTTGAATCGACTGCGACCGGCACAATACACGCTTTTTCAGGCTGTGCGCGATTTTATTTGGGTGTTCGCGCAAAAAAACGTCGGGTGGGATAATCCCCGCTTCGAACATGAAGGCAATTCCCCATGCCCATCCAGTGGTTTCCAGGACACATGGCCTCCGCACGCAAGAAAGCAGCGGAGGCGATGGCGTCCATCGACGTGGTGATCGAGGTCACCGACGCGCGCCTGCCCGAGGCGAGCAGCAATCCGATGATCAGCGAATTGCGCCGCTTCCGTAACCGCCCCTGCCTGAAGCTGCTCAACAAGTCGGACCTGGCCGACCCTGCGGTGACGCGCGCTTGGATGGAGCACTACAACCGGCAGCCCGGCGTGAAGGCGGTGGCGATCTCGGCGAAAAACCCGGCAGAGGTCGCGCGCGTTCCCGGGCTGTGCCTTCAGCTCGCGCCGCACCGCGACGATGGCGTCAAGCCCTTGCGCATGATGATCATGGGGATCCCCAATGTGGGCAAATCGACCCTCATGAATGCGCTGCTCAAACGCAAGGTGGCCAAGGTGGGGGACGAGCCTGCCGTGACCAAGCACCAGCAGACCCTGGATCTCGGGCCGGGCATGACGCTGACCGACACGCCCGGCATGATGTGGCCGAAGATCGCATATGACGCGGACGGCTACATGCTTGCTGCGAGCCATGCCATCGGCCGCAACGCAGTGATCGATGAGGAGGTGGCGGCCTTTCTCGGCGACATTCTGATCGCCCGCTATCCGGCGCAGCTGAGCGCACGCTATCGCCTGGGCGCCGATGCATTGGCGGTGATGGACGGCCCGGCACTGGTCGAGGCCGTGGGACGCAGGCGCGGCTGTCTGGTGAAGGGGGGCGGGCTGGACCTGGAGAAGGCTGCACAGATCCTGCTGCAGGATTACCGCGATGGCGCCCTGGGACGTATCAGCCTGGAGACGCCCGAAACGCGTGCGGCGATGGTTGCCGCGGCGCAGGCGGCCGAGGCCCTGCGACGCGAGGAGGACGAAGCGCCGGGGGCTTTGGGGGAGGATTGAGCGGGCAGGCTTCAGTGCCCGCTCAGATGCCGAAGTACCGGCCCGGGCGGTGGTTGACCGCGATCACGAAGTTCAGCGCTGCGGCGCCGAGCACGGAGAGTGCGACCTTGTCCGGGCTCACCGCCAGCAGGCCGAGCGACAGGATCAGGCAGTCGAAGCCCATCTGCACCCAGCCTGCCCGCCATCCGCGTTGTTTCTGAAAATACAGTGCGAGGATCGTCACCCCGCCCAGGCTGGCCCCGTGGCGGATCAGGATCAGGATCCCGATTCCCGCGAGCAGTCCGCCCATGATCGCGGAGAAGACGGGGTTCAGGTGCTCGAAGCCGATCACTGCCGGCAGCAGTTCGGTCTGCAGCGCGAGCACGCCGACGGCACAGAAGGTCTTGATGGTGAAGGTGCGGCCGAGGGTGCGCAGGCCAAACACGTAAAACGGCAGGTTGATCATGAACAGCACGATGCCCAGCGGCCAGCCGCCGAGGTAATGCGTGAGGAAGGCAAGCCCGGTCGTTCCTCCGGTGAGGAGCGAGCTTTCACGCAGCATGAGCACTGCCAGTGCCACGAACAGGCAGCCTGTAAGCACTCCCTGCACGTCTTCGAACACGGTGTGCGCCTGCGCCTGAGGCACCGGTGTGCGCGCATGCGGCGGAGGTGTTTTTTGCGTCGGGGTAGCGGGGGGCTGGTCTGCGGCTTGCGGGGACATCGTGCGCTTCGGAGGAACGGGGCTGCAAATGATACCGGCTCACACGCTGCCGGGGAGATTGCGGCAATTGCACGCGAGACGCGACAGGTGCCGAGGCTCGCCTGGAGCCTGCACGGGGTTTGAAGGCGGGATTTGCTATCATTCCAGCCTACTGATTCGATACAGGATACGCATGAGCGATCCGTCAGCCGCCGGGCTGCGCGCCATCAACGCTGATCTGCACTGCCATTCGACTGTCTCCGACGGCTGGCTGGAGCCCGAGGAACTGGTTCGGCGCGCCGTTGCGAACGGTGTGGAGTTGCTTGCGCTGACCGATCACGACGAGGTCGGCGGTGTCGATGCGGCCGCGCGCGTCGCGCGTGCGCAAGGCGTCGCCTTCGTGGCGGGGGTGGAGATCTCGGTGTCGTTCGCGGGCGCGACCATTCATATCGTCGGACTCGATGTCGACCACCGGCACCCCGCCTTGCGCGATGGGCTGGCCCAGGTGCGGAGCGGGCGTGATGCGCGCGCGCAGCGCATGAGCGAGGCGCTCGAGGCCGTCGGGATTCACGATGCGCTCAGCGGCGCCAGGCGTTTCGCGCGCAACCCGGACCTGGTGAGCCGGGCGCATTTCGCCCGCCACCTCGTGGCGAGTGGCGTGATGCCGGACGTGAAGACGGTGTTCGATCATTACCTCGTGCGCGGCAAGCCCGGCTTCGTGGAGCATGAATGGGCCACGCTTGAAGAAGCGGTGGGATGGATCCGGGCTGCGGGTGGCGTGGCGGTGGTGGCGCATCCGGCGCGCTATCGGCTGTCCTCCGCTCAGCTGGCGCTGCTCTTCGATCGCTTCATGGCGGCAGGGGGCGAAGCGGTCGAGGTCGTCTCCGGTGCGCATACCGAGGAAGAGATGCTTCGTTTCGCGCACCTCGCGCGGCAGCGTGGCCTGCTGGCGTCGCGTGCATCGGACTTCCACGGCGAGAACGAGAGCGTGGTGGATGTGGGCTGCTGTCGGCCATTGCCGCCCGATCTCGAGCCGGTGTGGTCACGGTTCTGGCCGCCCGCACAAACCTTGACGAACTAGAAGACATGGCCCAGTTCTTTTCGCTGCACCCCGAACAGCCCCAGCCGCGCCTGATCCGCCAGGCGGCGGACATCATCCGTGCCGGAGGCTTGGTTGCGCTGCCCACCGACTCGGCTTACGCGCTTGCCTGCCATGTCGGAGACGCCGCGCTGCTCGAGCGCATCCGGCGTATCCGCGGCGTGGACGAACGCCACCACTTCACGCTCGTGTGCCGTGATCTGTCCGAGATCGGTACCTATGCCAGGGTGGACAACAGTCAGTACAGACTGCTCAAGGCGATCACGCCCGGGCCGTACACGTTCATTCTCGAAGGGACGAAGGAACTGCCCCGGCGCGTGTTGCACCCCAAGCGCAAGACCATCGGTCTGCGCGTCCCCGACCATCCTGTCGTCTCGGCCTTGCTGGCCGAGCTCGGCGAGCCGTTGCTGAGTTCGACCTTGCTGTTGCCCGACGAGGAACTGCCCCTGACCGACGTGGATGAGATTCGCGACCGTCTGGCCAAGCAGGTGGATCTCGTCATCGAGGCCGGGTACTGCGGCCCGGAGGCGACGACAGTGGTCGATCTGACCTCGGGCGTCCCTGAGTTGGTGCGCGAGGGTCGCGGCCCGCTCGGGCCGCTCGGGCTGTAAGATCCTCGGTTTGCGAACGACACTCGAATGGATTCGCTGATCTCCACGCTGGCCATCTGGGCCCTCCCGGTGCTGCTGGCCATCACCCTGCACGAGGCTGCGCACGGCTATGTGGCGCGGCATTTCGGCGATCCTACTGCGGACCTAGCGGGGCGCATCACGCTGAACCCGTTGCGGCATATCGACCCGGTGGGCACGATCCTGGTGCCGGCAGGCATTCTTGCGCTCAGTTCGATCGCTGGCGCGGGCGGCATCCTGTTCGGGTGGGCAAAGCCGGTGCCGGTCAATTTCGGTCGGTTGCGCAACCCCAAGGCGGACATGCTCTGGGTGGCCGCCGCCGGCCCCTTCGTGAATCTGCTCATGGCGATCGGGTGGGCGATCCTGTTTACGATCGCGGCCAAGAGCGAGCCGGGCGCCTACACGCTTCCGATGCTGAAGATGGCCGATGCCGGCATCCAGATCAATGCGGTGCTGATGGCGCTGAACCTGCTCCCGATCCCCCCGCTCGACGGCGGGCGCATCGCGGTCAGCCTGTTGCCCAACCGGCTCGCCTGGCGCTATGCGCGGCTGGAGCCCTACGGCTTCCCGATTCTGCTTGTGCTCCTCTTCACCGGGATCCTCGGTGACATCCTGTGGCCGCTGATTGCCGGCTTCCGTTACCTGCTTTCGATCTTCTTCGGCTTCTGATCCCTCATGTACGCAGAACGCGTCCTTTCCGGCATGCGCCCCAGCGGGCGTCTGCATCTTGGCCACTACCATGGCGTGTTGAAGAACTGGGTGAAGCTGCAGGAGGAATACCCCTGCATGTTCTTCGTTGCCGACTGGCATGCGCTGACCACGCACTACGACACGCCCGAGGTGATCGAGCAGAACGTGTGGAACATGCTCATCGATTGGCTCGCAGCCGGCGTGGATCCGGCGCAGGCGACGCTGTTCATCCAGTCGCGCGTTCCGGAGCATGCGGAGCTGCATCTGCTGCTGTCGATGATGACGCCGCTCGGATGGCTCGAGCGGGTGCCGACGTGGAAGGAGCAGCAGGAGAAGATCGAGGGGCGCGACCTGTCGACCTACGGCTTCCTCGGCTACCCGCTGCTGCAGTCGGCGGACATCCTGATCTATCGCGCCGACAAGGTGCCGGTGGGCGAGGATCAGGTGCCGCATGTGGAGATCACCCGTGAGATTGCCCGTCGCTTCAATCATCTGTACGGCCGCGAGCCCGGTTTCGAGGACAAGGCGAAGGATGCTGTGCGCAAGCTCGGCGCCAAGCGTGCACGGCTATACCACGAGCTGCGCACCCGCTTCCAGCAGGAAGGCGATGAGGATGCGCTCGAGCAGGCGAAGGCGCTGCTCGACGAGACCCAGAACCTGAGTCTCGGCGACCGTGAGCGCCTGTACGGCTATCTCGAGGGCAGCGGCAAGATGATCTTCGTCGAGCCCGAGGCGCTGCTCACCCCGGCCGGACGCATGCCCGGCCTTGACGGCCAGAAGATGTCGAAGTCCTACGGCAATACGATCAATCTGCGCGAGGATGCGGAGAGCGTCACGCGCAAGGTACGTACCATGCAGACCGACCCGGCACGCATGCGCCGTACCGATCCCGGCGAGCCCGAGCGGTGTCCGGTGTGGCAACTGCACGCAATCTATTCCGACGAGTCCACGCTGGGCTGGGTGCAGGATGGCTGCCGCAAGGCCGGTATCGGCTGTCTGGAGTGCAAGCAGCCGGTGCTGGAGGCCATCCTGAAGGAGCAGGAGGTGCTTCACGAGGGTGCGCAGCCCTACCTGGACGACCCCAGTCTGGTACGCAGCATCATGGCCGATGGTTGCGAGCGTGCGCGAAAACTTGCACAGGAAACCATGCGTGACGTGCGCGAGGCCATGGGCCTCGACTACGGCTGAGGTCGGGACGTCGTTTTCCGTCCGGGCATGGCTTGCTGATGAATCTGCCGCTCGATCTGGCGCCGGTCGACACCGCCGACACCCTCGACGTGTTGGCGCGCATCCATGGCGAGCCCCTGCTCGAACTGCCGAAAGACCTGTATATTCCGCCCGACGCGCTGCAGGTCTTCCTCGATGCATTCGAAGGGCCGCTGGATCTGTTGCTGTATCTGATCCGCAAGGCGAACCTCGACGTGCTCGACATCCCGATGGCGCCGTTGACCGCGCAGTATCTCGAGTACGTCGAAGCCATGCGGACTTCCAATCTCGAGCTTGCCGCCGAGTACTTGTTGATGGCGGCAATGCTGCTTGAAATCAAGTCGCGCATGCTGCTGCCGCGGCCGCCACGCGAGCATGCAGAGGAAGTCGATCCGCGCGCGGAGCTGGTTCGCCGATTGCTCGAATATGAGCAGATGAAGCTTGCCGCAGCGCGGATCGATGCGCTGCCGCGTGTCGAGCGGGATTTCGAATGGGTCGGCGTGTTCGCCGCCGAGAAGGTGGTCGAGCGCTTGCCCGCGGTGAGTCTGCATGACTTGCAGCTGGCCTGGCTTCGCATCATGAAGAAGGCCCGTCTGACGCAGACGCACCGCGTGGAGCGCGAACAGCTCTCGGTGCGCGAGCACATGACGGTGATCCTGCGCAGGCTGCGCGGAGGCGGCTTCGTGGTTTTCGACACGCTGTTCGAGGTCGAGCTCGGTGCGGCGGGCCTGGTGGTGAGCTTTCTCGCCGTGCTCGAGCTGGTGAAGGAAAAGCTGGTTGAAGTGACCCAGAACGAGGCGTTCGCGCCGATTTACGTGAAACTTGCCGATGCAACCCGCGACGACGCCTGAAGCCTGGCTGCGCATTGTGGAGGCTGCACTGCTGGCGGCCACGGGCCCGCTGACGGTGGCCGAGCTGCGCAGGCTGTTCGATGAGGACCCGGGTCCGGACCTGGTGCGTCGTCTGCTCGACGAGTTGCGCGCCGAGTGGTTCGATGCTGCGCGCGGGGTGGAGCTCGTGCAGCTGGCGAGCGGCTGGCGCTTCCAGACGCGGGCCGAAGTTCAGGTCTATCTCGACCGCCTGAAGGAGGAGAGGCCGCCGCGTTACTCGCGTGCGGTCATGGAAACACTGGCGATCATCGCCTACCGGCAACCGGTCACCCGCGGTGACATCGAGGATATCCGGGGAGTGGCGGTGTCGCCCAACATCTTGAAAACCCTCGAATCGCGGGGGTGGATCGACGTTGTCGGCCACCGCGACACCCCGGGGCGGCCGGCGCTTTTCGCCACCACCCGGCGCTTCCTCGATGACATGGGCTTGCGCAGTCTGACCGAACTGCCTGCGCTGACCGAAATCGAAAAAATCATGGACCTCATCGATGTCTCGCAAAACGAACCGGCCACTGCGCCCGCCCTTGAAGAAGAAGTCTGAAGCGATCGAGATTCTCGATCGCGACCCCCGTGCGCAGCGCACGGACCGCCAGGAGGGGCATGCTGCCCGCGATACGGGCGAGTGGTCCGAGGACGGCGTGCCGTCCCGCCGGCGCGACGCCCGTGGGGGCGGACGGTCGCAGGATGCGCCTAGCGCGCCGCGACCCGCTCAGGCCAGGGGGCAGGGCGGCAGGACCGGAGGGCGCGGTGCGCCGCCCGAGCCGGTCGAGCCCGAGCGTCTGCAGAAGGTTCTGGCTCAGGCGGGCGTTGCCTCGCGCCGCGAGATCGAGGAATGGGTGGTCGCGGGTCGGATCACGGTCAATGGCGAGCCGGCTGCGCTTGGCCAGAAGATTGGTCCGGGGGACCGCGTGAAGGTCAATGGCCGACTGGTGCCGCTGCGCTTCAACCAGCGTTCGCCCCGGGTTCTGATCTATCACAAGCCGGAGGGCGAGATCGTCTCGCGCGAGGACCCCGAAGGGCGCCCGACCGTGTTCGAGCGCCTCCCGCTGTTGCGCAAGGGGCGCTGGCTGGCGGTGGGGCGGCTGGATTTCAATACTTCCGGGCTGCTGCTGTTCACGAATGACGGCGAACTTGCCAACAAGCTGATGCATCCGCGTTACGCGCTCGAGCGCGAATACGCCGTACGGGTGCTCGGTGCCTTGAGCGAGGAGCAGGCGAAGTCCCTGATCGACGGGATTCAGCTCGAGGATGGTCCAGCAAAGTTCAATGTGCTGCGTGACGAGGGCGGAGAGGGCGCGAACCACTGGTACAGGGTGACGATTTCGGAAGGGCGTAACCGTGAAGTGCGGCGCATGTTCGAAGCCGTGGGCCTCACCGTGAGCCGGCTCATGCGCGTGCGCTACGGAAGCGTAGAGTTGCCTGCGCGCCTCAAGCGTGGCATGTGGATGGAGATGCCCGAGGCCGAGGCCTGCGCGCTCGCGGGTCTGCCACCGCCGCAGCAGAGCCGGCAGCAGGACGAGCGCGCGAAGCGCCCGGTCAAGATGCATCGCACGCAGGTGCGTGCACCCTCGAAGCCGCGCTGAACCCGCGCAGCGGCGGCGCGAGGCCGCAGAGCCCGTCCCACGCGAGGCGTGGTCGCTACGGCAGCTTCGGCTGCCGGTGGCGCACCATGCTTTGCGTGTTTGCTCGTGCACGTCCTTTCGCTGTATACTCTCGCGGCTTTGATGGATGGCTTCCTGTTTGCGCCCTCTTGCTGCGCGACAGCTTCTGTCTGTCATCCGGTTGTGCCAGCGGTTTTTTCCGGCAGGAGCAATGGTTTGATGGGCGTTTCGCCCATTTTTTATTTGTGGCGCCAGCAGGGCGCGGCATGAGGGACGGACGGAATACATGCGTGCAGATGTCGAGCAGCTGATCGAACAGGTGGTGACGGGGCTGGGGTATGAACTCGTGGATGTCGAGTTCTCGCCCAAAGGCCGGTTGCTGCGCGTGTTCCTCGACATCGAGCGCGGGATCACCGTGGATGACTGCGCCACGGTGAGCAATCAGCTGCAGCACGTGTTTGAGGTCGAGAACGTCGATTACGACCGCCTTGAGGTGTCGTCGCCGGGGCTGGATCGCCCCCTGAAGAAACTGGCCGACTTCGAACGTTTTGCCGGCGAGCAGGCCCAGGTGCGCCTTTCCCTGCCGATCGGCAACCAACGCAATTTCGTCGGCGTGATCGAGCGGGTGCAGGACGGCGCGGTGGCGCTGCGCACCGAGAAGGGCGAAGTCCTGCTGCCCTTTGAAGACATCGAGAAAGCACGCCTGGTACCCCAATTTTGAGACTGTGGATGTGGAGGTTTTACTGAAATGAGCCGCGAGATTCTGCTGCTTGTCGATGCCTTGGCGCGCGAGAAGAACGTCGCCAAGGAGATCGTTTTTTCCGCGCTCGAAACCGCCTTGGCCTCCGCGACCAAGAAGCGCATCCACGACGACGCTGACGTGGTGGTGTCGATCGATCGCGATTCCGGTGATTACACCTCCAAGCGCCGCTGGCTGGTGATGCTCGACGAGGAGGTCACCAACGACGAGGGCGAGATGGGCATCATCGACGCCCGTGATCTGCGTGCCGACATCGAACTCGGCGACTACATCGAGGAAGAGCTCGAGCCCATCGACTTCGGGCGCATTGGTGCCCAGGCCGCAAAGCAGGTCATCCTGCAGAAGATCCGCGACGCCGAGCGTGAGCAGGTGCTCAACGACTTCCTCGACCGCAAGGAATTTCTCGTCTCCGGCTCGATCAAGCGCATGGAACGCGGCAACGCGATCATCGAGGTCGGCCGTATGGAGGCCGTGCTGCCGCGCGATCAGCAGATCCCGCGCGAGAACCTGCGTGTGGGCGACCGCGTCAAGGCCTTCCTGCTGCGCATCGACCGCGGCGCCCGCGGCCCGCAGCTGGTGCTGTCGCGTACCGCGCCCGAGTTCCTGATGAAGCTCTTCGAGCTCGAGGTCCCCGAGATCGAGGACGGACTGCTCGAGCTCAAGGCCTGCGCCCGCGATCCCGGCCTGCGTGCCAAAATCGCAGTCAAGTCGAACGATCAGCGCATCGATCCGATCGGTACCTGCGTCGGACTCCGGGGCTCCCGCGTCACCGCGGTGCGCAACGAGATCGGCGGCGAGCAGATCGACATCATCGTGTGGTCGGCCGATCCGGCCCAGTTCGTGGTCGCCGCGCTGCAGCCCGCCGAGGTGGTTTCCATCGTCGTGGATGAAGACTCGCATGCGATGGATGTCGTGGTCGACGAGAACAACCTCGCGATCGCGATCGGACGCAGCGGCCAGAACGTGAAGCTCGCCTCCGAGCTGACCGGCTGGACGATCAATCTGATGAGCGAGCAGGAATCGGCCGAGAAGACCGCGCAAGAGCAGCAGGGCCTGCGTGCGTTGTTCATGGAAAAGCTGGATGTGGACGAAGAAGTCGCCGACATCCTGATCGAGGAAGGCTTCTCCTCGCTCGAGGAAGTGGCGTACGTGCCGCTGGCCGAGATGCTGGAGATCGAGGCCTTCGACGAGGATACGGTCAACGAGCTGCGCAACCGTGCGCGCAATGTGCTGCTGACCGAAGCGATCGTCACCGAGGAGCAGATCGAGAAGGTCTCCGATGATCTGCTCAACCTCGACGGCATGGAGAAATCCCTTGCCGCAACGCTGGCCCAGCAGGGCATTCGTACCCGTGACGACCTGGCCGACCTTGCGGTCGACGAGCTGGTCGAGATGGCCGGGATCGACGAAGAAAGAGCCAAGGCGCTGATTTCCGTTGCGCGCGCCCATTGGTTCGAAGAATGATGGGAGGGCTGTAATGGAACAGATGAGCGTGACCCAGTTTGCCGGCGAACTGAAGATGCCGGCCGTGGCGCTGCTCGAGCAGTTGAAGCGCGCGGGTGTCGAGAAGACCGGTGCGGCGGATCTGCTGACCGAACAGGACAAGGCGAAGCTGCTGGAATTTCTCCGGCGTTCGCACGGCGACACCCAACCGAAGGGCAAGATCACCCTTACCCGGAAGGAAACGACCGAGATTCGTGCCACCGACTCCACCGGTCGTGCGCGCACGGTGCAAGTGGAGGTGCGCAAGAAACGCACTTTCGTGAAACGAGATGAACTGGCCGAACAGGCTGCAGCGGTCGCCGCAGAGACGGAAGACGCCGTTGCCGCAAGCGTCGCTGGTGAGGTCTCCGCGCCGGTCGAGCTGGCGCCCGTCGCTGCTGTCGAGCAGGCTCCGGCTCCGCAAGCGCCTGAGGAGGCGGTTGCCGAGGTTGCACCGTCTGAGCCCGCGAACGTGGCTGAGGTTGTCGCACCGGAGGTCCCAGTGCAGTCGCCCGTCGAGGCAGAGTCCAGGGTCGATGCGCCTCAGGAGGTGCCTGCAGCGGTCGAGAGCGCCGAAGCTGCCGAGCCGGTCGTTGCTCCGGCTACGGCTGCAGGAAACGATCGCAAGCGTGGCAAGCCGCGCAGCGAGGCGCCGGTCGAAGCGCCTGCCGTCACGACCGTGCTGAGCAAGCCCTTGCCGCTGTCGGAGATCCTCAGCGAGGAAGAGATCGCGGCGCGCAAGCGCGACGAGGAGCGTCAGCGCGCGCTGAAGGAGCGCCAGGCAGCCGACCTGCGCGCCCGACAGGAGCGGGAAGCCGCGGCGCGTGCAGCATCCGAGGCGCGCAAGGCCGAGGAGGAAGCCCGCCTGCGTGCGGAACAGCAGAAGAAGGACGAGCCCGCCAAGGCGGCCAAGCCGACCACCGGGACCCTGCATCGTCCGGCCAAGGCTGAGGACAAGACGCCCGCGACGCGCGACGGCAAGCGCAGCCCGGCGGCGCCTGCCCGCGAAGCAGACGCGGCGAGCAAGCGCCGTGGCGGCATGAAGACGCGCGGTGAAGTCGGAGCAGGCAGCGGTTGGCGCGGTGCGGGCAAGGGCGGTGGACGAAATGCCCGTCGGCAGGACGATCGCACCAACTTCCAGGCGCCTACCGAGCCGATCGTGCGCGAAGTGCACGTACCTGAAACCATCACCGTGGCCGATCTGGCACACAAGATGGCGGTCAAGGCGACCGAAGTGATCAAGGCCCTGATGAAGATGGGCTCGATGGTCACGATCAACCAGGTGCTGGACCAGGAAACCGCGATGATCATCGTCGAGGAAATGGGGCACGTTGCCGTCGCCGCCAAACTCGACGACCCGGATGCCTTCCTGGAGGAGCATGAAGCACACAAGGACGCAGAAGTTCTGCCGCGCGCACCGGTCGTCACCGTCATGGGTCACGTCGACCACGGCAAGACCTCGCTGCTGGACTACATCCGTACCGCGAAGGTGGCGGCGGGTGAATTCGGCGGCATCACGCAGCATATCGGTGCCTACCACGTCGAGACTGCGCGTGGCATGGTCACCTTCCTCGATACCCCGGGTCACGAGGCGTTCACGGCCATGCGTGCCCGCGGTGCGAAAGCGACCGACATCGTCATCCTGGTGGTTGCCGCCGACGACGGCGTGATGCCGCAGACGCGCGAAGCCATCCACCATGCGAAGGCGGCCGGTGTGCCGCTGGTCGTTGCGATCAACAAGATCGACAAGCCCGAGGCCAACCCGGATCGGGTGACGCAGGAACTGATCGCGGAAGAGGTCATCCCCGAGGCCTACGGCGGCGAGACCATGTTCGTGCCGGTTTCGGCCAAGAAGGGTATCGGCATCGACGAGCTGCTCGAAGCGGTGCTGCTGCAGGCCGAGGTGCTGGAGTTGACTGCGCCGAAGGATACCCCTGCCAAGGGCCTGATCATCGAGGCACGCCTGGACAAGGGTCGTGGCCCGGTCGCTTCCCTGCTGGTGCAGTCCGGCACGCTGCGCAAAGGCGACGTGCTGCTGGCCGGCGCTACCTTCGGCCGCATCCGCGCGATGCTGGACGAGAATGGCAAGCAGATCGAGGAAGCCGGCCCCTCCATTCCGGTCGAGATCCTCGGTCTGTCGGATGTGCCTTCCGCAGGAGACGAGGCGATTGCGCTCACCGACGAGAAGAAGGCGCGCGAGATCGCCCTCTTCCGCCAGGGCAAGTATCGCGACGTGAAGCTCGCGAAGCAGCAGGCGGCGAAGCTCGAGACGCTGATGGACCAGATGACGGAGGGAGAGGTCAAGACCCTGCCGCTGATCATCAAGGCCGACGTGCAGGGTTCGCAGGAAGCGCTGGTGCAATCGCTGCAGAAGCTCTCCACCGACGAGGTCCGCGTCAATGTCATCCACGGCGCGGTGGGCGCGATCAGCGAATCCGACGTCAACCTGGCGCAGGCCTCGGGTGCAGTCATCATCGGCTTCAATACCCGCGCCGATGCAGGTGCGCGCAAGCTGGCAGAGACGTTCGACGTCGATATCCGTTACTACAACATCATCTATGACGCAGTGGATGAAGTAAGAGCGGCGCTGTCCGGCATGCTCGCACCGGAGAAACGCGAGGAAGTGATTGGCCTGGTCGAGATCCGCCAGGTGTTCACGATCTCCAAGGTCGGCTCGATCGCGGGCTGCTACGTGCTCGAAGGCGTGGTGCGGCGCGGTTCGCATGTCCGTCTGCTGCGTAACCACACCGTCGTGTGGACCGGTGAGCTCGAATCGCTCAAGCGCTTCAAGGACGATGTCAAGGAAGTCAAGTTCGGTTACGAGTGCGGTCTGCAGCTCCGGAACTACAATGACATCCATGAAGGCGACCAGCTTGAGGTGTTCGAGATCAAGGAAGTCGCGAGGACCCTGTAAGCGATGCCCAAGGAGTATTCCCGCAGCCAGCGCGTGGTGGAGCAGATCCGCCGCGAGCTGGCGGAGCTGATCCGGCTCGAAGTCAAGGATCCACGTGTCGGCTTCATTACCCTGACCGACGTCGAGATCACGCCCGACTACGCCCATGCCAAGGTGTATTTCACCAACATGACCGGCGAGGACGACGTGCCCGAGATTCTGCAGGGTCTGCGCCGCGCCAGTGGCTTCCTGCGCCGCGAACTCGGCCGTCGCATCCGCATCCACACCATCCCGGAACTGCATTTTCACTACGACCGCTCGGTGGAAGAGGGCTCGCGTCTCTCCCAGCTGATCGATGCGGTGGTCAAGGACGACGAAGCGCGGCACGAGGGTGAAGGCGATGGCGCCGACGACAGGGATGGGCGCTGATTCCGTGGTGGAGGCAGCCACGCCGGCGAGACGTCCGCGTCAGATACAGCGCAAGATCCCCCGTCGCCAGGTCGACGGTGTGCTTCTGCTCGACAAGCCGCAGGGCGTGAGCTCGAACGGTGCCTTGCAGACGGCGCGTCGCTTGCTCAATGCCGCCAAGGCTGGCCACACCGGCACCTTGGACCCGATGGCGAGCGGCCTGCTGCCGCTCACCTTCGGTGAGGCCACCAAGTTCTCGCAGATGCTGCTGGATGCCGACAAGACCTACGAGGCCGACGTGTTGCTCGGGGTGGAAACGGACAGCGGCGATGCCGAGGGCAGGGTGCTTGCGACGCACCCGGTCGCTGTAGATCGGGCCCGGCTCGAGCGTGTGCTGGAGCGCTTTCGCGGTCCGATCGAGCAGGTGCCGCCGATGTTTTCGGCGCTCAAGCGCGACGGCAAGGCGCTGTACGAATACGCACGCGAGGGCATCGAGCTCGAGCGCGAAGCGCGCCAGGTCACGATCCACGCGCTCGATCTGCTCGACTTCGAGGGCGACCGCTTCCGCCTTCGCGTTCATTGCAGCAAGGGCACCTACATCCGCAGCCTCGCCATGGACATTGGCGCTGCGCTGGGCTGCGGTGCGCATCTGACCGCGCTGCGGCGTACCGGAATCGGCCGCTTCACGCTGCAGGGGGCGGTCTCGCTCGCGGCGCTCGAGGCGACAGCGGAAGCCGTCCGCGAGGCCTTGTTGGCACCGGTGGACGCCCTGGTTGCCGAGTTCCCGCGACTCGATCTCGACCAGGCTGGCGCAATTGCGCTGCTGCAGGGCAGGGTGCTCGATCTCAGCCTTGAAGGGGTGGAGGGCGTGCTGCTGCGGGTATTCGGACCCCAGGGTTTCCTCGGCCTGGCCGCGCGGCAGCACGACGGACGGCTTGCCGCGAAGCGGCTGATCGCGACCTGCGGCGACAAGCTCGCCGCAAATGCGTGATTTCGATTGAATTCGTCGAACGCTTTTGGGTATAATCCGGCGCTTCTGATTGGCAGAAAAACACGAGTAAAGACACACATGGCTCTTGATACCGCATCCAAGTCGCAGATCGTCTCCGACTTCCAGCGCGCCCAGGGCGACACCGGCTCGCCGGAAGTCCAGGTTGCACTCCTGACCGCCCGCATCAACGGGCTTGCCCCCCACTTCAAGGCTCACGGCAAGGATCATCACTCCCGCCGCGGCCTGCTGAAGATGGTTAGCCAGCGCCGCAAGCTGCTGGACTACCTGAAAGGCCGCAACGCTGACAGCTACCGCAATCTGATCGAGCGTCTGGGCCTGCGCAAGTAATTGCCGTCCATGACGAGCCAGACAGCGCCGATCAGGGCGAAGTAAGCCAGCAAAGCCGGTGTGTGCCCCTGCGGCCTCACCGGCTTTTTGCCATACAGGCTTCCCGCACGCAGATCCTGCATCGACCGACCTGTCCGGGCCCGTCTTTTCTCGGTGCTCTGGCCTCCATCTTGGAAAGCCCGCCGCAAGCAGTTGTAGTTCGCTGCATCCATCGAATAAGGAAAAGAACCTTGCCTACCGCAATCAAGAAAACCTTCGCCTACGGCGCCCACACCGTCACCCTGGAAACCGGCGAGGTCGCCCGCCAGGCCGGCGGCGCCGTCATCGTGAACATGGACGAGACCGTGGTGCTGGCCACCGTGGTCGGCGCCAAGGAAGCCCGCCCGGGCCAGGACTTCTTCCCGCTCACCGTCGACTACGTCGAGAAGTTCTACGCTGCGGGTCGTATCCCCGGCGGCTTCTTCAAGCGCGAAGGTCGTCCGAGCGAGAAGGAAATCCTCACCTCGCGCCTGATCGACCGTCCGATCCGCCCGCTTTTCCCTGAAGGCTTCATGAACGAAGTCCAGGTCATTGTCACCGTGCTGTCGCTAAACCCCGAGATCGATTCCGACATCCCGGCGATGATCGGTGCCTCGGCCGCGCTGGCGATCTCCGGTTTGCCCTTCAACGGCCCGGTCGGGGCCGCGCGCGTCGGTTACCTGGATGGCAAGTACGTCCTCAATCCGACTGCCACTGAACTGCAGTCCAGCCAGATGAACCTGGTTGTGGCAGGCACCCAGACCGCAGTGCTGATGGTCGAGTCGGAAGCCCAGGAACTGGCGGAAGACGTGATGCTCGGCGCCGTGGTGTTCGGCCATGAGCAGATGCAGACCGCGATCCAGGCCATCAACGAGCTGGTCGAAGTCGCCGGCAAGCCCGAGTGGGACTGGCAGGCGCCGCCCGCCAACGAGGCGCTGATCGCCAAGGTCACCGAGCTCGCCAAGGGCGAGATGGAAGAGGCCTTCCGCATCACCAGCAAGCAGGAGCGCTCGGGCCGTCTGTCCGAGATCCGCAAGCGCGTGATCGGCCAGCTCACCGAAGGCGTGGAGAACGCACCCTCGGTCAACGAGATCAAGGACATCTTCTTCAACCTCGAGTCGGGCATCGTCCGCAGCCGCATCCTCAATGGCGAGCCGCGCATCGACGGGCGCAATACCCGCACGGTGCGTCCGATCGAGATCCGCACCGGCGTGCTGCCGCGTACCCACGGCTCGGCGCTGTTTACCCGTGGTGAAACCCAGGCGCTGGTCGTGGCCACGCTGGGCACGGGCCGCGACGAGCAGATCATCGACGCCATCGCTGGTGAGTACAAGGAGCGCTTCCTGCTCCACTACAACTTCCCGCCGTTCTGCACCGGCGAAACCGGCCGCTTCGGCATCACCAAGCGTCGTGAAGTGGGCCATGGCCGCCTGGCCAAGCGCTCGCTCGTCGCCATGCTGCCGAAGGCGGAAGAGTTTTCCTACACCGTGCGTGTGGTTTCCGAGATCACGGAATCCAACGGTTCCTCGTCGATGGCCTCGGTGTGCGGCGGCTCTCTCGCCATGATGGACGCCGGCGTACCGCTGAAGAACCACGTCGCCGGCATTGCCATGGGCCTGATCAAGGACGGTAACCGCTTCGCGGTGCTGACCGACATCCTGGGCGACGAGGACCACCTTGGCGACATGGACTTCAAGGTCGCCGGTACCGAGAACGGCATCACCGGCCTGCAGATGGACATCAAGATCCAGGGCATCACCAAGGAGATCATGCACGCCGCGCTGGAGCAGGCCAAGGAAGGCCGCCTGCACATCCTCGGTCTGATGCAGCAGGCCCTGAGCAGCAGCCGTGGCGAGGTGTCCGAGTACGCTCCGCGCATGATCAACATGAAGATCAACCCCGAGAAGATCCGCGACGTGATCGGCAAGGGCGGTGCGGTGATTCGCGCGATGCAGGAAGAGACGGGTACGGTGATCGAGATCGAGGATGACGGTTCGATCAAGATCTCGTCGGTCAGCGCCGAGGGTGCCCAGGCCGCGAAGGCGAAGATCGAGGCGATCACTGCCGAAGTCGAGGTGGGCAAGGTCTACGAAGGTCCTGTGGTGCGCCTGCTTGATTTTGGCGCGATCGTGAACATCATGCCGGGCCGCGACGGCTTGCTGCACGTTTCGCAGATCGCCAACGAGCGCGTGAACAACGTGTCGGACTACGTCAAGGAAGGCCAGGTCGTGCGCGTCAAGGTGCTCGAGACCGATGAGCGCGGCAAGATCCGTCTCAGCATGAAGGCCCTGCTGAACGACAGCGCAGCGTGATGAGGTGGCAGCGGGTCATCCGCTGCACGCTGTAGAAACGAAGAAGGACGCCTAGGCGTCCTTCTTCGTTTTGAATCCCAGCTAGCTTCGGTCGGCGTGGTCTGACGACCTGAAAAAAGGGGCGCCTCGGCGCCCCTTGTCGATGGTGAAGCCAGTCGTGCCTTATTTGGCGACCTGGCGTTCGCGCATTTCCTCGAGCGTCTTGCAATCGATACACATTGTTGCGGTCGGTCGCGCCTCCAGGCGCTTGAGACCAATCTCGACGCCACAGCTGTCGCAATAGCCGTATTCGCCCTCGTCGATGCGGCCAATCGCCTCGTCGATCTTCTTGATGAGCTTGCGTTCGCGGTCGCGGTTGCGCAGCTCGAGAGCGATGTCGGACTCCTGGCTCGCGCGATCGTTGGGGTCGGCAAAGACAGTGGCTTCGTCCTGCATGGTATGGACCGTACGCTCGATGTCATCCACGAGCTCGGCCTTGAGCGAATTCAGGATTTCGCGGAAGTGGGCCAGCTGCTTCTCGCTCATGTACTCCTCGCCGGCGGCTGGGACGTAGGGCGGGAATTGCTTGTGCAGGGTATCGTCGGCCATGGATCAGCTTCCGTAGATGGTCAATGAAGGGAGCGGACTTAATAGCAGAATCGGCTTGAGGCAGCAAGCCGAAGATCCGCCGACGATCTGCAGCAGGCCAGCCGTGGGAGCGTGATTTTGGGGGCGACCCGTGCGGGCCCGACTGTGCGGGCCCGACTGGTGTGGCGGGGAGGCAGGGCTTAACATCACGGCTGACTTGAACCGGAGATTCTCATGGCCTCTTCCTCGGACAGCGTGAGCATGGCGCTATTCTGCGACTTCGAGAACGTCGCGCTCGGTGTGCGCGATGCGAAGTACGAGAAGTTCGACATCAAGCGCGTGCTCGAACGCTTGCTGCTGAAGGGCAGCATCGTGGTCAAGAAGGCGTATTGCGACTGGGATCGCTACAAGAGTTTCAAGGCCGCCATGCATGAGGCGAACTTCGAACTCATCGAGATTCCCCACGTGCGGCAGTCTGGGAAGAATTCCGCGGACATCCGGCTCGTGGTCGATGCTCTGGACCTCTGCTATACCAAGTCGCACGTAGATACCTTCGTGATCATCAGTGGCGATTCCGATTTTTCCCCGCTGGTCTCCAAGCTGCGGGAGAACGCGAAGCAGGTCATTGGCGTAGGGGTCAAGCAGTCGACCTCGGACCTGCTGATCGCCAACTGTGACGAGTTCATTTTCTACGATGACCTCGTGCGTGACAGCCAGCGCAATGCCGCGAAGCGCGAGGCGCGGGATGCAGTGTCGGGGAGTCGGCGCTCGGCGGAGGAAGAGAAGCTTGGGCGCGAGGAGCTCGAGGCGCGCCGGGCCAAGGCGATCGATATTGCGGTCGAAACCTTCGACGCGTTGCTGGCCGAGCGCGGCGAAAGCGGCAAGATCTGGGCGTCGATGCTCAAGGAGGCAATCAAGCGCCGCAAGCCCGATTTCAACGAGAGCTACTTTGGCTTTCGTGCCTTCGGCAACCTGCTCGAAGAAGCGCAGACGCGCCGTTTGCTCGAGCTTGGCCGTGACGAGAAGTCGGGTACGTATGTGAGTCGTGCTTCCAGCACTGGAGGTGCTGTTTCCGATTCAACATACGCTACATCGGAACGCCAGTCGCCGGCGGCCGCGCAGGCGGGGTCCGTACCCGCGGAGGCGCAGGCTGCGAGCGATAACGGCGAGGCGACAGAGGGAGCGGGCAGGGCGCGTCGTGGTCGTTCGCGTAGCCGCGGGGCTGCAGCCAGGCCCGAAACGCCTACCGAGGTTTTGGCGGAAGTTGCCCTTGTCGAGGATTCAGCGGCAGCGGAGGTGCCAACCGGCCTGCGCGTCGAAGAGGCTGCTGCCTCCTCGACGGAAGCCAGTGCAGCCGTTCCGGCGGATGGGGAGGGGCAGGAGCCTGCTCGCACGATGCCGCCTGCCCCGTCGAGCGCCCGTTCTTCCCGCGGGCGGCGCGCCCGTGCCACCGTGGCTGAAACCGATGTGCCCCTCGTGGCACCGGCCAAGGCGGACAACCCTCCGGCGGCCGACAGTTCGCCTGCAGGCGCAGCCGCTGTGAAGGGTGAGAAGGGTGAGAAGGGATCAAGGGCGCAAAAGGGGACGAGAGGGACAAAGAAGGAGACCGGGCGGGCGCAGAAGGCCAAGGCCTCTGGCCCTGCTGATCAGCCGGCGGAGTCGGCGTCCTCGCCCGCGGCGGTGAAGCATGGGAGCGGGGCCGAGGTGGAGGCGCACGCCTCGTCTCAGTTGGCGGTCGTTGCGACCAAGGCGGACAGCGATGAAACAGGTGGTGGTGGCGGGCGCAAGGGGGCGTCGAAGCCCCGGCGCAAGCCCAAGCCCGAGTCGGCGGAGTGACCCCCGGCGATCGCAGTCCGAGCGGCGAGGCCCGCCCCGGCGTGCTCGAAACGCGGGGCGGATGGCCCTATCCGCGCTGGATCGCGCATCGAGGTGCAGGGTTGCTGGCGCCTGAGAACACCATTGCTGCGTTCCGCGCGGGTGCGGCGAATGGTTTCCGCATGTTCGAGTGTGATGCCCGCCTGAGCGCTGACGGCGAAGTGTTCCTGCTTCATGATGATCTGCTGGAACGCACGACCGATGGCCATGGTGCTGCGGTCGAGTTCGATTGGGCGGCCCTGTCCAGGCTCGATGCGGGAAGCTGGCACGGGCCGGGTTACGCGGGCGAGAGGCTCCCGACGCTCGCCGGGGTCATTCAGGAGTGCGAGGCGCATGGCTGGATGCTGAATGTCGAGATCAAGCCTGCGCCCGGTGACGAAGAGCGCACAGGCCGGCGTGTCGGTGAGGTGCTTCGTGCGCAGTGGCGATCGGCACCGCCCCCCTTGCTTAGCTCCTTTTCGCTGCCCGCGCTCGCGGCGGCGGCGAGCGCTGCGCCCGGGGTGCCGAGGGCCTTGCTCTGCGAACGACTGGTGCCGGGTTGGCGCAGTTGTGCTGCACGCCTGGGCTGCGTCGCGATCGTCGCCGCGCAGGCGGCGTGGAACGAGGAGACTGCGAAGGTGGTCGCTGAGGCCGGGTTCCGCCGGCTGGCCTATACCGTCAACACGGATGCCGAGGCGGCCCGCCTGGCGGCACTCGGCCTCGAAGGCCTGATCACCGACAGGGTCGATCACTTCCCGGGTTGAGCCTGTTGCCGGGCATGGCATCCGGGTAGTGCGGAACTCGCGGGGATCCGGCTCGCTCTACCGGTGGTTACCGTCTCCCGGATACTCATCATGCGTGCTCGTTCAAGCCTGGGGGCAGTCGTGCTCTCGGCGGCCCTTTTGATCTCCCTGTCTGCGCAGGCTGCGGTAGCGTCCGAGCAAACCGACTGTCTGGCGCCCGGCAACTGGGCACGTGTCGACGGCGCGACACCACAGCTGGTGGCACCGACCGGTCTGCTGATTGCCATGGGGCAGCGCGACGTCGTTCTCCTTGGCGAGCAGCACGACGACATGGATCACCATCGCTGGCAGTTGCATACCCTTGCAGCCTTGCACGCCCAGCGTCCGCACATGGTCATCGGCTTCGAGATGTTTCCTCGCCGGGCGCAGGCGGTGCTGGATCGCTGGGTGGCTGGAGAACTCGGCGAGGCTGAGTTCCTTTCCCTGAGTGAGTGGGACGAAGTGTGGAGCATGCCGGCAGAACTGTATCTGCCGCTTTTCCACTTCGCCCGCCTGCACCGCATCCCGATGCTGGCCCTCAACGTGGATGCATCGGTAACGCGCGGGATCGCGGAACGTGGTCGGGCGGCGATGGACGCGTCCGAACTGGAGGGGGTGGGGCGCCCGGCCGAGCCGGCGCCGGACTACATGGCCTTCCTGCGTGAAGTGCACGGCCACCACGCGGCGGCGCGCGACGAAGACAAGTTGGAGGCGGAGAGTGAGCGTGCCTTCCGCAACTTCGTGGACTCCCAGTTGAACTGGGACCGTGCAATGGCCGAGGCGCTGCTGGATGGGCGCCGTCGCCATGCCGCGCCCGATGGCAGCCTGCCGCTTGCCGTCGGCATCCTCGGTAGCGGACACGTCCGTTTTGGGTATGGCGTGGCGCATCAGCTGCGCGACCTGGGGGAGTACAGCATCGGGCAACTCCTGCCGGTACCTGCAGGCGTTCCGTGTGCCAGCCTTCCATCCGGCCTGGCGGACGCCGTTTTTGCCGTGGATAGTGAACGCACTGCACCTCCACCGCCACCCCGTCTGGGCGTGTGGCTGGAGGAGGTGGAGGGCGGGGTGCGTTTGCGTGAGGTCAGATCGGGGAGTCTTGCGGAGCGCAGTGGGCTGAAGGCGGCTGATGTCGTCCTGGAAGTCGCGGGGCGGCCCGCACGCACCTCCCGGCAACTCGTTACGGCTGTGCGCGAGCAGCCTTCCGGCACCTGGTTGCCGCTGGTCGTGCAACGCGACGGTAGGCGTATCGACGTGGTGATCCGCTTCCCGCCCGAGGGTTGAGCGCGGAGTTTGTGTCGGCCGTGCCGGAAGTGTCGGATGTGTGATTCGTGCGGGGGGGCAGTGATCGGGGGAGAACGATGAATCGCTGTGTCGTGAGCGGCCTGTGGCGCAGGTTTGCCTTGCTCGCCACGGCTTTGCTTTGCCTGCCCATTCCTGCGTCCGGTATGGCGGGGCCGATTGCCGCCGGTCAGTTGGTGCTGGACGTGGAACTGGACCCGGCCACACGGCAGATCGCCGTGCAGGCTGAGTGGCTTGCAGAGGATGCGCACTTTCGCTTCGTCCTGCATGAGTCACTGCGCCCGGTGTCGGCGCAGGCGGGGGCACGAGCGCTGCAGGTCCGTCCGCTTGGGGCGCGCGGGGCGCTGCGTGCCTGGGCGCTGGACAACCCCGCGGGCGAGGCGCTGGTGTTGCGCTATGCGGGTACGCTGCCCGCGCTCGAGCAGGCGCGCGATCATCGCGGCGTACTGCAATCGATGCCGCCGATGGCCTCACCACAGGGGAGTTACCTCTCGGCGGGGAGCGCGTGGTATCCCCGTCCGGCGGATCTGTTCTCGTACGCGGTGAACCTCCGTGTGCGTGGCGCGCAGCGAGCGCTGGTGCCGGGGCGCCTGGTGGAGGAAAGCTTGCCGGCCCCCGCCGATGGCGTCTATCGTGCCCACTTTGTCTTTGAGCACCCGACGGACGGGATCGACCTGATGGCCGGCCCCTGGACGGTACGTGAGCGAACCGTCGCACAGGACGACGGGCGCCCCTTGCGACTGCGCACCTACTTCCCGCCTGCGCTGGACGGCGAGCCCGGGCTCGCCGATGGCTATCTTGCGGACAGCCAGCGCTACATCGAGCGCTATTCGGGCCTCATCGGGGCCTATCCCTTCACCGAGTTCTCCGTGGTCGCGAGCCCGCTTCCCACCGGATTCGGCATGCCGACGCTGACCTACATCGGGGAACAGGTGTTGCGGCTGCCTTTTATCCGTGCCACCTCTCTTGGTCATGAGGTGCTGCACAACTGGTGGGGTAACGGGGTCATGGTGGATTACGCACGTGGAAACTGGTCCGAGGGCCTGACCACCTTCATGGCCGACTACGCGTACCGGGTAGACGACTCTGCGGCCCAGGCGAGGGAGATGCGCCTAGGGTGGATACGAGATTTTGCTGCGCTACCGGCAGACGCGCACGCGCCGCTTGCGGCGTTTCGGTCGCGCACCCATGGGGCTGCCGCTGCGATTGGCTATGGCAAGGCCGCGATGCTGTTCGTGATGCTGGAGGACGAGATCGGTGCGGAGGCGTTTTCACATGCGATTCGTAGTTTCTGGACGCAGCACCGCTTCCGCACTGCAGGCTGGGAGGATCTGCGCGCTGCGTTCGAGCGGGCCGCGGGACGTTCTCTCGAGGGATTCTTCAGCCAGTGGCTGGAGCGCCGAGGGGGGGCTGCACCCGGCATCGAGCGCGCGTGGCTGGAACGGGCTGCTGAGGCCGGGCGCGATGCCCGCATCCGCCTCGTGCTTACGCAACCTGCGCCGGCGTACGCGCTGCGCCTGGAGGTTCGTGCAAGTGCCAGTGATCTCTCCAGCACACGTTCGGTGGGCTTCTCGGAGACCCGCGCCGAGGCCGTCATCGATCTGCCCTTCGTGCCTGAAACACTCAGCCTTGATCCCGATCTGCGACTCTGGCGCGTGCCC
The DNA here is from genome assembly GCF_048321015.1 of Thauera sp. WH-2. Classification (NCBI taxonomy): domain Bacteria; kingdom Pseudomonadati; phylum Pseudomonadota; class Betaproteobacteria; order Rhodocyclales; family Zoogloeaceae; genus Thauera; species Thauera sp. WH-2. The sequence goes on along the minus strand of NZ_JBLWFG010000001.1, from coordinate 332,988 downwards.
GAACCCGAGCAGCTGCCGCCCATCCTGCGGCAATGGATCGTCGCCCCCCAGCCCCGTCTCGTGCTTGCCGATGCACTTGCCTTACCGGGGGGCCTTGGGGCGAGCGCAGCGGTGCGCCTCCCGGAGGCTGCGATCTCCGCTGCAGCGCGTACGCTGGCGCAGCGCTTGTTCGAGCGGGAGGCCGTGATCGCGGGCTTCGAGGCCCTGCATGTCGACGGCGGGCCGGTGCTGCTGATCGGCACTATGCCTGCAGTGGAGCGCGCGTTGGCGCAGGCGGGGCTCGCGACACAGGTCGAGGGCATGCCTGCTGGAGGAAGCGCACGCGTGTGGACCGTCCGGCGCACGGAAGGGCCGCCCTTGGCGGTGGTGGCCGGGCAGGACGCGGCGGCGCTGGAGGCGCTCGTGCGCCCGTTGCCCCACTACGGTGGCCAGAGCTGGCTGGTGTTCGACGGTGCGAAGCTTCTCGAGCGTGGCGTGTGGGTGGCGCCTGGGCGGATGGTCAAGGTGGAGCGTTGAGTTGCGCGGCCGGCAGATACGCACGCCGGATCCCGGTGGTGCGCGATGGTAGACTGCTCGCCCGGATAGTCGTCTTTCGCTGACAGAACCATGCGCTCCCGTTCGCTCCTGCTTGTCGCAGCCTTCTCGACCCTCTCCGTCTCTGCACCCGCCGCTGCAGATGAGGCGGCGTTTACGTCCTGTGTCGCGGATCTGCGCGGCGAGGCGATCCGCCAAGGGGTGCGCGAAGAAGTGTTCGATGCACAGATCGCCGATCTGGCGCCCGATATGGCCGTGCTTGGCTTTCTGGACGCCCAGCCGGAATTTGTCACGCCGATCTGGGATTACCTCGCCGCGCTGGTGGACGAAGAGCGTGTCACCGACGGCACCGCGATGCTCTCCGAGTGGAAGACCGTGCTGGAGCGGGTCGAGGCCGAGTATGGCATCGACCGCGCCACCGTGGTTGCCGTGTGGGGGGTGGAAAGCAACTACGGGCGCAACTTCGGCAGCCGGCCGCTGTTGAGCTCCCTGTCCACACTGTCCTGCTTCGGGCGGCGGCAAGCCTTCTTCCGTGGCGAGTTCATCACCACGCTCAAGATCGTCCAGGAAGGCCATGTTGCGCCTGAGCGTCTGACCGGCTCCTGGGCGGGTGCATTCGGGCATACGCAGTTCATGCCCTCGACGTTCATGCGCCTGGCGGTCGACTTCGATGGCGACGGGCGCCGCGACCTGGTCGACAGCGTACCGGATGCGCTGGCGTCGACCGCGAACTTCCTCAAGCGAGCGGGCTGGCGCAGCGATCTGCCGTGGGGATTCGAGGTTGGCTTGCCGGCCGGGATGAAGGTGTCCGACGCCGGGCGCAAGAACAAGCGTGCGGTTTCGGAATGGGTTGCGCGCGGAGTGAAGCGCCTGGATGGTCGCCCCATGCCGGCTGCTGGAACGCAAGCGGCTTTGCTCCTGCCGGCCGGCGAGGCAGGGCCGGCCTTCCTCATAACGCGCAATTTCGATGCGCTGTATTCCTACAACGCTGCCGAAAGCTACGGTCTTGCGATTGCGCATCTCTCCGACCGCCTGCGCGGCGGCCGGCCTTTCGTGACGCCCTGGCCCACCGAGGACCCCGGGCTTTCGCGCGCCGAGCGGCGCGAACTGCAGTCCTTGCTGATCTCACGGGGCCATGACATTGGCGAAGTGGACGGGATGATCGGCGCGCGCACGCGCGATGCGCTCAAGCTCGAGCAGACGCGGCTGGGACTGGAGCTTTCAGGGCGTGCCGGCCAACGCGCACTGCAGGCGTTGCGGGTGCGCTCCGAGGGCGTGCGCTAAGCCCGGCGGCTTGATCCGGACGAGCCGTGGCTTGACAGGGGCACCGGCACGGATCCGGATGCCGCTCGGTAGCATGGGCGGGATCTGAATGGACCCGCAGCGCTCAGGCGGGCTCGCGGCGGCGCTTGGCGCGCTCGATCCTCTTCGCCTCGTCGAGGGTGTCGACGAGGACCTCCTGTACGTAATCGAGGTGTTCCGAGGCCTTGCGCCGCGCGTCGTCGGCCCGGCCGTCGACGATTGCGCGGTACAGGGCCTCGTGCTGCGCGAGCAGCCTGTCGCGGACCACGCTACCGAGCGGCAGCATGCCGCCGATGTTCGTCACCACATTGTGTTCGAGCAGATCGAACAGACTGCGGATGGTGTGCAACAGCACGGCATTGTGGCTCGCCTCGGCGATTGCGAGATGGAAAAGGGCGTCGGTCCGGCCTTCCTCGCTGCGGCTGACGCGCCCCTGCTGCAGGTAGCAATCCTGCACGCGTTCGAAAGCGGCCTTCAGACGCTGACGGTCGAGGTCCGTGGCGCGTAGGGCCGCGTAGTAGGCGCAGGCCCCCTCCAATGTGTGGCGGAACTCGATGAGGTCGCGCTGGGCTTCCGGATTGTTCTCCAGCAGCTCGAGCATCGGGTCGCGGAAGGACGAACCCAAGGAGTCGCTGACGAAGGTTCCACCTCCATGACGGCTGATCAGTAGGCCGCGTGCGACAAGCTTCTGGATCGCCTCTCGGAGCGATGGACGTGAGACGCCGAAGTCCTCGGCCAGCGCACGCTCGGCGGGCAGGCGCTCGCCCGGGCGCAGGCTGCCTTCGAGGATCAGGGTTTCGATACGCTCCACGATGTCGTCAGAGAGTCTTCTTTGTTGCAAGGGGGTGGCTTTCATCAGGGGGTTCCGTGGAGGACTGCGTTCGTGCGGGGAGACGAAAACTGCTGCCGAATCTAGCGGCGCAGGGGGAGGAGGGCAAGTGCCGTCTTGCGTGCGGGCGAGGTGTACTGGATACGAGTTATGTGGCTATCGGAAAAGTTGATGAATTCCATTGACAGCTTCCGGTCGCTCCCCTAGTCTAGGTCACAACGTGGTGAAGTGGTAAGACCACTATCTATTTTCCAGTAGGACTTCTGAGGGGAAGGGGGAGAGTAAATGCGATTTTTTGTCACGATAGTCTTCGATGCGGACGCTGGCTGCCGCACGGTTGTGGGGGGGTGAGGGATGCAGCCCGGAACCCTTGCCCTGCTGGCGTTCTCGCCCATCCTGCTTGCGGCGATCCTGCTTGTCGGGCTGCGCTGGCCCGCAAAGCGGGCGATGCCTTTCGTCTATGTCGTCACCGCGTTGATCGCGCTCTTCGCCTGGGACATGAGCATCAATCGCGTGCTGGCTTCGACCCTCCAGGGGCTCGTGATCACGGTGGGCGTGCTGTGGATCATCTTCGGCGCCATCCTGCTGCTGAATACGCTCAAGTACTCCGGCGGCATTACCGCGATCCGGTCGGGCTTCGCCACGATCAGCCCTGATCGCCGCATCCAGGCCATCATCATCGCCTGGCTGTTCGGCTGCTTCATCGAGGGGGCGTCGGGATTCGGCACGCCAGCGGCGATCGCCGCACCGCTGTTGGTGGCGATCGGCTTTCCGGCGCTGGCGGCAGTGCTGCTGGGCATGCTGGTGCAGAGCACGCCGGTGTCGTTCGGTGCGGTGGGTACGCCAATCATCATCGGCGTGAATAGCGGGCTCGATACGGCGACCATCGGCGCCGAACTTTCTGCCAGGGGCTCGAGCTGGGAGGTGTTCCTGCAGCTCATCACCAGCAACGTGGCGATCATCCATGCGCTGGTCGGCACGGTGATGCCGTTGATCATGGCGATGATGCTGACCCGTTTCTTCGGGCGTGAGAAGAGCTGGAAGGCTGGCCTGGAGGTGCTGCCGTTCGCGCTCTTCGCCGGTGTTGCGTTCACCGTGCCGTATGCATTCACCGGTGTTTTCCTCGGGCCCGAATTCCCGTCCCTGCTGGGGGGGCTCGTCGGTCTGGCGATCGTCACCACGGCCGCGCGTGCGGGTTTCCTCGTGCCGAAGAAGGCGTGGGATTTCGCCGATGCAAAGGAGTGGCCGAGTGAATGGATGGGCAGTGTCGAGATGAAGCTCGATGCGCTGCCGAAACACCGCGAGATCGGCGTAATCCGCGCCTGGCTCCCGTACGTGCTGGTGGGAGCGCTGCTGGTGTTGAGTCGTGTGTTCCCGGAGGTTGGAAGTGCGCTCAAGGCGGTGGTGCTCAATTTCCCCAATCTGCTTGGCGAGAAGGGCGTGAGTGCGAATTTTCAGCCGCTCTACCTGCCTGGCGGGATCCTGGTGGCAGTGGTGTTGATCACCGTGTTCCTGCACGGCATGCATGCACGCTCGCTGGTGAAGGCGGTGGGCGAGTCCTCGCGGGTGCTGCTTGGCGCCGGATTCGTGCTGCTGTTCACCGTGCCGATGGTGCGCATCCTGATCAACTCCGGCGTCAATGCGGCAGATCTTCCGAGCATGCCGATCGCGATGGCGCAGTGGGTGGCCGACAGTGTCGGCAACGTCTATCCCCTGCTGGCACCCTCGGTCGGTGCGCTCGGTGCCTTCATCGCCGGCTCGAATACGGTGAGCAACATGATGCTGAGCCAGTTCCAGTTCGGGGTTGCGAACACGCTGGGTATTTCGGGGGCGCTGATCGTGGCGGTACAGGCGATCGGTGCTGCGGCCGGCAACATGGTGGCGATCCACAACGTGGTTGCGGCCTCCGCGACCGTGGGGCTGCTCGGCCGGGAGGGGGCAATCCTGCGCAAGACGTTCTGGCCGACCGTGTACTACGTGCTGATGACCGGCGCGATCGCGATGATCGCGATCTACGCGCTGGGTGTCAGCGACCCGCTGCTCGCTGCGGGGTGAAGGTGACGGGAGGCGGAATGGCCTCCCGCCATCAGTGTTTCCGGCAGTCGCGGCGACGCTGCGACTGCTTCACAATCAAGGGCATCGTTTTCTGGAGCCGAAGCGAATGAGCCATCCGTCCTCCGTACCTGCCAACGCGACGCGTGTGGCGCCTCCGCTCGAAGCTGCGCGCAGCTATCCCGCCAAACCGTCGGATGTGTATCTGTTCGGCACCTGCGTGATCGATGTGTTCTTTCCCGGTGCAGGGATGGACGCCATCCGCCTGCTTGAGCGCGAGGGTATCAAGGTGCATTTCCCGCAGGGCCAGAGCTGCTGTGGCCAACCCGCGTACACCTCGGGCTATACCGACGAGGCGCGTGAGGTCGCGCGGGCGCAACTCGCACTGTTCGGTGGTGACTGGCCGGTGGTGATCCCGTCCGGTTCCTGTGCCGGCATGTTCCGTCATCACTACTTTGAACTGTTCAAGGACGAGCCGCAGACGTTGAGACAGGTCGAGTCGCTTGCCGCACGGACCTACGAGCTGGCCGAGTTCCTGCTTGAAGTGTGCAAGGTCGAGTTCGAACACAACGGTGCGCCGGTCAAGGTGGCGCTGCACACCTCCTGTTCGGCGCGGCGCGAGATGAATACGCATGTGCATGGTCGGGCGCTGCTGGCACAGCTCCCGGGTGTCGAGCGGGTCGATCATGACCACGAAAGCGAATGCTGTGGATTCGGTGGAAGCTTCAGCGTGCGCATGCCCGACATCTCCGGCGCGATGGTCAAGGACAAGACGGCCGCGTTGAAAGGCTCGGGCGCGGCCGAGGTGGTCAGCGCCGATTGCGGCTGTCTGCTGAATATCAACGGTTGCTTCGAAAAGCAGGGCGATGCGCTGCGCGGCGAGCATTTGGCGAGCTTCCTGCTGCGCCGTACTGCGTCTGCGCGCAAGGGAGGTGCAACATGAACGGCCTGGCCGATACCCCCGCGATGCCGATCGCCTTCAAGCGCAACGCGCGCGAGGCGCTCGCCGATCCGCAACTGCGGCGCAACTTCCGGGGCGCGATGGATTTTCTCATGGACAAGCGTCGCAGCCAGTTCCCCGATGGCGAGGAACTGGAGCGCCTGCGGGCTTTCGGTAACCGGGTGCGGGCGCGGGCGCTGTCGAAGCTTCCGGATCTGCTCGAGCGCCTCGAAGCCAACCTCACCCGTAACGGCGTGCAGGTTCATTGGGCCGAGACGGTCGAGGAGGCGAACGCGATCGTGCACCGTATCGCCGAACGTCATGCGGCGAAGAAGGTGATCAAGGGCAAATCGATGGTGTCCGAGGAAATGGAGATGAACCATTACCTTGGCGAGCGTGGCGTGGACTGCCTCGAATCCGACATGGGCGAGTTCATCGTCCAACTGCGCGAAGAGAAGCCCGCGCACATCATCATGCCGGCGATCCACCTCAATGCGGGGCAGGTCGCTAAGCTGTTCCACGAACGGCTGAACGTCGATTACACCGAAGACGTGGACCGCCTGATCCAGATCGGTCGCGAAACCCTCCGCCGCAACTTCTTCGAGGCCGACATCGGCGTCTCGGGCGTCAACTTCGCCATTGCGGAGACCGGAACCCTGCTGCTGGTCGAGAACGAGGGCAATGGCCGCATGTCGACCACGGTGCCGCCGGTCCATATCGCAGTGACGGGCATCGAGAAGGTGGTCGAGAACCTGCGTGACGTGATCCCGCTGCTTTCGCTGCTGACACGCTCGGCAACCGGACAGGCGATCACGACCTACGTAAACATGATCTCCGGTCCGCGCAAGGCGAACGAACTCGACGGCCCGCAGGAAGTGCATCTGGTGCTGCTCGACAACGGCCGCACCCAGGCCTTCGCAGACGGCGAACTGCGTCAGACGCTCAATTGCATCCGCTGTGGTGCATGCATGAACCACTGCCCGGTCTACACCCGTATCGGAGGCCACGCCTACGGAACCGTGTATCCGGGGCCGATCGGCAAGATCGTCACGCCGCACATGCTTGGCTTGGAGACCACCCGTGACCTGCCTACCGCGTCGTCGATGTGCGGCGCCTGCGGAGAGGTATGCCCGGTCAAGATCCCGATCCCCTCCCTCTTGCGCCGGCTGCGCGAGGAGGCGGTGCGCCCGCCGACGGAGGCGCCGCATCACATGCGCGGCCAGGGCGCCAAGTACTCGAAGAGGGAGACGATGATCTGGAAGGCCTGGCGTACGCTCAACACTTCGCCTGCGCTGTACCGGGCAGCGATGTACGCCGGAACGCGGATGAGGGGGCTGATGCCGGCCAGCATCGGCCCATGGACCGAGCACCGCAGCGCGCCGAAGCTTGCGCCGCGCACCCTTCACGAACTCGCCCGTGAGCATCTTGGCGACCAATGAGCGATCTGGGGAGCATGGACGCAATGAATGCAAAGCAACGGATACTGGGCAAGCTGCGCGGTAGCCTTCAGGGTACGACGCCGGTTGCCGATGATTACGATATCGACCTGCTTACGGAGCCGTGGCGGTACAGCGACGAAGCCCGCATACCACGCCTTCGGCAGATGCTCGAGGCGGTCCATGGCGAAACACAGTTGAGCACCCGCGCCGGGTGGCCTGCGCGGGTGGTCGAGGCGCTCGTGGCGCGGGGAATCGGCGAGTTGCTTGTTTCGCCCGCCACCGCCCACGGGCGGCAGCTCGCCGAACACCTTGCGTCGAGTCCGTGCGCGATTCGTCTGAAGGCCTACGATCGACCGGTGGAAGAGTGGAAAGACGAACTCTTCTTCCATACCCCGGCCAGCTTGACGGGAACGCTCGGCGGGATCGCCGCGACCGGCAGCCTTGTGCTCTGGCCGACGCCTGAGGAGCCGCGACTGATGAGTCTGGTGCCGCCCTTTCATATCGCGCTGCTGAACGCGAGCGAGGTGCGGGACAACTTCCACGACTTCATGCACGAGCACAACTGGGCCGCGGGACTGCCGACCAACGCATTGCTGGTGTCGGGGCCTTCAAAAACCGCCGATATTCAGCAAACGCTTGCCTATGGCGCACATGGGCCAAAGGAGTTGCTGGTCCTGATCCTTGAGGACGCCTGAGCGTTCGGGCCATGGGATGCGGTTGCAAGAGGGATCAGCGATCGCGGCCGCCTCGCGTTCAGGTGGCCCACGCCTGCAGCAGCCCGCCGAGCAGTGCAGTGAGCACAACGACCGCCCAGGGCGGTGCCTTGAATCGCATCAAGGCGAGCAGGGCGAGTGCGGCGAGCATCAGGTCAGCGGGTGCGTGGATCGCGCTTGTCCATACCGGGTCGTAGAGTGCAGCGAGCAGCAGGCCGACGACCGCAGCGTTGACGCCGATGAGGCTGGCGCGTGCTGCGGTGCTGGAACGTAGCCGGTCCCAGAAGGGCAGGGCACCAAGCACGAGCAGAAAGGCCGGCACGAAGATCGCCACCAGGGCGAGCATGCCGCCCGCCCAGCCGTTGACCGGCCCGTCGGCGGATGCGCCAAGAAAGGCCGCGAAGGTGAAGAGTGGTCCGGGCACCGCCTGTGCAGCGCCATACCCGGCGAGGAAGGTGTCGTTGTCCACCCAGCCGGGCGGGACGACCTCGGCCTGCAGCAAGGGCAGCATGACGTGGCCGCCACCGAATACCAGGGCGCCGCTGCGATAGAACACATCCACCATCGCCAAGGTGGCATTCTCGAACGATGCGGCCAACACGGGCAGGCCTGCGAGAAGCACGGCGAAGCCGAGCAGCAGGCCAAGAGCGACCCTCCGGCTCATCTGCGCGATGGGTGGCGAGTGTGCGGGGTTGGCCTGTCCGGCGAACAAGCGGCGACCGATCAGCGCACCCGCAAGGATGACAGCGATCTGACTCCATGCCGATGGCAAAGCAAGCAGGAACAGCGTGGCGCCAGCCATGAGGAGTTTGTGCGGCACTTGAGGGCAGAGTTTTTGCATCATGCCCCACACCGCTTGTGCGACGACCGCGACCGCCACCACCTTCAGTCCGTGCAGCACGCCGTCCGGCATCGATCCCCAGTGCTGCATGCCGAGTGCAAGCAGGATCATCGCCACCGCAGAGGGGAGCGTGAAACCGAGCCACGCCGCCAGCGCGCCCGGGAGTCCGGCGCGCGCATAGCCGACTCCCATGCCGATCTGGCTGCTCGCAGGGCCCGGCAGGAACTGGCACAGCGCGACGAGGTCTGCATAGCCTCGCTCGGTGAGCCATGCACGCCGGGTTACGAACTCGGCGTGAAAATAGCCCAGATGGGCCACCGGTCCGCCAAAGGATGTGAATCCGAGGCGCAGAAAGGCGAGGAAGATGGTCCTGAATGAATCCTGGGGTTGTGCCATCTACGATCCTGTATCTGCGGTCGGTCGGGCGCTCAACTCAGGCTCTGCGTGTGCACCATGTAGTTCACGTCGGTGTCTGGCCCAAGGCTGTAGACGCGGCTCAGCGGGTTGTAGGCCAGACCGATGATGTCGCGCACCTCAAGCCGGGCTTGGCGACAATGCCGTGTCAGTTCGGAGGGCTTGAGGAACTTCGCGTACTCGTGCGTCCCGGCGGGGAGCAACTTGAGCACGTACTCTGCGCCGATGATCGCGAAGACGTAGGACTTGAGGTTGCGATTGAGCGTGGACAGAAAGACGTGTCCACCAGGCTTCACCAGGGCGGCGCAGGCAGCGATGGTGCTTGCGGGGTTCGGGACGTGCTCCAGCATCTCCATGCAGGTCACCACATCGTAGTGCTGCGGGTCGTCCGCGGCGTGCTGCTCTGCGCTGATCAGCCGGTACTCCACCTTGTGGCCGCTTTCGAACAGGTGCAACCGTGCCACGCTGAGTGCCTTATCCGACAGGTCGATGCCGGTCACCTCAGCGCCGAGCGCAGCCATCCCCTCGGAGAGGATTCCGCCGCCGCAGCCGACATCGAGCACCTTCTTGCCCGCCAGTCCGGCCTTGCCGTCGATCCACCCCAAGCGGAGCGGGTTGATCTCGTGCAGGGGCTTGAACTCGGATGCGGGGTCCCACCATCTGTGGGCGAGTTCGCTGAATTTCTGCAGTTCGGCGGGATCGGCGTTCAGGGTGTTCATGAGGGTCGATGGTCCTTGATGGCGGGACGCCGGGAGCGCGGGACGCCCGGCAGAAATGAAAAAGCCCCGCCGAGGCAGGGCTTTCGCGCATGCGGTTCCGGAATTACTTGGAGCCGATGACTTCCACTTCGACGCGACGATCCGGCTGCAGGCAGGAGATCAGCGCGGCGCGGCCACGGACCTTGTCGCACTGGTTGCCGGTCACCGGCTGGGCTTCGCCCTTGCCTTCGGTGTAGATGCGGTTGGCGTCGACACCCTGCGAGACCAGGTAGGTCTTGACGGCGGCGGCACGGCGCTCGGACAGTCGCTGGTTGTAGGCTTCCGAGCCGATACGGTCGGTGTGGCCGACGGCGAGGATGACTTCCAGCTTCAGGGACTTGGCCTGCGCAGCCAGTTCGTTGAGCTTGGCCTGGCCTTCCGGCTTCAGGGTGGCCTTGTCGAAGTCGAACAGGGCGTCGGCGGCCAGTTTCACCTTGTCGGCGGTGGGCTTCGGAGCCGGGGCAGCAGCAGCAGCGACCGGGGCGGTGCACTTGTCGGCCGGGACGATGTCGGCATCGCACGCGCAGCCGACCGGGAACTCACCGGCCAGGGCGGTCGAAGCGGCAGCCGGGCTCCAGTAGCCGGTGCGCCAGCACAGGCCGGTACCGCTGCGGGCGACCACGTTGCGCGCGTCGATGACGTAAGGGATTTCGCTGGCGCCCGACACGACGACGTCGTTTACCTGCGCAAAGGCGCTCGGAGCGGACAGGCCAATCGAGGCGATGGCGGCCAGCATGAGCATCTGCTTCTTGGTTTGTTTGATCATGGTTTCCTCTTTGATGGGCGAGTCGCCGGTAATGCCATTGAAAGGGATGAAGACAGCCGGACTACCGTCTTCGCGTACGAAAGACTCTGTATATCCACTTCAATTACTGAACCTAGTTTGCCACACCGACGAAAGGCGGAGCAATTCGCTGTCGTTAATATGCAACAGCGCAGCGCCTTTGTCCACGCGGGTTTCACCATTTACCCAGACGTGTGAAACATGCTCGCGACCCGCGACATGGACAAGGTGTGAAACGGGGTCGAAACACGGTTGGCAATCCACTGCACCGAGATCGACTGCGCACAGGTCGGCCAGCTTGCCAACCTCGATCGAGCCGATCCGGTCGGCCATTCCCAGTGCGCTTGCGCCGTCCAGTGTCGCCATGCGCAGTGCGGTCTGAGCAGGGACGACTGTTGGGTCGCGGGAGGCGGCCTTGGCCAGCAAGGCTGCGTGACGCATTTCGTGGAACATGTCGAGGCGGTTGTTGCTTGCGGCGCCGTCCGTACCCAATCCCACGCGCAGGCCTGCAGCGAGCATTCGCGATATATCGGGGATGCCGCTACCGAGCTTCATGTTCGAGGTGGGGCAGTGTGCCACGCTGCAGGCGTGGCGTTGGAGAAGCTCCAGATCGGTCTCGTCGAGATGCACTACGTGAACTGCGATCGTGTTCTGGCCGAGCACCCCCAGCCGCGCCAGACGAGCTAGCGGGCGGCAGCCGTGGGCGGCGAGCGAGTCAGCGATCTCCTGGCTGGTTTCGTGCACATGGATATGAATGGCGAGATCGAGCTCCTCGGCAATGGCCAGCGCACGCGCGAAGCTGGCGTCCGAAACTGTGTACGGTGCATGGGGCGCGACCGAGAACTGAATCAGGGGGTGCGCGGACCAGCGGTCGCGCGCAGCAAGACCTTTGCGCAGGTAGTCGTCGGCGTCGCTCGCGTAAGGGGTGGGGAACTCGAGCATGACCATGCCGACGACCGCGCGCATGCCCATCTCGGCGAAGGCCTCTGCAGCGGCCTCGGGGTGAAAATACATGTCGTTGCAGGTGGTAACGCCACCGCGCAGCATCTCGGCGGCCGCAAGACGCGTGCCGTCGCGGACGAATGCCGGGCTTACGTGGCGGGCCTCGGTGGGCCAGATGGCTTCCTGCAGCCAGCGCATCAGCGGCAGGTCGTCGGCGATGCCGCGCATGAGGTTCATTGCTGCGTGCGCATGAAGATTCACCATGCCGGGGATGAGCAGATGGGTGGGCAGGCTCACCACACGTTCGGCTCGATAGTGGCGGTGCGCTTCGGCCTGAGGCATCACGCCCACGATGCGTCCATCCCGAACGGCCACTGCGTGGTTCTCGAGGACGGTGTCGACGGGTGCGACCGGGGCGATCCAGCGCGTGTTGATGACCAGGTCGGCAGGCTCGTTCAAGTTCTCGTCTCCGTCGGGTAAGGGGGGCGGGCAAGGGTAATGCAGGCCGGGTGCATTACATTGCCTCGTGCAGGCCGCTTCGTGCAAGAATTGCACTGTTTTCCAGCGCTGCGTAGTGGGGCGCCTGCCTCCACGGGATGAAGATGAACGCGACTCCGGACCGGATCGGGAAGTACAGGATCATCAGGGAAATCGGCCGTGGTGCAACGGCGGTGGTCTATCTCGCCGAGTGCGACGATTACCCTACGCCCGTGGCGCTCAAGCATGTGCGCTTCGGCGACCGCGGCCGCGACGAGGCCAAATGGAGCCGGCGCCTGATCAAGCTGCTTCGGGCGGAGCAGGCGGTGTCCGGGCGCCTTGATCACCCGAATATCATCCGTATCTTCGATGCTTCGGTCGATGCCGAGCAGGCATATGTGGTAATGGAGTATTTCCCGGGTGAGTCACTCGAGCGTTATTGCGGGTTCGAGAACCTGCTGCCCATCCATCGCACGATCGCGATCGTGTTCAAGTGTTGCATGGCGCTGGATCACGCCTATCGGCAGGGGGTCGTTCATCGCGACATCAAGCCGGCGAACATCCTGGTGGATGAGCGCGATAATGTAAAAATTACCGACTTCGGTCTGGCGCTCAACATCAACAAGAAGCTCGATACCGACTCCACCTTCATCATGGGGGTCGGTTCACCCGCCTACATGAGCCCGGAACAGATCAAGGGCTACCCGCTCAACCAGAAGACCGATCTCTATTCGCTTGGTGTCGTGCTGTTCCACATGCTCACCGGGCGGCTGCCATTCCGCGCCAGCAATCCGGCGCAGCTCGTCTACAAGATCATCAACGCCGATCCGCCCTCGGTCTCGCAGCTGAACCCGGACGTGCCCGAGCAGATGGACGCGGTGATCCGCAAGGCGCTGGAAAAGGACCTGTACTCGCGTTACCGCAATGGCGCGGAGTTTGCCAAGGATCTGGCAGCGGTTCGCTACCGCATCCTGGACGAGAGCTACGTGCCGCCGGATTCGGCGCGTTTCACTCAGTTGCGCCGCATGGCCTTCTTTACAGAGTTCGAGGATGTGGACCTGTGGGAGGTGCTGCGCATCTGCTCGTGGCGCAAGGTGGAGCAGGAGGTGGCCTTGATGCGCGAAGGTGATACCGACCAGCGGTTCGGTATCGTGCTTGCGGGGCGGGTCGAACTCTCTAGGAACGGCAAGCGGGTCATGGAGCTCGGCCCGGGCGAGGTGTTCGGTGTGCAGGCCTGGCTGGACCAGCTCGAGCATCGTCACATGCTCACGGTCGTGTCGCTCGAGCCGCTGAGCTACCTGGAGGTCAATCCGGCTGCGCTTGCGCTGGCTACCGATGAGGTGCAGGAGCGCTTCAAGCGCCAAGTCGCCACCGCCGTGGTGCGCAGGCTCGCGTCGCTTTCTGCTCAACTTGCCGAGGAGGCGCCCGAGGCTGTGCGGGCGCAGCGATCTGCGCCTGTGAGCCATGACCTGCAACTGCTCGACCCCTGAACGCAATCCTCCTGTGGATCCTCCGCGGGGGAGGGTCGCCTCCCCCGGCACATGCCCTATTGAGCTGCGCCTAGTTTGCGTGCGCGTTCGAGGCTGGTCTTGCGCGCTTCGGGTGTCGAAGGCGCCAGCGCGAGCCAGTTGCCCAGGTGCGCGCACGTGAGCTCGGTGAGTGCCTGCATCCATTCGTGGCGCTCATTCAGGCAGGGGATGTAGTGGAAGGCCTTGCCGCCTTTCTCCAGGAACGCCTCCCTGCACTCCATGCCGATTTCCTCCAGGGTCTCGAGACAGTCCGAGACGAAGCCTGGGCACATCACGTCGACGCGGCCCACCCCCTGTGCCGCGAGCGCCTCGAGCGTGGGCTGCGTGTAGGGTTTGAGCCATTCGGCCTTGCCGAAGCGCGACTGAAAGGTTACCAGCACCTTCTCCGGCGCGAGGCCAAGCCCTTCCGCCACCAGCCGGCCGGTCTTGTGGCATTCGCAATGATAGGGGTCGCCCAGATCGAGCGAGCGCCGCGGCACGCCATGGAAGCTGAGCAACAGGCGATCGGGTTCACCGTTCGCGGCCCAGTGGTCGCGCACGCTCTGCACCAGCGCCGCGATGTAGCCTGGATGGTCGTGGAAGTTGCGTACGAAGCGGACTTCGGGCTGATTGCGCCAGCGTGCCATGCAGCGTCCCACCTCATCCACGACGGTGGCGGAGGTGCTTGCCGAATACTGCGGGTAGAGCGGTAGCACGAGGATGCGGGTGCAGCCGCGTGCGCGCATTGCATTGAGGGTGTCCTCGATCGAGGGCGCTCCATATCGCATCGCATACGCGACGTCGAGTTCCCCGTGGCCGGCTTTCGCGAGATATCCGGCGAGCAGCTTGGTCTGGCGCTCGGTGTGCACCTTCAGGGGGGAGCCTTCATCGGTCCAGATGGTGGCGTATTTTGCGGCCGAGGCCTTGGGGCGGGTGTTGAGGATGATGCCGTTGAGGATCAGCCACCAGATCGGGCGTGGAATCTCTACCACGCGTGGATCGGACAGAAACTGCTTGAGGTAGGGGCGCAGCGCGGCCGCGGTGGGTGCCTCGGGGCTGCCCAGGTTGACGAGCAGCACGCCGGTGCGGGGCGTATCGTCGTGTTTGAAAGGCGGTTCTTTCCAGTAACGGGACATCGGATTCCTTGTCGTTCTTTCGGTTGTCGCGGCCAGTGGTGTGGGTCCGCCCTCAGTTGCGGGCGGACAGCGCGTTGGAGAGCAGGCGGGCGGTGATGTCGACGATCGGGATCACGCGGTCGTAGGCCATGCGTGTTGGGCCGATCACGCCCAGGGAGCCCACGACCTGACCATCCACCTCGTACGGGGCAGTGATGACACTGCAGCCGTCCAGGGGCTCCAGGCCGGATTCGCCACCGATGAAGATCTGAACGCCTTCGGCCCGGTTCGACAGGTCGAGCAGTTGCATCAGGCCGGTACGCTGTTCGAAAAGCTTGAACAGCTCGCGCAGGCGCGACATGTTCGAGGACAGGTCGTCGATATCGAGCAGGTTGGTTTCGCCCGAAATCACGTAATTTGACGCGTTGTCCTCGGCTGCCTGCGCGCCTGCGTCTACCGTTGCGCTCATCAACTCGGTCATGTCGCTGCGCAGCTGTCGGAGTTCATCCTTGAGTCGGATGCGGATCTCGTCGAAGGACAAGCCGGCGTAGTGTTCGTTCAGGTACTGCGTGGTGGCCCCAAGTTCGGCGGAGCTATAGCCGCGGCGGGTGAGGAGCAGACGGTTCTGCACGTCGCCACCGGTGGTGACGATGATGAGCAGGATCCGGTTCTCGGCGAGGCTGATGAACTCGAACTGGCGGATGCGCACCGCTTCCTTGCGCGGCGCGACGACCACCCCCGCGAAGCGTGTGAGATCCGAGAGCAGATGTGAGGCGGAACTGATCAGGCGTTGCGGCTGATCTGGCGGCAGTTGCCCCTTCAGTGCGCGTACACGCTCGCTGCCGAGTGGCTGCACGGTGAGCAGGGTATCCACGAAGAAGCGGTAGCCCCGCGCCGTCGGAATGCGCCCTGCCGAAGTGTGCGGGCTTGCAATGAAGCCCATCTCCTCTAGGTCGCTCATCACATTGCGCACCGTGGCGGGTGACAGCTCCAGTCCGGAAAAGCGCGACAGTGCGCGCGAACCAACCGGCTGCCCATCGGCGATGTAGCGTTCGATCAGGGTCTTGAGCAGGATCTGGGAGCGGGTGTCGATGGAATTCATGGCAGTCGGGAATATAGCCCGGATTCTACGGAAGCGTCCCTTCGCAGGCCAGTTGGCCGGGTTACATTGGCCGGGTTGCGCGATCCGCAAAGCTTCTCTCCTTCGGCTTCTCCGGAACTCTTTGGCGTCATGCCCGAGGGCTGGGCATTGTGGTTTAATCCAGGTCCATGAGCACGAACTTCCGCACGATTGCCCTCATCGGCAAGTACCAGAGTACCGACGTGGCCGAGTCGGTGCTCTCGGTCGCGCGCTATCTGCGTGATCGTGGCCTCACCGTATTGATCGAGCAGGGCACCGCGAGTTCGATCGGTGGCGTGCACGATTTTCCGGTGGCGAGCTACGAATACATCGGTGTGAGCGCTGACCTCGCCGTCGTTGTCGGCGGAGATGGAAGCATGCTGCATAGTGCGCGCCGGCTCGTCGATCATGGCGTACCCCTGGTCGGGGTCAATCTGGGACGGCTGGGTTTTCTGACCGACATCTCGCGCAGCCATGCCAGCGAGCGCCTGGGCGAGATGCTGGACGGCCATTACACGGAAGAGCATCGTTTCATGCTCGATGCCGAGGTGCTGCGGGGTGGAGAACGTGTGTTCCATACGCTCGCGCTCAACGACGTGGTGGTCAACAAGGGCGATCTGGGGCGCATGATCGAATTCGACCTCTCCATCGATGGGGAATTCGTCTACACGCAACGCTCGGACGGCATGATCGTGTCCACGCCGACCGGCTCGACCGCCTACGCGCTCTCCGCCAATGGCCCGATCCTGCACCCGAGTGTGGGCGGAATCGCCCTGGTGCCGCTGTGTCCGCATGCGCTTACGGCGCGTCCGATCACGTTGCCCGACAGTTGCTGCATCGACATCGCCATGCTGCCCCTGCAGGATGCGCGCGTGCATTTCGACGGCCAGACACGCTTCGACCTGCGTGCGGGAGACTGCGTGCGGCTCAAGCGTTCTGTGCACACCCTGCGTCTGCTGCACCCGAAGGGCTACAGCTACTTCGACATGCTGCGCGAGAAGCTTCACTGGAGCGCCGCGCCGCGGAACTGATCCGGTCGCTGGTGCAAACGAACGCGCTCTTGCGTTGCTCGTTTTTCTTCCGTTTCGAAACCCGCTTTTCCTTTGATTTGCCTCGCTACGATGCTGCGCAGCCTGACCATTCGTGATTTTGTCATCGTCGACCGGCTCGATCTGGAATTCGAGCCGGGCTTTGGCGCCCTGACCGGCGAAACCGGGGCAGGCAAATCCATCCTGCTCGATGCGCTTGGTCTTGCGCTCGGTGGCCGCGGGGATGCCGCCGCAGTGCGTCAGGGGCGCGAGCGCGCCGAGGTGGCCGCCGAGTTCGATCTGCCGGTCGAGGGCGGGCTTCGTGCCTGGCTGGTGGAGCAGGGCTTGGGTGTTGAAGAGGATTGCGTGATCCTGCGCCGGACCATCGACGCCGGCGGACGCAGCCGGGCCTGGATCAATGGCAGCGCTGTAACGCTCACGCAACTGCGCAGCGCGGGGGAGTGGCTGGCCGATATTCACGGGCAGCATGCGCACCACGCCTTGTTGCGTGGCGATGCGCAACGCGCGCTGCTGGATGCCCAGGCTGGAGCGCTTGGCCTCGCGGCGGAGGTGGCGGAAAGGCATCGTGAATGGCAGCGAATGCTGCGTCTGCAGCGGGAGGCCGAGGTGGATTCGGCTAGCTCGGCCAAGGAGCGCGAACTGCTTGGCTGGCAACTTGGCGAGTTGGAAGAGCTTGGCTTCGATGTCGAGGAATGGCTCGCGCTGGAAGCCGAGCATGGACGTCTTGCTCATGCTGCAAGCATTTTGGAAGGCGCCGAGGAAACGCTGGCCGTGCTTGGGGAAGGCGACGCGGCGGTCTGTTCGATGCTCCGGTATCTGGATGCACGCATCAGCGGGCTGTGCGAGTTCGATCCCGGGCTGGCCGATGTGCGCGAGCTGCTTGGCGCAGCAGCGATCCAGGCGGACGAAGCCCTGCACGCCTTGCGTCGTTACCACGACCGGCTGGACCTGGACCCCGCACGACTGGCAGAGGTGGAGCGCCGTATCGCCGCCGTCATGGATATGGCGCGCAAGTACCGCGTGGCGCCGGAGGCGCTTCCCGAGCTTGCCGATCAGTGGCGCACGCGGCTGGCTACACTCGAGGCCACTGCCGATCCGCAGCGCCTGGCCGCAGCCGCGCGTGAGGCCGAGCAGCACTACACGGAAGCAGCACGTGCGCTGTCGCTGCAGCGCGCGCCGGCAGCGCGCAGGCTGTCTGAAGAGATCAGCGCTGCGATGCAGGACCTCGCGATGGCGGGCGGGCGCTTCGAGATCGCACTCGAGACCTGCGCGCCCGGGGCAAACGGGCTGGAGGATGTCGAGTTCCGCGTTGCTGCCAACCCCGGGCA
Source organism: Thauera sp. WH-2 (assembly GCF_048321015.1). Classification (NCBI taxonomy): domain Bacteria; kingdom Pseudomonadati; phylum Pseudomonadota; class Betaproteobacteria; order Rhodocyclales; family Zoogloeaceae; genus Thauera; species Thauera sp. WH-2. The sequence goes on along the minus strand of NZ_JBLWFG010000001.1, from coordinate 314,843 downwards.
GGCATTGCGCAGCCTGGCGAAGGTGGCGTCCGGCGGCGAGCTATCGCGCATCGGGCTTGCCATTCAGGTGATGACGAGCCGGGACGCGGCAGTGCCGACGTTGATTTTCGACGAGGTGGATGTGGGTATCGGCGGTAGGGTCGCCGAGATCGTCGGCAAACTGCTGGCGCGCCTGGGCACGGAGCGTCAGGTCCTGTGCGTGACGCATCTGCCGCAGGTGGCCGCTTGTGCCGACTGGCAGTGGCGAATCGCGAAGCGGGACCAGGATGGCGAAACGCTGAGCGAAGTCTCCCCGCTTGGGCACGAGGCGCGCGTGGAGGAGATTGCGCGCATGCTCGGCGGCGTGCACATCACCGCCACCACGCGCCAACACGCCGCCGAACTGCTCGGTGCGCGTTGAGCGCGGGCGGCTGCCTCAGTCCTCGCGCTCGAGGTTGGGGCAGTTCTCGCGCGTGCAGTCCGCGTAAATGTAGAGGGCGTGATCGCGGATCTTGAATCCGCGCTCTTCGGCGATCTTGTTCTGCCGGCGCTCGATCTCCGCGTCGAAGAATTCCTCAACTTTGCCGCACTGCATGCACACGAGGTGGTCGTGATGCCCGCCCTCGTTCAGTTCGAACACGGCCTTGCCCGATTCGAAGTAGTGCCGCTCGAGCAGTCCGGCCTGCTCGAACTGGGTCAGCACGCGATAGACCGTCGCCAGGCCGATGTCCATGCCTTCGTTCATCAGTGCGCGGTAAACGTCCTCCGCGGTCAGATGGCGCTGATCCGAATGCTGAAAGAGGTCGAGGATCTTCAGGCGCGGATAGGTCGCCTTGAGGCCGATGCTTTTCAGGTTTTTGGAGTTGTCTGACATTGGACTGGGCAGGTGATGAGGGCCTGAAGGGGCCGTATTCGCCGGGGGGCGGCCACGGCAGCGAGGCGAAGCGGTGACCGGGAGAGGGCGCAGCAGCGCCTTATGAACGCGCCTATGTTATATTTTTTACCCCTTTCTGAGAACAGCGACTCCGTCGCGACCAGGTCCGAACACCCACATGCGTTCCCACTTCGCTGCCGCGCTCGTCGCCACCAGCCTGCTCGCAGGCTGCTCCTTCGACTCCCTGGTCGGGGTCGTCAATCCTTATCGCATCGACGTCCGGCAAGGCAATTACGTCGACCAGGAAATGGTATCCCAGTTGCAGCGAGGCATGACGCGCGACCAAGTGCGTTACGTGCTCGGGACACCCCTGGTGGTGGGGATGTTCCGCAAGGATCGGTGGGATTACGTCTATCGCTACCGCCCGGGGCATGCCGATGCGCAGCAGCGTGTGATCTCGCTGTTCTTTGAAGGCGATGCGCTCGAGCGGATCGAAGGTGACGTCGAGGCAGGCAGTGGCGCGGAGGCGTCCGGCGAAACCGGCGCGGTGCGCAGTCGTGTGGTCGAAATGCCGGCCGCAACGGCGCGCTGAGGGCGTGTTCGGCTCGGAACAGTCCCTTGGAACCCCCGGGTTCGCAACCGTTCACATCGTCGGCGCGCCTGCCGGGTGCGCCGCGTCGTTCAGGAATACATGAAGATGTCGGAGATTCGAGTCGCGATTGCCGGAGCATCCGGCCGAATGGGGCGCATGCTGATCGAGGCGGCGCTCGCGGAGGAAGGCGTGGTGCTGGCAGCCGCCTTCGATCGGCCGGGTACGCCTTTCATCGGCCGCGATGCGGGCGAGATGGCTGGGGTGATGACCGGTGTGGCAATCGGTGACGATGCGGAGCGCGCGATTGGCGCAGCCGACTGTGTGATCGACTTCACCCGCCCCGAGGGAACGCTCACCCATCTCGCGCTGGCTCGCCGTCTGGGTAAGGCAATGGTGATCGGTACGACTGGATTCGACCAGGCGGGCAAGGACGAAATTGCGGCAGCCGGTCAGGAGATCCCCGTCGTGTTCGCGCCCAACATGGCCGTTGGTGTCAATGCCGTGTTCAGGCTGCTCGAGGTGGCGGCCCGCATCCTGTCCGAGGGTTATGACGTAGAGGTGATCGAAGCGCATCATCGCTTCAAGGTCGATGCGCCTTCGGGCACTGCGTTGCGCATGGGTGAGGTGGTGGCGCGCGAGCTCGGTCGGGATCTCGATCGCTGCGCAGTGTATGGGCGCGAAGGCCATACCGGCGAGCGCAGCTCCGAGACGATTGGTTTCTCCACGATTCGTGGCGGCGACGTCGTCGGCGACCACACGGTCCTCTTCGCGGGGATCGGTGAACGCATCGAGATCACGCACAAGTCTGGCAGCCGGATGCCCTATGCGCTCGGCTCCATGCGCGCCGCGCGCTTTCTGGCCGGTCGCAGCAGTGGCTTGTTCGACATGCAGGACGTGCTCGGGCTGCGCTGAACGAGGTCCGTGCCGTGCCCGGCGAAACGCCCCCTTCCCCTCGTGAGCCTGACCAGTCGGCGAGCTCCGCAGCGGGCGAAGAGGTGCTCACCGAGGCCTGCGCGAGGGTGCGGCGGCAGTTGGAGCTGCTCTGCGACACGACCGGCGCCGGGGTTTGGGAGCTGGATCTCGAGAGCGGTGTCGTGCAGACCGACACGCGTTGGCGCGCCCGCCTTGGCTATGAAGCATCCGAAACGATCGAGTGGTCCGACCTGATCGAGGAAGGGGGCGTAGAGCGGATCCAAGCGGTACTGCGGGCGCTGTTGAAGGAGGAGGTGCCCGAGCTGATCGTGGAGCTGCGCTTCCGCGCCTGTGACGGCAGCTGGCGCTGGATCGAGCTGCGGGGGCGTACGGCGGGCGCACCGTTCGAGGGGCGCTGGACACTCGTCGAAGGTACCTACCGCGACGTCACGCAGCGCAAGCAGCGCGAGCTTGAACTGCTTGAGGCCAAGGAGGCGGCGGAAGCCGCCAGCCGTGCAAAGGGTGACTTTCTGGCGAACATGAGCCACGAGATCCGCACGCCGATGAACGGCATCATCGGCATGACGGACCTCCTGCTCGACTCCGGCATGGTGGGCGAGCAGCGCGAATACCTGCTTACGGTCAAATCGTCGGCGGATGCACTGCTCACCATCATCAACGACATCCTGGATTTCTCGCGCATCGAGGCCGGGCAGCTGAGCGTGGAGGAGATCGATTTCTCGATCTCGTCGGTGGTGGCGGAAACCTGCAGGGTGCTCGCGTTGCGTGCTTCACAGAAGGGCATCGAACTGTTCCATGACATCGACCCTGACGTTCCCCGGGTGCTGCGGGGTGATCCGACACGCCTGCGGCAGATACTGGTCAACCTGATTGGCAACGCAGTGAAATTCACCGAGCGGGGCGAGATCTGCGTGCGCGTGGAACGTGCCGAGCGCGGCGAGGAGATCGATCAGCTGAGGTTCTCGGTGCGCGACACGGGATGCGGCATTCCTGCGGACAAGCTCGAGGCGATTTTTGCTGCATTTTCCCAGGCAGACACCTCCACGACGCGCAAGTATGGCGGTACGGGGCTGGGCCTCGCGATCACGCGTCAACTCGTCGAGCTGATGCATGGGCGCGTCGAGGTCGAGAGCCGGCTCGGCGCGGGGAGTACCTTCAGCTTCACACTGCCGTTGCGCCCGATTGCCGGACGGGCAGAGAGCATGCCGCCGGGCCTCGCGGGAACGCGTGTGCTGGTAGGCGCGACCAATGCAGCATTCGGCGCGTATCTGTGTCGCACCCTGGCGCGCTGTGGCCTGCGCCCGGAGCATGCAGGGGACGGGCAGGCCGTGCTTGCAGCCCTCGTCGCGGCCCGCGACGGGCGTGATCCCTATCACTTCCTGCTGCTGGATGCGGATATGCCGGATCCGGGTGGCTTGGCGCTTGCGCATCGCTTCGCGGACCTGGACCGGAGGGTGGATCGCATCGTCATGATGCTCGCCAGCCATGCACAGCGCAACGAGGCAGTGCGCTGCGCCGAGCTCGGCATCCAGCACAGGCTCGCGAAGCCTTTCGCGACCGAGGATCTGCTGTCGGTGCTCGAACTCGCACGTTCCGGGAAGGCCTCCGGGGAGGAACCGTCGCAGGCGGGAGGGGGAGATGGCGCTGCGTTCATGCTCGACCCCGTCATGCTTCCGCCGAGCCCGGATGGGTGCGAGACAGCGCGCCTGAGGATCCTGGTGGCCGAGGACAACCCGGTCAACCAGACAGTGGCGCAGCGTATCCTCGAGCGTGCCGGTCATGAGGTGACGGTGGTCGATAACGGCGAGCAGGCGCTGGAGGCGGTCGAGGAGGGCCGCTTCGACCTGATCCTGATGGACGTCCAGATGCCGGTGATGGGCGGAATGGAGGCGACGCAGGCCATTCGTGCGCACGAAGCGAGACGCAGCTGGGTGGTGCAGGACGACTGGCGCCCGATCCCGATCGTCGCAATGACGGCCCATGCCATGGAGGGTGACCGTCAGCGCTGCCTGGATGCCGGAATGGACGACTACGTGGCCAAGCCGATCCAGCCGAAGGCGCTTTTCGCCGCCATCGAGCGGGTCCTGGCCCCGCGCGCGACGGATGAGGTGGCCAGCGACATCACCTTCCTCGAACTTGGGGCCGATGATCGGCGGCAGATTGCCAGTCTGGACGAGGCGCGCGAGATGTTCGGTGGCGACGAGGGCGTGGTGAAGCAGCTCGTGACTGTGTTTCTCGACGATCATAATCACATCATCGGCGAACTGCAGGCGGCGGCAGCGGACATGGACTATGCGCGGCTCGCGCAGATCGCGCATTCGGTCAAGGGCTCGGTGGGGCTGTTCGCCGCGCGGCGCGCGGTAGATGCGGCGCTTGAGTTGGAGACGCTCGCGCGGGCCGGTGACGCACAGGCGCCCGCCAACCAGGCCAGGGTGCTGATCGGTGAGTTGCGGCTGCTCGCGCAGGCGCTGCAGGGGGAGCTGGGCAAGGCTCCGCCCTAGCGTGCGGCGTTGTTGCCAGTTTGCCTTGAGGCGGCCGGAAATATACAATTCAAGGGTTTGTTAAGCGGGATCGGCCCGGAGGCCCGTCCCGCTTTTTGTACATATCGGGCGCGCAGGCTGCGCGCCCCTGAATCTTCCAGCTGAATCCAGGAGCTTTTCGTGAGTGCATTCCCGTCCGCCCTTCTTGCGCTTGCCGACGGAACGGTTTTCCACGGCAAGGGTATCGGCGCGGTTGGCAGCACGGTCGGCGAAGTGGTGTTCAACACCTCGATGACGGGCTATCAGGAAATCCTGACCGACCCGAGCTACTGCCGCCAGATCGTCACGCTGACCTATCCGCACATCGGCAACACCGGCGTCAATACCGAGGACGTCGAGTCGACCCGGGTGCAGGCAGCCGGCCTCGTGATCCGCGACCTGCCCATCCTCGCTTCCAATTTCCGCATGTCCGAGCGGCTCGACAGCTACCTCAGGGCGCAGAACGTCGTCGCGATCGCCGGGCTCGACACCCGCCGCCTGACGCGCGTGCTGCGCGAGAAGGGTGCGCAGGCGGGCTGTATCGTCACCGCCGCCGAGGGCGAAACCCTTAACGCTGATGCTGCCGTGGCCCAGGCCCGCAGTTTCCCGGGGCTGGCCGGCATGGACCTGGCCAAGGTGGTGAGTGCGAGCGAGCGTTATCCATGGGCCGAATCCGAGTGGGTGCTGGGCGAAGGCTACGGCAAGTGCGAGGATGGTCGTTTCCATGTCGTCGCCTATGACTTTGGTGTGAAGTACAACATCCTGCGCATGCTTGCCGAGCGTGGTTGCCGCCTGACGGTGGTGCCGGCGCAGACGCCTGCTGCCGAAGTGCTGGCGCTGCAGCCCGATGGGGTGTTCCTGTCCAACGGCCCCGGCGACCCTGAGCCCTGCGACTACGCCATCGAGGCGATCCGCGAACTGATCGCGGCGCGCGTGCCGACCTTCGGCATCTGCCTCGGCCACCAGTTGCTGGCGCTTGCCTCGGGTGCAAAGACCATGAAGATGAAGTTCGGCCACCACGGGGCGAACCATCCGGTCAAGGATCTAGACAGCGGTCAGGTGCTGATCACCAGCCAGAACCACGGCTTCGCGGTCGACCCCACCTCCATGCCGGCGAACCTTCGCGTGACCCACCAGTCTCTGTTCGACGGCTCGAACCAGGGCATCGCCCGTACCGACGCCCCGGCCTTCTCGTTCCAGGGGCATCCCGAGGCGAGCCCCGGTCCGCATGATGTCGCGTACCTGTTCGATCGCTTCATCGGTCTGATGGAATCCGCCAAGTAATCCGGCAAACGGCGGGCGCAGGCCCGCCGCCCCCAGTTTTGGACGTGCGCGCCTTGCGCCGTCGACGAATCACCGAGGCAAGACAATGCCGAAACGTACAGACATAAAGAGCATCCTGATCATCGGGGCAGGCCCCATCATCATCGGCCAGGCCTGCGAATTCGACTACTCGGGTGCCCAGGCCTGCAAGGCCCTGCGGCAGGAAGGTTACAAGGTCATCCTGGTCAACTCGAACCCGGCGACCATCATGACCGATCCGGAGACGGCCGATGTCACCTACATCGAGCCGATTACCTGGCAGGTCGTCGAGCGCATCATCGAGAAGGAGCGCCCCGACGCGGTGCTGCCGACCATGGGCGGACAGACCGCGCTCAACTGCGCGCTCGACCTCGCCCGCCACGGCGTGCTTGCCAAGTATGGCGTGGAACTCATCGGCGCCTCGGAAGAGGCGATCGACAAGGCCGAGGATCGCCTCAAGTTCAAGGATGCGATGACCAAGATCGGTCTCGGTTCCGCGCGCTCGGGCATCGCCCACAGCATGGAAGAGGCGCTGCAGGTGCAGGGCGGCATCGGCTTCCCGGTGATCATCCGCCCGAGCTTCACGCTCGGTGGAACCGGCGGTGGCATCGCCTACAACATGGAAGAGTTCCAGGATATCTGCAAGCGCGGCCTGGAAGCGAGCCCGACCAACGAACTGCTGATCGAGGAATCGCTGCTCGGCTGGAAGGAGTACGAGATGGAGGTCGTCCGCGACAAGGCGGACAACTGCATCATCGTGTGCTCAATCGAGAACCTCGATCCGATGGGCGTGCACACCGGAGACTCGATCACCGTCGCGCCGTCGCAGACGCTGACCGACAAGGAATACCAGATCATGCGGAACGCCTCGATCGCGGTGTTGCGCGAGATCGGGGTGGATACGGGGGGGTCGAACGTACAGTTCGCGATCAACCCCAAGGACGGTCGCATGATCGTCATCGAGATGAACCCACGTGTGTCGCGCTCGTCTGCGCTGGCCTCCAAGGCCACCGGCTTCCCGATCGCCAAGGTCGCGGCCAAGCTCGCGGTCGGATACACGCTGGACGAGCTCAAGAACGAAATCACCGGCGGAGCCACCCCGGCCTCGTTCGAGCCCTCGATCGACTATGTCGTCACGAAAATCCCGCGCTTCGCGTTCGAGAAGTTCCCCCAGGCCAACGACCGCCTGACCACCCAGATGAAGTCGGTGGGCGAGGTCATGGCGATGGGTCGCAGCTTCCAGGAGTCGTTCCAGAAGGCCCTGCGCGGGCTGGAGGTCGGCGTATATGGTCTGGATGAGGTGGAAGCCGACCGCGAGGACCTCGAGCACGAGCTCGCCAGTCCGGGCGCGCAGCGCATCTGGTACGTGGGCCAGGCCTTCCGTGAGGGCATGAGCCTCGAACAGGTCTTCAACCTCTCGAAGATCGACCCGTGGTTCCTCGCCCAGATCGAGGACATCGTGCTGTCCGAGAAGGCGCTCGCCGGTCGTTCGCTGAAGGCGCTGCAGGCGCCCGAACTGCGCGAGCTGAAGAAGAAGGGTTTCTCCGACCGCCGCCTGGCCAAGCTGCTCAATACCGACGAGACCGCCGTGCGCCTGCACCGCCACGCGTTGGGCGTGCGCCCGGTGTTCAAGCGCGTTGACACCTGCGCAGCCGAGTTTGCCACCTCGACCGCCTATCTCTACTCGTCCTATGAGGAAGAGTGCGAGGCGATGCCGACCGAGCGCAAGAAGATCATGGTGCTCGGCGGTGGTCCCAACCGCATCGGCCAGGGCATCGAGTTCGACTACTGCTGCGTGCACGCGGCACTCGCGCTGCGCGAGGACGGGTACGAGACCATCATGGTCAACTGCAACCCGGAAACCGTATCCACCGACTACGACACTTCGGATCGCCTGTACTTCGAGCCCATCACGCTCGAGGATCTGCTCGAAATCGTGCACATCGAGAAGCCGGTCGGCGTGATCGTGCAGTTCGGCGGCCAGACGCCGCTCAAGCGTGCGCAGGCGCTTGCGGACAACGGTGTGCCGATCATCGGCACCAGCCCGGACATGATCGACGCCGCTGAGGACCGCGAGCGCTTCCAGAAGCTACTGAACGACCTCGGCCTCAAGCAGCCGCCCAACCGCACCGCCCGCACGCCGGAAGAGGCGGTGCGACTGGCCGCCGAGATCGGCTACCCGCTGGTGGTGCGTCCATCCTATGTGCTCGGTGGGCGCGCGATGGAGATCGTGCACGAGCAGAAGGACCTCGAGCGCTACATGCGTGAGGCGGTCAAGGTGTCCAACGAGTCGCCGGTTCTGCTCGACCGCTTCCTCAACGACGCCACCGAGGTGGACGTTGACGCGCTGTCCGACGGCAAGCAGGTGATGATCGGCGGCATCATGGAGCATATCGAGCAGGCCGGCGTGCACTCGGGCGACTCCGCCTGCTCGCTGCCGCCCTACACGCTGACGCCGGCGCTGCAGGACGAACTGCGCCGTCAGACCGAAGCGATGGCGCGGGCGCTCAACGTCGTCGGCCTCATGAACGTGCAGTTCGCGATCCAGGGCGAGGGCGACAATGCAGTGGTCTATGTGCTTGAGGTGAACCCGCGTGCCTCGCGCACGGTGCCCTTTGTGTCGAAGGCCTGCTCGCTTCAGCTGGCCAAGATCGCCGCGCGCTGCATGGCCGGCCAGACGCTGGCCGAGCAGGGCGTGACGGGCGAGGTCGTGCCGCCGTACTACTCGGTCAAGGAAGCGGTGTTCCCGTTCGTGAAGTTCCCGGGCGTGGATACCATCCTCGGCCCCGAGATGAAGTCCACCGGCGAAGTCATGGGCGTAGGTCGCAGCTTCGCCGAGGCCTTCGTCAAGAGCCAGATGGGTGCCGGCGTGCGCCTGCCGACCTCGGGCACGGTGTTCATCAGTGTGCGTCCGGGTGACCGCCCTGTGGCGATCGAGGTCGCGCGCGAACTCCACGAACTTGGGTTCTCGCTGGTGGCGACCCGCGGTACGGCCTCGGTGATCGAAGGTGCCGGCATTCCGGTGAGCGTGGTCAACAAGGTCAATGAAGGGCGGCCGCACATCGTCGACATCATCAAGAACCAGGAAGTGGTGCTGGTGATCAACACGGTGGAGGAGAAGCGTCAGGCGATTGCGGACTCGCGCTCGATTCGTACCAGTGCGCTTGCCGCCAAGGTTTCCATCTTCACCACCATCGAAGGTGCGCGCGCCGCATGCATGGGCATGCGCCATCTGGCCAGCGGCCTCGAGGTCTACTCGGTGCAGGAACTGCACCAAGAACTGAAGCAGAAAGCATGAACAAAACCCCGCTCACCGTTGCTGGCGCCGAGAAATTGCGCGCCGAGCTGCATCGCCTCAAGACCGTGGAGCGCCCCAACGTGATCGCTGCGATCGCGGAGGCGCGCTCTCACGGCGACCTGTCGGAGAACGCTGAATACGAAGCCGCCAAGGACCGTCAGGGATTCATCGAAGGCCGGATCATGGAGGTCGAGGCCAAGCTTGCCACCGCCCAGATCATCGACCCGCAGTTGCTCGACGCCGATGGACGCTGTGTGTTCGGCGCGACGGTCGAACTCGAAGATCTCGACTCCGGGCAGGTCGTTACCTACCAGATCGTGGGTGACGACGAGGCCGATATCAAGGAGAACAAGATCTCCATCAGCTCACCGATCGCGCGCGCACTGATCGGCAAGTACGCGGGCGACGTCGCGGAGGTGCAGGCCCCCGGTGGTGTGCGCGAGTACGAGGTGATCGACGTCCGCTATATCTGACCGCAGCCGCGTGGCGGATACAGGCAACGAAAAAGGCGGTGCGCTGCACCGCCTCTTCTTTTTGCCGCTTGCCTGCGCAAGCCCGGCGGTTCAGCGTCCCCGCGAGCCGCTGCTTGTGCCCCGCGTGCGCGGTGTCGGGCTGCGGGCCGGTGAGCGGCGGGATTCGGCGCTGGCCTTGGCCAGTGCGGCGCGGCGCGCTGCGGCCGCGAACGCAGCGGCGGACTTGGCCGTCGCCGCGCGCGCCGGTTTCTTTTCGGGCGCGGCTGCGGGCTTGTCTTCCTCACGGCGCTGACGCCAAACGATGAGGATGTTGCCGATGTGCTGCACGGGCTCCGCATCCAGGGTCGCGCAGAGCTCCTGCATCAGCGCGTCACGCTGCTCGCGCTCGGTGCCCTGGACTTTCACCTTGATGAGCTCATGCGCTTGCAGCGAGCGCTCGATCTCGGCGAGGACGTTCGGTGCGAGGCCGTTGCCGGCAATCGTGACCACGGGGTTGAGGTGGTGGGCGCGGGCGCGCAGGTCGCGGCGCTGGGCCGGGGTGAGCTCGGTCATTGAGATTCTCTGGATACTGGATGCCTGGGAGGCGGATTCTACTCTGTGCGCGGGGGTGGGTGGTCCTTCATGGACGAGTGGGCCCAATATGGATAAGCGGATGAAGGCATGAAGAAGAACAAGACGAGTCGCGCCTGGGTGCACGACCATTTGAACGATCCGTGGGTGCAGCGAGCCCAGGCGGAGGGGTACCGCGCCCGCGCGGCCTACAAGCTGATCGAGATCGACGAGCGCGATCACCTGCTGCGCTCCGGCGCGGTAGTCGTCGACCTGGGGGCGGCGCCGGGCTCCTGGTGCCAGGTCGCGGTCAAGCGCTGTGGGCCGAAGGGAAAGGTGTTTGCTCTCGACCTGTTGCCGATGGAGGCCGTTGCCGGCGTGGATTTCCTGCTCGGGGATTTTTCCGAGGATGCGGTGCTCGAAGAGTTCGAGCGGCGACTGGAAGGCGCCCGTGTTGACCTCGTGATGTCCGACATGGCCCCCAACCTGAGCGGGGTGGCCACGGTCGATCAGGCCCGTTCGATCCACCTTTGCGAACTGGCGCTGGATTTCGCAGCACGACACCTCAAGCCTGGCGGCCAGTTCGTGGTGAAGGTGTTCCAGGGCGAGGGTTTCATGGAGTTCCGGCGCCAGATGGAGGCGGTGTTCTCCAGCGTGCAGGTGCGCAAGCCCAAGGCGTCGCGCGACCGCAGCGCGGAGGTCTATCTGCTGGCGAAGGGCCTCAGACGGAGCTGAATCGCAACGGGTGTCCCCAATAGCGCCTGCCAATGCGGCTCATTGGTTTGCCCGGGGGAACATTCACCACTAGAATCGGTCAGTCGCGTACATGGCCAGAAAGGCTCTCGGGGAATAGAACCTTGAATAATCTCTTCAAAAATCTCGCGATCTGGATGGTCATCGGCGTGGTGCTGATGACCGTATTCAACCAGTTCAACACGCGTCAGACGCCTGCCGCCACCATGGAGTACTCCCAGTTCCTGGAGGAAGCCAAGGCGGGTCGAATCGCGCGCGCGACGATCGACGGGCGCGTGGTCAAGGCGACGACGCAGGAAGGTCGCACGATCACGGTGTTCACGCCTGGGGTGCAGGACATCTGGATGGTGTCCGATCTGATGCGCTATGGCGTCCAGATCACGGCTTCGAAGCCCGACGAGGAGCAGTCCTTCCTCGCGAGCGTCTTCGTGTCCTGGTTCCCGATGCTGCTGCTGATCGGCGTGTGGATTTTCTTCATGCGGCAGATGCAGGGCGGCGGCAAGGGCGGTGCGTTCTCCTTCGGCAAGAGCAAGGCACGCATGCTCGACGAGTCGGCCAATTCGATCACCTTCGCCGACGTGGCGGGATGCGATGAGGCCAAGGAAGAGGTTTTTGAGCTGGTCGAGTTTCTGCGCGACCCGTCCAAGTTCCAGAAGCTCGGCGGACGCATCCCGAAAGGTGTGCTCATGGTGGGTTCGCCCGGTACCGGCAAGACGCTGCTTGCAAAAGCCATTGCGGGCGAAGCGAAGGTGCCGTTCTTCTCGATTTCCGGCTCCGATTTCGTCGAGATGTTCGTCGGCGTGGGTGCTGCGCGCGTGCGCGACATGTTCGAGCAGGCCAAGAAGCACGCGCCCTGCATCATCTTCATTGACGAGATCGATGCGGTCGGCCGCCAGCGCGGTGCTGGTTTGGGCGGTGGCAACGACGAGCGTGAGCAGACCCTGAACCAGTTGCTCGTCGAGATGGACGGCTTCGAGGGTCAGACAGGTGTTATCGTCATCGCAGCGACCAACCGCCCTGACGTGCTCGACCCCGCGCTGCTTCGCCCGGGGCGCTTCGATCGTCAGGTTGTCGTGTCGCTGCCCGACATCCGCGGTCGCGAACAGATCCTCAAGGTGCACATGCGCAAGGTGCCAATCGCGCCCGACGTCGACCCGCAGGTGCTGGCGCGTGGTACGCCGGGCTTTGCCGGCGCGGATCTCGCCAACCTGGTCAACGAGGCGGCGCTGTTCGCAGCGCGGGGCAACAAGCGCCTGGTCGATATGGACGATTTCGAGCGCGCCAAGGACAAGATCATGATGGGCGCGGAGCGCCGGTCGGTGGTCATGCCCGAGGAGGAGCGCCGCAATACTGCCTATCACGAGTCGGGCCATGCGGTGGTTGCACGCCTGCTCGACAAGACCGATCCGGTGCATAAGGTCACGATCATCCCGCGCGGTCGCGCGCTGGGGGTGACCATGCAGCTGCCGACCGAAGATCGCTACAGTCAGGACCGCGAGCGGCTGCTGCAGACCATCGCCGTGCTCTTCGGCGGCCGTATCGCCGAAGAGATCTTCATGAAGCAGATGACCACCGGAGCGTCCAACGACTTCGCGCGCGCCACCGATCTCGCTCGACGCATGGTCACGCAGTGGGGGATGTCGGACAACCTCGGCCCCATGGTGTACGGTGAAGAAGAAGGCGAGATCTTCCTCGGGCGTCAGGTGACGACCCATCGCAACGTGTCCGAGGCGACCATGCAGAAGGTGGACGGGGAAATCCGTCGCATTATCGACCAGCAATACGGTCTGGCCCGACGGCTCATCGAGGAGAACAGCGACAAGGTCGAGGCGATGACCAAGGCGCTGCTCGAGTGGGAAACCATCGACGCCGATCAGGTAAACGACATCATGGATGGTCGCCCGCCGCGCCCGCCCAAGCCGGTGCCGGTACCGCCAGCGCGCCCGAAGGACGATGCACCGGGCGCGGCACCTAACGCCGCTGCTCCGGCGGCCTGATTAACTTCGTTCCACACTGGGACATCCCGATCCGAGGGCCGGTTTTACCGGCCCTCTCCCTTTCAAGCCCCCCGAGGCCATGCCGCCCCAGGCTTGCGCCCGCCCGGAGTTCACCCCTTGAGCATGCTGCACTGTGGCCGTTTCCGCCTCGATCTGGCGGAGCCGAAGATCATGGCGATCATCAACCTCACCGACGATTCCTTCTCCGGGGATGGTCTTCGTGCGGACACCCGCGCCGCGCTCGTGCGTGCGGAGCAGGCTCTGGAGGAGGGCGCGGACGTGCTCGACATCGGCGCGGAGTCATCGCGCCCGGGTTCAGACCCGGTACCCGAGGCGCAGGAGCGCGAGCGCATCGTGGCTTTCCTTCAGGCCGCGCAGGCATGGCGGGTTCCGCTGTCGGTTGACACCCTGAAGCCCGTGGTGATGTGCGCGGCGCTGGACGCCGGGGCGGATATGATCAACGACATCAATGGTTTCCGTGCGCCCGGTGCGGTGGAGGCTGTGGCAGGAGGCGAGGCCGGTCTGTGCCTGATGCACATGCAGGGGGAGCCCCGCACCATGCAGCAGGACCCGCGCTACGAGGACGTGGTGGGCGAGGTCGCGGGGTTTTTCGCCGAGCGTGTGGCCGTCCTCGTGGCGGCGGGTGTCGGACGCGAGCGGCTCGTGCTCGACCCCGGCCTCGGTTTCGGCAAGAACACCTCGCACAACTACACCCTGCTCCGCGATCTAGGCCGCCTTGCTGTGGGTGGCCTTCCCTTGCTTGCGGGGTTGTCGAGAAAGTCGATGCTCGGGGCCGTCACAGGACGACCGGTGGAGGATCGCTTGGCCGCGAGCGTTGCCGGCGCGCTGATCGCGGTGCAGAACGGTGCGGGCATCGTGCGCGTGCACGACGTTGCGGCGACCCGCGACGCTTTGCGTGTATGGAAAGCGACGCAGAATCCGTGCTGAAGCCGGTCTTCCGGAGTGTCATAATTCAGCTCTTTTGACGTCTTCGGAGCGAGGATGGGACGCAAGTATTTCGGTACCGATGGGGTTCGTGGCAAGGTGGGCGAGGCACCGATCACACCCGAGTTCGTGATGAAGCTCGGCTATGCTGCGGGTGTGACCCTGGTGGCGCGGGAGCAACTGCCTCCGGGAGAGCACCCTGCAGTCCTGATCGGCAAGGACACCCGCATCTCGGGCTACATGCTCGAAGCGGCCCTCGAGGCCGGTTTTGCGGCAGCCGGGGTCGATGTCATGCTCGCAGGGCCGATCCCCACGCCGGCGGTGGCGTACCTGACGCGCGCACTGCGCCTGCAGGCGGGTGTGGTCATTTCGGCGTCGCACAATCCGTTCTACGACAACGGAATCAAGTTCTTCTCCGCCAGCGGCAGCAAGCTGCCCGACGCGATCGAAGCCGAAATCGAGGCGAGGATCGAAGAGCCCATCGGCTGCGCCGAGTCGGCCAGGCTGGGCAAGGCGCGTCGCATTGCGGACGCGGCGGGACGCTACATCGAGTTCTGCAAGAGCACGTTCCCGAACGAGCTAGACCTGCGCGGCATGCGCATCGTGGTCGATTGCGCGCATGGCGCGGCGTATCACATCGCCCCGAAGGTCTTCCATGAACTGGGCGCCGAGGTGGTCGCCGTGGGGGCGGAGCCGAACGGCTTGAACATCAATGACGGCGTTGGTGCGACCCGTCCCGAAAATCTGCGCAAGGCCGTGCTTGCGCAGGGTGCCGATCTGGGGATCGCGCTCGATGGTGACGCCGACCGGATCGTCATGGTGGATCAGACTGGCGAGATTTACGATGGCGACAAGCTGCTCTATGTCGTGGCACGGTCGCGGCACGCCGAGGGGCGGCTCGATGGGGTCGTCGGCACCCTGATGAGCAATCTGGGTTTCGAGCATGCGATCAAGCGCTTGGGTACACCCTTCGCTCGCGCGAAGGTGGGCGACCGCTACGTGCTCGAGATGCTTCAGGCGCGTGGCTGGAAGCTGGGGGGCGAGAATTCGGGTCACATTATCTGCCTGGACCAGCACACCACCGGTGATGGAATCGTATCTGCACTGCAGGTGCTCGCCGCGCTCAAGCAGCGCGGCGTGTCCCTCGCCGAGGCTTGCGCCGACCTCGTCTTCTATCCGCAGCGGCTGATCAATGTGCGTATGCCGAGCGGTTTTGACTGGGGTGCTGACGATGGCATCGCGAGCGCGAGGCGCCGCGCAGAGGCAATGCTGGGCGAGCGCGGGCGGGTGCTGCTCCGCCCGTCGGGCACCGAGCCCTTGCTGCGTGTGATGGTGGAAGGTCAGGACGGCATGCTAGTCGAGCAACTCGCACGCGAGATCGCAGACGCCGTGGAGCAGGCCTTCGGTTGATGGCCGGAGTAGAGGCGCAGTGTATCCAGCGCTGCGCCCAGTCGGATCGCGAGCAGGCATTTGCTCCTGGCCTCCGTTCTGTTTCGATGACATGAAACGTCGCTGTAACAATGCATTGCTACCTTACGGGCTCAGTCTTCCAACCCGAGGTAGTGACCATGCGTTTTTCCACCAAGTTTGCACTCGCCGCGTTCTCCACCGCATTCATCGGCCTCAACGCCCACGCTGCGGACATCACCGGCGCAGGTGCGTCCTTCCCGGCGCCGATCTACGCCAAGTGGGCGGATGCATACCAGAAGGCGACCGGCAACCGTGTGAATTACCAGTCGATCGGCTCCGGCGGCGGCATTCGTCAGATCGGTGCCAAGACGGTCGACTTCGGTGCCTCGGACATGCCGCTCAAGCCTGAGAAGCTCGATGAAGGCGGTCTGCAGCAGTTTCCGACCGTGATCGGTGCGGTGGTGCCCGTGGTCAATATCGAAGGCGTCGAGCCTGGTGAGATGAAGCTCACCGGCGAGGTTCTGGCTCAGATCTACCAGGGCAAGATCACGAAGTGGAACGATCCGGCCATCGTCGCGCTCAACCCGGACGTAGGCCTCACCGACCAGGATATCGGCGTCGTGCGCCGTGCAGACGGTTCTGGCACCACCTTCGTGTTCACCAACTACCTTTCGAAGGTCTCGGCCGAGTGGAAGGAAAAGATTGGTGAAGGCACCGCAGTGCAGTGGCCGGTGGGTCTGGGTGGCAAGGGTAACGAGGGGGTTTCGGCCTTCGTGCAGCGTCTGCCTGGCTCGATCGGCTACGTCGAGTACGCTTATGCCAAGCAGAACAAGCTGTCGCACACCAACATGCAGAACAAGGACGGTCAGTTCGTCGCGCCGAGCAACGAAACCTTCGCTGCGGCCGCCGAGGGTGCGGATTGGTCCAAGTCTGCGTTCTACGAGATCCTGACCAATCAGCCGGGTGCAAAGTCGTGGCCGATCACCAGTGCCACCTTCATCCTGATGCATAAGGTGCAGGACAAGCCCGCACAGGCAGCCGAAGTGCTGAAGTTCTTCGACTGGGCGTACGAGAATGGCGGTGATATGGCGCTCGAACTTGAGTACATCCCGATGCCGAAGGCAACGGTAGATCTCATCCGTGCCTCGTGGGGTGGAATGAAGGGCGCGGATGGCGCGGCTGTGTATCAGGCCAAGTAATCCGGGTCCGCACGCGTGGCTCAACCCAGTGCTCAGCCAAAGGCCCATGGGGCCTTTGGCGGTGATCTTTACGCGGGTGGCGGTGATGCCTCCCGCTCTGGTAATCAAATGCGAACGACCGAGTTCAAGTCTCCGGCGTCGAGCAAGCTCGCCGACAAGGTGTTCGGCGGCATGGCGAAGTCCTTCGCCTGGCTGACCCTGATCCTGCTTGCGGGCATCATCATCGCCCTCGTCTTTGCCTCCTGGCCGAGCATCCAGGCCTTTGGCATCGGCTTTCTGTTCTCCGACGCGTGGAATCCGCCGATGGAAGAGTTCGGGGCGCTGATCCCGATCTACGGCACCATTGTGACGTCGGTGATCGCGTTGCTGATCGCCGTGCCGGTCAGCTTCGGCATTGCGCTCTTTCTGACCGAACTCGCGCCCGTATGGCTGCGCCGCCCGCTCGGCACGGCGATCGAACTGCTCGCCGCCATCCCATCGATCGTCTATGGCATGTGGGGTCTGCTCGTGTTCGCCCCCATCTTCGCCAAGTACATTCAGCCCGCGCTGCAGTCCTCGCTCGGCCAGTTGCCATTGATTGGCGATCTGTTCGCCGGACCACCTTTGGGTATCGGTCTGCTCTCTGCCGGCATCATCCTCGCAATCATGATCATTCCGTACATTGCCTCGGTGATGCGGGACGTGTTCGAAGTGACGCCGCCGATGCTCAAGGAGTCGGCCTACGGCGTGGGCTGTACGACCTGGGAGGTGATGTGGGGCGTAGTGCTTCCTTACACCAAGACCGGCGTGATCGGTGGCGTGATGCTCGGCCTTGGGCGTGCGTTGGGCGAGACGATGGCGGTGACCTTCGTTATCGGTAACACGAACTTCCTCAACTCGGCCTCGCTGTTTGCGCCGGGCAACAGCATCACCTCGGCACTGGCGAACGAGTTCGCCGAGGCCGACCCGGGCTTGCATACCGCAGCGCTGATGGAGCTGGGCCTGATCCTGTTCTTCATCACCCTGGTAGTGCTCGTCGTGTCCAAACTGCTGCTGCTCAAGCTCGCCAAGGGCGAGGGTGCGAAGACCTGAGCGAGAACGAACATGAACCTGCTTGCAAGACGCAAATTCACCAACCGGCTCGCATTGACGCTGTCCCTTTCGGCGATGGCGTTCGGCCTCTTCTGGCTGGCCTGGATCCTGTGGACGGTGTTCGAACTGGGTCTTTCCGGGCTGTCGGTGAGCCTCTTCACCGAGATGACGCCGCCGCCGGGGGCGGAAACGGGTGGCCTGCTCAATGCGATCGTCGGTAGTCTGGTGCTGGTCGTGCTCGCGACTCTGCTCGGGACCCCGATTGGCATCCTGGCCGGGGTGTATCTCGCCGAGTACGGGCGCTACCACTGGCTGGGGGCGACCACGCGTTTCATCAACGACCTGCTGCTGTCGGCACCCTCGATCGTGATTGGCCTCTTCGTCTATGCCGTGGTCGTGGCGCAGACGGGCAAGTTCTCGGCGTGGTCAGGCGTGATTGCGCTCGCCCTAATCGTGCTGCCCGTGGTCGTGCGGACGACCGAGAACATGCTCCAGCTTATCCCCAACACGCTGCGTGAAGCCGCCTTCGCGCTCGGCGCACCCAAGAGCGTGGTGATCTCCAAGGTCACGCTGCGAGCGGCACGAGCAGGGGTGCTGACGGGAGTGCTGCTTGCCGTTGCACGTATCGCGGGCGAGACCGCGCCCTTGCTCTTCACGGCGCTGTCCAACCAGTTCTGGACGCTCGACCTGAACGAACCGATGGCCAACCTGCCGGTGACCATCTTCAAGTTCGCCATGAGCCCCTTCACCAACTGGCAGGAGCTGGCCTGGGCAGGCGTGTTCCTGATCACCATGGGCGTGCTGGTACTCAACATCATCGCGCGCGTCTTCCTGCGCGCCGAGAAGATCAACTAAGGCATTGGCCGCATGCAATCCGCGCCCGCCGCGACGGCGGGCCGGGATTGGAGAAGAGAATGGAAATCACCGACGCGCAGATCGAGTTCAAGGACTTCAACTTCTACTACGGCAAGTTTCACGCGCTGAAGAACATCAATTTCAAGATGGCGCGGCACAAGTGCACAGCGTTCATCGGTCCCTCGGGCTGCGGCAAATCGACGCTGCTGCGCACGATCAACCGCATGTACGACCTCTATCCCGAGCAGCGCGCCGAAGGGCAGTTACTGTTCGATGGCCGCAACCTGCTGGCCTCGGAGATCGACGTGAGTGTGCTGCGCGCCAAGATCGGCATGGTGTTCCAGAAACCGACGCCATTCCCGATGTCCATCTATGACAACATCTCGTTCGGAGTGAAGCTGCACGAGAAGCTGTCGAGCAAGGATATGGACCAGCGCGTTGAATGGGCGCTGCGCAAGGCCGCCCTGTGGGATGAGGTCAAGGACAAGCTCAACCAGAGCGGGATGAGTCTCTCCGGCGGTCAGCAGCAGCGTCTTTGCATTGCGCGCGGCATTGCAGTCAAGCCTGAGGTGATCCTGCTCGACGAGCCGACCTCGGCGCTGGACCCCATCTCGACAGCCCGAATCGAGGAGCTGATCGACGAGCTGAAGGAAGAATTCACCATTGTCATCGTGACCCACAACATGCAGCAGGCGGCGCGGATTTCCGATTACACCGCCTACATGTACTTGGGCGAGATGGTCGAGTTCGGCGTGACCGACGAGCTGTTCGTGAAACCGAAGAAAAAGGAAACCGAGGACTACATCACCGGGCGCTTCGGCTGACCGGGTGAGCGCACGCCCCGCGGGCCGGCCACGCGGCCGGCGGGCGTGGATGGGAGGGCAGCCCCATCCGCGCCCGCAGCGGTTTCAGCCCCCGCGCAGTGCCACGCTGAGTTGATCGACGAGCTCTGCCCAGTCAGCGTCATTCGCCAGTTGTTCGCGCAGGAAGGCAGCTTGGGCCGTGGTCCAGAACGGTGCATCGCAGAGCTTGACGGCTTCGGCGAGTGGCGAGTGCGTGCGGATGAAGGCCTCGATCGAGGCCGCATCGTTCGGCAGGCCGAGCTGTGCGAACAGGTCGCTGAATACGTGAATCGGCTTTTCCATGGGCTGCTCCTTCGGGTGTGCGAGATCGGAAGAGAGATTGCGGAGTGTCACGGGCCGGGGCTTGCGTCCTCCACGGATGCTCGAGCGTACTTTTTCCAGTATGGTTCGCGTCGTGCGCCGAGGCAAACCGGGCGGTCGGTGTTGGTCCTCGCGTGCTTCGTGGCTGGGCAGGCACTTTGATGCGCCGATGCGGCTGGCTCGCGGGGTCGGTTGGCCTCTGTTCGCGCGGCCTGCATTTGCAGCATTGGCGCCGGCAGCCCTATAATCCTGCGGTTTATCCCCGATCGCATGATTCGACAAATGACCAGGCTCGTCGCCGGCAACTGGAAGATGAACGGCAGCCTCGCTGCCAACCGCGAGCTTCTGGGCTCGCTGTCAGCCGTATCGGGCGTCGAGATGGTCATCTGCGCGCCTTTCCCCTATCTGGCGCAACTGCAGAAGCGCCCCGAGGGTCTGGCGCTCGGCGCGCAGGATGTGAGCGAGTTCGAGGAGGGTGCCTATACCGGCGAGGTCAGCGCGGCGATGCTCGCCGAGTTCGGCTGCAGCTACGTCATCGTAGGTCACTCGGAGCGCCGTGCGCTGTTCGGTGAGGGCGACGCGCTCGTCGGGCGCAAGGCCGTTGCAGTGCTTGCGCACGGCATGGTTCCCGTGGTGTGCGTTGGCGAGACGCTGGCCGAGCGCGAGGCGGGTGAAGTGATGTCGGTCATTGGCCGGCAACTCGGCGCGGTGTTCGGTGTGCTTGGGCGGGCTTCGATGCGAAAGGTGGTCGTGGCCTATGAACCCGTGTGGGCGATCGGCGCGGGGCGCTCGGCGAGCGTCGAGCAGGTCGCCGCGGTGCATGGCGACATCCGCGCCTGGCTCGAGGCGAACGGTATCGCCCGGGACGAGGTCCGCATCCTTTACGGTGGTAGCCTCAAGCCCGAGAATGCCGCTGCGCTGTTCGCGGTGCCAAATGTAGATGGCGGGTTGATCGGCGGAGCGTCGCTGATCGGGGAGGATTTCATGGCCATCTGTCGCGCTGCGGCAGATGCGGTTTGATTGTTCAACGTTGGGTTTAATTCAGGGTTTGAGATGGGTGATTATCTTTTTTCTCTCGTGCTGACGGTTCATGTGCTCGTCGGCATTGGTGTCATCGGCTTGGTGCTCGTGCAGCACGGCAAGGGGGCTGACATGGGGGCTGCGTTCGGCGGCGGTGCATCGGGTAGTCTTTTCGGCGCATCGGGTTCGGCGAACTTCCTCAGTCGGACGACCGCCGTGCTTGCGACGGTCTTTTTCCTGACGAGTCTGGGTCTCAGTTTCCTCGCCAGCAACAAGCCTGCTGCGCCCTCGAGCGTGATGGAAGGTGCTCAGGTCGCGCCGGCCGTGGAGTCGCAGCCTGTGGCCCCGGTGGACACTTCGCCGGCCCAGTCGATCCCGAAATAATTGCTCGCCTGGCTTTGCTCAGTCAGGGAAAACTCGTATAATTACGAGGCTTTCAACGTGAAGCGCCGACGTGGTGAAATTGGTAGACACGCTATCTTGAGGGGGTAGTGGCGAAAGCCGTATGAGTTCGAGTCTCATCGTCGGCACCATATTCCGGGAGCGCCCGCAACTGCGGGCGTTTCCATGCAGAACAGCAAAAACAATAATGACGGCGCGCCAATGATGCCGTTCAACGCAAACGGGGGTTTCTGGACATGCTGGAAAACTATTTTCCTGTCCTGATGTTCATGCTCGTCGGTCTTGGCTTTGGCCTTGCGCCCGTCATTCTTGGGCGACTGATTGCCCCCTATCGTCCCGATTCAGAAAAAAACTCTCCCTACGAATGCGGCTTCGAGGCGTTTGAAGATGCCCGAATGAAGTTCGACGTTCGCTATTACCTGATCGCAATTCTTTTCATCCTGTTCGATCTTGAAATCGCCTTTCTCTTCCCGTGGGCGACGGTCTTCCAGGAGTTTATTGCCGCCGGTGAAATTGCCTGGTTCGTGTTTGGATCGGTCATGGTCTTTCTGGCGATTCTGGTAATTGGCTATATCGTCGAGTGGAAGAATGGCGCACTCGACTGGGAGTAATGCATGAGCATTGAGGGCGTATTTCGCGAGGGGTTTGTCACCACCTCGCTGGATGCGGTCATCAACTGGACGCGCACGGGTTCGCTCTGGCCGATGACTTTCGGTCTGGCCTGCTGCGCGGTCGAGATGATCCATGCGGGCTGTTCCCGCTATGACCTGGACCGCTTCGGGGTGGTTTTCCGCCCGAGTCCGCGTCAATCCGATCTGATGATCGTCGCTGGTACCCTGTGCAACAAGATGGCGCCCGCGCTGCGCAAGGTCTACGACCAGATGTCGGAGCCGCGCTGGGTGATCTCCATGGGGTCCTGTGCCAACGGTGGCGGCTACTACCACTACTCCTATTCGGTCGTGCGTGGTTGCGACCGGATCGTGCCGGTTGACGTCTATGTGCCGGGCTGTCCGCCCACGGCCGAGGCGCTGATCTACGGCATTCTCCAGCTCCAGAACAAGATCAAGCGCACGAACACGATCGCGCGCTGAGGGGTGTCCCAGACATGAGTGCCAAGCTTGAACGCCTGAGCCAGTCCCTGCGCGAAGTCTTCGGCGACCACATCCGGTCGCTGGTGCTCGATCGGGGTGAGCTCACCATCGAGGTGCCTGCCTCGGAATACCTGCGCATCTGCCGTCGGTTGCGCGACCATGCCGAGTTGCATTTCGAGCAGCTGATCGACATTTCGGGTGTCGATTATTCCACTTATGGCAACGCGCCATGGGCGGGAAAACGCTTCGCATCGGTGGCGCATCTCACCTCGGTGAAGCACAACCAGCGCCTGCGCGTCCGCGTGTTCGCGGAAGAAGATGCCTTCCCGGTGGTGGATTCGGTGGTAGAGGTCTGGCCAAGCGCCAACTGGTACGAGCGCGAGTCCTTTGATCTGTACGGGATCCTGTATTCCGGCCATCCGGATCTGCGCCGGATCCTGACCGACTACGGTTTCGTCGGCCACCCATTCCGCAAGGACTTCCCGGTGTCGGGTCATGTCGAAATGCGCTACGACCCCGAGCAGGGCAGGGTCGTCTATCAGCCGGTCACCATCGAGCCACGCGAGAACACACCGCGCATCGTGCGCGAAGAGAATTACGGGGACGTCGGCCATGGCTGAAATCCGCAACTACACGATCAACTTCGGTCCGCAGCACCCTTCGGCACACGGCGTGCTTCGTCTCGTGCTCGAGCTGGATGGCGAGGTGGTCGAACGTGCCGACCCGCATATCGGCCTGCTGCATCGCGGCACGGAAAAGCTTGCCGAGACCCGTACCTGGGTGCAGTCCGTGCCCTACATGGATCGTCTCGACTACGTGTCGATGATGTGCAACGAGCACGCCTACTGCATGGCGATCGAGAAGCTGCTCGGCATCGAGGTTCCGTTGCGCGGTCAGTACATCCGGGTGATGTTTGACGAAATCACCCGCATCCTGAACCACCTGCTCAACATCGGCACGCATGCGCTCGACATCGGCGCCATGACGATGGTGCTGTATACCTTCCGCGAACGCGAAGACCTCATGGACGCCTATGAGGCCGTCTCGGGCGCGCGGATGCACGCGGCCTACTACCGGCCCGGTGGCGTCTATCGTGATCTGCCGGACCGCATGCCGAAGTACGAGGCCAATCGTTTCAAGAACGAGAAGGCGGTGCGCGAGCTCAATGCTGCGCGCGAAGGCTCGATGCTGGATTTCCTCGAGGACTTCACGAACCGCTTCCCGACCTATTGCGACGAGTACGAGACGCTTCTCACCGAAAACCGGATCTGGAAGCAGCGCACCGTCGGCATTGGTGTCGTTTCGCCCGAGCAGGCGCTGGCATGGGGATTCACCGGTCCGATGTTGCGTGGTTCCGGAGTCGCATGGGATCTGCGCAAGAAACAGCCTTACGAGGTTTACGACCGACTGGATTTCGACATCCCCGTTGGCAAGAACGGCGACTGCTACGACCGTTACCTGTGCCGCATGGAAGAGATGCGCCAGTCGAACCGCATCATTCGCCAGTGTATCGACTGGTTGCGCAAGAACCCTGGTCCGGTGATCACCGACAACCACAAGATTGCGCCGCCTTCGCGCGAGGCGATGAAGTCGAACATGGAAGAGCTGATTCATCACTTCAAGCTCTTCTCCGAGGGCATCCATGTGCCGAAGGGCGAAGTCTATGCTGCAGTCGAGCACCCGAAGGGCGAGTTCGGGGTGTATGCGGTTTCGGATGGTGCGAACAAGCCGTATCGCCTGAAACTGCGTGCCCCAGGGTTTGCGCACCTCGCCGCGATGGACGAGCTCGCGCGTGGCCACATGATTGCCGACGTTGTGGCGATCATCGGCACGATGGACGTGGTGTTCGGCGAGATCGACCGCTGATCCCCCCGCGAACGCACCACACGAATACGAATCGGCAGGCTATCCGGAAGATCAAGACGACATGCTGAGCCAGGAATCGCTGCAACAGATCGATCGAGAGATCGCGAAATATCCGCCAGATCAGAAGCAGTCCGCGGTCATGGCCGCGCTGCGGATCGCGCAGGTCGAAAAGGGCTGGTTGCCGAAGGAGCTCATCGAGTTCGTCGCCCAGTACATCGGCATGCCGGCGATCGCAGCCTACGAGGTCGCGAGCTTCTACAACATGTACGACCTGGAGCCGGTGGGGCGTCACAAGATCACGGTGTGCACAAACCTGCCCTGTGCGCTGTCCGGCGGCGTGCATGCCGCCGACTACCTGAAGCAGAAGCTCGGCATCGATTTCAACGAGACCACGCCCGATGGCCAGTTCACGCTGAAGGAAGGTGAATGCATGGGTGCGTGCGGCGATGCCCCGGTGCTGCTGGTGAACAACCATCACATGTGCAGCTGGATGACCACCGAGAAGATCGACCAGATCCTGGCCGACCTGGACAAGAAATGAGCACGCAAGGAATGATTCTCGCCGGCTGTGACGGCGACCGCACCTGGCGGCTCCAGGACTACGTCGCTCGCGGCGGCTACTCGGCGTTGAAGAAGATCATCGGCGAGAAGGTCACGCAGGACGCCATCATCGCCGAGCTCAAGTCCTCGGTGCTTCGCGGCCGTGGTGGTGCGGGTTTTCCGACCGGACTCAAGTGGAGCTTCATGCCGCGCTCGTTCCCGGGCGACAAGTACCTCGCCTGCAACTCGGACGAGGGCGAACCGGGAACCTTCAAGGATCGTGACATCCTGCGCTACAACCCGCACTCGGTCATCGAGGGCATGATCATCGCAGCTTATGCGATGGGTGCTGCACGCGGATACAACTACATTCACGGTGAGATCTTCGAGGTGTATCAGCGCTTCGAGGAGGCGCTCGCCGAAGCGCGCGAGGCGGGCCTGCTCGGGCAGAACATCCTGGGTTCCGACTTCTCCTTCGAACTGTTCGCGCATCACGGCTACGGTGCCTACATCTGTGGCGAGGAAACCGCCCTGCTCGAGTCGATCGAGGGCAAGAAGGGGCAGCCGCGCTTCAAGCCGCCGTTCCCGGCGAGCTACGGTCTCTACGGCAAGCCGACCACGATCAACAATACCGAGACCTTCGCGTCGGTCCCGTTCATCATGAACATGGGCGGCGAGGCCTTCCTCAACCTCGGTAAGCCGAACAATGGCGGCATGAAGCTGTTCTCGGTGTCGGGGCATGTCAATCGCCCGGGCAACTACGAGATCCCGCTTGGCACGCCGTTCTCCGAACTGCTCGAGATGGCAGGCGGGATGCGCGGCGGTCGGAAGCTCAAGGCGGTGATCCCGGGAGGGTCCTCCGCGCCGGTGGTGCCGGGTGCGGTGATGATGGACTGCACGATGGACTATGACTCCATCTCCAAGGCCGGGTCGATGCTCGGCTCAGGCGCGGTCATCGTCATGGACGAGACCACCTGCATGGTGAAGGCGCTCGAGCGGCTGTCCTATTTCTATTTCGAGGAATCCTGCGGGCAATGCACGCCTTGTCGCGAAGGCACAGGCTGGTTGTATCGCGTGGTGCACCGTATCGAGAACGGCCTTGGCCGTCCGGACGACCTCGACCTGCTGAACTCGGTCACGACCAACATCATGGGGCGCACCATCTGTGCGCTGGGCGATGCGGCTTCCATGCCGGTGCAGAGCTTCGTCAAGCACTTCGGTAGCGAGTTCGAATACCACATCGAAAACAAGAAGTGCCTCGTGCCGCCCGAAGTGCAGCGCGCAGGCAGTCAAATCTACGTGAGCCCGTCATGCTAGAGATCGAAATCGACGGCAAGCAGATCCAGGTCGAGGACGGCAGCACCGTGATGGATGCCGCCTCGGTCGCCGGGGTGTATATCCCGCATTTCTGCTACCACAAGAAACTCTCCATCGCGGCGAGCTGCCGCATGTGCCTGGTTCAGGTCGAGAAGGCGCCCAAGCCGCTGCCGGCCTGTGCGACCCCGGTCACCAATGGCATGAAGGTGTGGTCACACTCCGAGCTCGCCGTGAAGGCGCAGAAGGGGGTGATGGAGTTCCTGCTCATCAACCACCCCTTGGACTGTCCGATCTGCGATCAGGGCGGCGAGTGCCAGCTGCAGGATCTCGCGGTCGGTTACGGTTCCACCGCTTCGCGCTATCAGGAAGAAAAGCGCGTCGTCTTCAACAAGAACCTCGGTGCGCTCGTCTCCACCGACATGACGCGCTGCATCAACTGCACCCGCTGCGTGCGCTTCACCGCCGAGATCGCCGGCGAGATGGAACTGGGCCAAGCGTTCCGTGGCGAGCACGCGGAGATCATGCCCTTCATCGAGAAGACGGTCGATTCCGAACTCTCGGGCAACATCATCGACCTCTGCCCGGTCGGTGCGCTCACCTCCAAACCCTTCCGCTTCGCTGCCCGCACCTGGGAGCTCTCGCGCCGCAAGTCGGTGAGCCCGCACGATTCGCTGGGCGCGAACCTGATCGTCCAGACCAAGCACGACGTCGTCAAGCGCGTGCTGCCGCTGGAGAACGAAGACGTCAACGAGTGCTGGCTGTCCGACAAGGACCGATTCTCCTATGAGGCGCTCAACGGTGAGCAGCGACTCACCACGCCCATGGTCAAGCAGGGCGGGCAGTGGAAGCAGGTCAACTGGCAGGCGGCGCTCGAGTTCGCGGCCAATGGACTGCGCGGGATCGCACATGATCACGGCGCCCCCGCGATTGGTGCCCTCGGCTCGCCGCATGCGACGGTCGAAGAGCTCCATCTGTTGCAGAAGCTCGTTCGCGGCCTCGGCTCGCAAAACGTCGATTTCCGCCTGCGCCAATCGGATTTCCGCTGCGACGCCCATCGGCTCGGCACCCCTTGGCTTGGCATGCCGATCACCGGCGTCAAGGACCTCAACCGCTTGCTCGTGGTCGGCAGCTTCCTGCGCAAGGACGCACCGCTCCTCGCGCAACGCGTGCGGCAGGCCGCAAAGAAGGGACTGCACGTCAGCGCCATCGGGCCAAATGCCGAGCAATGGTTGATCCCGGTGCGCAACCGAGCGCTTGTCGCACCGTCGGCGATGGTTGCCGTCATGGCCCAAGTGGTGGTCGCGCTGTCGCAGGAGAAGGGTGTCGAGGTCAGTACCGCGCTGCAGGGCAAACTGCCGGTGGACGTTTCCGATGACGCCCGGGCGATCGCCCAGAGCCTGGCCAGCGGCCGCAAGGTTGCGGTGTGGCTCGGCAACCTGGCCGTCCAGCACGAGCGCTACAGCGAATTGCAGACCCTGGCGCAGGAGATCGCGCGCATTTCCGGAGGCAGCTTCGGCGTCATCGGAGAAGCGGCCAACAGTGTTGGCGGCTATCTTGCCCGCGCCGTGCCGGGCGAGGATGGCCTGAACGCCGCCGCGATGATCGAACAGCAGCGCAAGGCCTACGTGTTGCTCGGCGCCGAACCCGATCTCGATTTTGCCAACCCGGTCGCCTCGCTCGCAGCGATGCGCGCGGCGCAGCTCGTCGTCGCGATGAGCGCCTTCGACTCGCCCGCGTTGCGTGAGGTGGCCGACGTGCTGCTGCCGATCGCGCCCTTTACCGAAACCT
This sequence comes from Thauera sp. WH-2, assembly GCF_048321015.1. Classification (NCBI taxonomy): domain Bacteria; kingdom Pseudomonadati; phylum Pseudomonadota; class Betaproteobacteria; order Rhodocyclales; family Zoogloeaceae; genus Thauera; species Thauera sp. WH-2. The sequence continues at coordinate 286,907 of NZ_JBLWFG010000001.1, read as the reverse complement.
CCGGAACCTTCGTCAACACCGAGGGCAGGGCGCAGAGCTTCACTGCGGTTGCCCGTCCCTTGGGTGAGGCGCGGCCGGGCTGGAAGGTGCTTCGCGTCCTGGGCAACCTGCTCGCCCTCGAAGGCTTCGAGTATGGCGACTCGGAAGCCGTGCGCGCCGAAGCGCTGGGTGGCGACATTCCGGCACGCTTGGACAACGAACTGCGTGGCATCGTGGTCAATGCGGCGCTGGGTGAAACCTCCAGGCTCGAGCGCGTGGCCGATGTCCCGATCCACTTCGCCGATCCGATCGTGCGTCGTGCGCCTTCGCTGCAGAAAACGCGTGATGCAGCCGCACCCGTGGCGCGCATCGCACCGGCCACCATTGCGGCCCTCGGCCTCAGCGACGGAGATCGGGTGCGGGTGACGCAGGGTGGTGGCAGCGTCGAACTGGTTCTTGCGGCCGACACCGGCCTTGCCGAAGGCTGCGTGCGCGTGGCCGCAGCGCATCCCTCGACCGCCGCGCTTGGCGCGCTGAGCGGTGACCTCAGCGTGGAGCGTGTCTGATGGATTCGATGCTTCAACCCGTAGCCGATTTCTTCGGCCCGAGCTGGACGGCGATCTGGACGCTGATCAAGATCGTCGCGATCATCGCCCCGTTGATGATCTGCGTGGCGTATCTGACCTTGGCCGAGCGCAAGGTGATCGGTTTCATGCAGGTGCGGATCGGCCCTAACCGGGTCGGCCCGATGGGTCTGCTGCAGCCGATCGCGGACGGCATGAAACTGCTGTTCAAGGAGATCATCGTCCCGAGCGGCGCAAGCAAGGGGCTCTTCATCCTGGGCCCCATCCTTGCCATCGCGCCTTCGCTGGCCGCCTGGGCGGTCATACCCTTCGATGACGGGCTCGTGCTCGCCAATGTCAATGCAGGGCTGCTCTTCCTGCTCGCGATCACTTCGCTCGAGGTGTACGGCGTGATCGTCGCGGGCTGGGCGTCGAACTCAAAGTATCCCTTCCTCGGCGCCATGCGTGCGGCGGCACAGATGGTGTCTTACGAGGTTTCGATGGGCTTCGCCCTGATCTGCGTGCTGCTGATCTCGGCCAGCCTCAACCTCACCGACATCGTGATGTCGCAGTCCCAGGGACGTTTTGCCGACATGGGCCTGGGCTTCCTATCCTGGAACTGGCTGCCGCTGTTCCCGATGTTCGTCGTGTATGTGATCTCCGGCATCGCCGAAACCAACCGCGCCCCGTTCGACGTGGTCGAAGGCGAGGCAGAGGTGGTTGCCGGACACATGGTCGAGTATTCGGGTATGGCGTTCGCGCTGTTCTTCCTCGCCGAATACGCCAATATGATCCTGGTCTCCATCCTGACCGCGGTCCTGTTCCTTGGCGGATGGCTTTCGCCCGTGGGCTTCCTGCCCGACGGTTTCCACTGGCTGGCGGTGAAGACGGCATTCATCCTGCTGCTGTTCCTGTGGGCGCGAGCCACCTTTCCGCGCTTCCGCTACGACCACATCATGCGTCTGGGCTGGAAGGTGTTCATTCCCGTCACCCTGGTGTGGGTGTTCGTGGTGGCGGTCTGGATGATGTCGCCGTTGTCGATCTGGAGTTGAGAAGACCATGGGTGCCAAGGATTACATCGGCAGTCTGTTCCTGAAGGAACTCGTCAAGGGCATGGCCCTGACCGGACGGCATTTCTTCCAGCGCAAGATCACGATCCAGTATCCGGAAGAAAAGACTCCGCAGAGCAACCGTTTCCGCGGTTTGCACGCCCTGCGCCGTTACCCGAACGGTGAAGAGCGCTGCATCGCGTGCAAGCTGTGCGAGGCCATCTGTCCGGCAATGGCTATCACGATCGAGTCCGCGCAGCGGGACGACGGATCGCGTCGCACCACGCGCTACGACATCGATCTGACCAAGTGCATTTTCTGCGGTTTCTGCGAGGAGGCGTGCCCGGTTGATGCGATCGTGGAGACGCGCGTGCTCGAGTACCACGGCGAGCAGCGCGGCGATCTCTACTACACCAAGCAGATGTTGCTGGCAGTGGGGGATCGTCACGAGGCGCAGATCGCCGCCGACCGCGAACAGGACGCCAAGTACCGCTAAGGGGAGGGCGCGCGAGCGCCACAGCCGAGAACATGGAATTCAAGACCTTCGTCTTCTACTTTCTAGCCGCGATCATGGTGTTCGCGGCACTGAAGGTGATCACCGCCCGGAATCCGGTGCATGCAGCGCTGTATCTGGTGCTGACTTTCTTCAACGCCGGCGGCCTGTGGCTGCTGTTGCAGGCAGAGTTCCTCGCCATCACGCTCGTCATGGTCTACGTGGGCGCGGTGATGGTGCTGTTCCTGTTCGTCGTGATGATGCTGGACATCAACCTGGACCGCCTGCGTGAGGGGTTCTGGAGCTATCTGCCGGTGGGGGCACTGGTTGGCGTGCTGATGCTCGTCGAGATGGTGATGATTCTCGGTGGGCCGTACTTTGGCCTGGACGCGATGCCCGCGCCTCCGGCCGCGGCCGAGACCTACAGCAACACGCGCGAACTCGGCCGTGTGCTCTATACCGACTACGTCTATGCCTTCGAACTCGCTTCGCTGGTTTTGCTGGTGGCGATGGTGGCAGCGGTTGCGCTGACGCTTCGCAAGCGCAAGGGGCTGAAGTACATCCAGCCTTCCCAGCAGGTTTCGGTCACGCGTGAAGGTCGTGTCGAACTCGTGAAGATGCAGGCCGAGAAGCAGGACTGACGTCGTAGCTGCGCAAAACAAGAACCGCACCTGCCGGGGGCAGGTGCGATCAGGGGGTCACTGATGCTTTCGCTTTCCCATTTCCTCATCCTGGGCGCGATCCTGTTCGCGATCAGCGTGGTCGGGATCTTCCTCAACAGGAAGAACCTGATCGTGCTTCTGATGGCCATCGAACTGATGTTGCTGTCGGTGAACATGAACTTCGTCGCTTTCTCGCATTACCTCGGCGACATCGCAGGCCAGGTTTTCGTTTTCTTCATCCTCACCGTCGCAGCGGCCGAATCCGCGATTGGCCTTGCGATCCTGATCGTGATGTTCCGCAGCATGCGCACGATCCATGTGGATGATCTGGACAGCCTCAAGGGTTAAGGAAGCGTCACGATGACGGACATGAAAGCACTTTATCTCCTCGTGCCGCTGGCGCCGCTGGCCGGCGCGATCCTTGCGGGCCTGTTCGGCAAGCAGATCGGCAGGGCGGGGGCGCACATCGTCACCATCCTCGGCGTGGCGATCGCATTCGTCGCCTCGGTGGTGATCTATCAGGACGTAGCTGCGGGGAATACCTTCAACGGCACGGTCTACACCTGGATGCAGGCGGGCGGCATCGACTTCGAGGTCGGCTTCCAGATTGATTCGCTGACCGTGATGATGATGCTGGTCGTCACCTTCGTATCCCTGATGGTGCATATCTACACGATCGGCTACATGTCCGAGGACCCCGGCTACCAGCGTTTCTTCAGCTATATCTCGCTGTTCACCTTCTCCATGCTGATGCTGGTGATGTCGAACAACTTCCTGCAGCTTTTCTTCGGCTGGGAGGCGGTGGGCCTCGTGTCCTACCTGCTGATCGGCTTCTGGTACGAACGTCCGACGGCCATCTACGCCAACATGAAGGCCTTCCTGGTCAACCGCGTGGGTGACTTCGGCTTCCTGCTCGGCATCGGTCTGATCGCTGCCCATACCGGCAGCCTCAACTACCAGGAAGTGTTCGCCCAGGCGCAGGCGCTTTCCGTGACCGAGATGGTTGTCACCGGCTGGCCGCTGCTCACCGCGATCTGCATCTGCCTGTTCATCGGTGCGATGGGCAAGTCGGCCCAGGTCCCGCTGCACGTGTGGCTGCCCGACTCGATGGAAGGCCCGACCCCGATCTCGGCGCTGATCCACGCCGCGACCATGGTTACCGCGGGTATCTTCATGGTGGCGCGGATGTCGCCGCTGTTCGAGCTCTCCGATACCGCGCTGTCCTTCGTGCTCGTCATCGGCGCCACCACCGCGCTGTTCATGGGTTTCCTTGGCATCGTGCAGAACGACATCAAACGCGTGGTCGCATACTCGACGCTGTCGCAGCTCGGCTACATGACCGTGGCGCTCGGTGTGTCGGCCTACTCCGCGGCGGTGTTCCACCTGATGACGCACGCCTTCTTCAAGGCGCTGCTGTTCCTCGGCGCGGGCTCGGTGATCATCGGCATGCACCACGATCAGGACATGCGCAACATGGGCGGCCTGCGCAAGTACATGCCGATCACTTGGATCACCTCGCTGCTCGGTTCGCTGGCCCTGATCGGCTTTCCGTTGTTCTCCGGTTTCTATTCGAAGGACTCGATCATCGAAGCGGTGCATGCGTCCGAGATCGCAGGCTCCGGCTACGCGCTGTTCTGCGTGCTGCTCGGCGTGTTCGTGACCGCGTTTTACTCCTTCCGAATGTATTTCCTCGTCTTCCACGGCGAGGAGCGCTTCGGCAAGGCGCATGACCACGCCCATCACGACCACCACGGCGACCACGATGATGAGGAGCCGTCGGCGGACCATCACCACGGTCTCGCGCCGGGTCAGAAGCCGCACGAGTCGCCCTGGGTGGTCACCGTGCCGCTGGTCCTGCTCGCCGTCCCTTCGGTGCTGATCGGATTCTTCACCATCGATCCGATGTTGTTCGGCGGGTGGTTCAAGGACGTGATCTTCGTCGGTGACAGCCACGCCGGCCTGAAGGAACTCGCGGCCAGCTTCCACGGACCGGTCGCGATGGCGATCCACGGCCTGCAGACGGCACCGTTCTGGCTCGCGATGGGTGGCGTTGCGCTTTCCTGGTTCTTCTACATGAAGCGCCCCGACATCCCGGCGGCGATCCAGCAGAAGTTCAAGCCGATCCACACCCTGCTGGAGAACAAGTACTACTTCGACCGCTTCAACGAGATCTTCTTCGCCGGTGGTGCGCGTGCGCTCGGCAAGGGCCTGTGGAAGGCCGGCGATCAGGGGCTGATCGACGGGGTCATGGTGAACGGCTCGGCGAAGCTCGTGGGTTGGGTCGCGCAGATGTCGCGCCTGTTCCAGACCGGCCATCTGTACCAGTACGCCTTCATGATGATCATCGGCGTGTTCATCCTGCTCACCTACTGGTTCAACAAGGGTTGAGCGGCACACTCCGGTGCTGAAACACATAACAAGATCGAACGCGCCGTGCGCGGCGCACTGAACGGAAAGCAACGATGACGGACATTCCTCTCCTCAGTCTGGCGATCTGGGTACCGATCCTCGGTGGCCTGCTGGTGCTCGCGACCGGCTCGGATCGCAATGCCCCGATGGCGCGCATGCTCGCTCTCGCGGTCGCGGTGGCTGGCTTCGTCGTGACGATTCCGCTCTACACGGGCTTCGACGTGACGACCAGCGCCATGCAGTTCGTCGAACTGACCGCGTGGGTGCCCCGTTTCAACATCAACTATCACCTCGGCGTCGATGGCCTGTCGGTCCTGTTCGTGATCCTCAATGCCTTCATCACCATCCTCGTGGTGGTCGCAGGCTGGCAGGTGATCCAGGACAAGGTTGCGCAGTACATGGCCGCCTTCCTGATCATGTCGGGCCTGATGAACGGCATCTTCTCTGCGCTCGATGGTGTGCTGTTCTATGTGTTCTTCGAGGCATCGCTGATCCCGCTGTACCTCGTGATCGGCATCTGGGGTGGCGCGAACCGCGTGTATGCCGCGATCAAGTTCTTCCTCTACACGCTGCTTGGCTCCCTGCTGATGCTGATCGCACTGCTGTACCTGTTCATGCAATCCGGTGGCAGCTTCAGCATCCTCGACTGGCACCAATTGCCGCTCCCGATCGAGCCGCAGATCCTGATCTTCCTCGCCTTCCTCGTGGCTTTCGGTGTCAAAGTCCCGATGTGGCCGGTGCACACCTGGCTGCCCGATGCGCACGTCGAGGCGCCCACCGGCGGTTCGGTGGTACTGGCGGCGATCGGCCTGAAGCTTGGCGCCTATGGCTTCCTGCGCTTCTCCCTGCCGATCGTGCCCGACGCCGCGCAGCAACTGGCGCCGCTGGTGATCACGCTGTCGCTGATCGCGGTGGTGTACATCGGCTTCGTCGCCCTCGTCCAGGCGGACATGAAGAAGTTGGTGGCGTATTCGTCGATCTCGCACATGGGTTTCGTCACCCTGGGCTTCTTCATCTTCAACCCGCTTGGCGTGGAAGGCGCCTTGGTACAGATGATCTCGCACGGTTTCGTGTCCGGCGCAATGTTCCTCTGCATCGGTGTCCTGTACGACCGTATGCACTCGCGCCAGATCGCTGACTACGGCGGGGTGGTGAACACCATGCCGAAGTTTGCTGCCTTCTTCATGCTGTTTGCGATGGCCAACTCCGGGCTACCTGCCACTTCTGGCTTCGTGGGCGAGTTCATGGTGGTGCTCGGCGCGGTGCAATACAACTTCTGGATCGGCTTCGTGGCAGCCACGACCCTGATCCTCGGCGCGGCCTACTCGCTGTGGATGTACAAGCGCGTCGTTTTCGGCAAGGTTGCGAACAAGCATGTGGCGGAGCTCACCGACATCAACGGGCGCGAGTTCGCCTTCCTTGCAGTTCTTGCGTTCTGCGTGCTGGCGATGGGTCTGTACCCCTTCCCGTTCACCGAAGTGATGCATGCCTCGGTCAACGAACTCCTGCGGCATGTTGCCGTGAGCAAGCTCTGAGCGCTGCTTGGCGCTGGCGCAATAGAGACACTTAACGGACTGGTCAGAAGATGAATTTCGTCGTTCCCGACTTCTACCCCGCAGCGGCCGAGATCTTCGTTGCCGTGATGACGCTGGTGATCATGCTGGCGAGCACCTTCGCGCGCAGCATTGCACGCAACCTGTCCTACCTGTTGACGCAGGCGACGCTGATCGTGGCGGCCTTCATCACCATCTTTACGATGGATGGCGAAGTGGTCTACACCTTCAGCAATCTCTTCATCAGCGACCTGATGGGCGATTTCCTGAAGCTGATGATCTACGGCTCCACGGCCGTGGCGCTGCTGTACGGGCGCGGTTACATGGCCGACCGCAAGCTCGACAAGCCCGAGTACTACATCCTCGCGCTGCTGATGACCCTGGGCATGATGGTGATGGTTACCGCCAACCACATGCTGCCGATGTACATCGGCCTCGAGATGATGTCGCTCGCGCTGTACACGATGGTCGCCTTCGACCGCGATTCCCCGCGCTCGACTGAAGCGGCGATGAAGTACTTCGTGCTCGGTGCGCTCGCCTCCGGCCTGCTCCTGTACGGGATGTCGATGGTGTACGGTGCCACCGGTACGCTCGAGTTCTCGGCCATTGCGCAGTCCCTGCACAACCAGACCGCCAATACCACGGTGCTGATGTTCGGCCTGGTGTTCCTGGTTGCAGGCATCAGCTTCAAGCTTGGTGTCGTGCCCTTCCACATGTGGGTTCCGGACGTCTATCAGGGCGCACCGACCGCGGTCACGCTGGTCATTGCAACGGCGCCGAAGCTTGCTGCGTTTGCGATGGCGGTGCGCCTGCTGATCTGGGCGCTGTTCGACCTCGCCCAGGAATGGCAGATGATGCTCATGCTGGTCGCTGGTGCCTCCATCGTGCTCGGCAACCTGGCCGCGATCGCGCAGCAGAACATCAAGCGCATGCTGGCGTATTCGGGGATCTCGCACATGGGCTTCGTGCTGCTCGGGCTGCTCGCCGGCGTAGTGGAAGGGGATCGCCAGTTCGCGCTCAACGCCTACAGCTCGGCGATGTTCTACGCGGTGGCGTATGTGATCATGAGCCTGGCCTCTTTCGGCATGGTCATCCTGCTGTCCCGCGCGGGCTTCGAGGCCGAAAACATCGAAGACTTCAAGGGCCTGAACAAGCGCAGCCCGTGGTACGCACTGATGATGTTGTTCGTCATGTTCTCGATGGCGGGCGTGCCCTTCTTCATCGGGTTCTTCGCGAAGCTGTCGGTGCTGCAGGCCGTTGTCGCTGCAGGGTACTTCTGGCTGGCGGTGCTGGCGGTGGTGATGTCGGTGATCGGGGCATTCTATTACCTGCGCGTGGTCAAGCTGATGTACTTCGATCAGCCCGTCGACGCGTCGCCCATCCGTGCGCCGGCCGAAGTTCGTGTCATGCTGTCGGCCAACGGCCTCGCAATCGCAGGGCTTGGCCTGATGCCGCAGATGCTGATGTCGGTATGCGCCTACGCGCTGCTCGCATCGCTCTGAACGTGACGTGAGCCACTCCGGGTCGAGTCTTTTTCTTCTGTTGGCCATCGCGTTCACGATGGCCAATCTTCCTTTTGTCTTCGAGCGCATCTTCTTCGTACGCAAGCCCGCTGCGGGTAAGCGCAAGGCGCTCGGGTGGAGCCTGCTCGAGCTCGTCGTCCTGTATGCCGCCCTCGGGGTGACCGCGGCGCTGCTCGAGATTCGTGCGAACGGAAGCCTGTATGAACAGGGCTGGGCCTTCTACGTGACCACCTTCTGCATGTTCCTCGTCTTTGCCTTTCCAGGCTTCACGTATCGCCACCTCTGGCATCCTCCCCGGGCTGGACGCGCATCCGAATGAACGCGAGGCAGGCAGACGACCCGCTGGCCGAGCACACACTCGGTTCGGAGCCGGTGTTCGACGGACGTCTGCTTCACGTACGACGCGATCGTGTGCGTCTGCCCGACGGGAGCGACGCGATACGCGAGTACATTCGCCACCCGGGTGCTGTGGTGATTGTCGGTATGCTTGACAGTGGGCGGCTGCTCTTCGAGAGACAGTTCCGTTACCCGCTGCGACGTGCCTTTGTCGAGCTTCCCGCGGGCAAGCTGGATGCGGCGGAGCCGCCGCTCGCGTGCGCGTGCCGTGAACTGCGGGAGGAAACCGGCTACGAAGCCTCGACCTGGATTCACCTTGGGGTGATGCATCCCTGCATTGGCTATTCCGACGAGCGCATCGAGATCTTTTTCGCACATGGCCTGACACCCGGCGCAAGCGCGCTCGATGAGGGCGAGTTCCTCGAAGTGCTCGAACTGTCCATCGACGAGGTCGAGCGCCAGATCGATGCCGGCGAGATCACGGATGCGAAAACGATCACCGCCTTTTTCCGTGCCCAGCCGCTGATTCGCGCGTATCTTCCCGCATAGTCTGCTCCGGCCTCGGTTTCCCAGCGCAGTCTGCATCTCCGCACACTCCACACGACCCGGTCGGATGGCGCCAGCCGTTCGATGCATGTCCCACCGTTCGAAATCATGAATACATCCATCCAGTCTTCCATCGGGATCGCGATCGCCCAGCTCAACCTGACCGTCGGTGATCTTGGCGGCAACGCGGACAGGATCATCGCCGCGGTCGGGCGTGCGCGCGCGGCCGGAGCGAGCCTGTTGCTGACCCCGGAACTCGCGCTCTCGGGTTATCCGCCAGAGGATCTGCTGCTTCGGCCCGATTTCTACCGTGCGTGCGCGCGCGAAATGCAGCGCATCGCTGACGCTGCAGTCGGCATCGTAGTGGTGCTAGGCCACCCGGTTGAGGAAGGGCTGCAACGTTTCAATGCTGCATCCGTGCTGTTCGAGGGGCGGGTGCTCGCGCGTTACCACAAGCGCCTGCTGCCAAACTACGAGGTGTTCGACGAGGAGCGTTACTTCCAGGCGGGTGACGAGACCTGTGTGTTCGAGTGGCAGGGCATTCGCTTCGGACTGAACATCTGCGCCGACGTGTGGGAGAGCGGCCCCGCCACCGCGGCGCGCGCGGCCGGGGCACAGGTATTGCTCGCCCTGAACGCCTCGCCCTATCACATGGGCAAACAGGCGCTCAGAAGGCAGATCCTGCGCGAACGCGTGCGCGAGGCGGGATTGCCGGTGGTGTACTGCAACATGGTGGGTGGCCAGGACGAACTGGTCTTCGACGGGGCGTCCTTCGTTCTCGCGGCAGACGGTGAGTTGGTGCATCAATCGGAGCCGTTCGAGGAGCAGGTCGACGTAGTGCGCTTCGACGGGGGAGGTTGGCAGGGCGGGCGCAGCGTCCCCGAATGTGGCTGCGAAGAGGAAGTCTACGAGGCGCTCAAGATCGGGGTGCGCGACTACCTGGGCAAGAACAGCTTCCCTGGGGCCATCATCGGGCTCTCTGGCGGAATCGACTCCGCCCTTACCCTGGCCATCGCGGTCGATGCGCTCGGTGCGGACAAGGTCCGGGCGGTGATGCTGCCCTCTCCTTACACCTCGCAGATGAGCTTGGATGATTCGCGTGAGATGGTTCGGCGGCTGGGCGTGCGTTACGACGAGATTCCGATCGAGCCTGCGATGAAGGCATTCGACGGACTGCTCGCATCCCAGTTTGCCGGACTGCCCGCAGATGCCACTGAAGAGAACCTCCAGGCGCGCATCCGCGGCATGATCGTGATGGCGCTGTCGAACAAGACGGGCGCGATCGTCCTCACCACGGGCAACAAGAGCGAGATGGCGACCGGCTATGCCACGCTCTACGGGGACATGGCGGGCGGGTTCGCGGTGCTGAAGGATCTCTACAAGACCTTCGTGTTCAGGCTGTCGAACTGGCGCAACACGGTGAGTCCTGTGATTCCGCAGAACATCATCGACCGTCCGCCGTCGGCTGAACTCAAGCCTGACCAGAAGGATCAGGACAGCCTGCCGCCCTACGAAATCCTGGATGCGATCATCCAGGCCTACATGGAGCGCGACCAGTCGCCGCGCGAAATCATCGCAGCAGGCTACCCCGAGGCCGATGTGCGGCGCACCGTCACCCTGCTCAAGCGCAACGAGTACAAGCGCCGGCAGGCGCCCGTGGGGATCCGGGTCACTCAGCGGGGCTTCGGCAGGGATTGGCGTTATCCGATAACATCGCGCTACCAGGACGAATACTGAGACGAGGAGGAGTGGATGAAGAAGATCGAGGCGATCATCAAGCCGTTCAAGCTGGACGAGGTGCGTGAGGGACTTTCAGAGGTGGGCATCACCGGCCTCACTGTCACCGAGGTGAAGGGTTTTGGTCGGCAGAAGGGCCATACCGAGTTGTACCGCGGCGCCGAATACGTGGTCGACTTCCTTCCCAAGATCAAGGTCGAGGTGGTGCTCGCCGATGACATGGTCGACCAGGCGGTGGAGGCGATCGTCAAGGCCGCGCACACGGGCAAGATTGGTGACGGAAAGATCTTCGTCACGCCCGTGGAGCAGGTGATCCGCATCCGTACGGGTGAAACCAACGAGGCGGCCATCTAGGTCTTACGGGTCTTAGCGCTCCGCCGGCACGCTGATCTGGTGTTGCCGGCGCCCGGGCGGGGTAGGTGTGGAGCGGCGAGTGCCGGTCCCTGCTCAGCGCGGCGCGGCGTTTTGCGCCCTGAGGAGCACCAACAGCGCTCCACCGCCTCCGTCGTGCGGGCCGGCTTGGCAGAAGGCGAGGATCTCCTCGCGCTGCGCGAGCCACCCACGCGAGAGTTGCTTCAGGATTGAGACCTTCCCCGGGGAGCCGTGTCCTTTTCCGTGGATCACGCGGATGCAGCGTTTTCCCTGGCTCAGCATGTCGTGCAGAAAATGTGCGAGCGCCGACCGAGCCTCATCGCGGGTGAGGCCATGCAGGTCGATCTGCCCCTGCAGCACCCAACGGCCGCGGCGCAGGTCTGTGAGCACCCGGCGTGGCAGGCCCGTGCGCAGGAAAGCGGCCTCTTCGCCCATGTCGAGGCGGTCTTCGAAGGTCAGGGGCGCAGCGAGCGTTTCGCTCAGTGCGGCACGCTCGTCTTCCTCGCGCTTGAGCGGGGCCGGTAAGGGCGCGGGTTTGGCCAGTTCGACACGGTTGGCTTGATCCAGAGGTTTCGCCTCGCCGATCACGGTGCGAAAGAGCGCAGCCGGGTCATGCAGGTCGGCATCGGCAGGCAGCACCAGCGCGTCGGGTCGCAAGGCCGGGCCCGCGTGCGGACGGTCCCGCTCATGGTGGCGCCGTGGCGTGTCGAGCACCACGCGGCCGCTGTCGCGCAGGGGCATCACGCCTTCATAGGCGAGCTGCAGCGGGTCCTGCCTGCGCGCGCCTGCGGGGCGGTCCGTTGGTGCATCCTCTTCGACGACGCGTGGGCGAGGAACTGGCGCGGGGCGGGCACCCTGAACCTCGACCCGCCCGCCAGTCCGTACTGGACGGACCGGTCCAACTGCCTTGCGAAAGGCTTCCAGCTCCGCAGCGTCGCATACCGCAGCCGGGCCCTCGCGGTCAGGGGGCGCGTCGGCCGGTGCGGAGGGCTTGCCCGGCGTCGTCTGCGCCGTCGCGGGTCGTTCCTCGGAGGACGGCTGAGTACGCGGCTGAGTATGCGGCTGGGCGCGCAACTGCTTGCGCAGGTCGGCAAAGGGCGCATTGAGCGCCTTTGTGCTCGCGGCGGGGACTTCCCCTCCACGCCCCTTGCGCGACTTACCGGATGCTGCTGCGCCCTTGCGGCTCACCCGGGTGCCTCAGCCGCCCAGGGCGTCGAGGTAACGCTCGGCGTCGAGCGCTGCCATGCAGCCGGTCCCGGCCGAAGTCACGGCCTGGCGATAGATGTGATCCTGCACATCACCGGCGGCAAAGACACCGGGAATGCTGGTCTGCGTGGCATTGCCGTTGCGCCCGCCCTGGGTGACGATGTAGCCGCCCTCCATCTCCAGCTGCCCCTCGAAGATATCGGTGTTGGGCTTGTGGCCGATCGCGATGAACACGCCCTGCAGGGCGACGTCACGGGTGGCGCCGGAGTTGACCTCCTTGATGCGCATGCCGGTCACGCCGCTGTTGTCGCCCAGCACCTCGTCGAGCGTGGTGTTGAGCGCGAGTTCGATCTTGCCGGCCGCGACCTTCTCCATGAGCTTGTCGATCATGATCTTCTCGGCGCGGAACTTCTCGCGTCGATGCACGAGCGTGACCTTCTTCGCGATGTTGGCGAGGTAGAGCGCTTCCTCGACCGCGGTATTGCCGCCGCCGATCACTGCCACTTCCTGGTTGCGGTAGAAGAACCCGTCGCATGTCGCGCAGGCCGACACACCCCGCCCGGAGAACTTCTCTTCGGAGGGCAGGCCAAGGTACTTGGCGGTCGCCCCGGTTGCGATGATCAGGGCATCGCAGGTGTATTCGCCGTTGTCACCGATGAGGCGGAACGGGCGCTCGCCCAGCTTCACCGTGTGAATATGGTCGAAGATCATCTCGGTGTTGAAGCGCTCGGCGTGCTTCTGAAACCGCGCCATCAGGTCGGGCCCCATCACGCCGTCGGCGTCAGCGGGCCAGTTGTCGACCTCGGTGGTCGTCATCAGTTGCCCGCCCTGGGCGAGGCCGGTAATGAGCACCGGATTCAGATTTGCGCGCGCTGCATACACTGCGGCGCTGTAGCCGGCCGGGCCAGAGCCGAGGATGAGCAGGCGGGCGTGCTTGTTCGTCATGGGGGCTTTCCTGCGGGTTGGGGTGAAGTGCGTGATTATAGCCGAGCGTCGGGACCCTCCCGAGGTACGGAAGGGCTTGATCCGCAAGGTTCGGCGGATTGGGTCGCCGATAATGAAAGCTTGCACGGAGGCGTGCGTGTGACGAATATCACACCTGCTCCTCGCGACGGCTTGCATTCGATTACAATCGGATGCCCGTTGTCGGGGACGGGACATACACCGCAAACCGGAGTACGCATGACGCAAGCCACCGCCGTTTCCGTGGTCGCACTCAAGACCATCCCCTTGTTCCAGGGACTGTCCGACGACGCGCTGGGCACCATCGCCCGTGTGGCGATGATGCGACGTTTCCCGCGCGGGCAATCGGTCGTCTGTGCTGGTGACCGGTCCGACTACGTTTATCTGGTGCTGACCGGCAGCCTCAAGGTCGTTGTCAGCGACGAGGATGGTCGTGAAGTCATCCTCTCGATCCTGGGGCAGGGTGAGCTCTTCGGCGAAATGGGCATGTTCGACGAGCGCCCGCGTTCGGCGTCGGTGATCGCGGTCGTTCCTGCGGATCTGGTGCTGATCTCGAAGCAGGATTTCCGCCGCATCCTGCACGACAGCTTCGATGTGTCGTGGCGAATCATGTGCAACCTGGCCGAGCGGCTGCGCAACGCCGACCGCAAGATCGAAAGCCTTGCCCTGATGGACGTCTATGGGCGGGTCGCGCGGCTGCTCATCGAGATGGCCGAAATCGTCGGCGCCGAGACGGTGGTGGTGCGCAAGGTCTCGAAGCAGGACATTGCCAAGATGATCGGCGCCTCGCGTGAAATGGTCAGCCGGGTGATGAAGGATCTTGGTCAGCAAGGACTGATCGAGGAACGGCCCGATGGCATCGTGCTGCGCGACCGTATCAACGATCTCTGAGCTGCGACGGGCGTGTCAGGGCGGGGCAGGGGTTCTCGTCTGCACTATGACGCCTTTGTGAGCAGCCGCAACATCGGGCCTGGATGAGACGGTCGATCCCGTATAATCCCGGGGTCTCTCCAAGCCATCCCGGTGCCCCGATTCGATGTTGTCCCGCTCGTCTTCCCGTTCGCAGCCGTTGCCGGAAAAGATCTCCTTGCTGTTGCAGGAGGCACGCTGGCTCATCCTCGGGGTGATGTCGCTCTACGTCGGACTGATCCTGATCGGTTACAACCAGGCTGACCCAGGTTGGTCGCATGCCTCGGATGTGGCCGGGGTGTCCAACCCCGGCGGGCGCTTCGGAGCCTGGCTCGCCGACCTGCTGCTGTATCTGTTCGGGGTCTCGTCCTGGTGGTGGGTCGTCTTCCTTGGCTACAGCCTGCTTTGGGGCTTTCGCCGCATCAAGAACCAACTTGAGCTCGACCGCCGTTCGTTCGCCTTCGTCATGGTCGGGTTCCTCGTTGTGCTGCTTGCAAGCAGCGCGCTGGAGTTCCTTCGTTTCCATTCCCACGGAGCGGCCGTTCCGCTCGAGCCCGGTGGACTGCTCGGCATGGAGATCGGGCGCGCCACGCAGCGCTACTTCGGCTTCACCGGGGGGACACTGCTTCTCCTGACCCTCCTTGCCACGGGGCTTTCGGTATTCACCGGAGTCTCCTGGATTGCGGTGGCGGAGCGCACGGGGCTCGGGCTCGAACAACTGGTGGTCGGTACCCGGCAGGCATGGCTGAGCTGGCAGGACCGGCGCATGGGGCGCGAAGTTGCGCAGAAGCGCGAAGCCGTGGTGCAGACCCGTCGTCGCAAGGTGGAGAAGGAGGCGCCGGCGCCCTTGCGCATCGAGCCTGCGGTCGTGGCGGTGGTGCGATCGGATCGCGTCGAGAAGGAGCGTCAACAGACCCTGTTCGAGGACGCCCCGGAGGGCATGATTCCACCCGTGGGGCTGCTTGACCCGGCAAGCGGCGGTGTCGAGCCGCCTTCGGCCGAATCGCTCGAGTTCACTTCCCGCCTGATCGAGACCAAGCTCGCCGACTTCGGCGTGGAGGTCAAGGTGCTTGCCGCCTATCCCGGCCCGGTGATCACCCGCTACGAGATCGAGCCAGCCACCGGAGTGAAGGGCAGCCAGGTGGTGAACCTCGCCAAGGATCTCGCCCGAGCGCTGTCCCTGGTGTCGATCCGCGTGGTCGAGACCGTGCCCGGCAAGTCGTGCATGGCGTTGGAGTTGCCGAACCCGAAGCGACAGATGGTGCGCCTGTCGGAAATCGTCGGTTCCAAGGTTTATCAGGATGCACATTCGCCGCTCACCGTAGTGCTCGGCAAGGACATCGGCGGTCAGCCGGTGGTGGCAGACCTCGCCAAGATGCCGCACCTGCTTGTGGCCGGCACCACCGGCTCGGGCAAGTCGGTGGGCATCAACGCGATGATCCTGTCGCTGATCTACAAGAGCGAGCCCGAGCGCGTGCGGCTGATCATGGTCGACCCGAAGATGCTCGAACTCTCGATCTACGAGGGCATCCCGCATCTGCTCGCCCCCGTCGTCACCGACATGAAGCACGCGGCCAATGCGCTCAACTGGTGCGTGGCCGAGATGGACAAGCGCTACAAGCTGATGGCTGCGGTGGGCGTGCGCAACCTGGCCGGTTTCAACAAGGCGGTGCAGGAGGCACGCAAGGCCGAGAAGCCCCTCACCAACCCGTTCTCGATCAGCCCGGAGAACCCTGAGCCGCTCGAGCAGCTGCCCTATATCGTGGTCGTGGTCGACGAGTTGGCCGACATGATGATGGTGGTCGGCAAGAAGGTGGAAGAACTCATCGCTCGCCTCGCGCAAAAGGCGCGCGCCGCCGGCATCCACCTCATCCTTGCCACCCAGCGCCCCTCGGTGGACGTGATTACGGGCCTGATCAAGGCCAACGTGCCAACGCGAATCGCTTTCCAGGTGTCGAGCAAGATCGACTCGCGCACCATTCTCGACCAGATGGGTGCGGAGACCCTGCTCGGCATGGGCGACATGCTTTACCTTGCGCCCGGGACGGGGCTGCCTGTGCGGGTGCACGGTGCATTCGTCGCGGACGACGAGGTGCACAAGGTGGTCGATCACCTGAAGAAGGCCGGTCCGCCCGATTACGTCGAAGGCATCCTGTCGGCGTCCGAGGACGAGCTCGACGGCATGGCCGGTGGGGGCGAGGGCGATGCCGATGGCGAAGCCGACCCCCTTTACGATCAGGCAGTCGAAGTCGTGGTGAAGACGCGGCGCCCGTCCATCTCGCTCGTGCAGCGACACCTGCGCATCGGCTACAACCGCGCCGCACGCCTGATCGAGCAGATGGAGCGGGCCGGGCTGGTGTCGCCGATGGGCAGCAATGGCAACCGTGAAGTGATCGTTCCCGCAAAGGACAGTGAATGAAGACCGGCTACCGCTTCTCCGGCGCGCTCGCGAGTGCTGCGCTGCTTGTCTCCATGGCAGGCGTTGCCTTTCCGGCGTTTGCCGCCGATGGCATCGCACAGCTGCAACGCTTCGTCTCCGCCGTTCAGAGTGCCGAGGGCGAGTTCGAGCAGGTGGTGACCAGCCAGTCGGGACGGCGCCCGCAGGAAGCGAGTGGCAGCTTCGCGTATTCGCGCCCCGGGCGCTTCCACTGGGAGTACGCCGCACCCTACCGGCAGGTGCTCGTGGGTGACGGGCGCTCGCTCTGGTCCTGGGACCCGGACCTCAACCAGGTCACGGTGCGAGAGATCGGCGACGCACTGGGCGCGACACCGGCCGCAATCCTGTTCGGCAGCACGGCGCTCGAAGATGGCTTCGAGCTCGCGGAGGGCGGAGAGCTCGATGGTCTGGCCTGGGTCGATGCGCGTCCGAAGAACCAGGAGAGCGGCTTCGAGGCCCTGCGCATCGGTATGGCGAATGGCGAATTGCGACGCATGGAGATGCGTGACCACTTCGGGCAGACGACCGTGATCCGGTTCCTTCGCCTGCGCGCCAACCCGGTGTTCGATGAAGACCGCTTCCGTTTCTCGCCGCCGCCCGGCGCCGATCTGATCGGCGAAGCGCCGGGCGTCACGCGCTGAACCGGCGCGCATGAGCGACCTTTTCGACGCGCTCGAGCCGCCGCGCGTCCCGCTGGCGGAGCGCATGCGCCCGCAAACGCTGGACCAAGTCGCGGGGCAGGCGCATCTGCTCGGCCCCGGCAAACCGCTGCGCCTGGCCTTCGAAGCCCGCAGACCGCACTCGATGATCCTGTGGGGTCCGCCGGGCGTGGGCAAGACCACGCTCGCGCGGCTGATGGCGGACGGCTTCGATGCGGAGTTCGTGGCACTCTCGGCGGTGTTTTCCGGCGTCAAGGAAATCCGCGAGGCCATCCAGCAGGCTCAGGCGGCGAAATCGAGAGGGCGGCATACGATCCTTTTCGTCGACGAGGTGCACCGCTTCAACAAGGCCCAGCAGGACGCCTTTCTGCCCTATGTCGAGCAGGGGCTGGTGACGTTCATCGGTGCCACCACCGAGAACCCGTCCTTCGAGGTGAACTCGGCCCTGCTGTCACGGGCGGCGGTGTACGTGCTGGAGTCGCTCGATGCGGCTGCGATGAGGCTGCTGTTTGAACGTGCGCACGCGATGGCCTGCCCGGACCTCGTGTTCGAGGACGACGCGCGCGAGCGCATTGTCGGCTTTGCCGATGGCGATGCCCGCCGGCTTATGAACCTTGTTGAACAACTCCAGGTGGCCGCCCAGACCGCGGGAGCCGATACGATCACTGCTGCTTTTGTCGACGCTGCGCTGTCGCGAGATTTGCGCCGCTTCGACAAAGGCGGCGAGGCCTTCTACGACCAGATCTCGGCACTGCACAAGTCGGTGCGTGGCTCGAGCCCCGATGCGGCCTTGTACTGGCTTTGCCGCATGCTGGACGGTGGGGCAGATCCGCTGTATCTGGGGCGGCGCATCGTTCGCATGGCAATCGAGGACATCGGCCTTGCCGATCCTCGTGCCCTCGAGATTGCGCTCAACGCTTGCACTACGTACGAACGGCTGGGGTCGCCCGAGGGCGAACTCGCGCTGGCGGAGGCGACCCTGTTCCTCGCCTGCGCCGCAAAATCGAACGCGGCCTACAAGGCCTACAATGCCGCCCGCGCCTTCGTCGCACGCGATGGCTCACGCCCGGTGCCGCTTCATCTTCGCAACGCTCCCACCAAGCTGATGAAGGCGCTCGAGTACGGCAAGGCCTATCGCTACGCGCACGACGAACCCGACGCCTACGCCGCGGGCGAGAATTACCTCCCGGAAGGCATGACGCCACCCGGCTGGTACGCGCCCGTGCCACGCGGCATGGAGCTCAAGATCGCCGAAAAGCTCGCCCGTCTCCGCGAACGCGATGTGGCCGCATCCGCAAAGGCAACAGGAACGAGGCCCGGCCAAGGTGTCGGTCAGGCCTCGCCGAAAGGGCCGCCTCGTGGAAACGAGCCGGACGAGGAGCCCTAATGGGGGAGTGGGTGATCCTGCATGAAGCGGGCGCAGACCTTGGCAGCGCGCTCGGCCTTGCCGTTATCGCCGCACGCGTTGGCACGCTCGATCAGGTCGAGCATGAAATTGGTCAGCACCATGACGCCCTCCGGCGTTTGCACCATGCCGCAGCACACCTGCGCGGCGGCTGCATCAGGAATGTCCTCATGTTCTGCGATGAGAGCGATCTCTTCCTCGGTCAGGTCGCAGTAGTCGAGACAGTCGCGAATCGATAGCATGCCGAACTCCTCCAATGATGTGCCGTCTGTTGCGGCTTCATATCTCCTTCAAGGATAGTTGACGTTCCGGCGGCTGCAAGTTCGATACATCTTGCCCTGCAGTGCTCCGGTTCCGATTGCCCAGTTTTATCCAGGCCCGGGTCAGACGACCCCTTCAGGCGCATAGAGTCATTTGAAAACAGATATTTGCAGAGCACGCGCCGCCTCCGCTTCTGCAGCATCGAGAGTATTCGTTTCGCAACGTTCAGGATCCGATTCATGCTAGACATCCAGTTACTCCGTACCCAGCTCGACACCGTCGCCGCCCGTCTCGCCACCCGTGGCATGACGCTGGATACCGCCGCTTTCCAGGCGCTTGAGGATGAGCGCAAGCAGCTACAGACCCGCACGCAGGAACTCCAGGCTCGCCGTAATGCGCTGTCCAAGCAGATCGGCATGCTGAAGGGCAAGGGTGAGGATGCGTCGGCAGTGATGACCGAGGTGGCTCAACTGGGGGACGAGCTCAAGGCTTGCGAGCAGGCGCTTCCGCCCTTGCTCGAGCGCATCAATGCCTTCCTGGCCACGCTGCCGAACCTGCCGCAGGAAGATGTCCCGATTGGGGAGGACGAGCACGGCAACGTGGAAGTGCGCCGTTGGGGCACGCCGCCCACCTTTGACTTCGAAGTGCGCGATCACGTGGATCTTGGCGCGCCCCTTGGACTGGATTTCGAAACCGGCGCCAAGCTTTCGGGCTCGCGTTTTGCCTTCCTGCGCGGCCCGGTGGCGCGTCTGCATCGCGCCCTCGCGCAGTTCATGCTCGATACGCACACCCGCGAGCACGGGTACACCGAGTGCTACACGCCCTACATCGTCAATGGTTCGGCGCTGTTCGGTACCGGACAACTGCCCAAGTTCAAGGAAGATCTGTTCTGGGTGCTGCGTGGCGGCGACGAGGAGGGGCTCGAGCAATACCTGATTCCGACCGCGGAGATCACGCTCACCAACAGCGTACGCGACGACGTGCTTGCGTTGGACCAGTTGCCGATCCGCCTGACTGCGCACAGTCCCTGCTTCCGCTCCGAGGCGGGCAGCGGCGGACGGGATGTACGCGGCATGATCCGCCAGCATCAGTTCGACAAGGTCGAGATGGTGCAGATCGTGGAGCCGTCGAAGAGCAATGAGGCGCTCGAGCAGATGGTTGGGCACGCGGAGGCGATCCTGCAGAAGCTCGAGCTGCCGTACCGCGTGATCACCCTGTGCACCGGAGACATGGGCTTCGGCGCGGCGCGGACCTACGACCTCGAGGTCTGGCTACCGGCGCAGGATACCTACCGCGAGATCTCCAGTTGCTCGAACTGCGAATCCTTCCAGGCCCGTCGCATGCAGGCCCGCTTCAAGAATGCGCAGGGCAAGAACGAACTGGTGCACACGCTCAACGGTTCCGGCCTTGCTGTCGGGCGCACCCTGGTCGCGGTGCTGGAGAACCATCAGCAGGCGGACGGATCGATCGTGATCCCGAAGGCGCTTGTGCCGTACATGGGTGGAGTGGAGCGGCTCGAAGCGCCACTCTGACCTTCGGCGGCGTTCATGCGCATTTGGCAAAGGGGGCGCAGGCCCCCTTTGTTGTAGAGCCCGCGCTTATGCAGGGCCGGAGGTGCTCGCGGTGGCGACTGACCTGCGCATCGCCATCCAGGCGCGCGCACTCTCGAGCAGCGACAGCAATGCGGGCACGAAGAAAAGCACCAGCAGGGCCGAGAAACCCAGGCCGAATGCGATCGAGGTCGCCATCGGGATGAGGAATTGCGCTTGCAGGGACCGTTCGAACAGCAGCGGCGTGAGGCCTCCGATCGTGGTCAGCGAGGTCAGCAACACTGCCCTTAGCCGGCCGCAGGATGCACCCACGAGCGCATCGTGCAGGCTTGCGCCCTTGTGTTGCAACTCCTTGAACAGCGACACGAGGATGATCGAGTTGTTCACCACGATGCCGGCGAGGCCGAACAGTCCGAACATGGACAGGATCGTCAGGTCGATGCCCAGCACCCAATGGCCGAAAATGGCGCCGGCCAGCCCGAGCGGAATCGCCGACATCACCACCAGGGGCCAGGTCCAGGACGAGAAGGACCACACCAGGACCAGGTAGATCAGGCCGAGGCCCAGAACCAGTCCGTCGCGCATGTCGGCCATGGTCTCGCGCTGGTCGGCGGAGCGCCCCTCGAAGCTGAAATCGAAATCGTAGCGTTCGGCAAGCGCAGGCAGTGTGTTGCGTTCGAGTTCGGCTTGCACGGTGTTCGCGTTGCTTACGCTCGGATCGACGGCAGCTGAAACTTCCACCGCGAGCCGCCCTTCTGCATGGCGCAAGGCTTCGAAACCCCGCCGAGCCTCCCAGCTCGCGACCGTTGCCAAGGGAACGAATCGCCCATCCGGGAGGCGGACGGTGATGCGCTCGAAGACGTCCAGGCGATAGCGCTCGGAATGCGGCAGCATCACGCGTACCTCGAGTTCGTCGCGCCCGACCTGCACCAGTTGTGCGAGCGCACCGTCGAATGCCGCGCGCAACTGCTGGCCCAGGCTCTCGGTGGTCAGGCCGAGTGCCTCGCCGGCTGGTGTCAGCCGGTAGATGAGCTGTTCGCGGCCATAGGGCATGTCGTCCTCCGTCTCGCTCACGCCGGGGATGCTGCCCAGGGTTTCCGCAAGCTCCAGTGCCGCCGCCTTCAGGGTGTCGGCATTGTCACCGGTGAGCCGGATGTTGATGTCGCGCCCCGGCGGGCCTGACTGCCGCGCAGTGAAGGTCAGCAGTTCGAGCCCCGCCACCGGCGGCAGCTTCTCGCGCCACTTTGCCAGGAAGTGCTCGTTGCGCACCTCGCGCGCGTCCGGCGGGGTCAGCTCGACCATGATGCCGGCGAGCTGATCGCCACGCGCACTGCTGCCGGAGCCGCTGCTGATGGTGCCCCCCAGTCGCGCCACCGCGGTTTGGATGAGCCCTCCGCCAAGTTCCGCCTCGGCTGCATACAGAGCCTGCTCAAGTTGGGCGAGGAAGGCTTCGGTGTGCGCACGCGGCGTGCCCGCGACGAACGTCGCGTTGGCGAAGACGACCTGACCCTCTGGCGTGGGAAAGAACACGAAGCCGATGCGCCCCCCGACGATGAGCCCCACCGCGAGCACCATTGCCGCCAAGCTGATCGCCACCGTCGCACTCCGCCAATGCAGCGCGCGCTCGACCAGGCGTCTGAAGGGGCCGTCGCGAAAATGTGCGAACCCCGCATCGAGCCGATTGCGTAGCGCGGAATGCTTGAGTGCCGCGTCGCCGGCAAGCGCTACGCGCAGGTGAGAGGGCAGGATCAGGAAGCTCTCGAGCAGGGAGGCGGTGATCACTGCGACCATCACGAACGGGATGTCGCCAAGGATGTTGCCGATGATCCCGCCGACCATCATCAGCGGCAGGAAGGCCGCGACCGTGGTGAGCGAGGCTGCGACCACTGGCCAGAGCATGCGCCGGGCTCCGCCGAGTGCGGCCTGCGCGGGGCCTTCGCCCATGTGGCGGTGGGTGTCCGCATCCTCGCTGACCACGATGGCATCGTCGACGATGATGCCCAGCGCCATGATCAGCGCGAACAGGCTCATCATGTTGATCGTGCCGCCCAGCATGAACATCATCGCCAGCGTGGCCAGGAAGGCGGTGGGCACCCCAACCATGACCCAGAACGCGACTCTCGCAGGCAGGAAGAAGTACAGTACGGCGACCACCAGCAGCAGTCCGGAGACGCCGTTGGCTACGAGCAGTTCGATACGGTCACTGATCAGCTGCCATTGCGCGTCGAATACCTCCAGCCGGATCGAAGGTGGAAGGGCGGGGCGGGTCGTTTCGAGCCAGGTGTCGAGTACCCGGGCGGCCTTCAGGGAATGGCCCGTCTCGCTGCGTTGCAACTGAAGTTCGACCACGGTGTCGCCGCGCTCGAACAGGGCGAGTTCGTTGCTGCGCGGCTCGCGCTGGATGCGGGCGATTTCACCGAGGCGGACGAGCCCATGCTCATCGCTGGTGACGGGCAGAGAGCCGAAGGCCTCGGCGGTGCGCCGTTGTTCCAGGCCGCGAATTTCGCGCGCGCCGTCGGCCTGCCCTGCAATGCCTGCGGGGACATCGCGTGCAAGCTGGTTGATCCGGTCGCCCACCTGGACGAGCGACAGGCCGAGCGTTTCCAGCGCCGCGGACGGAATCTCGATGGCGATGCGCTCCTCAGGCAGGCCCGTGATCGTCACGCGATCGATGCCCGCCGCAAGCAACTCGCTCTCGAAGCGCCGCACCCACGGCCTGAGCTCCTCCACACTGCTGCCGCGCACGAGCAGCCGTGCAATCGGCTCATAGCGGGAGACCCGGCTGACTTCGGGGGTTTCCGCGTCGCGAGGGAGGTTGCGGAACTCATCGACGCGCTGACGGACCTGGTCGAGCGCGGTCAGCGCTTCGGTGTCCTCCTCCAACTCCAGGGTGATGCTCGATACCCCCTGCGCCGACGTGGAGCTCATGCGTTTCAGACCGTCCACGGTCTTGAGCCGCTCTTCGAGCGGCGCCGTGATTCCGGCCTCCACGTCTTCCGCCGCCGCACCGCTCCACACCACCCGCACGGAGATCACGTCCAGTTCGAAGGTGGGGAAGAACTGCACGTTCATGCGCGTGACGCCGAGAACGCCGAGCACGAAGGCAAGCAGCATCAGCACGTTGGCGGCAACCTTGTGTCCCGCCAGGCGTTCGAGCAGGCTCACATGCTTCATTGTGTCGCCCCGTCGCCGACCACCTCGACTGCCAGGCCGTCGATCGCATGGGGAAGGTGGGTGCCGAGAATGCGCTGGTCGTTGGCCAGAAGCACCCCCTCGTCGCGCGGGCGAACGAGCAGGGTGAGCACGTCGCCCTCTCGTCGCTCACCGGCGCGGATCACGGGCAAGGCACGCAGTCTGCCGCCGTCGATCAGATAGAGGCGATCGCCGCCGTGCAGGGCCGAAGGCGGTACCGCAAGCACCTGCGTGGCGACGGGGCGCTCGAGTACGGCGTTCACGAAGGCCCCGATCGGGACCCGGCTGGCGTCCTCCAGCCTGAGCAGGACTTCCACTCCGCGCGCATCGGCTTCGCCGCTGATGCGCTCCAGTCTTGCGAGGAGGGGGGTGGTGCCGAACGCCGCGCGTGCTTGCAGCGCCTTGCCGCCCGCCAATGCCGCACGTAACTCCTCGGCGTAGATTGCCGGCACCCGGGCGCGCAGGTAAAGGGCGTCCGATGGATAGAGGCTGAGTATGGTCTGCCCTGTCTGCACCTGATCACCGGCCGCTACCTCCACCCGCCCGATCCGCGCAGGAAAGGGGGCAGTGATCGCCCCGCGTGCGGCATCGCGCTGCATCTCCAGCAGCTTCGCCTCCAGTTGGGCAAGCCGGGAAGGGTGTTCAGCAATGGCCTGCTCGCGCTGGGTAAGGGAAAGACGCACGCGGGCGAGCTCTTCCCGCGCTTGATCAAGCGCGCTCTCCGCCCCCAGGCGGGCATTCTTCAGGCGTTCGAAACGCTCTACCTTCGCCTGCGAAAGGCTGAGCAGGGTTCGCTCCTGCTGGATCGCCCGTTGATCGTGCTGGTGCCGGATGCGCTCGCGTTCGACCTCCGCAGCGGCTTGTGCAACGCGGGGTTCGAGGTCGCTTGGATCCATGCGGGCGAGCACCGTCCCTGCCTCGACCCGGTCGCCGTCGCGCACCCGCACGTCCAGCAGCCGCCCGCCGACCGGCGACGCAGCGCGCACGCGATCAGGTGCTTCGATGCGACCGTACAGGACCAGGGTCGGCGCAAGGTCAGTCGGCGTGAGCGCGTGCGCCTCGACACGCCACACCCGTTCGCGTGCCTCGACCGTGGGGGCCGCGGGCTTGGTTGCGCGCAGAAAGGCGAAACCCGCAATCGCCAGGAGGAGGATGAGCAGGGGGAGGGCGCGACGCATGGTGGGGGCCTTGGGTCTGTCGTTTTTTATTAGAGGGCGCTTATTTTAGGCCTTTGATGCGCCCAGCGCGAACAGCTTCGTTTCCGGGGCCGGGTCGAGGCGGTGCGATGGCGTGAACGTCCGGTTCTTGAGCGGCAGGGAGTGAGCAGGGGTGCGGATTCCGTTGCCGCAGCGCGCAGGGATCCGGCCAGGCCGGGCGTGCAGGGCCCGGTGCCGATGAAGGCGGGCAGAGAAAAGGGCGCGGCTTGCGCCAGATAAGGGCGCGGCTTGCGTCAGATGTACGAAGGGCCCGGTCCATGGACCGGGCCCTTCTGATGTCTGGCGCGCCCGGAAGGATTCGAACCTCCTACCCCCTGGTTCGTAGCCAGGTACTCTATCCAGATGAGCTACGGGCGCGTAGCCGAAATCGTTTTGAGCCTGAAATCGGAAAGGCTTTTCCACAATGCGTTGTGGCGCGCCCGGAAGGATTCGAACCTCCTACCCCCTGGTTCGTAGCCAGGTACTCTATCCAGATGAGCTACGGGCGCTTTGTACTGCGTCACTGCGAAGGACCGGCATTATAACGACTAATGCCACGACTTCAAGTGTTTCGTGGCGAAGACGGTTGGAATGGATGGGTCAATAAACTTTCGTATAAAAAACAATTGTTTACTGATATACATCGATTCCGTGTATCACCATCTTGTTACACCAGAACCAACAGCGGTCGCCACTATGCCAGCTATGGCGCCCTGACGCAAGCGCTTCCTGGCTGCTTCCTGGCTGCGGCTTCCTGGGCGCCGCTGGGTCGTGTCGTACGCGCCCACGACGGAGGCCGAGCGACGTCCTTCACACGTATTGCCGGCGATTCATGCAGTCCGCCTGGCAGCACGGAGGGGAGGATTCAATCCTCTTGGCGGGTGTCGCCCTGGTCGTCATCGTCGCCGACCACTGCATCGACGCCCGCAACTGCGATGTCGACTGTGGTCTCCACTGCACTTGCCGTAACGCTGACCGCGGTCGCAGCTACCGAAACGGCGGCCCCGGCAACGGTAACAACCGCGCATCCGTGCAGTCCGAAAGCAAACAGGAAAGCGGAGATGAGCGGGCCCACCCCGAGCCGGCGCGCGCAGGGTGGTGCCGAAGTGCAGTCGTCCTGATCAGATGGCAGCCGAGCGCTTCGGTGACCGTGGTGATCGAGTAGGGGAGAGCGCCTCATCCACCCGCTCCGGCAAGGTTTCCCTGCAGGCCGTCGCGGTGATGAATCTCGATCGTGGAGTGGACGATCTCCTCATGCACTGCCAACCGCGCGCGTATCGCCCCGGGGGTGAGTCCGGCATCCTTTGTGACCACCGCGATCGCGCATGAGTATGCCTCCTTGCCAACGCGCCAGACATGAAGGTCGGTGATCCGCGTATCGCTCGCTTCCGGGCCGGATTCGACCACTTCGTGTATCTCGGCGACGACCGGGTGATCCATCTCGCGGTCGAGTAACACCCTGCCTGTCTCCAAGAGCAGGCCCTTGGCCCAGATGGCGACCAGCACTGCACCGACGATGCCCATCACCGGATCCAGCCAGGACCATCCGTAGATCCACCCCCCGACGAGTGCCACGATAGCCAGCACGGAGGTGGCCGCATCGGCGATGACGTGAAGGTAGGCGGACTTCAGGTTGAGGTCGTGATTGTGGCGTTCGTTGCCGTGATGAGGATGATCGTGCCCGTGCGGGTGGCCGTGCCCGTGATGATGCGCCTTGCCCAGGATGAGCGCGCATACGAGGTTGACCGCCAGGCCCAGGATGGCGACCGTGATCGCCTCCTTGTACTGGATGGGTTGCGGCGACACGATGCGTTCGATCGAACCGATGACCATCATCGCGGCCACGCCGAGCAGGAAGATGGCACTGGCAAAGCCGCCCAGGATCTCGATCTTCCAGGTTCCGAATGCGAAGCGGGGGTCCTTCGCGTAGCGTCGCGCAGCCGCATAGGCCAGCGCGGATAACCCAATTGCGAAGGCGTGCGAACTCATGTGCCAGCCGTCCGCCAGCAGCGCCATCGAGTTGAACCACCAGCCGGCGGTGATCTCGATGACCATCGCCGCTGCGGTGATCCACATCACCACCCAGGTGCTGCGTTCGGCAAGCGCGTTTCCGGTATCGAAGACGTGTTCGTGCGTCCAGGCCGAGAGGTTGTCGGTATGCATGGGGGGTCACTTGAGATAGGTGCGCAGGACGCCGATCAGCTCGTCGGCGCCCTTGGTGCGCTCGGCGGCGTCGGTGATTGCCGGGTCTGCGATGTGGGTGCGAACGTGCTCCTCGAGTACCTCCGCCATCAGGCCATTGGTGGCGCCGCGCACGGCGGCGATCTGGTGCAGGATCTCGGCGCACTCCCTCTCGGCCTCGAGCGCGCGCTCGAGTGCTTCGACCTGGCCGCGTATCCGTCGGACACGGGCCAGCAGTTTGGTCTTGTCACGGATGGTGTGGCTCATGTAAGAACGCGATAGATAGTATAGGGGGGTAGGGTATTCAAATAACGTGGTTCTGTCCAGGGGCAGCGCTGGGCGGTGCAGAGCGGGGAGGTCAGTCCCAATCGGAGTTGCAGTGTGCAGATGCGCAGGACAAGGGCAATCACGTCAAGCGGACGATCAGCGAGTAGGTCATCCTGTCATTTGCGCCGCTGGGTTTGAGTCAGGAGCTTGAAGACGAACTCACCGACATGTTGCTCGTGCAAACGCGCGGAATCCTGAGACTGTTTCAGGAGTCCGACGACACCGTCGAGACGCTCGCCGGGTTGGTTCGGCGGCTGGAAACAGTGCTGAACCAGACTTGACGTCCACCTGAAGTGGTCCGCAGCCATGTTTCATCGATCCTTGGCTGCATGTGCAGAGATGAAGGCATAGCAAAACGGCGGATCGTCGGCAAGGTCGAAGAAGCTCAAACTGCGTTTCTGCCGGGCAGTGAGATCAGCGTTGATTCGGTCATGGTCGAGCGTTAGCAACACCATGCCCCAGTCCGTGAAGGTACGTCGATGCATGGGGCCTTCCGCCACGATCCGAAAATCACGATGCCGAACATCGCTGCGGATGCGTTCGCTCAGCGCCAGTACGGTTTCCTTTGTGCCTTCAAGGAGTTGAATGAACTCCCCATTCTTGTATAAGAGGGAGCCGGAGATGCCATCCCGCCGGTTCCTCTGCTGGAACTGGAGCATCAGCGCAGAAACGTCATCCTCGGACATGGGCTGGGTGCTACGGCTCACGTAGATCAGGAAATAGAGTTCCGTTTCGGCAGCGCCGCCAGGCTGGAGGATCTCGTGTTCGAACGTTTCGACAAAGGTCTTCTCAGCCAGGGGGCGGTGGAAGAAGTAACCCTGGATCATTTCGCAGCCGTAGGTGCATAGCTCCCGCCTCTGGCCGGCGTTTTCCACGCCTTCTGCGACCAGTTTCAGGCCCAGGGAACGCCCGATTCCGATGACTGCGCGGATGATGGTCCGGCTCTCCTCGTTCTTCTCGATGCCGTCGACGAAAGCTCTGTCGATCTTCAGGACATTGACCGGCAAGCGGGTGAGTTGTGCAAGCGAAGAGTAACCGGTTCCGAAGTCATCCACCGCCACGCGCAGACCAATATCCGCAAGACGACGGAGGATGCGCAGGTTCGCCTCGACGTCGGCCATCAGCGATGTTTCGGTGATCTCGAGCAGCAGGCGTTTCGGGTCGGCGCCGGTCTCAAGCAAGATCGCAGAAAATTCATCCACCAGGGTGGGCTCGTTCAACTGGCGAGCCGAGACATTGACGGAGACGTAGGGGGCCGCCTCGCCCCAGCGGTGCCGCCATTCTGCCTCGGCGCGACACGCTTCCCGGAAGACCCACAAACCGATCGGCACGATGGCACCGGTCATCTCCGCAATGGGGATGAAGGCCGCAGGCGAGATTGCACCGCTGTCCGGGTTCCAGCGCAGCAACAATTCGGCGCCCGCAATGCGCCCTGTCTCGGCGTTGACGATGGGCTGAAACAGGGCAGAGAGCTCCTGTCTTTCGATGGCGGTGCGCAGACCATTGATGATGGTGAGGCGCTGTCGAGCCTGCTCCTGCAGCGTTTCGCTGAAAAACTGCCAGCCGTCGCGACCGCGTTCCTTGACCGTATACATCGCGGTGTCGGCATAGCGCAGCAAGTCGTCTGCAGAATGGTTGATGCCGTTGCCGATGGCAACGCCGATGCTCCCCGAAACGAAAAGATCCGTACCCCGAAAAGGTACGGGCTGACGCACGATGTCGTTCAGTCGAGCAGCAAGCACGGACATGTTGATGGGTTGTTCGACCTTCTCGCAGAGGATGACGAACTCGTCACCTGCAAGGCGGGCAACGGTATCGCCGGGGCGCACCTGCTCAAGCAACCGGCTGGCGATCGCCTTCAACAGTTCATCGCCCGCTTCATGGCCGTGGGCGTCGTTGATCAACTTGAATCCGTCGAGGTCCAGGAACAACAGCGCGATGCTTTCACCGCTGTGTCGTGAGCGTTGCAGGGCGTTGCACAGGCGCTCGTGGATCAAGGCCCGGTTCGGCAGTCCGGTCAGGACATCATGGGTGGCGCGGCGGGTCAGTTCCTCCTCCGCCCGCTTGCGCTCGGTGATGTCGCGCATGGTGACGACCAGTAGCCCGACGTTGCCATCGTGAAACTTTGCAATCGAAGCTTCGAGCGGGAAAAAGCTGCCGTCCTTGCGGTAGCCAATGACTTCATTGCGTCCGCTCATCCTGCGCTCGTTCTCGGCGCTATCTACAAAGGCCCTCAGGAACTCCGCATGACGCTGCCGGAGGTGGGGCGGCAGCAACTGGTGGACCGACATGCCGACCAGCTCATCCTCGAGATATCCGAAGAGGGCTTGCGCGCTGCGATTCGACTCGCTGATGACGCCGTCGTTGTCGGTCGCGACGATCGCCATGTCGGCGATTGAGAGGATATGTTGGGCGGCATCGACGCGTCCCCGTGCTCGAACCATCTTCTCGGCGAGGTTGCCTGCCAGAGTGGGGGATGGTCGGGACTCCCTGAGCACGACGGGCTGAGCTGGGGTCCGGTATCGATCGGGTATCTGCGGCGGGATCTGGCCGAAATTCTGGATGATCCTGAAGCTGCCGTCGGCACTGCAGCAGGCCAGAACACTGTTGACCTTCGCGTGATGCGTGGCAGCGTCCATTTCCACAACGCCTTGCGGGCCGCTGACAGAGACGTGCTCAAGCGCACCGACCAGTGCATCGGCTGATACGCTGCCGGCGGCCTCAGCGGCGCGGGCGAACGCGTGCACGCACAGGTATGCGCCTTCACCGAAATTGGTCAGTACGCCATTGCCATCCGGCCAGATGCCGGTAATGCCCGGCTGTGCTGCGAGTTGCTGGAGGTAGTTTCGGTTGGATGTGGTCTCCAGTGACATGAAGTACGTATTGCTGGAGTAGAGCCCCTCGCGCACTTCGGGTGCAAGCTGGCTTGCGAGCATCTCGTCGAAGTGGCCCATCACCACCGCCATGCGCCGTTTCAGTCCGGCAGCCGCAAATCGCGTGAGCAGGGTCAGCTGATCCTGACCGGCAAAATAGGGCACAAACACATCCGCGCCAGAGCGGGCAACTTCGGCCAGCAAGTGATCGATTTCCTCGATACTCGCGCCCAGGGGAAGGTAGCGCTCCGCGACAACGTCGCCATCCAGCGCCTGAAGCGACCGCTTTGCGGCGTCGACAGATCCTCTCGGCCATTCGTAGTTATTGCCGGCAAAAAACATCTTCAGACCGAAGCATCGCGCCATGAAGGGGATCATCTTGTCGATCTGCTGATTCGGCAGCGCGGCAAAATTGAAAAAATACGGGCTACTGATGCTTCCTTCGTAAAACGAGAAATTCAGCAGTGGAATCTGCCGGGGCTCGGCGATCTGGGTTGCAACGGCAATGCGGGAGTTTGACAGCAGGTTACCGATGAATGCGACGCAACGATGTTCGTCGACGAGCCTCGCGGCCGCTTTCAGTGCGGTGTCCGGCAGGCTGCCATCGTCCTCGATGACCAGCTTCAGCGGCCGGCCAAGGACGCCACCGGTTTGATTGATTTCTGCGCAGGCGATGTGGGCGGCAGCAATAATTTCTCGGCCGTAGAGTCCGACCATCCCTGTTATCGGAGGCATCAGACCCAAGCATATCGGTTCGATCATCTGAATGGCATAAAAAGGCGTGATTTAGGGGTCGTCTCAGAAAACGGAAAATAAAGCACGCTAAGCCGGTTGCAGCGGCCGTAGCGGCCTGAACTTGCCCGCGCCGATCTTGGCGCTGCTGCGCCAGAGGTAATCGCCGGTCAGGTTGATGTGCTCCCAGCCGAGCGGCGACAGGTACTGCAACAGGCCGTCATCGACGGCTTGACCGTGGCCACGCAAGGCGTTCGCGGCCCGCTCCAGATAGACCGTGTTCCATAGCACGATGGCCGCCGTCACCAGGTTGAGGCCGCTGGCCCGGTAGCGCTGCTGCTCGAAGCTGCGGTCGCGGATTTCCCCCAGGCGGTTGAAGAACACGGCGCGGGCCAGCGCGTTGCGCGCCTCGCCTTTGTTCAGCCCGGCATGCACGCGGCGGCGCAGCTCGACGCTTTGCAGCCAGTCCAGGATGAACAGTGTGCGCTCGATGCGTCCCAGCTCACGCAGGGCGACGGCCAGGCCGTTCTGGCGCGGGTAGCTGCCAAGCTTCCTGAGCATCAGCGAGGCCGTCGCCGTGCCCTGCTTGATCGAGGTGGCCATCCGCAGGATTTCATCCCAATGGGCGCGGACGTGCTTGATGTTGAGCGTGCCGCCGATCATCGGTTTCAACGCCTCGTAGGTGGCATCGCCCTTCGGGATGTAGAGCTTGGTGTCGCCCAGGTCACGAATGCGCGGGGCGAAGCGGAAGCCCAGCAGGTGCATCAACGCGAAGACGTGGTCCGTGAACCCTGCCGTGTCGGTGTAGTGCTCCTCGATCCGCAGGTCGGATTCGTGATACAGCAGGCCGTCGAGCACGTAGGTCGAGTCGCGCACGCCGACGTTCACGACCTTGGTGTGGAACGGCGCGTACTGGTCGGAGATATGGGTGTAGAACGTCCGCCCTGGGCTGCTGCCGTATTTCGGATTGATGTGGCCGGTGCTCTCGGCCTTGCTGCCGGTGCGGAAGTTCTGGCCGTCCGACGATGACGTGGTGCCGTCGCCCCAATGCTCGGCGAAGGGATGTCGGAACTGCGCGTTGACCAGCTCGGCCAGTGCCGCCCCGTAGGTTTCGTCGCGGATGTGCCAGGCTTGCAGCCAGGCCAGCTTGGCGTAGGTCGTGCCGGGGCACGATTCCGCCATCTTGGTCAGGCCCAGGTTGATCGCGTCGGCGAGGATCGTGGTCAGCAACAGGTTTTTGTCCTTGGCCAGGTCGCCTGACTTCAGGTGGGCGAAGTGCCGGGTGAAGCCCGTCCATTCGTCTACCTCCAGCAGCAATTCGGTGATCTTGACGTGCGGTAGGATCATCGCCGTCTGGTCGATCAGGGCCTGTGCGGTATCGGGCACCGCCGCATCGAGCGGCGTGATCTTCAGGCCCGACTCCGTGATGATGGCGTCCGGCAGCTCGTTGGCCAGCGCCATGCGGTTGACGGTGGCGAGCTGCGTTTCCAGCAGCGTCAGCCGGTCATGCAGGTACTGGTCGCAATCGGTGGCCACGGCCAGCGGCAATTCGCTGGCCTGCTTGAGGCTGGCGAATTTCGCGGGCGGCACCAGGTAGTCCTCGAAGTCCTTGAACTGGCGCGAGCCTTGCACCCAGATGTCGCCGGAGCGCAGCGCGTTCTTCAGCTCCGACAGCGCGCACAGTTCGTAGTAGCGCCGGTCGATGCCGGTGTCGGTCATCACCAGCTTCTGCCAGCGCGGCTTGATGAACTCGGTCGGCGCGTCGGTGGGCACCTTGCGGGCGTTGTCGCTGTTCATGCTGCGCAGCACCTCGATGGCGTCGAGTACGTCCTTGGCGGCGGGCGCGGCCCGCAACTTGAGCACGTCGAGAAATTCCGGCGCGTAGCGGCGCAGCGTGGCGTAGCTCTCGCCGATGCGGTGCAGGAAATCGAAGTCCTCGGGTTGCGCGAGCCGCTGCGCTTCGGTGACGCTCTCGGCGAAAGCATCCCAGGACATGACGGCCTCGATGGCGGCGAACGGATCGCGGCCCGCTTGCTTGGCCTCGATCAGCGCCTGGCCGATGCGCCCGAACAGCCGCACCTTGGCATTGATCGCCTTGCCGGATGCCTGGAACTGCTGCTGATGCTTGTTCTTGGCGGCATTGAACAGCTTGCCCAGGATGCGGTCATGCAGGTCGATGATTTCGTCGGTGACGGTGGCCATGCCCTCGATGGCGAGCGCCACCAGGGTCGCGTAACGCCGCTGCGGCTCGAACTTCGCCAGGTCGGCGGGCGTCATCTGGCCGCCCTCGCGGGCGATCTTGAGCAGCCGGTTCTGGTGAACCAGCCGCTCGATGCCGGAGGGCAGGTCGAGCGCCTGCCACGCCTTGAGGCGTTCGATGTGTTCCAGCATGTGCCGCGAGTTCGGTTTGACCGGGGATTGCCGCAGCCAGGCCAGCCACGTCGTCTTGCCGTTGTCGCGGCGCTTGAGCAGATCGTCGAGGCGACGGCGATGCACGTCCGTCAGCGGCTCAGCCAAGGCGTCGTAGAGACGCCGGTTGGCGCGGGTAATCGCTTCGGCGCTCGCCCGCTCGACGGCGTTGAGGGCGGGCACAATGACCGACTGCCGCCGCAGGTGCTCGATCAAGGCTCTGGCCAGCACGATGCCCTTGTCGGTTTGCATGGCCAGCTCGGTCAGCAACTGGACAGCCTGCCGGTAGTGGCCAATCGTGAACGGCTGGAAGCCGAACACCGTTTGCAGCTCGACCAGGTGCTCGCGTCGGGTCTGCTCACGCTGCCCGTACTCGTCCCAGCTTTCGATGCCGACCTTGAGCTGGTTGGCGACCAGTCTCAGCAATGGCGGGAACGGTGGCTCATCAGCGCCAAGGATGACGCCGGGAAAGCGCAGGTAGCAGAGCTGCACCGCGAAGCCCAGCCGATTGGCCGGGCCGCGCCGCTGCCGGATGATGGAGAGGTCGCTTTCGCTGAACGTGTAGTGACGGATCAACTCATCCTTGGTGTCCGGCAACGCCAGCAGGCTTTCGCGCTCGGCGGCGGAGAGGATCGAACGGCGGGGCATGCGGTTTCCTTCTTCTTGAAAACGTAGGTTTGTGACAAGCCCGCCAAGGCAACCGGCGCGGCACGGGAATCAAGGCATTGCGATTCTCGAAAATAGTTCTTGAAATTCTATTCTTGATTGCATATCATCTCAACGAGTTTCGATAAGAAAGGATGCGCATGCGACCGTCTGTTGTGCTTGACATGAAGCGAAGCGCAGTGCGTGAAGCGGTAGGCCGCTTTCGCGCCGCGAACCCGCGCGTCTTCGGCTCGGTGCTGCATGGCACCGACCGGGATGGCAGCGACCTCGACCTGTTGGTCGATGCGCTGCCCGGTGCCACGTTGTTGGACTTGGGCGATTTGGAAGAAGAACTGAAATCGCTGCTCGGCGTTGACGTCGATCTGCTGACTCCCGGCGACCTGCCGCCGAAGTTCCGGGCCAAGGTGCTCGCGGAGGCGCAACCGATATGAGCGAGAACCGCCTGCCCGATTACCTCGACCACATTCAGCAGGCCGCAACCGATGCGCGCAGCTTCGTGGAAGGGATGGCCAAGGACGACTTCTTGGCCGACAAGCGCACCCAGCAGGCCGTCATCATGAGCCTGATCGTCATCGGCGAGGCGGCCACAAAGGTGATGGATGGCTACGTCGAGTTCACCCAGGCGCATGCCGA
Organism: Thauera sp. WH-2; assembly: GCF_048321015.1. Lineage (NCBI taxonomy): Bacteria > Pseudomonadati > Pseudomonadota > Betaproteobacteria > Rhodocyclales > Zoogloeaceae > Thauera > Thauera sp. WH-2. The sequence goes on along the minus strand of NZ_JBLWFG010000001.1, from coordinate 252,086 downwards.
CGTGCCGTGGCGCAGCATGCGCAATATGCGTAATCGCATGGCTCACGGCTATTTCGACATCAACCTCGATGTGGTGTGGGAGACGGTACAGGAATGGCTGCCGGCGTTGCTCCAGCAATTGCCCGCCGTGCGTCAGGATGCCGACGATGAAGACCGTAACGACAAAGGCATGGAGCCATGACCAATCAAGCCGCCGATGTTCGGCCCCTCTGGCGTGTTCGATCCCGCGACCTATGAGCCGCGCTCGGGCAAGACCTTCTGGATGGCCGCAACGGACGTGAGTTCGCTGGTGGGCAAGGAGGCAGCAGCCGACACGCTCATCGGCAACTGCACGACCGCACGACCAGCCTCCCGTTCAAATTCGAGTTAGAACTCATATCCAGCCTGTCTGGGGGCACTGTGAAAGAGGGATCTCCGATGACTGTTGAATCGAGAATATTTTCTGTAGCCGAGTATGTTCAGCCGTCCGAAGGCGAGCCTATTCGTTCCGTTGTGCTTGAAACCCGAGACTCAATTATCGTGGTTTGGCATGTCCATCCCGGGCAGGAAATTGCGGCTCACATTCATCCTCACGGCCAAGACACGTGGACTGTTTTGTCGGGAATGGCTGATTACTTTCAGGGCAATGGGATTGTTCGTGCCCTCAGGGAAGGTGAGATAGCCGTGGCAAGACCGGGCCAAGTGCACGGGGCGCGAAATACAGGTACCGAGCCATTTGTGTTCGTCTCGGTTGTGGCATCAGCCAATGCCGGTTTCGTATTGGCTGAGCGATAGAGCCCAATCTCTGGAGTTGGTCCAATGAGCGGTCGGGGAGATAGGTAACAGACATGCAGCGGACACGGCTGCTAAACCAGGTCGCAAACCTCCTTGCGTCGCAGCGTGCCGCAAGCGACGCGATCAATCGAATGGGGTCGGCATGAGACTGAACACCATCCAGTTCCCGACCGCGTAGCCGCCTGTCCTGCCGATCAGGTCTTGACCATCGACGCCTGGGATCAGTCCTGAATGTTCTTGGAGACCACTACGTTATGAGCCGCAGCCGCCGCAAAACACCCATCGTCGGGCACACGACCTGCGGCAGCGAGCGCGAGGACAAGAAGCTCTGGCATCAGCGCTGGCGCACCCGTGAGCGCACGGCGCTGACCAGCGCGTCGCCCGAAGCCCTGAGCGCCCATCTGCCCCTGCTGGAAAACCAGGCCAGCAGCGTCTGGTCGATGGGCAAGGATGGCCGCTCCTACTGGCCCGTCAAGCGCCAGGCCGCCACGGCGGATCGCATCGCCAATCACAAGGGACGCAACCCGCAAGAACGCGCCTCCCTGAAAAAGCGCCTGCTGCGCAAGTGGATGAGCAAATGAAGCTCTCCTTCCATCAGCACATTGCGCTGTTCTGGATGATCGGTGCTCCGGGCGTCTTCGCGCCCGTGATCGAGAACGCCAAGCGGCCCGATGCCGGCGCCGTCATGGCGTGGGGTGTCGCGATCGTGGCGGTGATGATCCTCTTCACCCCTTTGCTGCTGCGCTGTCCACCATTCCGGCGCTGGTATGGCCGGACGGATGCGCTGTCGGAGCGGCAGCGCCAGGCGCTTGCCGAGCGCGGCCTGCGCCGCTACTACCAGACCGCTTTCGATGACGGCTACGTGCCCCGCGTGATGCCCTACGTGTGGCGCATCATCTGGACGGTCGGCGGGTTGATGGCTGTGACCGCCGTACTGCCTACCAACACCGGACGGCCAGCCTTCGATGCCTTGGTGGTCTTCTCGACCTGGTATCCGATAGGCGTGATGCTGCTGGTTTTCGCGTCGAGGCCCCTTGGCCGGTTGATTCGCCAAAGAGCACAGGAGCGGCGGAAATGAGCACGTCAACCATCGAGGCGCTGGCCAGCGCCTGGGCAAGGATTGCCGAGGAAGCGGAATTCCCCGCTGACTACGAGGGGACTGCCACACCACAAGCGCATCGGGCTAGCGAAGCTATTCAGGAGCAGATTCGGGAGCGCATCGTCGCCACCAACGACATGCGGCTGTTCAGCCTGCTGCACCTGCTGGGTCAGGCGTCGCTGCGCATGGAGCAAGCGCTGTGGCCGGAGGATTACGAGCGGATGACGCGCGAGGTTGAGGAAGCCCTGCGGCAAGCCACCGACGCCAACGCCAGATCGTACACCCACGAAGAAGTGATGCAGGCGATGCAGGAACGCATCGACCGGGCGCGAGACAAGCCATGTTGATTGGCTATGCGCGCGTCTCGACGCAGGATCAGAACCTGGAGCTGCAACGCGAAGCCTTGAGCAAGGCCGGATGTAAAAAGGTCTTCGAGGACAAGGTGAGTGGCACGCGGGCAGACCGGCCTGGCTTGGCCAAGACGCTCGAAATGCTGCGCGAAGGCGATACTTTGGTCGTCTGGAAGCTCGACCGGCTGGGCCGGTCGGTCAAGCAACTGGTCGATCTGGTCGGCGATCTGCACAAGCACGGTGTCCAGTTCAGGAGCCTCACCGACTCCATCGACACCGGCACACCATCCGGGCGGTTCTTCTTCCACGTCATGGCGAGCCTTGCCGAAATGGAGCGCGAGCTGACCGTCGAGCGCACCCGCGCCGGGCTGGAAGTCGCCAAGCAGCTCGGCCGCAAAGGCGGCCGCAAGCCGAAGATGACCGACAGCAAGATCGAGTCGGCCAAGAAGCTGCTGGCCAGCGGGGTGCCGCCCAAGGACGTGGCCAAGAACCTCGGCGTGTCCATTCCGACGCTGTACCGCTGGGTGCCAGCCTCCACGCACGCTTAGCGTGCTTTATTTTCCGTTTTCTGAGACGACCCCTACTATTACTTCACGAGCAAGGAAGCGATCATCGCTGCCATCGTGTGTAGGGATCTCGCCGGGCAGATCGAGCTCATGGAGATGCTGCGCCGCGAGGGGCGATCCTCTTCGCTGGTGCGCGACCGCATTGCCAGTGCAATGCGCGCGCAACTGAACCCTGAGATCGCCGCTTTGAAGGTGGAGATTCTCGCGGAGGCCGGAAGAAACCTGGAGATTGGAAAGGTCGTGCGTGATGCAGACTCCGTGATTCGCCATAGCCTTGCACTGGCGGTCGAGGAGGTACGGCGATCTGCAGGGTTTGACGATGATCCAGAAGGCATTGCTGCTCTGGTCGAAGTTCTGCTTACGATTTACAACGGCCTGTCGTTGCGGGTCATCCGAAACCCATCCCTGGACCCTGGGCCACTCATCGAACGAGCAGGCGTTCTCATTCACGATGCGCTCATGGGGAGCGTACAAGCGCCCGACTCTGCTGGTGGAGCCGGTAACGATGGCAGAGAACTCGACGACCAAGTGAAAGTCCTGTTGAAAGGCCAGTCGAATTGAAATGCCGACAGGGTGGTTTCCATCACCCTGTCGCTGAAGATGCATTGACCGGCACCCTCGCTGGCTGCGCCTGCCACCACCATCCGTGGCAGAAGGTGCTCCTCGGCGCGCTGCGGATGGCACAATCGGGCCGACGGTGCTTATTCCCACGCGGTGACAAAGCCCGATGGTTTTTCGAATGGCGGCTTGCCCAAAGCAAAAAACCCGCAAAGCCAATGGCAGTGCGGGTTTCAGCGTGTTGTCTGGCGGAGAGGGTGGGATTCGAACCCACGGTAGGCTTGCACCTACGCCTGATTTCGAGTCAGGTACATTCGACCACTCTGCCACCTCTCCGCTCGAAGCTCGACATTATAGTGTATTTCACTGAAAAGTGAACACGGGGTCACGCCTTTCTGCGTTCTCGGGCGTGTACTTGTGCGATCACTCGTCCTTCGGCAGCAACTGCTCGTAGGCGCGGACCGCGTCGGCCGCATACATCAGGGCCGGGCCGCCGCCCATGTAGGTGCAGACGCCAAGCGTTTCCATGATCTGCTCGCGGGTTGCGCCCAGCCGGATGAGCGCCTTGATGTGGAAGCCGATGCAGGCGTCGCAGCGCTGCGTGACTGCGATGGCTAGCGAGATCAACTCTTTCTGCAGCTCGCTCAATGCGCCGTCCTTCAGCGCGCTTTGCGCCATCGAACTGAAGCCCTGCATGGTCTGTGGAATCTCTTTGCGCAGGGTACCCAGGGCCTTGGAGACGTCGTTGGTGATCTGTAGGTACGACTTGGACATGAAGCGGATCCGGTAATTAAGAAACCGCTTATATTACGCATTCCCGTCGCCCTGCGCCATTGCGAAGGGTGATCACGCCATAAGTTTGACGTAAAGACCCGCTCAGGAAGCCAGCGATGCGCCGCGCTTGTCGTGCTCGATCAAAGCGTAGGCCGAGTGGTTGTGAATGGACTCGAAGTTCTCGGATTCGACGGTATAGGCGTCGATCCTCGGCTCGCGTGTGAGCTGTGCAGCCACGTCCCGCACCATATCCTCGACGAACTTCGGATTGTCGTAGGCGCGTTCGGTCACCCATTTTTCGTCCGGGCGCTTGAGCAGGCCGAAGAGTTCGCAGGAGGCCTGGGCCTCGACCAGCGCGATCATCTCCTCGATCCAGAGATGATCGTTGAGAACGGCTGTGACCGTGACGTGCGAGCGCTGGTTGTGCGCACCGTAGTCAGAGATCTTCCTCGAGCAGGGGCAGAGGCTGGTCACGGGCACGACCACCTGCATCGTGAATTCGTAGCGCCCACCTTCACAAATGCTGCCGGTAAAGCACACCTCGTAGTCCATCAGGCTCTGTACACCTGAAACCGGCGCCGTCTTGGTCACGAAATAGGGGAAGCGCATCTCAACATGACCGGTTTCCGCCTCGAGTCGCTCCACCATGGTGCGCAACATGGGCTCGAAATTCTCGACAGAGATCTCGCGCTCATTACCATTGAGCAACTCCACGAAGCGCGACATGTGCGTGCCCTTGAAGTTGTGCGGCAGTCCGACGTACATGTTGAAGCTAGCAACCGTATGCTGGACGCCGCCGGCCTTGTCTGCAACCTTGACCGGATGGCGGATCGACTTGATGCCGACCTTGTTGATTGCGATGCGGCGGCTGTCGGCGCTGCTCTGGACGTCCGCCATCAGGGGCTCGGAAGGGGAGTTCATACGTGTTCTCTGTCTTTTCGTAAGGTGTGGCGCTGCGGTCGTGGTGCAACATAATTGCAGATTCGACGCGATGTTAGCCTCCACACCCGGCCAACTCAACTATTGCGTCGATAGCGCATCACTGATGCTTGCGAGGATGCCGGCTTTGTCGAGGCCGACCGAAGCGAGGAGTTGCGCCTGATCGCCGTGATCGACGAACTGGTCTGGCAGGCCGAGGCGAAGAACGCGTGGTCGCTTCGGCAGCCGTTCGATTATGCGGGAAACCTCGGAGCCGGCCCCCCCGATGAGGGCGTTCTCCTCAAGCGTCACGACGAGATCGTGCGTAGCCGCCAGTTCGGTCACGAGCGCTTCATCGATTGGCTTGATGAAGCGCATGTTCGCAACCGTGGCGTCGATCTCCTCACCCACTTCGCAGGCCAGGTTAACCATGCTCCCGAAGGCCAGCAGGGCGACGTTGCGGCCATGGCGGCGCACTTCGCCCTTGCCAATTGGCAGGGCGCTCATCGTCTGCAGCGGTACCGTGCCGTTTCCGCTACCGCGCGGATAGCGCACGGCTGTCGGCCCCGGATGCTGCACGGCGGTGAAGAGCATCTGACGGCACTCGTTCTCGTCCGACGGCGCCATCACGACGAGGTTCGGAATGCAGGTCAGGAAGGAAAGATCGAAGGCTCCGTGATGGGTCGCTCCGTCCGCGCCGACGAGTCCGCCACGGTCGATGGCAAACACCACCTGAAGGTTCTGCAAAGCCACGTCGTGAATGAGCTGATCATAGGCACGCTGCAGAAAGGTAGAGTAGATCGCCACCACCGGCACGAACCCCTCGCAAGCCAGACCTGCTGCGAAGGTCACCGCATGCTGCTCCGCAATGCCGACGTCGAAATAGCGCTCCGGGAACTCCTCTGCAAAGCGGACCAAGCCCGACCCTTCGCGCATGGCCGGTGTGATGCCCACGATGCGCGGATCGCGCTTCGCGATGTCACAGAGCCAATCGCCGAAAACCTGCGTATAGGTGAGCTTTCCGGCCCCCTTGCCGGTCTGTATGCCTGCGACGTGATCGAACTTCGAGACTCCGTGGTAGAGCACCGGATCGGCCTCGGCCAGCTTGTAACCGTGTCCCTTGCGCGTGATCACGTGCAGGAACTGGGGCCCCCTGAGCTTCTTGATGTTCTGAAGAGTGGGGATCAATGCGTCGAGGTCGTGGCCGTCGATGGGGCCGTAGTAGTGAAAGCCGAACTCCTCGAACAGGGTGCCCGGCCCGATCATGCCCTTCGCGTATTCCTCGACCTTGCGCGCAAGTTCTGCCACCGGTGGTGCCATGCCGAGCACGCGTTCGCCCACGCGACGTGCGGTGTTGTAGGTCGAACCGGACATCATGCGGGCCAGGATCTTGGTAAGCGCCCCAACAGGCGGGGAGATCGACATCTCGTTATCGTTGAGGATCACGAGCAGGTTGATGTCTTCCATGTCCCCGGCGTTGTTCAGCGCCTCGAAAGCCATGCCGGCGGACATCGCACCGTCGCCGATGACGGCGATGGACCGACGCTCTTCCCTGCGCGCACGTGCGGCCACGGCCATGCCCAGTGCGGCGGAAATCGACGTAGACGAGTGCGCGGTGCCGAAGGTGTCGTATTCGCTTTCGCATCGACGCGGAAAGCCCGAGATGCCGCCCCAGTGACGCAGCCGGGACATGGCCTCGCGCCGCCCGGTGAGAACCTTGTGGCCGTAGGTCTGATGGCCGACATCCCAGACGATGCGGTCATCCGGGGTATTGAACACATGGTGCAGCGCAATCGTCAGCTCGACCGTGCCAAGGTTCGAGGAGAGGTGACCGCCGGTTTTGGATACCGACTCGATGAGGAAGGCGCGCAACTCGCTTGCAAGTGCGCCCAACTCACGACGGTCCATCTTGCGCAGGTCGGCCGGCGAGCCGATGCGTTCCAGATTGGGGTAGGGGGCCATGTCGAATCCGGCTTTCGGTTTGTTCGTTCTTTGACGTTCGCGGCGTACTGGCGTTCAGAAGGCCCGATGCACGACGTAGTCTGCGAGTTGCGCCAGGCGCAGGGCGCGGGGGCCAAAGCCCTGGAGCGAGGCCTTTGCCTCGGAAAGCATGTCCTCCGCGAGCCTGTGCGCCTCGGAAAGGCCAAGCAGGCTTACGTAGGTGGGCTTGTCGTTGTCCGCATCCTTGCCTGCAGTCTTGCCCAGCGTGGCAGTGTCGGCCACCGCATCCAGAATGTCATCGACCACCTGAAACAGCAGACCGACGATCTTAGCGTAGTGGTCGAGGCGCTCCAGGGCAGTGTCCTCAAGGGCGGGACCCGTGCGTGCGCCAAGCAACACCGCGGCGCGGATCAGCGCCCCGGTTTTGTGGACGTGCATGAACTCCAATTCTTCCCGACCGAGTTTTCTGCCTACCGAGGCCAGGTCGATCGCTTGCCCGCCCGCCATGCCGCGCGACCCGGATGCTGCGGCCAACTGGGCGAGCATCTCGAGCTGCACGTCTGGCGCTTGGGAGATGGGGCGCTCCGCAAGCACCTGGAAGGCCAGCGTTTGCAATGCATCCCCCACAAGCAGAGCGGTAGCCTCGTCGTACTCGACATGCACGGTCGGTTTGCCGCGGCGCAACACGTCGTCGTCCATACACGGCAGGTCGTCATGCACCAGCGAATAGGCGTGGATCAACTCAACGGCACAGGCCACCCGGTCAACGTCCTCAGGTGCCCCACCGGTGAGTTCGCCGGCCGCGTGGGCCAGCAGGGGACGCACCCGCTTGCCGCCCCCGAGCACTGCGTAGCGCATCGCTTCATGTAGCCGCCGCGGGGCGAGCGCGGGCGATGGCAGGGCCGACGCCAGGGCATGCTCGGTGCGGTGCTGAACTGCTGCCATCCAGTCAGCAAGCGTGGGCGCTGTGCTCATGACCCGGCCTCGGTCGAGGACTGACCACTGCTGTCAGGCGCAAAGGGCTGCAGCATGTCGCCTTCGAGAACCTTCACGCGCTGCTCCGCGTCTGAAAGCGTAGTCTGGCAGAAGCGCATCAGGTTCACGCCGCGCTGGTAGCTGGCGAGCGCATCCTCGAGCGAAAGCCTGCCGGACTCCATTTCCTGAACAATGGCTTCGAGTTCCGAAACCGCGACCTCGAACGTTTTTGGGGCGGACGCCGACTTTGGCATGGATCAATATCTGGCGCGGTAAAAGCGGGAAAATAACCGAATGCGGGTGTAGCGGTCAAACAGCGGCTGACTTACACTAACCTGTTTATTTTTCCGGATTTCTTGTCCGCAAGAGGAGGTTCGGGGATGTCCGACATCGCTCCCAAGGCACGGCTGGCCCAGGCGGTATCCCAACTGCCGGTTTCATGGTACTTCGACGAGAAGGTTTTCGAACTGGAGAAAAGGCTTCTCTTCGACGCCGGTCCGGGCTATGTCGGCCATGAGCTGATGGTGCCCGAGCCTGGCAATTACCGTTCGCTCGAGTGGCTGGACCACGCCAAATTGCTGTTTCGCACCGAGATGGGCGTACACCAGATGTCCAACGTCTGCCGCCATCGCCAGGCGATCATGCTGCAGGGCAGTGGTACGACCGAACATGTGGTCTGCCCGGTGCATCGCTGGACCTACGATCAGCAGGGGGCACTCATCGGTGCGCCGCATTTCGCTGAGAAGCCCTGCCTGGGTCTCAAGCGCGATGAACTCGAGTGCTGGAACGGCCTGCTGTTCAAGGGACCGCGCTCGCCCGCAACCGACCTTGCCGGAATGAAGGTGGCGCGAGCGCTGGATTTTTCCGGCTACAAGCTCGATAAGGTCGAGATCCACCAGTGCAACTACAACTGGAAGACCTTCATCGAGGTCTATCTGGAGGATTACCACGTCGTACCCTTCCACCCCGGCCTGGGTAACTTCGTGACCTGCGACGACCTAAGCTGGCAGTTCGGAGACTGGTACTCCGTCCAGCAGGTGGGCATCACATCGCTGGCGAGGCCTGGTTCGGAAACCTACGCAAGATGGCACAAGGCAGTGCTGGAATACTACGGCGAGAACAAGCCCGAGCACGGTGCGATCTGGCTTACCTATTACCCGAACATCATGGTGGAGTGGTATCCACACGTACTCGTCGTCAGCACCTTGATTCCGACCGATGTGGACAGGACGACGAACGTGGTCGAGTTCTACTACCCGGAAGACATCGTCGAGTTCGAGCGCGAGTTTGTCGAGGCAGAACAAGCGGCCTACATGGAGACGGCAGTCGAGGACGACGAGATCGGCGAACGCATGGACCGCGGACGGCTCGCCCTGTACAAGGCGGGGCGCAATGAGTTCGGCCCCTACCAGTCACCATTCGAGGACGGTATGCAGCACTTCCACGAGTTCTACCGCCGGATCATGGGGTCGCAGATCGAGGACTGATCCGACAACCAGGGCCCTGGCCGCACCGGGGCCCACCCACGCTCAGCAGCGTTCGACGTCGACCACTACGGTGGCCGTATGCCGCTTCCACTCGATATCGATGACGAAGGGGCGCGCTCGCACCGGAACCTGCAGCGTATCCACGCTACCGCGGAAAGTTACCGGCACCGAAATTTCCATTGCCTCGCCGAGCAACTTGCGGGCATTGCCAGCGAGGGTGTTGGCCACTTCGCCTACTGCATCGAGCAGGTTCAATTCACTGTGGTCGGGCTCCTGCATCGCGCTCAGCAACTGGCGCACGAGCGCGTGACCGGCCGTGAAGTACACTGCGCCGCGATATTCACCGGATACCGTGATGAGTCCGGTGTAATCGAGGGTGGGGAGCGTTTCGTTTCCCGAGGAAAGATAGGATGCGCGCACACTCGCGGCTTCCCCTGTAAGCGCGCGGAAGTACTGCGTCACCGCATCCACAAAAACCTTGATTTCGCTCTCGCTGATGTTCGGCATGAAGGTCTCGCAGGATTATTGAACGACTTGCGTCAGCCCGTTGATGAGTTGCTCGTCCGTGAACGGCTTGTGCAGAAAGCCATGCGCGCCACGTTTCAGCGCTTCGATCGCAGTGGCCTTATCGGAGAGCGCCGAGACGACAAGGATGATCAAGTCGGGATTGTCGCCCAGGATGCGAGGAATGCATTCGATTCCATCCATCTCGGGCATCGTCAGATCCATGGTCACCACGTCGGGCCGAAGTTCCTCGCAGACGCGAACCGCGTCTGCGCCGTTGCGGGCGAGGCCCACAATCTGCCAACTGGACAGCGAGCCGCTGCCGACCACCCGGGCGATACGGGAGCGGATCACGTTCGAGTCATCCACGATGAGCAGTCTCATTTAAGCGCCCTCCGGGCTAGGTGAACCCGCAAAGCGGATACTGAATTCGGTGAAATGCTTCGGCCGGGAGACCAGCTTCAGGCGCCCGCCCAGTGCGCGCACCCGTTCGGCCACCAGATCCAGTCCGACCCCGCGCCCCGCGTGCTCATCGACCGTCGCGGCAGTCGAAAAACCTGGCTCGAAGAGCTTGCCGTAAAGCTGGCGCTCGTCCATCCGCGCGATTTCGTCTTCGCTGCAGGCGCCCGAACGGCGGAGCGCGTCTCGGATCCTCTCTTGGTCTATCCCATGCCCGTCGTCGCGAAACACCAGTTCGTAACCTCCTTCTGAAGCCTTGCGGAGCCCAATGAAGACCTCGCCGGCGCTCGGCTTGTTCGCACGCTCACGCTCGGGTGCGGGCTCGATGCCGTGCACGATCGCATTGCGCAGCAACTGCAGTGCAATTTCGCGCACCTGCCTGAACAAGGGATCAGGCAGGTAGCTGATTCCGTCCAGGTCAGTGCGAACCCGCACCTTCTTCTTCTGTTCGGCAGCGATACGGTCAGCGAGCGACTCGATGCTCTGACGCAAGCCCTGTGTTGCATCCGGTTTCTTCGTGGGCGCATGGTCATCGCTGCGGTCTGAAACTGCAGCAAGCAGTTGCTTGACGGTATCGACCCGCTCCAGCATGAGGTCAAGATGCGGTGGCAGGCTGAGCAGATCCTCGCCCCCGATGCCCGTCTTGTCGCGCAGTTCGGCGAGCGTGTCCTCAAAGTCATGTGCGAGATTCTCGAACAAGCCCAAGCCCAGCGCGGCGGCATCGCCCTTGATTCCGTGGATGCTTCGGAACACAGCCGTAACCTGTCGGCGCAACTCTTTCTCGTTCTGTGCAGATTGCTGCAGGATCGCATTGACGTTATTGAGCGTCTGCTCCGTTTCATCGAGGAACCGCGTGAGGGAGTCCCGATCGGCCGACAAGGTCGCAAGGAGTGAGGCAATCTCGCTTCGTGCACCACGTCTGGCCTCATCAAGTTCACGCGTCAGACGCACCTGTTCGGTCACGTCGATCACGGTGACCAGGAGGTTTTCGACTTCGTTATCGCGCTTCACGCGGTTGAATGCGAGCGTGAGATAGCGGGGGCTTCTGGATGCACCTGATGTGAAGACCTCAATTTGCTGCAGCGGATTCAACTCCCGTACGAGTTCCTCCTTCACACGTTTCCCGAACAGCAGCCCGATGTAGTCTCGGGCGGAGGCGAAGATCTCCGGCGAAACCATTTTCTCGAGCAGGGGCATGAACTCTGCGCCGCGCTCGATCGTCCGCCCCATGATCGCGGGCAGTGCCGAAGACATCTGGGAGCCGATCCGGCCATCCTTGTCGAGCAGGAAAAGACCTTCGTTCACCGTCGCCAGTATGCGTTCGGTTTCCTCGCGTGCGGTCTCGGCAACCGCATCGCTCGCACGCAGGCTGCGGACGAAATTGAGCAGGATGAAGAAGAAGTTGCCGAGCGCGAGCACGATCACGGCGATCTGTATCCAGCGCAGCATGGCCGCCTGGCGCTGCGCGTTCCCTTCGAGTTCCGCGGTTAGCTTGTTCATCAGCCCCAGCAGCGTAGCGCTGTTCGTGCGCGCATACTCGACCGCCTTGTCAATGTCGGTCAGCGTTGCCTGGGGCCCCAGCGCTGCTGCGATTGCGGCGAGATAGGGGTGCCACAGTCTCGTCGAATCAGAAAGCAGGCTCCGTTCTGCTTCGCGCTCAAGCGCATCGACGCGAACCAGTTCACCGATCGGCCCGATTACGCTCCCGCCTGTCGAAAAAGCCTGCAAGGTTCCGTCGAACAACTCCGTGGCCTGTTTCAGCTCTGCGAGCGCGGGCTTCGGGTCGCTACCGGTCTGCAGTTCATCACGGACGATGAACAGCGATTTTGCGACCTGCTGCGACAACATTCGCTGGCGACCGGAGATGTTGATCAGCATCGCATCGCCCTCAATCCGGGACGACACGTAGAAATTCATGATCAGCGCGGTGAGGTCCAGCACCAGAAAGAACCCGACCGCCAGGATGATGCCTCGGTATTTATCCCCGAAGCGTTCGCGCTTGCGCGTTGCCACTGCTTGCATGACCGAGTTCCCCTTCAGCTTGGCGAATCGTGGAGGGCAACGCTAGCCATCGCAATGGTCGCCGTACCCTGATGGCGGGCGATCAGATCACGTAAGGGTCAGGTGCGGATTTGATAAGTGTCAAATGCTGATGCTCTCCGCATGCACAGTGAGGAATAAATCACGGAAGCGATGAAAAGAGCATAAATTGCTCGAGGGTTGCAAGAAAATCCGCTTATCCCTCTGTGCGGGCAGAGGTCCTTTGAGCGAGCGCTTTGGCCTGGGTGGGGCACGACCCGAACCGCTCCGATGGGCCGGAGATTCAGGTGAACGGCGTGGCGGTTACGGGCTTCCGGACACCGTTCAGTGCGGATCCTGCAGTTCCTTCGGGAGCGGGAAGGTGACCCGTTCAGGAACGCCGTCCAGGTTCTGCACCGAAGCACCGCTGAGTTCCTTCAGGCGTGCGATCACCTCATCGACCAGCACTTCCGGTGCGGATGCGCCCGCAGTGACACCGATGCGACGTCTGCCGGCCACCCATGCGGGGTCGATCCCCGCAGCGTTGTCGACCAGATGGGCAGGCACGCCCCGCAGCTCTGCCACTTCACGCAGGCGATTGGAGTTGGAGCTGTTCTTCGAGCCGACGACGAAGACCACGTCCGCGTATGGGGTCATGAACTTGACCGCATCCTGGCGGTTCTGGGTGGCATAGCAGATGTCGTCCTTCTTCGGGCCGACGATGCTCGGAAACCGCGCACGCAGCGCGCTGACAATGGCTGCCGCGTCGTCCACCGACAGGGTGGTCTGGGTGACGTAGGCCAACTGGTCGGGATCCGCGACCTCGAGACCCGCCACGTCCTCCGGTTTCTCGACCAGATGGATCCCGCCCTGCGCCTGACCCATGGTGCCCTCGACCTCGGGGTGCCCCTTGTGCCCGATCATGACGATCTCCTTGCCCTGCTCGCGCATGCGTGCCACTTCGATGTGCACCTTGGTGACCAACGGGCAGGTCGCGTCAAAAACGCGCAGGCCGCGCCGCTCGGCTTCCTCCCGTACCGCGAGCGACACGCCGTGGGCGGAAAAGATCACCGTGTTGCCGGCAGGCACTTCATCGAGCTCGTCGATGAAGACGGCACCCTTGCTGCGCAAGTCGTCCACGACGAACTTGTTGTGCACGACCTCGTGGCGCACATAAATCGGTGCTCCGAAGCGCTGCAGTGCACGCTCGACGATCTCGATCGCGCGTTCGACGCCCGCGCAAAAGCCGCGCGGGTTGGCGAGCAGGATTTCCTTGTCGTTCATTCTTTCGTCTCTGTGGGGCCGGTGCGTTCAGGAGATGCCGATGACCTGCACCTCGAAATGGATCGACTTGCCTGCAAGCGGATGGTTGAAATCGATCAGTGCCGATCTGTCATCAATCTCGCGCACCAGACCCGAATAGCGTGAACCGTCGGGAGCGGCAAACTCCATGATGCTCATCGGCTGGATCTCCTCATCGGGCATGTGCTCGCGCTTGACACGCTCGACGAGGTCCTCGCGATAGGGGCCGAAGGCGTTCTCGGGATCCAGCTCGAACACGTGATGGGTGCCCGGCAGCAAGCCGACGAGCAGCTTCTCCATCGCAGGAAGCATCTCCCCTGCGCCCAGTTGCAGCGTTGCGGGGGTGGCGTTGAAGGTGCTGATCAGCGGCTGGCCGCTCGGCAGCGAGATGCGGTAATGCAGGGTGACGAGGCTGTTGGCCTGGATCGCTTCGCTCAAGATGGTGCTCCCGATCGGGGCTGCTCGTCGCCGCTGGAGCCGAAGAACTGGCCCCACAGCATCAGCACGACGCCCACGGTAATGGCCGAGTCGGCCAGGTTGAACGCCGGCCAACTCCAGCCGGCGTAGTGGAAATGCAGGAAGTCGACGACCGCGCCATGCACCAGGCGGTCGTACACATTGCCGAGCGCGCCCCCGATGATGAGCGCGAAGGCCGCCGGCAGCAGCCTCTCGTGGCGGTGATGGTGCATCAGCGTCAGCAGCCAACCGCTGACCGCGAGCGCCAACACGGTGAAGAACCAGCGCTGCCAGCCGCTATGCTCGGCGAGGAAGCTGAATGCCGCGCCGGTGTTGAATACCAACACGAGGTCAAAGAAGCCGGTGACCGGGATCACTTGGCCGTAGTGCAGGTTCGCCAGCACCAGTTGCTTGGTGAACTGATCGAGTACGCCGACCACCAAGGCGAGGATAAGCCAGGGCAGCATCAACGACAGCGCACTGCGCGGCGCAGGAGAGCGCATCGTGGCCACTGCCTCAGGCATGAAGGCGTGTTTCGCCGCTGCCGAACAGATTGCTCACGCAGCGCCCGCACAGCGTGGGATGCTCGGCGTCGCCGCCTACCGACTCGACGTAGTGCCAACAGCGCTCGCACTTCTTCGCCGCGCTGGGCGTTGCGATGATGCGCTCCTCTTCGGCGCTGGCGACTGCGGTGAGGGTGGCCGAGGACGTCATGGTAACGAAGCGCAGATCCTCGCCCAGGCTCGCCAGAGCAGCGAACTTGTCGGCGGTAAGCGCAAGCTCCAGCTCTGCCTGCAGCGAGGCGCCGACCTTGCCTTCGGTGCGCAGCGCCTCGATCACCTTCAGGCCTTCGCTACGCACCGCTCGGATGGTCTCCCAGCGCGCGATCAGGCCGGCCTCGCCTTCCTGTGCGGGCAGGGCGTGGAAGGTGTGCAGCATCACGCTGTCGGCTTCCTCGCCGGCTTTCGCCGGGTTGAGGATGGCCCAGGCTTCCTCTGCGGTGAAGGACAGGATCGGCGCCATCAGCTTGAGCAGCGTCTGGGTGATGTGCCACAGCGCCGTTTGCGCGGCACGGCGCGGCAGGCTGCCGGCAGCCGTGGTGTACAGGCGGTCCTTCAGGATGTCGAGATAGAAGGCGCCGAGGTCCTCGGCGCAGAACACCTGCAGCGCCTGCACGATGCGGTGGAACTCCATCTTCGCGTAGTCGGCCTCGGCCTGCTGCGCCATCTGGCGGGTGAAGGCGAGCGCGTAGCGGTCGAGGTCCATCCACTGCTCGAGCGGCACCGCGTCCCGGGCGATGTCGAAGTCTGCGGTGTTGGCGAGCAGGAAGCGCAGGGTGTTGCGGATGCGGCGATAGACCTCGACCACGCGGTCAAGGATCTCCTTGGAGATCGAAAGCTCGCCCGAGTAGTCGGTCGAGGCCACCCACAGGCGCAGGATTTCGGCGCCGAGCTTGCTGGTGACCTCCTGCGGCACGACCACGTTGCCGAGCGACTTGCTCATCTTGCGTCCGGCCCCGTCGACAGCGAAGCCGTGGGTGAGCAGGCTGCGGTAGGGGGCGTGGCCGTCGATCGCGCAGCCGGTGAGCAGCGAGGAGTGGAACCAGCCACGGTGCTGGTCCGAGCCCTCAAGGTACATGTCGGCGCGCGGGCCTTCGGGGTGGCCGTCGTTGTGCGAGCCGCGCAGCACGTGCTTGTGGGTGGTGCCGGAGTCGAACCAGACGTCGAGGGTATCGCTGATCTTGTCGTACTGGTTGGCCTCGGTACCGAGCAGTTCCGCTCCGTCGAGCTTGAACCAGGCCTCGATGCCTTCCTTCTCCACGCGCAGCGCGACTTCTTCCATCAGCTCGACCGTGCGCGGATGCAGCTCGCCGGTTTCCTTGTGCAGGAAGAAGGGGATCGGCACGCCCCAGTTGCGCTGGCGCGAGATGCACCAGTCGGGGCGGTTGGCAATCATCGCGTGCAGGCGCGCCTGACCCCAGCCGGGGTAGAACTTGGTCGCCTCCACCGCGCGCAGCGCGCGCTCGCGCAGGGTGGATCCGTCGGCGGCGTTGCGGTCCATGCCGACGAACCACTGCGCGGTGGCGCGGTAGACCAGCGGGGTCTTGTGGCGCCAGCAGTGCATGTAGCTGTGGGTGATCTTACCGTGCGAGAGCAGGGCGCCGACCTCGGCGAGCTTGTCGACGATGACCGGGTTGGCCTTCCAGATGCTCATGCCGCCGAAGAAGGGCAGGTCGGGCACGTACTCGCCGCCGCCCATCACCAGGGACAGGATCTCGTCGTTGCTGCGGCCGTAGGCGCGCCACGAGTTGAAGTCGTCCACGCCGTGTGCAGGGGACGAGTGCACGATGCCGGTGCCGGCGTCGATGCCGACGTATTCGGCCAGATACACCGGCGAGACGCGATCGAAGAAGGGGTGGCGGAACTCGATGAGCTCGAGCGCCGCGCCCTTGGTTGTGGCGACGATCGTGCCTTCGAGCTGGAAGCGCTGCAGGGCGGATTCGACAAGTTCTTTCGCGAGCACGAGCAGGCGGTCACCGGTATCGACCAGCGCATAGTCGAACTCGGGGTGAGCGTTGAGCGCCTGGTTGGCGGGGATGGTCCACGGCGTCGTGGTCCAGATCACCGCCGCGGCGGGTTTGTCGAGCTTCATCAGGCCGAAGGCGGCGGCGAGCTTGTCTGCGTGCCCGGAAGAGACCGGAAACGCGACGTCGATCGTCGGCGACGGCTTGTCGGCGTACTCGACCTCTGCCTCGGCGAGCGCCGAGCCGCAGTCGAAGCACCAATTCACCGGCTTCAGGCCCTTGAACACATAGCCGTTCTTCGTCATCTCGGCCAGCGCGCGGATCTCGTTGGCCTCGTTGGCGAAGTCCATCGTGCGGTAGGGGTTGTCCCAGTCGCCGAGCACCCCCAGGCGGATGAAGTCGGCCTTCTGGATCTCGATCTGCTCGGCGGCGTAGGCGCGGCACAGCTCGCGCACCTTGTCCGCGGGCAGGTTCTTGCCGTGAGTGACCTCGACCTTGTGCTCGATCGGCAGGCCGTGGCAGTCCCAGCCCGGCACGTAGGGCGCATCGAAGCCGGCGAGCGTCTTCGAGCGCACGATGATGTCCTTGAGGATCTTGTTGAGCGCGTGGCCGATGTGCAGGCTGCCGTTGGCGTAGGGCGGGCCGTCGTGGAGCACGAACTTGGGCCGGCCGGCGCTGGCCTTGCGGATGCGCTGGTAGAGCTTCTTCTGCTGCCAGTCGGCGATCCAGTTCGGCTCGCGCTTGGGCAGGTCGCCGCGCATCGGGAAGGGGGTGTCGGGCAGGTTAAGCGTCTTGCGGTAGTCGGCCATGGCGAATTCGGGAGTCGGTTGAGTCGGTACGATTCAGGTGGGCGGGCCTGCGCGGGATCAGGCGATGTCAGTTGTCGCCGCGAACCAGTCGCGCGCGGACAGCGCGTCGCGCGCGATCTGCGCGCGCAAGGCGTCGAGCGATTCGAACTTGCGTTCTTCGCGCAGCTTGTGCAGGAAATGCACGCGTATATGCGCACCGTAGCAGTTCTGGGTCCAGTCGAAGAGGTGGACTTCGAGCCGCGCGCGACCACGTGCGGTGGCCGTCGGGCGAACGCCGACGTTCGCGACGCCGTGTATGCGCCCCTCGACCAGGCCTTCGACGCTGACCGCATATACGCCGGTCAGGGCCGGACGGCGGTGCTTCATCTGCAGGTTGGCGGTTGGAAACCCCAGCTGCCGCCCGACCTTGTCACCGTGGCTGACACGGCCCGCGATGCTGTACGGACGCCCGAGCAGTCGCGCAGCGCGATCGAGTTCTGCCGCGCACAAGGCGGCGCGGACAGCTGAACTGGAGACGCGCTCGCCTTCGACTTCGAGTGTCGGCATCGCCTCGACGCCGAAGCCTTGAGTACGGCCCGCTTCGCACAGCATGGCAAAGTCGCCCTGACGGCGCGCACCGAAGCGGAAGTCATCCCCTACGAAGAGGTGGCGCACGCCGAGTCCGCGCACAAGCGTGTCGCGAACGAAGCTCTCGGCGCTCTGCGCAGCTCGCTGGGCGTTGAACCGACAGATATGCACCCGATCCACGCCAGCGCTGGTCAGCAGCAGCAGCTTTTCACGCAGGGAGGCGAGGCGGGCAGGGGCGTCGTCAGGACTGAAGAACTCGCGCGGGTGCGGCTCGAAGGTGAGCACCACCGCCGGCAGGCCGAGCTCGCGGGCCTTTCCGGTCAGCAGCGAGAGCAGTGCCTGGTGGCCGAGATGCACGCCATCGAAATTGCCGATGGTAAGCACCGCCGCCGTGTCGGCGCGCTCGGGAATCCCGCGATGAACCTGCATAAGCGCCTGTTAAAAAGGCGCAATTATAACGGCAAAGGGCTGACCTGCGGGCTGGTCGCCGTGCAGGTTTGGATGGGCTGTGGGTTGGCAAGTACGGGGAGCCCGTGTAGCGCGTCGCGGGTGTCGGCTGCGAAACGCGCGGATGGGCGTGCGGATTCGTTTCCCAGGCATTGGGTTAGAATCCCGCCCTTGCGCGCGAGCGCGCCCCGGCCGCAGCCTGCCACGCCCCCGCAGCCAAACCCGCCCGACCCTCCAGCCAATCGAAGGACTGCCCACGTGAAGTACATCTCGACCCGCGGCCATGCCGGCCAGCCTGCACATCCCGAGTTCTGCGACATCCTCCTCGGCGGTCTTGCGCCCGACGGCGGCCTGTACCTTCCGGAAACCTATCCTCGGGTCACACGCGACGAACTCGACAGCTGGCGCAAGCTGTCGTATGCGGAACTGGCCTTCGCCATCCTGTCGAAGTTCATCACCGATATTCCGCCTGCAGACCTGAAGGCGATCTGCGACAAGACCTACACGGCTGAGGTTTATCGCCACGTACGCAAGGGCGACGATGCGCGCGACATCACCCCGGTGCACTGGCTGGAGAAGGATGCCGGCGGCCGTGGTCGTTTCGGCCTGCTCGAACTGTCCAACGGCCCGACGCTAGCCTTCAAGGACATGGCGATGCAGTTGCTCGGCAACCTCTTTGAGTACGTGCTCGCAAAACGCGGCGAGTCCATCAACATTCTCGGCGCCACCTCGGGCGACACCGGCTCGGCGGCCGAGTACGCAATGCGCGGCAAGCAGGGCGTGCGCGTGTTCATGTTGTCGCCGCACGGCAAGATGAGCGCCTTCCAGCGTGCGCAGATGTATTCGCTGCAGGACGAGAACATCTTCAACATCGCCGTCACTGGCATGTTCGACGAAGCGCAGGACATCGTCAAAGCGGTATCCAACGACCACGCCTTCAAGGCAAAGCACAAGATCGGCGCGGTCAACTCGATCAACTGGGCGCGGGTCGCCGCGCAGATCGTGTATTACTTCAAGGGCTACTTCGCCGCAACGAGCAGCAATGACGAGCAGGTCGCGTTCTGCGTGCCCTCCGGTAACTTTGGCAACATCTGCGCAGGCCATATCGCCCGCCAGATGGGACTGCCGGTGGCCAAACTGATTCTTGCCACCAACGAGAACGACGTGCTCGACGAGTTCTTCCGCAGCGGCGTTTACCGCCCGCGCAAGGCCGCGGAGACGCACGTCACCTCCAGCCCGTCGATGGATATCTCCAAGGCCTCGAATTTCGAGCGCTTCGTGTTCGATCTCGTCGGCCGCGATCCGAAAAAGGTCGCAGCCCTGTGGGCCGAAGTGGATGCCGGCCGCGCGTTCGATCTCTCCGGCTCGCCCGAATTCACGCGCATTGATGAGTTCGGCTTCGCGTCGGGCGCCAGCGGTCACGCAGACCGCCTGGCCACGATCCGCAAGGTGTTCGAGCAGTACGGCGTACTGATCGACACGCACACCGCCGACGGCGTGAAGGTAGCCTGGGAGCGTGCAGCCGACGTGCCCGCTGGGGTACCGGTTCTCGTGCTGGAGACAGCGCTTCCGGTAAAGTTCGCCGAAACGATCGTGGAGGCGCTGGGCCGCGAGCCGGAGCGCCCTGCCGACCTGGAAGGAATCGAAAAGCTGCCGCAGCGGGTGGAGGTCATGGCGCCCGACGTCGAGGCGATCAAGCGCTTCATTGCTGAGCGCACCTGAGCGCCGCTTCATGCCCTGTCGTCCCGGCCGGGGCGGCAGGAAACAAAAAGCCCGCGAACGACTCGCGGGCTTTTTGTTGGGGCGCTGACAGTGAGCAGCGCCGTTACGTTTGGTGCCTTGGGCGAGACTCGAACTCGCACGGCTTTCGCCACTACCCCCTCAAGATAGCGTGTCTACCAATTTCACCACCAAGGCTCGCTCGCTGCGCGACCTGCAGGGACCTCAAGGTGTTCAGCGAGGGCGCGGATTATGCTCTGGCGCCGCACCGCCCGTCAACGCAATTGAGCGCAATGAGGGCGATTTGAGGGAATGGCAAGGGGAAAGGCAACGAAGGCGCAGGGCGAGCACGGTGAATTCTGCGCCCCGGCTTCTCAGGCTTCGACGTGACGCAGCGAAAGATCCAGTGCGCGCACGTCCTTGGTGAGGGTCCCGATGGAGATCCGGTCGACCCCCGTTTCGGCAATGGCGCGCACCCGGTCGAGGCTGACCCCGCCCGACGCTTCGAGTTCGGCGCGCCCCGCCGTGATCGAAACCGCCTCGCGCATCTGCTCAAGGCTCATGTTGTCGAGCAGAACCATGCGCACGCCCGCATCGAGGGCCTCGCGCAGTTGCTCGAGCGTTTCTACCTCGACTTCGATAAAGACGTTCGAGGGCGCGATGGCGCGGGCCTGGGCAACCACCTCGCGGATGCTCCCCGCAGCGATGATGTGGTTCTCCTTGATCAGAATCCCGTCATAGAGCCCAATCCGGTGATTGGTGCCACCGCCGATTGCGACGGCGTATTTCTGCGCCAGGCGCAGGCCGGGCAGGGTCTTGCGGGTATCGACGATCCGTGCCTTGGTTCCAGCGACCGTCTCCACGAACCGGCGCGTCACGGTAGCCGTGCCGGACAGCAACTGAAGGAAGTTCAGTGCGGTGCGCTCGGCCGTCAGCAGCACGCGGGCACGCGCGATGATCTCGCACAACTGCTGCCCCGCTTGCACGCAGTCTCCATCCTTGACCAGCCAGTGCACGACGGCCGAAGGGCTCAGTGCGGCGAAGGCTGCATCGAACCAGGCCGTGCCGCAGATCACCGCGTCCTCGCGCGTGATCACTCGCCCGCGCGCTTCGGTATCGGGTCCGATCAGGCGAGCGGTCAGGTCGCCGGTGCCGATGTCCTCGGCGAGAGAGGCGGCAATATTGCGCTGGATTTCGACGCGGAGTTGTTCGGAGAGCATGAGGGCCTTGAAAAGAGAGGTATCTATGGTTACGGATTCTAGCATCCGCACGCCTAGCGCTCGGGACGCAAGCCCGCGGTCGGACCGGGTTCGCGTTGCGCCTCGATCAACCACGCATTGAAGACGCCACGCGCAGCATCGATGGTCTCGCTGGCGCTGAGTCCTACCGGGCCGATGCCTTCACGTGCAAGCCGGTCGGCTGCAGCGCCATGCAGATGCACGCCGGCGATCAGGGCCTTCTCGGGTGGCCAGCCTTGCGCAAGCAGGCCGACCACGAGGCCACTGAGCACGTCGCCCATGCCGGCGCTGGCCATTCCGGGGTGTCCCGAGGTGTTGATGTACCACCTCCCATCCGGAGTGCCGATGATGCTGCCACATCCCTTGAGTACAACCATGGCGCGATAACGGCGCGCGATCTCGAGTGCTGCACACAGGCGGTCTGCCTGCACCTGTGCCGTGCTCACCCCGAGCAGGCGCCCCGCCTCGGCCGGATGCGGGGTGAGGATGGTGGGTGCCTGGCGCTCGCCGAGCGTAGCGGCAAGCGCAGGATCGGTGCCCACGAGATTGAGCGCATCGGCGTCGACCAGCAATGGCATGTCACGTCGCAGCGCATTCGCCAGCACACCGGCCGAGATGTTCTGCGTGCCAAGCCCGGGGCCGACCGCCAGCGCACTCAGCCGCTCGGGCAGGAGGTGCGCCCGCCGAAGCATGAGTTCGGGATGCGCAAAATCAACGGCCGGGCCGTGGTCATCCAGAAGTCCGACGTAGACACGGCCGGTACCGAGCCACAATGCGGCTCGACCCGCGAGCAAGGCTGCCCCCACCATGCCAGCGTTGCCGCCGAGGATGCCCACGTCGCCATAAACCCCCTTGTGGGTGTTGCGCGGTCGTGGCTGAAGCAGGGTGCGGAACAGCGAAGGAGCAATGGCAAGGCCGCTCGCCGGCAGCCACGCAGCGGCATCGACGTCGATGCGCTGTACCGAGACCTCCCCGCAATAGTCGGGGCCATCATTGGTGAGCAGTCCGGGCTTGAGGGCAATGAAGGTGGTTGTGTGCGTGGCGCGGAAAGTGGCTCCCTTCGGCTGGCCGGTATCGGCGTCGAGCCCGCTCGGAACGTCGAGCGCCATGCGTGGCACAGGCTGCGCGTTCAGGGTGAGAATCCAGTCTGCATAGCGCCCGTCGATCCGTCGCGCGAGGCCGATGCCGAACAAGGCGTCGACCACCAGTGCCCAGCCACAGGCGGGGGCCGCAGGCAGGTCGGAGACGATGCTGCCGCCCGCAGCAACATAGTCCGCGTGCGCCTTGGCGGCTTCGAGCGGAAGCGATTCGACCTTTCCGGCGAAGGCCACCACCACTTCGCGCCCTGCCTGAGCGAGCTGGCGAGCCATCACGAAGCCGTCGCCGCCGTTGTTGCCCGGGCCGCAGGCGATCAGGATCGGGCCGGGCCGGTTCATGATCAGCCGCACCGCATCCTGCGCGGCTGCGCGCCCGGCACGTTCCATAAGTGGAGGGCGTGCATTGGGGATGAGTTTGTCCTCGATTTCTCGTATTCCGGCGACGGGATAGATCGGACGCAAGGGGCTGAACATGCTGAGCGACTCCAGGGGGTTTGGCCGCGATTCTACGCCGTCTGGCGGACCGCCCCACGCGGGCCTCCTCGGTCCGGTGGCAAAGCCCGCATTGGGTACTCCTGCGTCTGTGCGCGTGCCCTCGTCTGTGCGCGTGCCCTGCAGGTGCGTCCCGGGCCTGTGCTAGAATTGTCGACTTCGTACATCGTGCTCACGCTGGCGAAATGCGCCCCGGGCTCGTGCCCGTCATCGCACTACAGTAAGCGGGAGCGGTTATTCAAGACTTCTCAGGATCGATTTAATGGAGCAGAACCAGGTCACCCCGAGCGCGCTCGAGCGCCGTATCGACATCGCCGTTTCCCTGGCGGACATCGAGAAGGAGGTGGATGCTCGCCTCAAGCGCATGGCGCGCACGGTGAAGATGCCCGGGTTCCGCCCGGGCAAGGTGCCGCTGAAGATCGTGGCCCAGACCCATGGCGGTCAGGCACGTGGCGAAGCCGTCGGCGCTGCCGTCGAAAAGGCCTTTGGCGAGAAGGTGCGCGCAGAGAACCTGCGCGTGGCTGGCTACCCCAGCATCGAGCCGAAGGACGGCGCACCCGAGGGCACGCTCGAGTTCACCGCGGTGTTCGAGGTCTACCCGGACATCGT
Organism: Thauera sp. WH-2; assembly: GCF_048321015.1. NCBI lineage: Bacteria > Pseudomonadati > Pseudomonadota > Betaproteobacteria > Rhodocyclales > Zoogloeaceae > Thauera > Thauera sp. WH-2. The sequence continues at coordinate 228,402 of NZ_JBLWFG010000001.1, read as the reverse complement.
GGTGGGGGAGTTTGCCAGTCAGAAGATCGAGCGCCCGACTCTGGCGGTTGGAGATGCCGAGGTTGACAAGACCCTTGAAGTCCTGCGCAAGCAGCGTACCAGCTTCAAGGCAGTGGATCGTGCTGCCGCCGAAGGCGACCGTGTGGTGATCGACTTCACCGGCCGCAAGGACGGCGAGGTGTTCGATGGCGGCCAGGCGCAGGACTTCCCCTTCGTGGTCGGCGCAGGGTCCATGCTCAAGGACTTCGAGACTGCGGTAGTGGGTCTCAAGGCTGGAGAAGGCAAGACCTTCGACATGACCTTCCCCGAGGACTATCACGCCCAGCACCTGGCGGGCCAGACCGTGCAGTTCGAGATCACCGTGAAGGCGATCGAAGAGCCGGTGCTGCCCGAGGTGGACGCCGAGTTCGCCAAGTCGCTCGGTGTTGCCGATGGCGACGTCGCAAAGCTGCGCGAGGAAGTAAAGGGCAACCTCGAACGTGAGGTGAAGCGCCGCATCCAGTCCAAGGTCAAGGAACAGGTCATGGACGCACTGATCTCGGCCACGCCGATCGAAGTGCCCAAGGCGCTGGTGCAGGCCGAATCGCAGCAACTGGCCGAGAGCGCCCGCCGCGACCTCGAGATGCGCGGTCTCAAGACCAAGGACATCCCGGTCAACCCGTCCTGGTTTGCGGAGCAGGCCGAGCGCCGCGTCAAGCTGGGCCTGATCATGGCCGAGCTGGTCAAGGCCAACGAGTTGCATGCAAAACCCGAACAGGTACGCGCGCTGGTCGAGGAAATGGCCCAGAGCTACGAGGACCCTTCGGAACTCGTGCGCTGGTATTACGCTCAACCGGAACGTCTGGCGCAGGCCGAAGCCGTGGTCATCGAAGACAACGTCGTCGCCTGGGTCTGCGACAAGGCCGAGACCACCGACAACCCGGTGGCCTTCGACGAACTGATGGGCAACAACGCGGCCTGATGCCGCAGAGGGTCTGACGAATGATGCAAGGAACACCCCAGCAAAGCAGCGACTGGAACCCGGTCGGTCTCGGCCTGGTTCCGATGGTGGTCGAACAGAGCGGTCGCGGCGAACGCGCCTACGACATCTATTCGCGCCTTCTGAAGGAGCGGGTGGTGTTCCTCGTCGGCCCCGTCAATGACGTGACCGCCAACCTGATCGTCGCGCAGTTGCTGTTCCTCGAGTCCGAGAACCCGGACAAGGACATCTACTTCTACATCAACTCGCCTGGCGGTTCGGTCACCGCCGGCATGGCGATCTACGACACCATGCAGTTCATCAAGCCGAATGTCAGCACGCTGTGCATCGGCCAGGCAGCGAGCATGGGCGCCTTCCTGCTGGCGGCGGGCGAGAAGGGCAAGCGCTTCATCCTGCCGAACTCGCGCGTCATGATCCACCAGCCGCTCGGCGGCTTTCAAGGCCAGGCTTCGGACATCGAGATCCACGCCCGTGAGATCCTCTACCTGCGCTCACGCCTGAACGAGATGCTGGCCAAGCACACCGGCCAGCCGCTCGAGCGCATCGAGAAGGACACCGACCGCGACAACTTCATGTCCGCCACAGCGGCCGTGGAGTACGGCCTGGTCGACAAGGTGATCACCAGTCGCGACGACACCTGATTCAGGAGAACCCCCACATGACGGACAAGAAGGCTGGCGGCGACAAGCTGCTGTACTGCTCCTTCTGCGGCAAGAGCCAGCACGAGGTGCGCAAGCTGATCGCCGGTCCTTCGGTCTTCATCTGCGACGAGTGCATCGAGCTGTGCAACGACATCATTCGCGATGAGGTCGTAGGCGCCGCAGATCCGGAGAAGTTCAAGGACGCCCTGCCAACCCCGCAGGAGATCTGCGAGATCCTCGACCAGTACGTGATTGGCCAGTCCAAGGCCAAGCGCAATCTGGCGGTGGCGGTGTACAACCACTACAAACGTCTTCGCCACATTGAGGCCAAGCAGGACGACGTCGAGCTCGCAAAGAGCAACATCCTGCTGATCGGTCCCACCGGCTCGGGCAAGACCCTGCTCGCGCAAACCCTGGCGCGCGTGCTCGAAGTTCCGTTCGTGATGGCCGACGCCACCACGCTGACCGAAGCCGGCTACGTCGGCGAGGACGTCGAGAACATCATCCAGAAGCTTCTCCAGAAGTGCGACTACGACGTAGACAAGGCGCAGCAGGGCATCATCTACATTGACGAGATTGACAAGATCTCGCGTAAGGCCGACAACCCGTCGATCACCCGCGATGTGTCGGGCGAAGGCGTGCAGCAGGCCTTGCTAAAGCTCATCGAAGGGACGATCGCGTCCATTCCGCCGCAAGGCGGCCGCAAGCACCCGAATCAGGACTTCGTCCAGGTCGACACCACCAACGTGCTGTTCATCTGCGGCGGCGCCTTCGACGGACTGGAGAAGGTCATCCGCAACCGCACCGAGAAGGTCGGGATCGGCTTCGGCGCCGAGGTCAAGAGCAAGGAAGCGAACAACCTCTCCGACACCTTCCGCCAGGTCGAGCCTGAGGACCTGATCAAGTTCGGCCTCATCCCCGAACTCATCGGCCGTCTGCCCGTCGTCGCCACCTTGCAGGAACTCGATGAAGAGGCGCTGATCCAGATCCTTGTGGAGCCGAAGAACGCATTGGTCAAGCAGTACCAGAAGCTATTTTCCATGGAAGGCGTCGAGCTCGAGATCCGTCCGACGGCACTGCACGCGGTCGCACGCAAGGCGATCCGTCGCAAGACCGGCGCGCGCGGCCTGCGTTCGATTCTGGAATCGGCGCTGCTCGACATCATGTACGATCTGCCGGCCATGGAGAACGTGACGAAGGTCGTCGTCGACGACGCCACGATCGAAGAGGGTGGCAAGCCGCTGCTGATCTATGCGGAGCAGCAGAAGGTGTCCGGCGGCAACTGACTCCCAGCTTCGCGCATCCGGCCCCAGGACGTGAGCCGACGGCCCGCAGCTTGAATTTCCAGGTCACGCCCATACATGGGTGTGACCTTTTGCTTAAGGAAAGAAAAAATGTCGGGTCCTGCTGACCTCCCCAACGAAGCGATGGAAATGCCGCTCCTGCCACTGCGGGATGTGGTGGTGTTTCCGCACATGGTCATCCCGCTCTTCGTGGGCCGCCCCAAGAGTATCAAGGCGCTCGAAAACGCCATGGAGGCAGGCAAGAGCATCCTGCTCGTGGCGCAAAAATCAGCTGCCAAGGACGAACCCTCGGTCGAAGACCTGTACAGCATCGGCTGCATCGCAAACATCCTGCAGATGCTCAAGCTGCCGGACGGCACCATCAAGGTGCTGGTCGAAGGTGTGCAGCGGGCACACATCGAAAAGGTCGAAGATCTGCGCAGCGTTTTCGTTGCCACGGTACGCCCGGTTCCGGCCGCAGAGCATGCCACTCATGAGCTCGAAGCCATGCGGCGCGCAATCATCTCGCAGTTCGACCAGTACGTTAAGCTCAATAAGAAGATTCCGCCTGAGATCCTCGGCTCGCTGCAGGGCATCGAAGACGCGGGCCGGCTGGCCGACACGATTGCCGCACATCTGCCGCTCAAGCTCGAGCACAAGCAGGAGGTGCTCGAGATGTTCGATACGGCCGAGCGACTCGACAAGTTGTTGAGCCAGCTCGAGGGCGAACTGGACATCCTGCAGGTCGAAAAGCGCATCCGTGGCCGCGTCAAGCGCCAGATGGAGAAGAGCCAGCGCGAGTACTACCTGAACGAGCAGGTCAAGGCGATCCAGAAGGAACTCGGCGAAGGCGAGGACGGCGCCGACCTCGACGAAATGGAGAAGAAGATCCGCTCGGCGGGCATGCCGAAGGAAGCCCTTGCCAAGGCCGAAGCCGAGTTCAAGAAGCTGCGCCTGATGTCGCCGATGTCGGCCGAAGCCACGGTCGTGCGCAACTACATCGACACCCTAATCGGCCTGCCCTGGAAGAAGAAGTCGCGCGTAAGCAAGGACCTCGGCGAGGCCGAGAAGGTGCTTGACAAGGACCACTACGGCCTTGAGCGCGTCAAGGAACGCATCCTCGAATATCTCGCCGTGCAGCAGCGTGTCGACAAGGTCAAGGCGCCGATCCTGTGCCTGGTTGGCCCCCCGGGGGTGGGCAAGACCTCGCTCGGCCAGTCGATCGCAAAGGCGACCAACCGCAAGTTCATCCGCATGGCGCTGGGCGGTGTGCGTGACGAGGCCGAGATCCGTGGTCATCGTCGCACCTACATCGGCTCGATGCCGGGCAAGATCCTGCAGAACATGAGCAAGGTCGGCGTCAAGAATCCGCTTTTCCTGCTGGATGAGGTGGATAAGCTGGGCATGGATTTCCGTGGCGACCCCTCGTCGGCACTGCTGGAGGTGCTGGATCCCGAGCAGAACCACACCTTCCAGGACCACTACGTCGAGGTCGACTTCGATCTTTCCGACGTGATGTTCGTCGCCACGGCCAATACGCTGAACATTCCGGCGGCGCTGCTCGACCGCATGGAGGTCATCCGGCTGTCGGGGTACACGGAAGACGAGAAGGTCAATATCGCTCAGCGCTATCTGCTGCCCAAGCAGATGAAGAACAACGGCCTCAAGCAGGACGAACTCTCCGTCACCGAAGAGGCACTGCGCGACATCGTGCGCTACTACACCCGCGAGGCGGGTGTGCGCAGCCTCGAGCGCGAGATCTCGAAGGTGTGCCGCAAGGTGGTCAAGCAGCTCGTGCTCAAGCCGCGCAGCAGCAAGATCGTCGTCAACGCCAAGAATCTCGACAAGTTCCTCGGCGTGCGCAAGCACAGCTTCGGCATGGCCGAAAAGGAAAACCAGATCGGCCAGGTGACTGGACTGGCGTGGACCGAGGTCGGCGGAGAGTTGCTTACCGTTGAAGCCGTGCAACTCCCGGGCAAGGGCAAGGTGCTCACCACCGGCAAGCTGGGCGAGGTGATGCAGGAGTCGATTCAGGCTGCGCTGTCGGTGGTGCGTCGCCGCGCGCGCTCCCTTGGCATCGATCCCGAGTTCTATCAAAAGAGCGACATCCACATTCACCTGCCGGAGGGCGCGATTCCGAAAGATGGCCCCTCGGCGGGCATCGCGATCTCCACTGCGCTGGTGTCCGTGCTCACCGGCATCCCCGTGCGTTGCGACGTCGCCATGACCGGTGAAATCACGCTCCGTGGCGAGGTGCTGGCGATCGGCGGACTCAAGGAGAAGCTGCTTGCCGCCGTGCGTGGAGGCATCCGTACCGCGCTGATTCCCGAGGAGAACGTCAAGGACCTCGCGGAGATTCCCGACAACATCAAGAACGCTATTGAAATCGTGCCGGTGAAGTGGATCGACAAGGTCCTTGAACTCGCGCTCGAACGCAACCCGGAACCCCTGCCCGAGGAACCCGAGGCTGCAGCCGTGCCACCAGCCTCGGACGAGGCCGCATCCTCACGTCACGCGCACTGAGAAAGCCAGTCTCTGTCGTAGCGGCAAGAAGGCCGCATGCCGTATCTTCGGCGTGCGGCTTTTTTGTGCAATTCATCCTGCTTCCATCGTGCTCCTGGGCAACACGACAGGACACGCGCGTGGACACGCGCGTTGACAGCGCGGAATTCACCGCGCTATAAAACTCCCCATATGCAAACTGTCGTCCAGGTTGCAGTGGCCATCAGTTCTGGCCGGTCTGCACTCTTTTCCATGCGGTTCGTCTCCGGAGGGGTCAAGTGAACAAACAGGAACTGGTTGCAAACATTGCGGAAAAGGCAGGCATGACCAAGGCTGATGCAGCGCGAGCGCTCGAGGCCACAGTCGCTGCCGTGACCGAAGCCCTCCAGCGCACGGAGACGGTCACTCTGGTTGGTTTCGGTAGCTTCTATGTGGGAGAACGTGCTGCACGCAGCGGACGCAATCCGCGGACGGGAAAGGACATCAAGATCAAGGCGGCCAAAGTACCCAAATTCCGCGCTGGCAAAGGGCTCAAGGATTCGGTAAACTGACGCACTTTGCGAATCCGGCCCGATCCGGGTTGCAGCGCGGGTGCTTAGCTCAGTTGGTAGAGCGTCGCCCTTACAAGGCGAATGTCGGCGGTTCGACCCCGTCAGCACCCACCAATATCACCGAAGCCCGGGCCTGTCCCGGGCTTCGTCTTTTGCATGCTTGAACTCGCAACAGGCCAGCACGGTTTGGGAACTTCCAGGCGTGCGGCTCGCGCCTGTGGATCTGCGTAGGCTGGAGAAATCCATGGCGAAGAAATTCCCGCTACACCCCAAGAACCCTGAGCGCATCTGCTGGGGCTGCGACAAGTACTGTCCGGCTGACGCGCTGGGATGTGGTAATGGCTCGGGACGCACGCAACATCCGTCCGAGCTGCTGGGCGAGGATTGGTATACCTACGGGGACTGGGGTATCGATCCTGAAGACCCCGCGACGCCCTCTGGAAAGCCCAAAGGGGCCCCTGGCGAGCGCTGACCTGCGGATACGACTCAGCGGGCAAACAGGGGCAATGGTGCGGCGCACAAAGTATTTGACATGTCTTTCGCTGCGCACTAGGATTTGAATTGTTGCAGCGCAGCATTACGTTCCGGGTGCTGCAAGGAATCATCCAATCCGCTTGTCCAGCCAAGGAGCATCCAAATGACGAAGATCCAGTCCCCCGAGCAGTTTGCAGCGGTGAGCCAGGCCAACCTCGAAAAGCTGGTTGCGCTCGCCAACAGCGCGCTGTCGCGCGCCGAGCGTCTTGCAGAATTGAACCTGAACGCCGTCCGCTCCGTGCTGGAAGACAGCGTGGCCACGACCCGCAAGCTGGCCGAGGCAAAAGATCCCCAACAACTGGCCAGCCTGCAGGCCGAGCTGACCAAGCCGATGATCGACAAGGCCGTTGCGTACGCCCGCAGCGTGCAACAGATCGCCACCGAGGGCCAGGAAGAAGTCTCAGGTCTGTTCGAAGATCAGATCGCCGAACTTAACCGCAACTTCAACAACATGCTGGAACAGGCTGCAAAGCAGGCCCCTGCTGGCTCCGAGAGCGTGTTCGCCGCAGTCAAGTCGGCCATGGAGAGCGCAAGTACCCTGTACGAGAACGCCTCGAAGGCTGCCAAGCAGGCTGCGACCACCGCTGAAGCCAATATGGCTGCAGCGACCGAAGCGGCCGTGAAGGCTGTGACGGGTGCCCAGAAGCCTGCCGGCAAGAAGTAATCCCACGCGTCGTACCCCAGGGGCCGTCTCCGAAGACAGGAGGTCGCCCCTGTGTTTTTCCCGCGCCGCGCCAGACCGACCACCACTGGCTGCGCAAAGGCATGCGATCTCATGGCATGTTCTGATGGCATGTGCTTGACGCGAGCCTGGCCGCCTCCTAAAATGCGGCCTCTTTTCTGGCGGGCGGTTAGCTCAGCGGTAGAGCACTGCCTTCACACGGCAGGGGTCACTGGTTCGATCCCAGTACCGCCCACCAACGTTCGCGTTGTCTCCTCCAGAACACCGATCAGATTTTCCGATCGGGCGGTTAGCTCAGCGGTAGAGCACTGCCTTCACACGGCAGGGGTCACTGGTTCGATCCCAGTACCGCCCACCAGACACGAAACGCCGGCCTTTGGCCGGCGTTGTTCGTTCACCCCAGGCAAGGCAACGTGCAGGAGCAGGGGGGCTGCACTCCGGAACGCAACGCCTGCCATCGAGCGTTCATGCCTCCGTTCGGGCGGGTGAGGGCCGGCGCGAGAAGAGGCTGCCAAGATCTACGCCGTCCGGGAAGTTGTAACCCCTGTCCCTGAACAGTTCGAGGCATACATCCACTACCTGTGGATCATAGCGTGTGCCACGGTTGCGAGTGATCTCGTCAAGTGCCGTATCCACGCCCAGACCCGGACGATACGGGCGATACAGCGCGATCGCCTCCACTACATCCGCTACGGTGATGATGCGGGCACCAATCATGATTTCGTCCCCGCGCAAGCCTCGCGGATAGCCCGTCCCGTCAAGATGTTCGTGGTGTTGATAGACCATCTCTGCGACAGGCCATGGAAAATCCACGTTTTTCAGGATCTGGTAGCCCACCTCCGGGTGCGTGCGGATGAGGGCAAATTCGATTTCCGGCAGCGGTCCGGGAAAGCTTAGGATCTCGGCCGGCACATGGATCTTTCCGATGTCGTGGATTGCCGCGGTCAGCCGGATGCCATGGACCTGCTCTTCCGGCATACCCAGCGCCATGGCAAGCCGCGCCGCGAGATCCGAAACGCGGCGCTGATGGCCAGCCGTGTAGGGGTCGCGTTTCTCGATCGTGGTTGCGATCGCCTGAATGGCGTCTTCCATACTCCTGTTCAGGCGCAGCAGGTTGCGGCGGCTTTCTTCCTCAAGCCGGACCTGCTCACTGATGTCACGCAATGCACCATCCCATACCGGTCGACCTTGCTCGCCGGTGGCGCTGGCGGCATCGAGCAGCAGATGGCGCAGGTTCCCATCCGGCGCAGTCCAGCGCAGTGGAATATGCAAGCGCCTGCCCGCTTCACTTTCACGAAGCGCCTCGGACAATCGAGTTTGCTGACCGTCGTCCAATCCGGCAAAGAGCAGGGCGGGGCGGTCAAGCAGATCCTGCGCCTGAAGGCCGAGGGCCGCACGAGCGCCACCACTCGCGTAGCTGAAGCGCTACGCGCCATCCTGCTCGACCATCTGAAAGAGCAGTTCCGGCACGTTGTCCGCCATGCTCAGAAAACGGTGTTGCGATGCGATGCGGTCCAGGGTGGTCTCGATCAAGCCCGCCAGGGCAAGATAGAGGTCCAGCGTCTCACGCGGCAGGGGCGTCCTCCCCCTGTGCGCAGCGACCAGAACATAGGCGGTGCGCTGACGCTCCCTGCCGATCGGCAGCAAGATCGATTCGTGCGGATCCGGCAGGCTGAGCGCCTCCGTGCTGAGAAAGCCGCTTTCGAACACCTGCTTGGCCGACTCAGCGCACACCTGCGCAAGCTCTGTATTTTCCGGCTCACATTGCAGGCAGCGAATTTCCCCGCCAGCATCGCGTGCCAGAAAGGCAGCGATGTCGGCGCCATAGAAGTTGTGCACGACCCGTGCGAGTTGGGGCCACAGCCCTTCGTAGGACACGATGCCAGCGAGATACTGAGCCGTGCGCACCACGGCGTCAACCGGCGTACGCGGATCGGGCAGCGGACCGCTCATGACGAAATGCTCATCGGTTGAAGGAAGAGATGATCCAGGAACGCCGCGTCGAATGCGGCGGTGTTGCCCAGATTGACGAAACGGGTGCATCCGCGCGCATCGGCGAGCATCTGTCTTGCGCCCTCGGCGAACAGCAGAGCACAGGCACCGGCCAGCGCCGTGTTGCCTGCGAGCGAGATACGCCCCGCGGGCAACGCGGGCAGCAGCCCGATCTGCGCTGCATTTTTCAGATCGAGGTGGCGACCGAACAGCCCTGCGGCAAGGAGATGACGCAGTTCGGCGGGGTTGATGCCCGCGCATTCACACAGCACTGCGACGCCGGCGCCGATCGCAGCCTTCGCCCGCTGCAGCGCATCGATCTCGCGCCAACCCAGGCTCAGAACGCGCCCGTTGGCTTCGAAATGGAAACGCTCGCTGCCATCCGCGAACCGCCCGATGGTATTGATCTGCCCGCGCCGCAGCAGGCACGCTAGCAGATCCACAAGCCCCGAGCCACAGAGCCCTCGGGCCTCGTCGGTACCGACAATGTCGCACTCGAGCGCGTCACCCACGCCCTCGCGGACGTGGTAGACCGCGCCGGCTTCGGCAGGAATGCAGTCGCGCCCGGCGCTGGCTTCGAAAGCAGGGCCACCGGCGGTGGCAGTGACCCACAGGGTCTTGCCCGTCCACAGGGCCATCTCCGAATTCGTGCCGAAATCGATCAGCAAGCATGGGGCAGGGCGCTCCAGCATGCGCTCGGCGACCACGCCGGCAAGCAGATCCGAGCCTACAAAGCCCGCAAGCGGTGGAATGACTTCGATCGTAACCCCGGGGGAGAGGCTCCACTCCTGCGCCCAAGGGGCCGCGTCCGCGGGAGCACAGTCGACCGGGGCGAACCAGTTTCGAGGTTCGAGCAACTGCTGATGATTGCGGTTGGCGAGCAGGCTCAACATGGCCGTGTTGCCCACCACCGTCATGCGGGTAATGCGCGCCAGATCAATCCCCTCGCTGCGGGCGATCTCGCCAAGCGCTTCACCGATCGCACCTCGAGCCAGTGCGGCGAGGTTTTCGGCCTGGCCCGCACCACCGGCCACGACCAGCCGCGTCATGATGTCCGCGCCATGGGCACGCTGAGGGTTCGGACCAAAGCGCAGTGTGAGCGGCCTTCCGCTGTCGAGATCCAGCACTGCAAGGCTGATGTGGCTGGTCCCGAGGTCGACCGCGACGCCGAGCGGACGAGCACCACGGTGATGCCCGGACAGGGGAGGCGTCCAGCGCAGCGAACCGAACCCTTTCAATCCCCCCGCGGGCATACGCCAGTTCGTCGGCGCAGCCAGGCTCAACACTTCGATCTCGAGATCGGCCATCGGGTGGCACTGGCAGGCCAGCCGGATGCCGTCCAGAAGCAGGACCTCATCCAGTTGTGCGCGCTCTACCGCAGTGACCGCACCGGCGTCACCGCGGAGCACACGGATCCGGCACAGGCCACATGCCCCCAGGCCAAGACAGGCGGTACGCACCCGGTAATCCGTCGGTTCGAGGATACCGCGCAGGCTTGCCCCGGCTGCAGGATCGAAGGCCAGCGCATGTAGCGTTCCGTCGACACGAACGCGCAGGGTAGCCATTTTGCTCAGTCCTCGCGAAGCGCCGCACCGATCGCGGAAATGTTGGCCGAGGCCGCCTCGGGCGGAATTTCGCAGCCGCTCGAGAGCAGGAAGCCCCCGCGAGCATGGAAGGTCGCAACCAGGGCACGCGCCTGCTGCTCGACCGTCTCCGGTTCGGCATCGAGGAAATCGAGCGATTTGAGGTTGCCTGCAAGACAGGTGCGAGGCAGGAGCCGACACGCCTCGTCAGCATCAACGTAATAGTCGAAGGTGGCGACATCGGCGCCGATACGCGGATAGCAGTCGAGGATGCCTGCGGTCGGCCCGGCGATGTTGAGCCAGGTGAAAGCCGCACCCTCCTGGCGCAATGTGGACATCAGCTGCATCAGCCTCGGCAGGAGATGCGCACGGAAGAATGCGGCCGGAACAACGGCAGGGGAGGCCGCCGGATCAAACACGACGACGGCATGTGCGCCGGCATTGAGTTGCGCACGAGCAAAAAGGATAGCCAGTCGGGTCGAAAAATCGAGCGTCGCAGAAAAGCGCTGGGGATCGTCGATCGCGACATAGAGGGCGCTTTCGATGCCATACAACTGGGCGCTCAGCGTCATCGGCCCTGCCACCGCGCCCGCGACAAGTGCACTATCCCCGAGCGCAACACGCATCCTTCGCAGCCCATCCAGGCACACGGGCATCCGGCCGGAGATCTGCGGATCGGGCAGGGTCAGGCAATTCGCGTCCCCCTCCGGGGCGAGCACCGGATCCACGACATCGGGGTAGCGGTCCTCATAGAAACGCAGCCCTGCGCCGAGCGCCTCAGCCTCAACCCCGAAATCCATGAAGCCGAAGACTGCGTCGGTGCCGTAGCGCTCCCGCTCCGCCAACTGCGCACATGCAAGTGCTGCTCCGTCATGGAGGTACGCGCGCAGGCTGAGGCCGGCATTCACCGCAGCGTGCCCGAACAGCTGTGGTACGAGAGGCGGGCGGTCGACGGCCTCCAAGCGGGTTGCGGCCAGGATGCGCTCAAGGCTGTTCATGACCGTTCATCGGCTTCCACGAGCCGTTCGAGATAGCGCGCCCCGTCAAAGGCATTCTCAGCCACGTAATCGACATCGAGGGCTCGGGGCTGCAACTGCTTCAGCGCGGCCCCTCCGGCGACGACAGGAAGCTCGCCAAGTCCCGCAGCGGAGAGCGCTGGCCGAACCTTCCGCACCTGGCTGACCACAGGACTGATCAGGCCACTCACGAGGACGGCAACCGCGTCTTCACGCTGCGCTGCGCTCACAAGATTCTCCACCGGACAGTCACGCCCGAGATCAACCACGCGAAAGCCCTTGCCAACGAGCACCATCCGCACGATGTTCTTGCCGAGGTCGTGCACATCGCCTTCGAGTGTCGCAATCACGAAGGTGGCGCGCCCCTCGGTCGGGGCATAGCCGTCCGGATACAGCACATGGACAACTGCAGACACTGCGCGCCCGACCAGCATGATCTCAAGCAGGTTGAAGCTATCGACCGTGCACTTGTCATCGAGCCGACTCATCGCATGCTCGAGGCCTTCGGTGACGATGCGTTCGCGCGAACACCCCCGATCGATCAAAACCTGCGTCGCTGTGAGGGCCAACTTGTGATCGCCGGCAAGCAGGGCGTCGATAAGGGGCTGAAAGTCGAACTCAGCCCTCGGATCGCTAGGCGGCACATTGGACATGGCCATCCTCATGCGGGTGGGAGACGACTCGACTATAAGACCGCGGCGTTACGGCTGCAACTTCCAAGTTAACATAACGCAGATTCTTCGCTTTTTACCAACGGGAACACGAAACAGAGCCGGGATGTGTCCAACCTTACGGCACATCCCGGCCTTGTTCCATCGAACCCTTGCTGCGCTTGATGGTGCGGGGAAAGAGACTCGAACTCTCACGCCTTGCGGCGCTGGAACCTAAATCCAGTGCGTCTACCAATTCCGCCATCCCCGCGGTGCCGAGAAGCGGCACGCATTATACACAGGCATGCATGCCCCGAGCCCTGCAGTCCGAAAGACCAGCAGGTGCATCGAGTTGGCCGCCACCCAGGATCGGCGTCACGCCGGCGCTCGTCCGTACGTGTCTTCGAACCGCACGATGTCGTCTTCGCCAAGGTAGCTGCCCGACTGGACCTCGATGATCTCGAGCGGCACTTTGCCCGGGTTCGAGAGCCGATGCGTATGTCCAAGCGGAATGTAGGTCGATTCGTTCTCGGCAAGCAGGAAGGTCTTGTCGCCGCTGGTGACCTCGGCCGTGCCACGCACCACGATCCAGTGCTCCGCGCGATGGTGGTGCATCTGCAGACTGAGCTTGGCGCCCGGATTGACCACGATCCGCTTCACCTGGAAGCGCTCACCGGCGTCGATCGAGTCGTACCAACCCCAGGGGCGATACACCTTGCGGTGGCTCTGGGTGAGGCTGCGGCCTTCGGCCTTGAGGCGGGCGACCACCTTCTTCACGTCCTGGGTGCGGGTCTTGTGTGCGACCATGACCGCGTCGGGTGTTTCCACCACGATCATGTCCTCGCATCCGATCGCCGCGACGAGTCGGCTGTCGGCGTGCACGAGGGTATTGTGGCTGCCTTCGAAAATCACTTCGCCGCGTGCGGCGTTGCCATCGGCGTCTTTCTCCGACACGGCCCACAATGCATCCCAGGCCCCCACGTCGGACCAGCCGGCCGAGAGCGGAACGACCACGCCCTGCCCCAGATCCGACGCCGTCGCGAGCTTCTCCATCACCGCATAGTCGATCGAATCGCTCGGGCTGCGCTCGAAGGCGGCTGCATCCAGACGCACGAAGTCGGCATCCTGGCTGCGCCCGTCGATCGCTGCGGAGCAGCTGCGCGCCATGTCCGGATTGAAGTGGGTGATGGCAGCCATCCACACCGAGGCCTTCATCATGAAGATCCCGCTGTTCCAGTAGTACTCGCCGCTGGACACGTAGCGCTCAGCAGTCTCCCGGTCCGGCTTCTCGACGAACTCTTCCAGCGCACGCGCGCCCTCGCCCGCCGCAAGCACGGCACCGGCGCGAATGTAGCCGTATCCCGTTTCTGCGTGGTCGGGCACTATGCCGAAGGTCACGAGCGCGCCGCTTCGTGCCGCAGCCGCACCCACGGCGATCGCGTGCTGGAAAGCGCCCAGATCACCGATGACGTGGTCCGCCGGCATCACGAGCAGAATGGGATCCCCCTCCTCCGCTGCGGTGAGCGCGGCCAGCGTGAGCGCCGGCGCGGTATTGCGTCCCACGGGCTCGAGCACGATCTGCGGCGAACGCACCCCGATCTGGCGCAGCTGCTCGGCGATGATGAAGCGATACTCCTCGTTCGTGATCACGAGCGGGCGCGGGTCGACCTCGGCGGCGGTAAAGCCTCTCAGCCGCGTCGCGGTCTCCTGGAGCAGCGAACGCTCACCGGTGAGCGGCAGCAGCTGTTTGGGATAGCTCTCGCGCGAAGCCGGCCACAATCGGGTACCCGAGCCCCCGGAGAGAATCACGCTCTTGATGGTCATGGAGTCCTCTATGCTCTTCCTTCAGTCTTTGCGGGTATGCCGTTCACTGCACGCTGGATTCCCGCCCCGCGATCTCCTGCAGCATGCGGGCCACGCCATCGCGCCAGTCGGGCAGTTGGAGGCCGAAGCGGCTGCGTAGCAGCGCGGTGTCCAGGCGCGAGTTGAGCGGCCGCTCTGCAGCGGTGGGGTAGTCGCGCGTACCGATCGGAACGATCTCACGCGCCTTGAGTAACACCCCGATCTGGCGCGCATGTTCGATGACGAACTGCGCGTAGCCGTGCCAGCTCGTCTCGCCATCGGCGGCCAAGTGGTACAGGCCCCCAAGCCCGGGATCGGCCTGGACTGCGCGGATCGCATGCGCACTGACGTCGGCAATCAACTCGGCCCCCGTGGGTGCGCCGAACTGGTCCGCGATCACGCGCAGGCTGTCGCGCTCGGCCGCCAGGCGCAGCATGGTGCGGGGAAAATTATTCCCGCGTGCAGCATGGACCCAGGAGGTGCGAAAGATAAGATGACGGCATGCGCTCGCACGAATTGCCTCTTCACCCGCAAGCTTGCTGCGGCCATATACCGAGAGCGGACCTGTGGGCGCATCCTCGCGCCAAGGCCGCGCGCCACTGCCGTCGAACACATAGTCGGTCGAGTAATGCACCAGCAGGGCGCCGAGCCGCCCGGCTTCGGTGGCGAGCACCCGAACCGCATCGGCATTGATCCGCCGGGCCCGCGCTTCGTCCGTCTCGGCCTTGTCCACCGCCGTATAGGCTGCCGCATTGACGATGATCCCCGGCGCGAGCTTGCGCACCGTCGCTTCCAGCCCCTGCAGATCCTCGAGATCGCCATGCAGTCCGTCCGTGCCACGCCGATCCAGCGCCACCACTTCGCCCAGCGGTGCGAGTGCGCGTTGCAGTTCCCAGCCGACCTGCCCGTTCTTGCCGAGGAGCAGGATCTTCATCGCTCCGCCTCACGCGCAGCGTAATTGCGGCTGACCCAGTCGCGATACGCGCCGCTCTGCACGTTCGCCAGCCATGCCGGATTGTCGAGATACCATTCCACGGTCTTGCGGATGCCGCTCGCGAAGGTTTCCGCCGGGCGCCAGCCGAGCTCGCGCTCGATCTTGCGCGCGTCGATCGCGTACCGGCGATCGTGGCCGGGGCGGTCTGTTACGTGGGTGATCAGCCGCTCACGGCTTCCGGCCGGATCAGGCCGCAGGGCATCGAGCAGCCCGCATACGGTACGCACGATCTCGATGTTGGCCATCTCGTTCCAGCCACCGATGTTGTAGGTTTCCCCGCTGCGCCCGCGCGCGAGTACCTCGCGGATCGCGCTGCAGTGGTCCCCCACGTAGAGCCAGTCACGCACATTGAGCCCGTCGCCGTACACCGGCAGGGGCTTGCCCGTGAGCGCATTGACGATCATCAGCGGGATCAGCTTCTCCGGAAACTGGCAGGGGCCATAGTTGTTCGAGCAGTTGGTGGTTAGCACCGGCAATCCGTAGGTGTGATGCCAGGCGCGCACCAGATGGTCGCTGGCGGCCTTGCTCGCCGAGTACGGGCTGTTCGGCTCGTAGGTCTTGGTCTCGGTGAAGGCCGGATCATACGGTCCCAGCGAGCCATAGACCTCATCGGTGCTCACGTGCAGGAAGCGAAATCCCTCGCGCGCATTCGCGGGCAGCCCGGACCAGTACGCGCGCGCGGCTTCGAGCAGGGTGAACGTGCCTTCCACATTGGTGCGGACGAACGCGCCCGGCCCGTGAATGGAACGATCGACATGGCTCTCCGCCGCAAAATGCACGATGGCCCGCGGCGCATGTTCGGCGAACAGGCGGTCCAGCAGCGTCCGGTCGCAAATGTCGCCATGCACGAACACGTGGCGCGGATCGTTCTGCAGGGAAGCCAGGTTCTCGAGATTGCCCGCGTAGGTGAGGGCATCCAGGTTGAGTACCGGCTCATCACTACCCTTCAGCCAGTCGAGTACGAAATTTGCGCCGATGAAGCCGGCGCCGCCCGTAACGAGGATCACAATGCCATTCCTGCCCAGATTGGAAGGGCGCCATTATCGCATCGCACACGGCCGCTTGGGCGTCTCTCACGCGCGCACGGGTGCATGCCAGCGCGATCGCGTGAAGGGGGCCATCACATGCGCAGGCGCTCGGCGTAGCCGGTCATCTCCAGATAGCCCTCGCCGACTTCCTTGTGCACTTCGCCGGCGGGTTCCACCGCATACAGGCGGACTGCACCCTCCCAATAGATAGCGCCCGTGGAGGCGCGGCTGTCCAGCTCCTGGTCGTCCAGCAGCGGGCGGATGACGAAGCGGCGCCCGTCCTTCAGCTCAAGCGCCCATTCGACCGGGTACTCGATCCCGGTGCGTGGCGAGCGCCAGTGACGCAAGGGTGTGAAGTGCAGGGTTTCAGGCCCGAGCGTCTGCGCTGCACCCTGTGCATCACCGACCGTGCCTGCACCCCAGATCGCGTTTCCGTTTGCGTCGCGCATCTGGAAGCCCATCAGGCTGCCCCCATCGTGCAGGTTGATCCCGACCCAGTCCCAGCCGCGCGCATTCTCGGGAAGGATCTCGCTCGACCACTCATGATCCAGCCACGCCCTGCCCTCCACCGCATGTTCCCGCCCATCCACACGCAGGGTGCCGCGCACCGCGAGCTGCGGGCGGCTGTAGTAGTAACTGGCGTTGAGCGGATCGGGCGCCTTCTGGCTGAACCCGCCGCGCCCGTTCTCCACCGGTGGTCGATCCGGGTGAAACTCCAGCTCGAAGGCGAAATCCTCGGCCTCGATCCGGCTCCGGTATACGCCCATCAAATCCGCACTGCCTTCGAGGAACCAGTCCTCGACACGCACGGACGTACGTCCCTCCTCGGCCTCGACCAGCCCGGGGAACACCCGTCCCGAGCGCTCGGCATGCCGCAGGCGCCCGTGTCCGGCATCGGCCACCGCGGCGTGGGCAAGCACGAGTTGCCGGGGCGCGAAGCGGCTCGGATTGTCCTCACCGATGCGGGTGCGCACCCGGAAGAAGGTGAGCTGAAAGCCTCGCGCCTTGCCCGCCTCATCCCGCAGCCAGCCGGTGATGTACCACCACTCGGTGCGATAGGCGGGATGCGCGCCGAAATCCTGCGGAAACACAAGAGCGCTTCCGGGTCGCACGGCCGGATAGTCCGGATCGTCCCTATCGGCCTGCGCGCGAGCGACCGCGGGGTTCAGCAGTACCGCCACCGCGACACAGAAGGCCAGCAAGGCCCCCGGCAGCCTGCCCGGTGCATTCTCCTTACCCGCCATAGGCCATCCTTTCCCGAGCATCCGCATCCCCATGTTCCTCACCAGTCCGCCTTCACCGCCAGCACGGCAGAGCGCTGCATCGCATGGCGGCCGGCGAGCCTGGCCACCAGCGCCGCGAGCAGGATCAGGCTGGCCACGAAAAGCGCCAACGCTCCCCAGGGAACCGCCAGCTCCATGCTCCAGTGAAAACTCTGGCGGTTGATGATCTCGATCAGGATCCAGGCAATCGCCGCCCCAGCCACAAGGCCTGCGAGCACCCCCAGCGCCGCGGTGAGCGCGCCTTCGAGTGCGATCAGGCGGCCGATTTCCCCGCGCGTGAAGCCGAGGTGCCTGAGCATGCCGAACTCGCCCTGGCGGGTCACCGCGAGCGCCGCGAAGGTCGTGGCGATGCCAAACAGCCCGATCATCACCGCAACCGCTTCCATCAGATAGGTGATGAGGAAGGTGCGATCGAAGATCTCCAGACTCAGTGCCCGGATCTCGCCAGGGAGCGCGATCGTCACGTGCTCCGCGCCGAAGCGCGTGCGCAGGGCTTCGGCCACCGCCGGCGGCGCCGCACCGGGCTGGAGCAGGATGGCCGCATCATTCACCCGTCGATCGCCGGTCAGGCGCACGTAATCTGCGCTTTCGATCAGACCGGCACCGTGCTGGCGGGCGTAGTCGCGCCATACCCCCGCAACGATGAAGCGCACCATCCGCCCACCCAGCGGCAGCTCGAAAACCGCCCCGCGTGCAAGCCGGTGCCGGTCCGCCGCCGCCTCTGAAACCCAGATCGGCGGCAATCCATCCGCCTGGGCCGGGGGCGCCATGGAACCGCTGACCAGCGGCAGCCCCCAGTTGCCCTGCGAGGGGCGGGCCAGCACGCTGAACAGGGGCTCATCGTCCGACAGGCGCAGGTTGATCAGCCGTGTCGTATCCACGCGCGCCACGCCCTCGGTCGCTGCGATCATTGACAGTGCTGCCGGATCGAGGTAGCCGCTGCCCGAGGAGACCGAAGCACGCATGTACAGATCGGCCGGCAGCACCTGCGCCAGCCAGTCATCGACCGATACCCGGAACGAGCTCACCATGATCGCCATGGATACCGCGAGCGCCACGCTCGCGATCACCCCCGCACCCGCCACGACCGCCTGCCCAGGCGTGCCCGAAAGCCGCGCATGTGCAAGCCGCCAGATCACCGTGCGCCCTCTCGCGAGCAGAGGCAGCACGCGCCGCGCGATCACCGGCAGCGCGAGCACGGCGGCCGCCAGCACGAACACGACCGCCCCATACCCGCCAACCGGAATTCCCCGCAACGGCGGCGGCAGGCAGGCCAGGACCGCCAGCGCAACCATCGCCGCGGCGTACCCGCTGCGGGTGTGTCCTTGCGGCAGCCCGCCGCGCTCGTGCTCCCCCGCCCTGAGCGCGTGTGCGGGTGCGACCCGAGCGGCTTCCCGCGCTGGAAGCCAGGTCCCGGCCAGTCCTGCGCATACCCCGAGCACAAGGTAGGAAAGGCTCAATAGCGTATCGAAGTGCAGACTGGGTACGAGGCCGCGGAAGAACCCGGCGCCGAGGTCTCCCCCCACGAAATGAAAGGCGCCGGCGGCCAGCGCGTGCCCAAGCGCCACACCGAGCAGCCCTCCGACCAGGCCCACCGCGGCCCCTTCGGCAAGCAGGCCGCGCATCAGCGTGCGCCGCTCGAGCCCCAGCGCGCGCAACAGGGCAAACTCGCGGCGCCGCCTGGCAACAGAGAGCAGCTGTGTCGAAAACACCAGAAACGCGCCGGTCACCAGCGCAATGGCCGCGAGCATGGTCAGATTGACCCGGTAGGCGCGCGAGAGCGTGCCGACCTCGCTCGCCGCGGCTTCCGGCGGTCGCAGCGCGAGCCCCGGCGGCAGCGTCGGGTTCAGCGCAGCGAGGGCCTGGGGCACGCTCAGTCCGCGCGCGATCTTCAGATCCACGCGGCTCAGCGTGCCGATACGGCCAAACACCTGCTGTGCCGCCGCGATGTCCATCACGCCGATTACCCCCGCCATACCCGGGACGCGCCCGGCGACCTCTAGCGTAACGCTGCGCACGCCGGACTGCACCAGCACCCTGTTCTCGCGCATCGCAGGCGGCTGCGACT
This sequence comes from Thauera sp. WH-2, assembly GCF_048321015.1. NCBI lineage: Bacteria > Pseudomonadati > Pseudomonadota > Betaproteobacteria > Rhodocyclales > Zoogloeaceae > Thauera > Thauera sp. WH-2. The sequence continues at coordinate 208,774 of NZ_JBLWFG010000001.1, read as the reverse complement.
CACCATCACCGCTGCGATCCGCTTCCTGCAGGCGCGCACGCGCGTCGTCACTCAGGAACAGCCTGCCCGGCTGGAGTGCCGCAAAGCGCCCGCCTGCATCTGCCCCATCGTCGGCGAGCGGAATCAGCCCCGGCTGCATGCGTAGCACACGAAAGACGTCGACGCCGAGGATGCGCAGGGCGTCCTCGCGCCCCGGCAGGCGGGCCTCGACCTCGAGGATGGGACTTGCCGCGGCCACTGCGGGATGCCGCGCCAGCGCCACGAACACCGCCTCATCGAAACCGTCGCGCGGCCCCACCAGTTGCAGATCGGCTTCGCCGGCCACCAGCCGCATGCCGCGGCCAAACTCATCGAGCGCCGCGCCGTGAATCAGTTGTACCGCCAGCCCGAGCGCAACCCCGAGCGCGATAGCGAGCAGGGACAAGGCGGTGGCGAGCCGGCGTCGCAGGAGGCTGGCAAGAAAGACGTGGCGCAGTGATGCGTTCATGCGCGAACCGTGATGTCGTGCAAGCCATCCATGCGCAGCTCGACCACACGGTCGGCACGCGCGGCCGCAGCGCGCGAGTGCGTGACCAGCACCCCCGCCGCACCCGAGTCCCGGATCTGGCCCAGCAGCAGATCGAGCACGTCCGCGGCGCGACCAGGGTCGAGGTTGCCAGTGGGTTCGTCGGCGAGCACCAGGTGCGGCCGATGCACCAGGGCGCGCGCGATCGCCACGCGCTGCATTTCACCGCCGGAGAGTTGCTGCGGCGCATCGAGGGCGCGCGCCCCCAGACCGACCCGCTCCAGCATCGCACGAGCGCTCGCCTCGGCCTGCGCTGCGGGCATGTCGAGCAACCACAAGGGGAGCGCGACGTTCTGCAACAGGCTCAGATGGGGCAGGATGTGGAAGGCCTGAAACACGAAGCCGTAGTGGCTGCGCCGCAGGCGCGCCATCGCGTCGTCGTCCAGCCGCTCGATCGACGAGGGGCCGACCCGGATGCTGCCACTGTCGATCGGCTCCAAGCCGGCGACGCAGTTGAGCAGCGTCGATTTGCCTACGCCCGACTCACCGACGATCGCAACGCACTCGCCCGCCTCGACGCGCAGGGAAAGCCGGTCGAAGAGGGCGCGCTGCGGCGGCCCGGGGAGCGTCTTTGAAAGGCTGACGAGTTCCAGCATGGGAGAACATCCGATTGAACGCGGCAGGAAAGCGCCGACGCGAAGACGAGATTGTGTCATCCCGCACCGCAAAAAGTTGCACCGATGCACACCGCGCGATGCATGCCGCACAACTTTCCGGCAGCCGAGCGCCGCCTGGTGCGCGATATACTCCGCGCTCCTGTACAGCACTCACCGGCCCGCGGTGACGTCTGCGCCACGCTCCCCATGCCGGTCGAACACTACGAGAATTTCCCGGTCGCATCCCTGCTTCTACCCGCGCACCTGCGTGCGCCGGTGGAGGCCGTCTATGCCTTCGCGCGCAGCGCGGATGACGTGGCGGACGAAGGCGATGCGCTGCCGCAGGACCGACTTGCCCGCCTGCACGATTACCGTCAGGCGCTGGAGGCCTGTGCAAACGGACAGGCGGTTAGCGACCCCGAGCTGGCGCCCATGTTCGCGCGCCTGGGTCAGGCGATCCGGGCGCATGCGCTTCCCGTCCAACCCCTGCGCGACCTGCTCGATGCCTTCATGCAGGATGTCGGCAAGACACGCTACGCCGACTTCGCCGAACTGCGTGACTACTGCCGGCGCTCGGCCGATCCCGTGGGTCGGCTCATGCTGGCACTGCACCGTGCCGACAGCGCGGAAAACCTGCGCCGTTCGGATGCCGTCTGCACCAGTCTGCAGCTCATCAATTTCTGTCAGGATGTCGCGATCGACTGGCACAAGGCGCGCATCTACCTGCCGCAGGAGGACATGGCCCGCTTCGGCGTCGACGAGGCACAACTGGACACGCTGGCGCGGGGCCGCAGCACGGTCACCGGGCCGTGGCAGTCCCTGCTCGCCTTCGAGGTCGGGCGGGCGCGCACCTTGATGCGCGAAGGCGCCCCGCTTGCACGCGCCCTGCCTGGCCGGGTCGGCTGGGAGCTGCGCCTGGTCGTGCTCGGCGGCCTGCACATTCTCGAGCGCATCGAGGCCGTCGGCTACGATGTGTTCCGCCACCGTCCCACGCTGGGTCGCAGCGACTGGCTGCGCCTGGGCTGGCGCGCCCTGAACTACGGAAAGTTTGCATGAATCCGCACGATTACTGCCAGGACAAAGCCGCAAAGAGCGGCTCCAGCTTCTACTACAGCTTCATGTTCCTCCCCGCCGAGCGGCGCCGGGCGATCACCGCGCTGTACGCCTTCTGCCGCGAGGTGGACGACGTGGTGGACGAATGCCATGACCTCTCGCTCGCACAGACCAAGCTGGAGTGGTGGCGACAGGAGGTCGGGCGCATCTACGGCGGCGTGCCCACGCATCCGGTCGGTCATGCGCTGAAGGATGTGCTGCAGGGCTTTCGTCTGCCACAGGAACAGCTGCTCGAGATCATCGACGGCATGGCGATGGATCTCTCCCAGACCCGTTACCTCGATTTCAAGGGACTGCAGCTCTACTGCTACCGCGTCGCAAGCGTCGTCGGCCTGCTCGCGGCGGAGATCTTCGGCTACCAGGACCGGCAGACGCTCAAGTACGCGCACGATCTGGGGCTGGCCTTCCAGCTCACCAACATCATCCGCGACGTGGGCGAGGACGCCCGCCGCGGCCGCATCTACCTGCCGATCGAGGATCTGCAGCGCTTCGGGGTCCCGGCTCGGGACATCCTCGAGGGGCGCTACTCCGAGCCCTTCAGGGCGCTGATGGCGTTCCAGGCCGAGCGTGCGGAAAAGTTCTACGATCAGGCCTTCGCCCACCTGCCCGCGGTTGACCGCAAAGCGCAGCGCCCCGGGCTGGTGATGGCCGCCATCTACCGCACGCTGCTGCGCGAGATCGCCGCCGACGGCTTCAAGGTGCTGGACCGCCGCACCTCCCTGACCCCGCTGCGCAAGGTCTGGCTGGCCGGCACCACCTGGTTCCGCGCATGAGCGCGCCCGAGGTCGCCATCATCGGCGCGGGCTACGCCGGGCTCGCCTGCGCCGTCGAACTGGCGCGGACCGGGGTGCACGTCACGGTGTTCGAGCGCTCGCACACCATGGGCGGGCGGGCGCGCGTGGTTCACAAGGACCACCACTGGCGGGTGGACAACGGCCAGCACATCCTGATCGGCGCGTACACCGAGCTCACCCGCCTGCTGCGACTCACCGGGGTTTCACCCAAGCAGCTTGCGCACCTGCCGCTGACCCTGCACGTCCCCGGCCGCCTGCACCTGAAGGCGGCCGCCCTGCCCGCCCCTTTCCATCTGGCGGTGGGGCTGCTGCGTGCAAAGGGACTCGGCTGGGGGGATCGCCTCGCGATGCTGCGCATGATGCGCTGGCTGAAGAAGCGCAACTTCCGCCTGGACGACCCCGGGATGCATGTCGACGCCCTGCTCTCGGAGACCCGCCAGACGCCCGCACTGCGCACACTGATCTGGGAGCCGCTGTGCGTGGCGGCATTGAACACCCCCGTGGCGGAATCCTCTGCCCAGATATTTGCCAATGTTCTGCGCGACAGCCTGGCCGCCGGCGCGGCAGCGAGCGAACTGCTGTTGCCGCGCACCGACCTGTCCGAACTGTTTCCGGTCCCGGCAGCGCGCTACATCGGTGTTCGCCGCGGCAAGCTGCGCACCGGCCATGCGATCGAATCGATCTCGCCTGTTGCGGGCGGGCTTGCCCTGGGCGGCGACAGCCAGGGCAAGGCCTGGCGCCACGTCGTCGTCGCCACGGCGCCCTACCATGCCAGCGCGCTGCTTGCGTCCACCGGCGCCTGCGACCGGCTGGCCGCGCAGATCGATGCGCTGGAGCATGAGCCGATCGTTTCCATCTACCTCGCCCTGGGCAAGGGCGAGCGCTTGCCCGAGCCGATGATCGGTCTCGCAGGAGGCGATCCCGCCGATCCCGCGCAATGGGTGTTCGACCGCGGCCAGCTGGGGGGGCCGGAGGGGCTGATGTCCTGTGTGATCAGTGCGCACGGCCGACATGAAGCCTTGGCCCGCGACGAGCTCATCCTGGCCGTGCATGCCCAGCTCGAACGCCAGCTTGGCCGGCGGCTCCCCGCCCCGGAATGGTCGCAAGTGATCGTCGAGCGGCGCGCCACGTTTGCCTGCCGGCCGGGCATCCTGCGCCCGGGACTGCGCACGCCGCTGCCCGGCCTTTGGCTGGCGGGGGATTACCTGGATTCGGAGTACCCGGCCACGCTGGAGTCCGCAGTGCGTTCGGGTGTGGCCTGTGCCACCGCCATTCTCGCAGAACTGGGAAGCAAGGGCTGAAGACCGGGTGGGTTGCCCCAATCGCCCGGGCGGGCTCGTTCAGCCTGCGCGCCCGGCCTCCAGGTGGCGCAGGATCGGATTGAGCATCGCCGCGCCCAGGCGCTTGCTGCGTGCGCCATTCCAGCCTACGTGCCCATCGGGCAGGTTGGCGTTGTCCTTGAAGGGCATCTCCAGCGTCAGCGAAACGCACCCGAAGCGGTGCGCCACCCATTTGCTCGCGAGCGTCAGCAGCTCGTCCGCGAAGCGCCCGGGTTTGTAGCCCTCGTGCGTCTGGAAGTCCGGACTCACCGCAGCGAAGCACTCGATGAAGCGCGCCTGGGCCTCGAGCGCTTCGGCCCCATATCCCGGCACCTCTTCTGCGGTAGAGAAGAACACATAGGGCAAGGACTCGTCGCCGTGGATGTCGAGGAATAGCTCGCAGCCGGTGCGCTCCATCTCGGACCGTACCCGCAGCACCTCCGGGCTCGTCGCCGCGTCGGGTTCGCGCCAGGCGCGGTTGAGGTTACAGCCCGCCGCATTGGTGCGCAGGTTGCCGCGCACTGCGCCGTCCGGGTTCATGTTGGGCACGATGTACAGCACGGCGTGTTCGCGCACCTTGCGCGCCACTGCGTCCGCGCCGTCCAGCAGGCGCTCGAGCAGACCTTCGACGAACCACTCCGCCATGGTCTCGCCCGGGTGTTGGCGGGCGATGATCCACAGCGGCACGCGCCGCGGAGAAGGCCGCCCGACCTCGATCAGGTCAAGGTCGCGCCCTTCGACCGTGCTGCCGAGGTTGCGTACCTGGGCATAGGGCGGCTGCTCCACCCGCCCGAGCAGATCGAGATGGCGCTCGTGCGAATAGGGCTCGAAATACGCGTAATAGAGGGTGTCGCGCTCGGGCGTATGCTCGACGATCAGCGCCCCGTCTTCGTAGCGGGTCGTGGCGATGCGGAACCAGTTCTGGCGGTCATAGGAGGCCACGCATCGGTAATCCGGCCAACCCTCCGGGTAGGCGGCGCTGGCCGCGTTCTCGAACACCATGCGCACAGGCTTGCCAGCGGCACCCATGAGTCGGAAATGGAACCACTGGTGGAAGTCGGCCGCGTTGTCGCTGCGCAAGCGCAGGCGGATGTTGGACGGGTCTTCGAGGCTGAGAACCTCGATCGCACCCGAATCGAAGGCGCAGCTGATCTTCATCGCCTCACACCTCGCGGCGACGGAAGACCAGCCGGTCGGCCTCCGAAGCCTCGGGCGCAAACGCATAGCCCTCGCTATCGAAACCCTCGAGCGCATCGAGCGCATCGATACGCTTGCGGATCACATAGCGGCTCATCAGTCCGCGCGCGCGCTTGGCGTAGAAGCTGATGATCTTGTAACGCCCGCCCTTCCAGTCCTCGAACACCGGCGTGACGATGCGCCCGTTCAGCTTCTTCGGCTTCACCGACTTGAAGTACTCGTCCGAGGCCAGGTTGAGCAGCACCCGCTCGCGGCCCGCTTGCTCTTCGCGGGACAGCAGTCGGTTGAGTTCGGCAGTGATGCGCTCGCCCCAGAACTCATAGAGGTTCTTTCCACGCGGGCTGGCGAGCCGCGTGCCCATCTCCAGCCGGTAGGGCTGCATGAGGTCGAGCGGACGAAGCACGCCATACAGGCCGGAGAGGATGCGCAGATGATCCTGTGCCCAGGCCAGATCCTCGGCCGACAGGCTCTCCGCATCCAGGCCTTCGTATACATCGCCATTGAAAGCGAGCACCGCCTGCTTCGCATTGGCGGGAGAGAACGGCCGCGACCAGCTCGCATAGCGCGCCACGTTGAGGCTCGCGAGCGCGTCGGAAAGGGACATCAACTCGGCGACCTGTGCCGGCGAATAGTCGCGCAGCACGGAGATGAGCTCGGCCGCATCGTCGAGAAAGTCGGGTTGGGTATGGGTTGACGTGACGGGTGGCGTTTCGAAATCGAGCGCTTTTGCCGGAGAGATGACGAGGAGCATGTGCAGAATCTTCGCGGAAGCGGCACGGAGGCCGGACCCGGTGAATGTTAACGCGAATCGGATCCGGCGCGTCATCACCCAGACCGCCCTCCACGCGGCCGTGCCGTCGCCATCCCCCATCCCTTCACGCCCCGATTTTCCAACCCTTCATGCCCCCGCACCCTCGGCCCTCTTCACCGCCGGCCTCCCCCCCCCTCCATCGACAACCTCCATCGACAATTGACAGCCCTACCCCCTTTGCCCAACATGGGCGCCCTTTCAAGCCGACCGTATCCGGATGTCCCGCACCGACGACTTGCTCGCCCGCTCGCTCGCCGCCGTCTGGCACCCCTGCACCCAGATGAAGACGCACGAGACGCTGCCGCTGGTGCCCATCGTTCGCGGAGAGGGGGCATGGCTGATCGACGCGCAGGGGCGCCGGCTGATGGATGGCATCAGTTCGTGGTGGGTGAACCTGTTCGGCCACTGCAACCCGCGCATCAATGCTGCGCTGCGCGCGCAGCTCGAAACCCTCGAGCACGCCATGCTGGCCGGCTTCACTCATGCCCCGGTGGTCGAGCTGTCCGAACGCCTGTCGGCGCTCACCGGTCATCGCCTGGGGCACGCTTTCTACGCCTCGGACGGCGCATCGGCGACCGAGATCGCGCTCAAGATGAGCGTGCATTACTGGCGCAATGCGGGGCAACCCGGCAAGACCCGCTTTCTCAGCCTCGCCGGCAGCTACCACGGCGAAACGGTCGGCGCCCTGGCCGTGACCGACGTGCCGGTCTTTCGTGACGCCTACGCACCCCTGGTGCGCGCAGGAGACACCGTGCCGTGCCCGGACGCCCGCCGGGTGCGAGAGGGCGAGACGCCGGCCGAGCTCGCGCACCATGCCGCAGACCTGCTCGAAGCCCATCTCGAAGCCCACCACGAGGGCATTGCGGCGCTGATCGTCGAGCCGCTGGTGCAGGGTGCGGCCGGCATGGTGATGTACGACGCCGAATACCTGCGTCGGGCGCGCGCCCTGTGCCAACGCTACCGCGTGCACCTGATTGCCGACGAGATCGCGGTCGGCTGCGGCCGCAGCGGCACTTTCTTCGCCTGGGAGCAGGTTGCCGGCCCTGCGGAGGGGCCCGACACCGAGGTCGGCTGGCCGGACTTCCTGTGCCTCTCCAAGGGCATCTCCGGCGGCTACCTGCCGCTCTCGCTGGTGCTCACCCGCGACGAGATCTACCGCGCCTTCTACGACGACCGAAGCACGCGCGCCTTCCTGCATTCGCACTCCTACACCGGCAATCCGCTCGCCTGCCGCGCTGCGCTCGCCACCCTGGACATCTTCGCCGAGGACGGGGTGATCGAGGCCAACCGCAGCCGTGCCCGCCTCCTGGGCGAGGCGCTTGCGCAGCGCTTCGGCAGCCACGCCGCGGTACGCCACCTGCGTCAGACCGGGATGATCGCAGCCTTCGACGTGGCCGAGGCACCGACCGGCTTCGCGCACCGCTTCTTCGCCGCCGGGCTGGAACATGGTGTGCTGCTGCGGCCGATCGGCAATACGGTCTATTTCATGCCGCCCTACATCCTGGATGAGGCGGACATCGCCCACCTCGCCGACGGCGCGGCCGCAGCACTCGCCGAAGCGCTCCATCGGGAGGCCACGTGAGGCCCCCGATGTTCGCCCCACTCGTCTGCGCCCCACTCGTCTGCGCCCCACTCGTCTGCACGCCGATGCTGGCAACGCAAATCCAATGAGCCTGCTCGACGATCTGCGCGTCGGACTCGCCACGCTCGATCAGAACGCGCTGCGCCGACGCCGGCGCAGCAACGCGCAGCCCTGCGCACCGCAGGCGAACGTGGATGGCGGCACGCGGCGGGCCTTCTGCAGCAACGACTATCTGGGCCTTGCGGCGGAGCCCCGGCTCGCCACGGCGCTGGCTGCCGGTGCAGCACGCTGGGGTAGCGGCGCCGGCGCCTCCCATCTGGTGAGCGGCCACTACACGGTGCACGACGCGCTCGAGACTGCGCTCGCACGCTTCGTGGGCTGCGAACGTGCGCTCTACCTGTCCACGGGCTACATGGCCAACACGGGTGTGCTGCCGGCCTTGCTCGGACGTGGCGACGCAATCTTCGCCGACCGCCTGGTCCATGCTTCGCTGGTCGATGGCGCCCTGCTCTCGCGTGCCGAGCTGCGCCGCTACCCCCACCTCGACCTGGGCGCGCTCGAGCACCTGCTCGCCAGCAGCACGGCGCGGCACAAGGCCATCGTCACCGACAGCGTGTTCAGCATGGACGGCGACGTTGCCCCACTTGCCGCGCTGCTCGCGCTCGCAGCCCGCCACGATGCTTGGCTGGTCGTGGATGACGCGCATGGTTTCGGCGTACTCGGGCCGCAGGGGCGCGGCGCACTGGCCGAAGCGGGCGTGCTGACCCACCCCGAAGCCTGGCGTATCGTGCTCATCGGAACCCTCGGCAAGGCCGCCGGGGTGGCAGGCGCCTTCGTCGCGGGTCAGGCAGAACTGATCGAGTGGCTACTGCAGAAGATGCGCACCTATCTCTTCAGCACCGGTGCCCCGCCGGCGCTGGCGCACGTGCTGCTCGAGAGCCTGCAACTGATCGAGGACGGCGATGCGCGCCGCGACCGGCTCGCACACCTGATCGCCTGTCTGCGCAGCCGTGCCCGTTTCGTGCGCTGGCGCCTGATGGACTCACGCACGCCGATCCAGCCGGTGCTGATCGGCGACAACGCCGAGGCCCTCGCAGTCGGCGCCGCACTCGAGGCGGCGGGCTTCTGGGTGCCGGCAATCCGCCCGCCGACCGTTCCGGCGGGCACCGCCCGTCTGCGCATCTCCTTGAGTGCAGCGCACAGCGAGGACGATGTGTGCTGCCTGGCAGAAACCTTGTGCGGTCTTGAACAGCGCCTCACCCCATGAACGCCAGCTTGCCTTCGCACGACACGCGCGGCGAAGCACCGCCGCTTGTCCTCCTTCATGGTTGGGCGATGTCGCCCGCGGTGTGGGCGCCGCTGCGCGCGCTGCTGGGCGACCGGCCGGTGCTGGCGCCTGCGCTGCCCGGGCACGCCGGCGCCGTACCCGCGCGCCATGCCGCGCCTGAGGATTTGCTCGCCGCTTGGTCCGACGCCCTGCTCGCGCGCTTGCCGCAGCAGGCCACCCTCGTGGGTTGGTCGCTCGGCGCCCTGCTCGCGCTCGACATCGCCGCGCGCCATCCCATGCGTGTCGCCCGACTGGTGCTGATCTCAAGCACCGCACGCTTCGTGGCCGATGTGCCGGACACTGCAGCGGTAACACAACCCGCGACGGCATGGCCGGGCCTGGCGGCGGAAACCGTGGCCGCCTTTTGCAACGGCTTCGCGCAATCGCCACAGGCCACGCTGCGTCGCTTTCTCGCCCTGCAGTGCCTGGGTGAGGCCACACGCAAGGTGCTTGCCGACCAGCTCGAATCCTGTCTCGCCCCGGAACACCGCGGTGGAACGGGCGAACACGCCGGCCTGCGCGCCGGACTCGAGCTGCTCGCCTGCGCGGATCTGCGTCCAGCGCTTGCGCAGGTCCGACAGCCCTGCCTGCTGATCCACGGCGAACACGATGCGCTGATGCCCGTTGCCGCCTCTCGAATGCTGGCGCAGGCCCTCCCCGACGCGCAGCTGGCGCACCTGCCGGCCGGCGGACACGCGCTGCCCTTGTCGCATGCTGCGGACTGCGCCCGCTTGATCGAGCGCTTCATGCATGGATAAGGCCTCGCGCGACGATCCCGCCGCGGCCGACGACCGTGTGCGTTTGAGCGCACATCGCGTGCGACGCCACCGCATCCGCCGGGCCTTCGACCAGGCCGCCGACGGCTACGACGCCGCAGCGGAGATCCAGCGCGCGATCTGCCAGGCCCTGCAGGTCTTCGGCCGCGAAACCGCCACTGCGACCACTCCTCGCCCGAACGCGCGGGTGCTCGATGCGGGCTGCGGTACAGGGTTCGGGCAGGCAGCGATCGAGCTTCTCTGCCCGGGGGCGTCGCTGCTCGCGCTCGATCTCGCGCCCGCCATGCTCGAGCGCGCACGCAGCCGGCACGGCGCGCAGGCGGCCAGCCGTACCCCCACCCTGATGCCCGTGTGTGCCGACCTTGAGCACCTGCCGCTCGCAGACGCCTGCCTTGCCATGGTCTGGTCCAGCCTCGCCATGCAGTGGTGCGATCCTGCACGTGCACTGGCGGAATGCGCGCGCGTACTGACCCCTGGCGGTGTAGCGCTGATCGCAACGCTGGGGCCTGCAACGCTGCAGGAACTGCGCGATGCGTTCGCCAGCATCGACGACGCTCGCCACACGATCGAATTCCACCCCGCGAGCCGCTGGGTTCAGGACGCGACCACCGCCGGGCTCGCCGTCGAAGCGCTCGATACGCGGCCCATGCACGCCTGCGCTGAAGACCTCCGCAGCCTGCTACGCGACATCAAGGCAATCGGGGCGGCGACGGTCGACCATGGACGTCGGCGCGAAGCGCTCGGACGTGCGGCCTGGATGCAACTGCAGGCACAGTACGAACGCCACCGGCGCAGCGACGGGCTGCTCCCCGCGACCTACGATGTCATTCTGCTCGCACTACGCAAACCCCTGATCGCAAACCCCTGATCGGAGACGGCGCATGACCCCGCCAGCCCCCACCGCAAGCCTCGCCCCCGCCTGGTTCATCGCCGGCACCGACACCGGAATCGGGAAGACCTTCTCCACCTGTGCGCTGCTGCAGGCCGCACGTACCCAAGGCTTGCGCGCCCTCGGCATGAAACCGGTGGCTGCAGGCGCCGAACGGGTCGACGGCGTGCTCCTGAATGAGGACGTGGCCGCGTTGCGCGCGGCCGGCAGCTTCGACCCCGGGCTGGAGCGGCTGAATCCGTGGTGTTTCGCTGCACCCATCGCGCCCCACATCGCGGCGGCGGAGGAAGGCCGCAGGGTTGAGCCGGCTCCGGTGGTCGAGGCGCTTGCAGCGCTTCGCAGGCAGGCCGATGTCGTGTTCGTGGAGGGCGTGGGCGGCTTCAAGGTGCCGCTCGCGGAGGACTATGACAGCGCAGACCTCGCGGTCGAGCTTGCGCTGCCGGTGATCCTGGTGGTCGGCCTGCGCCTGGGCTGTCTCAGCCATGCCTTGTTGACGGTCGAAGCCATCACACATCGCGGGCTGACGCTCGCCGGCTGGATCGGCAACTGTGTCGATCCGGAAATGCTGCGCCGGGAGCAGAACGTGGAGGCGCTTCGCCAGCGCATCGCTGCGCCCCTGCTAGGCCTGCTGCAGTGGGCGCCGGGCGGCTCGCCCGCAGATCAGGCAACTGCACTGACCTTGCCGCGCTGAAGCGCCGGCCCGGATCAGGACCCGGCCAGCACCCCGCGCAAGCGGGCGGAAAGCTCGTCGGCGCGCTTGCGCCCGATACTGGTTTCGGTGATTGAAACCAGCCACTCGTCGAACAGGCCATGAAGCTCGTCCTCGGCATTGGACGAATGGATGCGCTTGACGAGGTCGAGCTTGCCGTACGGACCATGGAAGGTGCGCAGCGTGTTCATCATGAAGTCGCGCGCCATCTTTACCTTCTCCGCACTCGCGCCAGCGCCCTTCGGGGCCGGGATCGGCTCCACCACCGCAGCGCTCGCCGTGGCAGCTGCTTGCGGCGCCACGCTCGCTTCGATGAAGCCGCCTTCCACGAGCACCGTGAGCACGTCCTCGACATCGGGCGCCCCGCTCATTGCTGCAAGCACGTCCACGTCACGCTCGCCGTCAACGAGGATCAGTACGCGTCGCGCGCGCAGGCCCAGCCCATGCGTGCGCGAGTTGATCTCCTCCTGCCCTTTAGCGGTCTTGAGGTATTTCGCCATCTAAGGTGTCTCCAACCCGGGTTGCGGCCTGTGGCCGTCTAGGTGTATGCCGGAGCAGTTCTCCGGATCAGGGGCTAGCATCAGGGCGTACCGTCCCCCCGTCAACGCCCCGGGCACTGCCCAACGTGAAGCTTTTAACGGCTGCGCAGTTGCCGGGCCTGTTCGAACAGGCAGACCGCAGCGGCGGCACCCACATTGAGTGACTCCATGGCACCCAACATGGGGATTACGGCGCGCTGGTCGGCGCATGCCAGCAGTTCCCGCGACAGGCCCTTGCCTTCTGCACCAAAGAGCCAGGCGACCGGCCCACGCAGGTCGAGGTCGTAGAGCGGGCGCGCACCCGCACCGAGCGCAGTTGCGATCCGCACTCCGGGATAGCCTGCAAGGCGCGCGGGAAGATCCAGCCCTTCCTCGATCCGCAGCGCGAAATGGGCACCCATTCCGGCCCTCAGCACGCGCGGCGACCACGCGTGGGCGCAGCCCTCACCCAGCAGCGCGCGCCGGATTCCGGCCGCTGCGGCGGTACGCAGGATCGTGCCGAGGTTGCCCGGATCCTGCACCGCATCCAGCGCGATCAGGCTTTCAGGGCGGAGGATCCCACCGCCCTCGTCGACGAGGACCGCTGCGGGCTCCACCACCGCAAGCACTCCCGCGGGTGTATCCACCGGACTCACATGCCGGAACAAGGCGTCGGTCAGCAGGTAGCGCTGCACGCCGGGGGGCAGCGCGGCGCAGAGGCCCGAGATCTCCGCCTGCTCGAGACCACTCTCGGAAACGATCAGTGCTTCGAACGGGCAGCCCGCATCCAGCGCTGCGCGTAGCAGATGCGCGCCATCCAGCAGCGTCTGCCCGGATTTGCGCCGATCTCGTGCTGAGTGGGCGAGCGCGTGCCAGTGCTTGACCAGCGCGTTGTCGCGGGAACGGATCGCCTTCATCTCCACCGCTCAGCGCTCTCCCAGCGCCGCGAGCAGCCTGCGCACCGGCCCGAAACTGCGCCGGTGGAAGGACTGCACGCCGTGCGCCTCCAGCGCCGCCAGATGCGCCGCCGTCGGATACCCTTTGTGCGCAGCCAGTCCATACTGGGGCCAGACGGCATCCAGCGCGCGCATGGCCTCGTCGCGGGCCGTCTTGGCAAGGATGGAAGCAGCGGAAATCGCGGGCTCGGTCGCATCACCCTTGATGATGGCGCGCGCCGGGTAGCGCAGGCGGGGGCAGCGATTGCCGTCGATCAGCACCTCGATCGGCGCCAGCGACAGCCCGTCTACGGCGCGTTGCATCGCGAGCATGGTTGCGTGGAGGATGTTGAGCCGATCGATCTCCTCGACATCGGCCTGCGCGACAGCCCACGCCAGCGCCCGCTCCCGGATCAGCGGTGCGAGGCGCTCGCGTGCTGCCTCGCTGAGCTTCTTGGAATCATTCAGGCCGGGAATCGGCCGCGCGGGGTCGAGGATCACCGCCGCGGCCACCACCGGCCCGCACAACGGCCCGCGACCGGCCTCGTCCACCCCGCACACCAGACCGCTCGCGGGCAGGCCGGCAGGTATCTCGTCGAAAAGGTCCCGCGTCCGCATGTGCGTACTTACGCCCCGGAGCGGGAAAGATAAGGCAGGATGGCCTCGGCCGCCCTGCGGGCGGTATCCTGCTTCAGGCTGAGGTGAAGGTCCATGAAGCGCGCCTCGACCGCTGCCCGACGCGCGGGGTCCTGGAGCCAGGCAAGCAGCGCTTCGGCGAGCCGCTCGGGCGTCGCATCGTCCTGCAGCAGTTCGGGCACCACGGTATCCCCGCACAGGATGTTCGGCAGGCCGACCCAGGGCAGATAGGCCATCCGTTTCATGAGGCGGTACTGCCACTTGCCGATGCGGTAGGTGATCACCATCGGTCGCTTCAGCAGCGCGGCCTCGAGGCTCGCCGTCCCGCTCGCCACCAGCACCACATCAGCCGCGGTCATTGCCTCCACTGCCTGGCCCGGAAGCAGTTCGAGCGGCACGTCCTGCGCCTGGCAACGGACAATGGCCTCGTCGAAAATCTGCCGAGTCTCGGGCGTTGCGAGCGGAACGAGAAAGCGCAGGTCCGGCGCCCGCTCGCATAGCCGGCGGGCAGTTTCGATGAAGGTGGCAGCGAGATTGCGCACCTCGGATTGCCGGCTTCCCGGCAGCAGTGCCACCACCTGTTGCGCGACGGCAATGCCCAAGGCTACCCGCGCCTGGTCGCGGTTGGGCTGCAGCGGGAACACGTCGGCGAGGGGGTGACCAACGTAGGTCACGGGCACCCCGGCCCGCGCATAGAGCTCGGGCTCGAACGGGAACAGGCACAGCATGTGTGACACCGAGCGCGCGATGCGCTTGATGCGGCCACCCCGCCAGGCCCAGATCGAAGGGCTGACGAAATGGATCGACGGGATACCCGCTGCGCGCGCCTTGCCTTCGAGCCAGAGGTTGAAGTCCGGCGCATCGACCCCGATGAAGACATCGGGTCGCTCGTGCAGGATCTGCCCCAGCAGGTCGCGGCGGATTCCCGAAAGCTCGCGATAACGCTTCAGCGCATCGACGTAGCCATGCACGGCGAGCCGTTCGCATGGCCAGCGCGCCTGGAAGCCCTCGGCCTGCATCCTGGGCCCGCCGATACCGAAGAACTCCGCGTCGGGCACATGCTGCCTGAGCGCACGGATCAGATGGCTGGCAAGCAGGTCGCCGGAGGTTTCTCCGGCGACCATGGCAATACGGACCGTCATGGCAAGGTCGGCGTGCTCAGCGCACGAGACCACGCCCGGATTCGGCGATGAAATCCGAGAACAGGGCGACTTCAGGCTGCGCGGCGGCGATCTCAGCCACGCGCTGGCGAGCCTCTTCGAGCGACAGTCCGCTGCGGTAGAGGGTACGGTAGGCGCGCTTGACGCCGGCGATGGCCTCGGCCGAGTACCCTCGGCGGCGCAGCCCTTCGCTGTTGATGCCGTGCGGCTTGCCCGGGTTGCCCGCCACGGTCACGAACGGCGGAAGGTCCTGCAGGAGCACCGTTCCCACGCCGCAGAAGCTGTGCGCACCAACGCGGCAGAACTGGTGCACACCGGTGAAACCGCCCAGGATCGCCCAGTCGCCAACGTGTACATGGCCTGCCAGCGTGGCGTTGTTGGCGAAGGTGGTGTGATTGCCTACATGACAGTCGTGGGCGATGTGCACATAGGCCATGATCCAGTTGTCGCTGCCGATGTGCGTGATGTGCGCATCCTGGCTGGTGCCCACATTGAAGGAGCAGAACTCGCGGATCGTGTTGCGATCGCCGATCTGGAGCCGGGTGGGCTCGGCATCGTACTTCTTGTCCTGCGGGCTGGCGCCGATCGAGCAGAACTGGAAGATCTCGTTGTCGCACCCGATGCGAGTGTGCCCCTCGATGACCACATGGGGGCCGATGCGCGTACGTTCGCCGATCTCGACGTGTTCGCCGACGATCGAGTACGGGCCAACGCGGACGCCAGCGGCAATCCGTGCGCCGGGATGGATGATCGCGGTGGCGTGGATGCTGGCGCTCGGATCGATCATAGCGTCTTGATCGCGCACATCAGCTCGGCCTCGGCTGCGAGCTCACCGTCCACGGTCGCACGCGCCTTGTACTTGTAGATGTTGCGCTTGCTTTGCGTGATCTCCACCTCGAAGATCAACTGGTCGCCCGGCACCACCGGTCGTTTGAAGCGCGCGTGGTCGATGCCGGCGAAGTACACCACCGAGTTCTCATCGGGTTTCACCCCGCTGCTCTTGAATGAAAGCAGCGCTGCCGCCTGCGCCATGGCCTCGATGATGAGCACGCCGGGCATGACGGGATGATGCGGGAAGTGGCCCGGGAAGAAGGGCTCGTTCATGGTCACGTTCTTGAGCGCCCGTGCGCGCACGCCCGGCTCGATCTCAAGCACGCGATCGACGAGCAGGAAGGGGTAGCGGTGCGGGAGGTACTGCAGGATTTCCTTGATGTCCATGATCGTTCAGCCCGGATTGCGGTCTTCGGAACCGTCGTGATGATTATGTTCGAGTTGGCGGACGCGCTTCGCGAGCGCATCCAGGTGGCGCAGGTGGGAGAAGTTCTTCACCCAGTCGCCATGGGTCTGCAGGGGGAGATTCCCGGTATACACGCCCGGCTTGTTGATCGACTTGGCAACCAGGGTCCATGCGGAGACCACGACGTCATCTGCGATCTCGAGATGCCCGGAGATGCCCGCCTGACCGCCGATCATGCAGCGCGCGCCGATCTGCGCACTGCCGGCGACGCCTGCGCAGCCTGCCATGATGGTGTGCGCGCCGACACGGACGTTGTGCGCGATCTGGATCAGGTTGTCGAGCTTGACGCCGTCGCCGATCACCGTGTCGTCGAGCGCACCCCGGTCGATGGTGGTGTTCGCACCGATCTCCACGTCGTTGCCGATCACGACCCGCCCGGTTTGCGGAATCTTGACCCAGGCACCGGATCGCTCACGGGCAAAGCCGAAACCATCCGCACCGACCACCACCCCGGCATGCAGGATGCAGTCGTCGCCGACCACGCAGTCGTGGTAGACCGTTACGTTCGCGTGCAGGCGCGTACCCCGCCCGATGCGCGCACCACGTCCGACGAAGCAGTTCGGCCCGATCACCACGTCCTCGCCGAGCTCGACTCCCTCTTCGACGCAGGCACCCGGCCCCACCTCGACGCTCGCCGGTACCACGCAATCCACGCTGGCCATCCGATGCACACCCGGACGGGGTGCGGGCTGCGGAGAGAAAATCTGCGCGACGCGGGCGAAATAGAGGTAGGGATCCGGGGTGACGATCAGCGTCCGAGCGGTAAGTTGTTCGCAGGAATCGGGGCCTACGATCAACGCGCTGGCCGCACAGTCCCTCACCTGAGCGAGGTACTTGCGGTTGGCGAGAAAGGCGAGGTCGCCCTCCCCGGCCTTTTCCAGCGTGGCGACACGCGCAACGGCGATGTCGCCGTCGCCGCGCAGTTCGCCACCGAGGCGGTCAACCAGTTCTTGCAGTCGGAACATGCGCCTGCCGTGCTTACTTGGCGTCGGACAGGGCCTTGATGACCTTGTCGGTGATGTCGATGCGCGGATTCGCGTACACCGCTTCTTGGAAGATGATGTCGTAATTCTCGTTCTCGGCGATGTCCTTGATCGAGCGGTTGGCCCGATCCAGCACCGTGGCGAGTTCCTCGTTGCGACGCTGGTTCAGGTCTTCACGGAACTCGCGCTGCTTGCGCTGGAAGTCGCGGTTCAGGTCGGTGAACGAGCGCTCCTTGTTACGACGATCGTTCTCGCCCATCGTGGGACCGTTACGCTCCAAGTCATCCTGCATCGACTTGAGGTCGCGCGCCATGCGCTGGAGTTCCTGGTCGCGCTTCTCGAACTCCTTCTCGAGGCGCTGCTGCGCGCGCACGGCCGGCGCCGCCTCGCGCATCACGCGGTCGGAGTTGACGAAACCGATCTTGGTCTCTGCGATGGCGGCCTGGGAGAGGGCGAGCAGCGCGGCTGCAACCAGGGAGAGGGTACTGACTTTCACTTATGCCTCCGGATGAAACTGGATCGCCCGCAGCGTCAGAACACGCTGCCGAGCTGGAACTGGAATCGCTGGACTTCGTCCTGGTCCTTTTTGTTGAGCGGATGACCGAAGCTGAACTTGAGCGGGCCGATCGGCGAGCTCCACGCGAATGCGAGACCGGTACTGTAGCGCAGGTCGCTGAAGCGCAGCTTCTGCTCCACGAACTGGTCGCTGCCCAGGGGTTGCTCGTCTTCACCCCAGACATAGCCGGCATCGAAAAACGCCGAGATGCGGAACGAACGGTCCTTGCCTGCACCAGGCATCGGGAAGTAGAACTCGGCATTGCCGACGATCTTGCGCGTACCGCCGGTCGAGGTCACGTCCCCGTCCGTGTCCCGGAACTTGGGACCGATCGAGCCCTGGTCGTAACCGCGCACCGAGCCGATACCGCCGACGTAGTAGTTCTTGTAGAACGGAACCTCCTTGCCACCGAAGCCCTTCGCCCAGCCCACATCTGCATTGAGCATCAGCGCGTAATCACGCCCGATCGGGAACCAGTGCTGGTGCTGATAGCCGATCTTGCCGTAACGCAGATCTCCGACCGGAACCGTCAACTCGCCATAGACCCGTTGATACGTGCCCGAACGCGGATAGGTGAAGCTGTCGCGGCTATCGCGCGCCCAGCCCACGGTCGCGATCAGGCTGGTAACCGTCACATCGCCGGTGCCGTCGCTGTTGTTGCAGCCACCAAAGTCGCGGCAAAAGTCCTTGTAGAGCTTGGGGCTCAACGCGTAGGTCGTGATCTCGGTGTGGTCGGCGGTCAGACCGAAATTGATCTGGTCATCTTCGGCAATCGGCCAGCCCAGGCGGATACCGGCACCGGTCGAAACCGTCTTGTAAGGTGACACGCTATCGAGTTCGTCCGCATCGTAGGTGCGGTGATAGAGATCCCAGCCAAGACTCACGCCGTCCACCGTGTAATACGGATTGGTAAACGAGAGCGCCAGGGTGCGACTCGACTCACTGGTGTTCAGTCCAAGGGTCAAGGCATTGCCGCTGCCAAACAGGTTCTGCTGCGCAATCGAAGCCGACAGGACGATGTTTTCCGCGCTGGAGAAGCCCGCACCGAGCATCAGGTTGCCGGTTGGACGCTCCTTGACGGTGAAGTTGACATCCACCTGGTCCGTGGTGCCGGGGACCGCGGGGGTCTCGACGTTTACCTCGTCAAAGAAGCCAAGCCGGTCGATGCGGGTGCGCGAGCGGTTGATCGCCGCCGCGTCGTACCAGCCGCCTTCCATCTGGCGCATCTCGCGGCGCACCACCTCATCGCGCGTCTTGGTGTTGCCGCCGACGTTGATGCGGCGCACATATACTCTGCGACCCGGGTCAACGAACACCGTGAATGCGACCTCGCGCTTCTCCTTGTCAACCTCGGGCGCGGCGTTCACGTTGGCGAAAGCGTAGCCTTCATTGCCGAGGCGGTCAGTGATCGCCTTGGTGGTCTCGGTCAGGTTCTCGCGCGAGAAGGTGTCGCCGGGGCGGATTTTCGACAGCGCCACGTACTCCGACTCTGGCAACACAAGATCGCCGGTAAAGCGCACGCCGGTGACGGTGTACTTCTCACCCTCGGTGATGTTCACCGTGACGTAGATGTCGCGCTTGTCGGGCGTGATCGAAACCTGCGTGGAGTCGATGTTGAAGTCGAGATAACCCTGGTCGAGATAGAACGAGCGCAGGGTTTCCAGATCGGCGGAGAGCTTCTGACGCGAGTACTGGTCGTTCTTGGTGTACCAGGTCAGCCAGCCCGGCGTCGTCAGTTGCATCTGGTCGAGCAGATCGTCGGCGTCGAAGGCTTTCGCGCCGACAATGTTGATCTGGCGGATCTTCGCGACGCCGCCTTCTTCCACCGCGAAGTTGATGCCGACGCGGTTGCGTTCGAGCGGCGTGACCGTGGTGGTCACCGTAGCGGCGTACTTGCCGCGCGACAGGTACTGGCGCTTGAGTTCCTGCTCGGCACGCTCCAGCAGCGCGCGATCGAAGATGCGGGACTCGGCGAGTCCGACATCGCGCAAGCCCTTCTTGAGCGCATCCTTGTCGAACTCCTTGACACCCACGAAGTCGATGTCGGCGATTGCCGGGCGCTCGTCCACGACGACGACGATTACGTCGCCCTCGGTCTCGATGCGAACGTCGTTGAAGAAGCCCGTGGCGAAGAGCGCACGGATGGCATCGGAAGCCTGACCCTCGGTGAAGGTTTCACCCACTCGTACCGGGAGATAGTTGAACACGGTGCCCGCCTCGGTGCGCTGGATGCCTTCGACCCGAATATCCTTGACGACGAAGGGGTCGAATGCGAGGGCCGGCGCAGCGGCGAACAGGGCCATCAGGAGCCCGGGCAGGAGCTTGCGATTCATGCGGGATTCAGCCGGAAATGAGACGGTTGATGTCGTTGTAGAAGGCGAATGCCATGAGCATGATCAGGAGTGCAAGGCCGATCTGCTGGCCGATCTCCATGATGCGCTCGGGGATGGGGCCGCCCTTGATGATTTCGGCCGTATAGTACATCAAGTGCCCCCCGTCCAGAACCGGGATGGGGAGCAGGTTGAGCACGCCGAGGCTGATGCTGATCAGGGCGACGAACTTCAGGTAGTGGCTCAATCCGAGCTGCGCGGTCTGCCCCGCGTAGTCGGCGATCGTCACCGGTCCGGAAAGGTTCTTCCAGGACACTTCACCCGTAAACATGCGGCCGATCATCTTGAGGCTGAGCACGCTGGTCTCCCAGGTATGCCGCACGGCCTTGCCGATCGCTTCGAGCGGGCCGTAGCGCACCTCGCCGAACATCTGCACGCCGCCCGGCGCAGGCTCGGCAACGCCCACCCCGATGCGGCCGATGCGGGTGCTGCCCTCCTCAGCCGACTCCGGAACAACGCTGAAGCGCAGGCGTTCGCCGCCACGTTCGACCTCGAACGGCAGCGCTCTTCCCGGCGCCTGGCGTACCGCCTGTACCAGCTCACCCCAGTGGCCGATCGGTACATCGGCGATCGACAGCACGCGGTCGCCGCTCAGCAGACCCGCCCGGGCCGCAGCGCTGCCCTCGGCAACCCGACCGAGCACGGCGGGAATCTCCGGACGCCAGGGCTTCAGCCCGATGCGTTCGATCAGATCCTTCCCGTCCTCATCGATCGCCACGCCGGACAGGTTCAGATTGCGAAGGGCATCCACGTCTTCCAGCGTACGCACACGCAGGACGATCTCGCGCTGATCGAGCGCATGACGCAGCAGGACCCAGCGCAGATCCTGCCAGCTCGCCACGGGCTCCTCGTCCACAGCAACCACCAGATCGCCATCCCGAACGCCGGCCGCCTGGGCGATCGCCGGAGTATCGGAAAGGGCCACGCGCGGCCGAAGCTCCTCGGTACCCGCCACGAACAGCCCCCAGTAAAGCAGGATGGCAAGCAGGAAATTGGCCAGCGGACCGGCGGCGACGATCGCAAAGCGACGGTAGACGCTCTGCCGGTTGAACGCGCGATGCAGTTCTTCCGGCGCCACGGTGCCTTCACGCTCGTCCAGCATCTTCACGTAACCACCGAGCGGAAAGGCCGCAAGCGCCCATTCGGTCCCGTCCCGCCCTGCGCGGCGGAGGATCAGCGGCTTGCCGAAGCCGATCGAGAAACGCAGCACCTTGACCCCGCACCAGCGCGCGACCAGGTAATGGCCCAGCTCGTGGATGAGGATCAGCAGCCCCAGCGCAAGCGCAAAGGGAATCAGGTAATCGAACAGTGTCATCAGGTAGCCTGGCGAAGTCGGATCTGGTCGCGCGCCCACTCGCGTGCGGCAGCGTCGGCGGCGAATACCGCCTCCACCGAATCGACCGCAAGCGCGCCGCTGCGTTCCAGCGTCTCGCCGATGACGGCGGGAATGTCCAGGAATCCGATGCGGCGCGCGAGGAAAGCCGCCACGGCCTCCTCATTGGCGGCGTTGAGAACGGCCGGGGCTGCGCCACCGGCTTGCAGCGCCTCGAAGGCCAGTCGCAGACACGGGAAACGCTCCAGATCGGGACGCTCGAACTCCAGCCGTGCGATCGCGAACAGGTCGAGCGGCTTCACGCCCGCCTCGATACGCTCCGGCCAGGCCATGGCGTGTGCGATCGGGGTGCGCATGTCCGGGTTGCCCAACTGGGCAATGACCGACCCGTCCGCATATTCCACCATCGAATGGATCACGCTCTGTGGATGCACGACGACCTCGATCATCTGCGCCGGCGCGCCGAACAGCCAGTGCGCCTCGATGACTTCCAGGCCCTTGTTCATCATGGTTGCGGAGTCCACCGAGATCTTGCGCCCCATCACCCAGTTCGGGTGTGCGCAGGCCTGTTCGGGCGTCACCGCAGCGAGGCTGTCCAGCGGCGCAACGCGAAACGGGCCGCCGGAGGCGGTGAGCAGCACGCGGCGAACGCCTGCATCCGAGGGGCGGCGCGTATAGTCGGCCGGCAGCGCCTGGAAGATCGCGTTGTGTTCGCTGTCGATCGGCAGCAGGGTCGCGCCGTTGCGCGCCACCGCCTCCATGAACAGCGCACCCGACAGCACCAGGGCCTCCTTGTTGGCGAGGAGCACCTTCTTTCCGGCGCGCGCGGCGGCAAGCGTGGGCCGCAGTCCGGCTGCACCGACGATGGCCGCCATCACCATGTCGACCTCGCCCGCCGCCGATACCTGTTCAAGCGCGTGCTCGCCACAGAGCACTTCGGTACGGCTACCCGCCGCACGCAAGGCACTCTCGAGCCGCGATGCCGCAGCGGGGTCGCCCATCACCGCGTAGCGAGGTAGAAACTGCAGGCACTGCGCGAGCAGCTTGTCGTCCTGACGCTGGGCACTGAGCGCAAAGATCTCGAATCGATCGGGGTGGCGCGCAACGACGTCGAGCGTGCTCTGCCCGATCGAGCCGGTGGCACCGAGAACGGTCAGGCGCCGGAGTGCGGATTGAACCATGTCGTGGGAAGTTCCAGAACGGGGGCGACGAAGGGCGGCCGAGCCGCGTCAGCGCGCAAGCAAAAGCGCGGCAAAGGCAACCAGCGGCAGCGTGGAGGTGAGGCTGTCGATCCGGTCGAGGATGCCGCCATGTCCTGGCAGGAGGGCGCCGCTGTCCTTGAGACCGGCCTGACGCTTCAGGAGCGATTCGAACAGGTCGCCGACGATGCTGATCGCAGTCCAGGCGACCAGTGCGACACCGATGACCAGCGCCCCGCCGGGTTGATTCGCCCCGAGCCCCACGAGCACACCGAACCCGAACAGCAACACGGCAAGCGCAGCACCGGCCGCCCCTTCCCAGGTCTTGCCCGGGCTGATTGATGGCGCCAGCTTGCGGCGGCCGAAGGCCCGACCGGAGAAATAGGCCGCGATGTCCGCCACCCAGACCACCGCCATCGCCCCGAGCAGCACGCCCGGGCCTATGAGGCGCAGGTGCATCATGGCGAGCGCAGTGGGCAGAAGCACGACGAAGCCAACCAAGGAGGCCGCCATCGGATTCGCCAGCGACCATTTGCGCGCCAGCCACACGGGCGCGATGAGAAGCCAGAACACGGCGCTCAGCAGATACAGCGGCAACAGCAGCGCTCCCCCGGCGATCGTTCCATCGACAAGACCGGCGAGGTGCCCGATGAGCAGGCAGGTGACGCCGAAGATGATTGCGGTACTCACGCGCAGCGGACGCTCGAAGCGCGCGAGCCCTCCCCACTCCCAGGCAGCCGCAGCGCAGATCAGGGAACAGACTACCGCCCAGCCCAACGGCGGCAGAAGGAACAGCGCACCAAGCAGTCCCGCGAGCAGCAGGATCGCAGTGATCACCCGGTCCTTAAGCATTGTCGCCCCGTGTCTGTAGTGTCGTCTGAAGCTGTTCGCTGGTACGGCCGAAGCGGCGCTCGCGCTGCTGATACGAGGTGATCGCCTCGTCCAGCGCATCCGCATCGAAATCAGGCCAAAGCACATCGGTGAAGTGAAGCTCGGTGTAGGCGAGTTGCCAGAGCAGAAAATTGCTGATGCGCGTTTCGCCACCCGTGCGGATGAACAGGTCAGGCTCGGGTGCGTAATGCATCGACAACTCGCAGGCGAGCTCGTCCTCGGTGAAGGCTTCGCTCCGCCCGGGATGCCTGGCCATCAGACGCGAAATCGCGTTCATGATGTCCCACCGACCGCCGTAGTTGGCGGCCACGGTGAGCGTGAAGCGCGTGTTAGCGGCGGTGCGGGCTTCGGAGGCGTGAATCATCTCGACGAGCTTTGCGTCGAAACGGGAGAGGTCGCCAACCACGCGCAGGCGGATGCCGTTTTCGTGCAGGCGGCCGACCTCTTTCTGCAGCGAATTGAGGAACAGCTGCATCAGAAAGGAAACCTCGTCGGCCGGCCGGCGCCAATTTTCAGAGCTGAAGGCGAATACCGTCAGGTATTCGACACCACGCTCCATGCAGGCGCGGATGACCGAGCGCAAGGCTTCCACCCCGCGCTTGTGGCCGGCGACACGCGGCAGCAGGCGCTTGCGCGCCCAACGCCCATTGCCATCCATGATGACGGCAACATGGCGCGGTACCGCCGACACCTCGGGGATGTCCCGGGTGGAACTTCTGAACCGTCCGCTCATGCTCCGCCTCCTGTTCTGCCCATAAGGGAGCAGCCGATCCGGAAGCGGATCAGATCTGCATCAGTTCCTGCTCTTTCTGGGCGAGCAGCTTGTCGATCTCGGCGACGTATCGGTCGGTAAGCTTCTGGATCTCTTCCTCGCCACGGCGCTCATCGTCCTCCGAGATCGCCTTGTCCTTGACGGCATCCTTCAGCTGCTGGTTCGCATCACGACGCAGGTTGCGGATCGCGACCTTGGCGTTTTCGCCTTCGTGGCGCACGACCTTGGTCAGGTCGCGGCGGCGTTCTTCGGTGAGCGCGGGCATGGGCACACGCAACAGCTCCCCCATGTTGGCCGGATTGAGGCCGAGGTCGCTGTCTCGAATGGCGCGTTCGACCTTGCCCAGCATCGGCTTTTCCCAGGTCTGCACGCCCAGCGTGCGGGCGTCGATCAGGGTGACGTTCGCCACCTGATTCACCGGCACCATGGAGCCGTAGTACTCGACCATGACGTGGTCGAGCAGACCGGCGTGGGCACGGCCGGTACGGATCTTGGCAAGGTCGGTCTTGAGCGACTCGACGGACTTCTGCATCTTGCCTTCGGCGGTCTTCTTGAGTTCGGGGATCATGCGCGCATTCTCCGGAGTTCAGGAATGAACCAGCGTGCCTTCGTCTTCGCCCATCACCACACGCTTGAGCGCGCCGGGCTTGAAGATCGAAAACACGTTGATCGGCAGTTTCTGATCGCGACACAGCGCGAACGCGGTCGAGTCCAGGACCGCCAGGTTGCGGCCGATGGCCTCGTCGAAGCTGATGCGATGGTAACGCTGAGCCTGCGGATCCTTCTTGGGATCGGCCGTGTAGATACCATCGACCTTGGTGGCCTTGAGGACGATCTGGGCGCCGATCTCAGCGCCACGCAACGCGGCGGCGGTATCGGTGGTGAAGAAGGGGTTTCCGGTGCCGGCGGCGAAGATCACCACCCGTCCCTCTTCCAGATGCCGGATCGCACGACCGCGGATGTAGGGCTCGACGACCTGGTCGATGCGCAGCGCCGACTGGACGCGCGCAGGCACATCCATGCGGCGCATGGCATCGGCGATGGCCATGGCGTTCATCACCGTGGCCAGCATGCCCATGTAGTCGGCGGTGGCGCGATCCATGCCGGAAGCCGCGCCCTTCATGCCACGGAAGATGTTGCCGCCGCCGATCACCACACCGACCTGGACACCGAGCTGCGTGATCTCGGCGACTTCGGACACGATGCGGGTGACGACCTCCTCGTTGATCCCGTAAGCGTCGTCCCCCATCAGGGCTTCGCCGGAGAGCTTGAGCAGGATGCGCTTGTAGGCGGCGGACATCTGCATCTCCTTACTGCTTGGCCGCAGCGGCAGCAGCGGCCTGCTCGGCCACCTCGGCAGCGAAGTCGGTGACCTTCTTCTCGATGCCTTCGCCAACGAGGTACAGCGCGAAGCTCGCGACCGATGCACCCTTGGCCTTGAGCAACTGCTCGATGGTCTGCTTGCCGTCTTCGGCCTTGACGAACACCTGCGCCAGCAGGGTGACGTCCTTCAGGAACTTCTGCACCGTGCCATCGGCGATCTTTTCCAGCATCGCTTCGGGCTTGTTGTCGGCGCGGGCTTTCTCGATCGCGATGCGGCGCTCGGCGTCGATCAGATCCTGGGAAACGCCCGACGCGTCCAGCGCCTTCGGCTTGGACGCAGCAATGTGCATCGCGATGTCCTTGCCGAGTTGCTCGTCACCGCCGACCAGGTCCAGCAGCACGCCGATCTTGGCGCCGCCGTGGATGTACGAGAACAACTGGCCCTTGGCTTCGACGCGGGTGAAACGGCGGATCGACATGTTCTCGCCGATCTTGCCGACCAGCGCGCTGCGGGTCGATTCGACGGTCCCTTCGCCCAACGGCAGCGCCGACAGTGCGGCGACGTCGGCGGGGTTGCTCGCGGACACGAGACCGGCGCAGTTTTGCACCAGCGCGAGGAAGTCGTCGTTCTTGGCGACGAAGTCGGTCTCGCAGTTCACCTCGATGATCGAGCCCAGCTTGCCATCGGCCGAGATGTCGATGCCGACCACGCCTTCGGCAGCCACGCGGGCCGCGGCCTTGGTTGCCTTGTTGCCGAGCTTGACGCGCAGGATCTCTTCGGCTTTGGCCATGTCCCCACCGGCCTCGGTCAGTGCCTTCTTGCACTCCATCATCGGCGCGTCGGTCTTCTCGCGCAGTTCCTTGACCATGCTTGCGGTGATTTCCGCCATGCTAGCTCCTGAATGTATCTGGGTTGACGTTCGGGTTGCGGCTACCGCCCCGCACGGGCACACGACCCGGGCGCGGAAGCCTGAATTCTTTCCGGGACGGGTTACAGCTGGCATGTCGCCGGCCGCGCCCACCACCCGGATTGCAAAAGGGGCCCCTCGGGCCCCCTTCGCTGAGGATCAGGCCTGCTCTTGCGTGCCTTCTTCCTCGACCTCGACGAACTCGTCGCCGCCGGCATCGACGATTTCCTGCAGCACCTGGCTGCGGCCCTGCAGCACGGCATCGGCCACGCCACGGGCGTACAGACGGATGGCACGCGAGGAGTCGTCGTTACCCGGGATGATGTAATCCACACCCTCGGGCGAGTGGTTCGTGTCGACCACGGCCACGACCGGGATCCCGAGCTTCTGCGCTTCGGTGATGGCGATCTTGTGGTAGCCGACGTCGATGATGAACAGCGCGTCCGGCAGGCCGCCCATTTCCTTGATGCCGCCGATCGACTTCTGCAGTTTCTCGAGTTCGCGGCGAACGGTCAGCGCTTCACGCTTGGACAGACGCTCGATCGAGCCGTCTTCCATCATCGCCTCGACTTCCTTCAGACGCTTGATCGACTGCTTGACGGTCTTGAAGTTGGTCAGCATGCCGCCGAGCCAGCGCTCGTCAACATAGGGCATGCCGGCGCGCTGCGCTTCCTCGGCGATGATCTCGCGCGCCTGACGCTTGGTGCTGACGAACATGATGTTGCCGCGGTTGGCCGCGAGCTTGCGCACGAAGTCCATGGCTTCGTTGTACTTCACCATCGTCTTCTCGAGGTTGACGATGTGGATCTTGTTGCGCTGGCCGAAAATGAAAGGGGCCATGCGCGGGTTCCAGAAGCGGGTCTGGTGACCGAAGTGGACGCCGGCTTCCAGCATCTGACGCATCGTTACGGACATTTGATACTCCAAGTTTTCGAAGGGTTGAACCTCCGCCCTGCGGATGCCGGACCAGCCCGCACCCGATCGGGCGCAAACATGGCGCTGCAGTTCCTGCCGTCCGAAGCATGCCGTCACAAGGACGGGCACACACCGTACGGACCCCTTTGCCGCAGGACGTGCGGATTTTGCCTGCCCAAGCAGACAAGCCCGCGATACTAGCACGCGTCGCAAGCTGCGCTCAACATGTTCCAGGATGGATGTTTGCCGCGGAGGGGTGGCTTGCGCTAGCCTAGACACCTTCCAGCCCCCGCAACAGAAGACCATCGAATGAGCATCGTCATCAAGACCGAAGAAGAGATCGAGAAAATGCGCGTCGCCTGCCGGCTGGCAGCCGAGGTACTCGACTATATAGAGCCCCATGTCACGACTGGCGTCACGACGGCAGAGCTCGACCGCCTGTGCCATGACTACATGGTGAACGTGCAAGGGACCGTGCCCGCGCCGCTGAATTATGCACCCCCGGGCTACACGCCCTACCCAAAATCAATCTGCACCTCGATCAACCACCAGGTCTGCCATGGCGTGCCGAGCGACAAGGCGCTGAAAAAGGGCGACATCGTCAACCTCGACATCACCGTGATCAAGGACGGCTTCCATGGCGACACCAGCCGCATGTTCCTGGTGGGCGGAGCGAACGCTGCGAGCATCATCGCCCGCCGGCTGAGCCAGATCACCTACGAATGCATGTGGCTCGGCATCGCCGCAGTCAAACCGGGCGGACGACTCGGCGACATCGGCGCGGTGATCCAGAAGCACGCCGAAGGAAACGGCTTCTCGGTCGTGCGGGAGTTCTGCGGTCACGGCATCGGCCGCAAGTTCCACGAGGATCCGCAGGTGCTCCACTACGGCAAGGCCGGCACCGGGCCCGAGCTCAAGCCCGGCATGATCTTCACCATCGAGCCGATGATCAACGCTGGCAAGGCGGCGATCTCCGAGCTCCCCGACGGCTGGACCATCGTCACCAAGGATCGCAGCCTTTCGGCACAGTGGGAGCACACGGTCGTGGTCACCGAAACCGGCGTCGAGGTGCTGACCCTGTCCGAGAAATGCCCGCCTCCACCCGCACTGGTTGCCGAACGCTTCGCCTAAGGGACGCCGGGCGACCGAGCCGAATGAACGACACCACAACCTGCCCCCTGCCGGCCCACATCCCCGCTGCCCGGCAGAGGATTGCCGAGGGCATGGCGGCCCTGCGCGCCGCGTATGAAGAACACCCGCACACGGCGAACCTGCTGCAGGGCCGTGCCGAACTGGTCGACCGTGAGCTCGCTGCGCTCTGGACCGCCTGCGGCATGCCCACCGAGGCCGCGGTGGTCGCAGTCGGCGGGTATGGTCGCGGGGAGCTTTTCCCGGCCTCGGACGTAGACGTACTGATACTGCTGCAGGAACCGCCGGACGCAGCCATGCAGGGCAAGCTTTCCGCCCTGGTCGGCGCCTTGTGGGACATGGGGCTGGAGATCGGTCACGCTGTGCGTACGGTGGAGGAATGCCTGAGCACGGCGGCCGACGACATCACAGTGCAGACCAGCTTGCTGGAGGCGAGGCTAGTCACCGGCAGCGCACAACTCTTCGCCTTGCTCGAGCGTCGCTACCGCGAGAGCCTCGACGTGCGTGCCTTCTTCAAGGCCAAGCTGCTCGAGCAGGAGCAGCGTTACGCACGTTTCAACGACACGCCCTACGCACTTGAGCCCAACTGCAAGGAAAGTCCTGGCGGCCTGCGCGACATCCAGATGCTGGGCTGGATCGCCCGTGCCGCAGGCCTGGGGCGCAACTGGCGGGAGCTCGCACGCCGACGCCTGATCACCGGCGGCGAGGCAAGCGAGCTGCGCAACGCTGAGCGCTTCCTGCAGCATCTCCGTATCCGCCTGCATCATCTCGCGGGGCGCGCCGAGGATCGCCTGCTCTTTGACCACCAGGAGAAGATCGCGCGCATCCTCGGCATCGAAGCCACCGCGGTGCGGCGGGCGTCCGAAGTGCTGATGCAGCGCTACTACGTCAACGCGAAGATGGTGCTGCAGCTCAACACCTTGCTGCTGCAGAACTACGGCAGCGAGATCTGCCCCGACCGCGGCGCCGCGATCGTGATCAATCCGCGCTTCCAGGCAGTGCGGGAACTGCTCGACCTGCGCGAGGAAGACGTGTTCGAACGTCACCCCTCGGCGCTGCTCGAATGCTTCCTGCTGCTCGAGCAGCGCTCCGAGCTCAAGGGCATGACAGCGCGCACACTGCGTGCACTATGGTCGAACCGCAAGCGGGTCAATGCCGCATTCCGCAATAACACGGATAACCAGGCGCTGTTCCTGCAGATTCTGCAGCAGAAGCGCGGCGTGCTGCATGCATTCCGGCGCATGAACGAGTACGGCATCCTCTCGCGCTACATCCCCGCGTGGCGGCGCATCGTCGGTCAGATGCAGCACGACCTGTTCCACGTCTATACCGTCGATCAGCACATCCTCATGGTTCTGCGCAACATGCGCCGCTTCACGATGGGCGAGCATGCGCACGAGTACCCGCTGATGACCCGTTTGATCATGGGCTTCGAGCGCCACTGGCTGCTCTATGTCGCCGCGCTGTTCCATGACATCGCCAAGGGCCGCGGGGGCGACCACTCCAAGCTAGGCATGGCCGATGCACGCGAGTTCTGCGTGCAGCACCGCCTGACCGAGGAAGACACCAAACTGGTGGTGTGGCTGGTCGAACACCATCTCACCATGTCGCACGTGGCACAAAAGGAAGACACGTCCGACCCGGAGGTGATCCGCCGCTTTGCCGACGCGGTGGCGAATGAGCGCCGCCTGATCGCGCTCTACCTGCTCACCCACGCCGATGTGCGCGGCACCAGCCCCAAGGTCTGGAACGGCTGGAAGGGCAAACTGCTGGAAGATCTCTTCTTCGCCACGCGGCGCCTGCTGCGCGGCGCCACACCGCAGGAAGCGCTCGGACTGGACGACCGCCTCGAAGATGCGCGCCGGCAACTGCGTTTTCACGGCCTGCGGCCGGGCGTGGAAGAAGCGCTCTGGTCCAGACTGGACCCGGTGTACTTCATGCGCCACTCGGCGGAAGAGATCGCCTGGCACACACGCATGCTCTATTACCGCTGCGACGCCCACGAGCCGGTGGTCAAGGCGCGCGTCGCCGAGGGCGAAGATGGCGTGCAGGTGATGGTGTTCACCCGCGACCAGAAGGATCTCTTCGTACGCCTGACCGGCTTCTTCGGTCGCATGGGCTTCACGATCCTGGACGCCAAGGTGCACACCACGCGCCACGGCTACGCGCTGGACAGCTTCATGCTCCAGGACCCGGGCCAGCAGGCCGCGTACCGAGACATCGTCACCCTGATCGAGCACGAACTCTGCGCTCGCCTGCAGAAACCCGGCCTTCCCGAGCGTCCCTCCCGCGGGCGCATGTCACGTCAGGTCAAGCACTTCCCGATCACGCCACAGGTCAGCATCCTGCCCGACGAGGCCGGGCGTCACTACGTGCTTTCATTGACCGCGGCCGACCGGCCAGGCCTGCTCTTCGACGTAGCCGGGGTGCTGGCCGATCACGGCATCCGCCTGCACACTGCGAAGATCGCGACCCTGGGCGAGCGCGTGGAAGACACCTTCCTGCTCACCGGGCAGGTGCTCGCACAGGATGCGCAGGTGCTCAGGATCGAGCGCGAGTTGCTCGACCGTCTGCAGATCTGAACGGTGGGGAGGCCTGCGCGCACCCGCGCTTCAGTGGCCTTTCCCCGACAGCCTGTCCATGGCGGCGTACAACAGCCCCGAGAACAGGAAGGTCACATGGATGCCGACCATCCAGCCGAGTTGACGGTCGGTCAGGTTATGCGCGTTCATGAAGGCCTTGAGCAGCTCGATCCCGGAGATCGCCACGATCGAACCGATGAGCTTGAGCTTGAGGTCGGAAAACCCGATGTGGCCCATCCACTCGGGGCGATCACGATGCGAGTGCAGGTCCTCCATCTTCGAGACGAAGTTCTCGTAGCCGCTGAAGATGATGATCACCAGCAGATTCATGATCAGCGCCACATCCACCAGCGAAAGCACGCCGATGATCAGCTCTCCGCCCGTCGCGGACCAGATGTGGGCGAACAATCCATAGAGCTCTTTGGTGAACTTCACCAGCAGCAGCACCATCGCCAGCACCAGGCCGAAATAAACCGGCGCCATCAGCCACCGGCTGGTGAACAGCACGTGCTCGAACGCGCTTTCGAGACGCTTCATCTTTTCCACCCTCACACTTTGCACAGGCACTCGAGTACGTTGCGTACCCGCACCATCGATTCCTGCAGCACGAGCTCGATGTCATCGAAGTGGATGCCATGCTCGCTTGCGGAACGGCCCGCAGCATAATTGACCACCACGCCGATCGCGGCATACGGCAGATCGAGCTCCCGCGCCAGAGAGGCCTCGGGCATGCCGGTCATGCCCACGATGTCCGCACCGTCGCGCTCGAAACGATCGATCTCGGCGGCAGTCTCCAGACGCGGGCCCTGCGTTGTCGCATACACGCCCCCATCCACGGCCGCCTCGCCTGCCGCCTGGATGGCCGCAAGCAGACGCTGGCGCAAGGCGTCATCGTAGGGGTGGGTGAAATCGATGTGGCGCACGGAGCTGTCACCGCCTTCGAAGAAGGTGCTTGCGCGCCCCCAGGTGTAGTCGATGATCTGATGCGGCACGAGCAGCGTTCCGGGTGGCAGGTCGATGCGGATGCTGCCAACCGACGCGACCGACACCACGCCAGTGACGCCCGCTTCCTTCAGCGCCCAGATGTTGGCGCGGTAATTCACGAGGTGGGGCGGAATGGTGTGGCCGTAGCCGTGACGCGCCAGAAACACCACCTCGTCGCCGCACATACGCCCGAATACAAGCGCGCCGGAAGGCTCGCCGAAGGGCGTGCGTGCGACCTCCCGGCGCTCGATCTCCATGTTCGACAGCTGTGTGAGTCCGCTACCGCCAATGATCGCAAGCATTCGATGACCTCTCAGATTCGGGCGCGGGATCTTAACATGCGTACAGGCGACCTCGAGATTTCGTGTTGCGCTGCGGTGCGTCATGGTAGAATCCTCGCCCTTTCAAAGACTTCCCACCCCCTCCTCCATGTCCCGCGCCATTCGCAACATCGCCATCATCGCCCACGTCGATCATGGCAAGACCACCCTCGTCGACCAGCTCCTGCGCCAGTCCGGCACCTTCCGCGATAACCAGCAGGTCGCAGAACGCGTCATGGACTCGGGTGACATCGAGAAGGAACGTGGCATCACCATCCTGTCGAAGAACTGTGCAATCCAGTACGGCGACACCCACATCAACATCGTCGACACCCCGGGCCACGCGGACTTCGGCGGCGAGGTGGAGCGCGTGCTGTCGATGGTCGACAGCGTGCTGCTGCTCGTGGATGCGGTCGAAGGTCCGATGCCGCAAACCCGCTTCGTGACCCGCAAGGCACTTGCGCTGGGCCTGAAGCCGATCGTCGTCATCAACAAGATCGACCGTCCGGGGGCGCGCCCGGACTGGGTGATCAACCACACCTTCGACCTGTTCGACAAGCTCGGCGCCACCGAGGAGCAACTCGACTTCCCGGTGATCTACGCCTCGGGCCTCAATGGCTTCGCGGTGATCAACGAGGGCGATGAGCGGAAGGACATGCGCCCGCTGTTCGAGGCCATCCTCGAGCACGTGCCTGCACCGGAAGTCGACGCCAGCGGTCCGCTGCAGATCCAGGTCTGCTCGCTCGACTACTCGACCTACATGGGCCAGCTCGGGATCGGCCGCATCAAGCGCGGCCGCGTGCGTCCCAACCAGGAAGTCGTCGTCATGTACGGCGAAGAGAACCGCGGCAAGGGCAAGGTCAGCCAGATCCTTACCTTCGAAGGCCTGGAGCGCAAACCCTCCGAGATGGCCGAAGCTGGCGACATCGTGCTGATCGCGGGCATTCAGCAGGTCAACATCGGCGTTACCCTCTGCGACCCCGATTGCCTCGAGGGCATGACGCCGATCGCGGTCGACGAGCCCACGCTGACCATGAACTTCATGGTCAACACCTCGCCGCTCGCCGGCCGTGAAGGCAAGTACGTCACCAGCCGCCAGATCCGCGAGCGTCTGGAAAAGGAACTGCTCAAGAACGTCGCCCTGCGCGTGAACTACACTGGCGACTCGGATGTGTTCGAGGTTTCCGGCCGTGGCGAACTGCACCTCACCATCCTGCTCGAGAACATGCGCCGCGAAGGCTACGAGCTCGCTGTGGGCCGCCCGCGCGTGGTGTACAAGGAAATCGACGGGGTGAAATGCGAGCCCTACGAGATGCTCACCGTCGACGTTGAGGAAGACCACCAGGGCGGCGTGATGGAAGAGCTTGGCCGTCGCCGTGGCGA
This sequence comes from Thauera sp. WH-2, assembly GCF_048321015.1. Taxonomy (NCBI): domain Bacteria; kingdom Pseudomonadati; phylum Pseudomonadota; class Betaproteobacteria; order Rhodocyclales; family Zoogloeaceae; genus Thauera; species Thauera sp. WH-2. The sequence continues at coordinate 174,862 of NZ_JBLWFG010000001.1, read as the reverse complement.
GCTGCAGGACATGCAACCGGACGGCAAGGGCCGCGTGCGCCTCGAGTATCGCATTCCGGCCCGCGGCCTGATCGGCTTCCAGGGTGAGTTCCTCACCATGACGCGCGGCACCGGCCTCGCCAGCCACGTCTTCGATGACTACGGCCCGATGGCCGGCCCGATGGCCGAGCGCCGCAACGGCGTACTGATCTCGCAGAACGACGGCGAGGCGGTGGCCTACGCGCTGTGGAACCTGCAGGACCGTGGCCGCATGTTCGTGAGCCCGGGCGAAGCGCTGTACGAAGGCATGATCATCGGCATCCACACACGCGACAACGACCTCGTCGTCAACCCGATCAAGGGCAAGCAGCTCACCAACGTGCGCGCCTCCGGCACCGACGAAGCCGTGCGCCTGATCACGCCGATCGCACTCACCCTCGAGTCCGCGATCGAGTTCATCGCCGACGACGAACTGGTCGAGATCACGCCCAAGAACATCCGCCTGCGCAAGCGCCACCTCAAGGAAACCGACCGCAAGCGCGCGGCCAAGGCCGCCTGAGCCGGATCGCCCGCCATCGGGTGCAGTGCCCAAGCCCTGCACCCGAACCGAAGGCGCAGAGGCCCCGCCGGGACTATCCCGCCGGGGCCTCTTTTTTCCGCGCACCAAGGCGGCCGCTGCGTCTACACCCAAGCTTGAGCGGTAGTCGCTTTCATTCGCCGGCTTGCCCGCTCAAACCTTGAGATGAGACCTTGCCTCACCCACGGAAATCGAGCGCTTACTTCTTCTTGCCGCCGCCCGGCTCGGCTCCGAAACGGCCACTGAGATACTGGGCAAAATCGGCGCCGGTTTCCGGATGGCGCAGGCCGAACTCGATCGTCGCCTTCAGGTAGCCGAGCTTGGAGCCACAATCGTAGCGGACACCGTCGAACTGATAGGCCAGCACCGCCTCCTCCTTCAGCAGCGAGGCGATTGCGTCGGTGAGCTGATATTCGCCGCCGGCACCCGGCTTCAGCGCGCGGATGTGGTCGAAGATGCGCGGGGTCAGGATGTAGCGTCCGACGACCGCCTGCGTCGTCGGTGCCTCCTCGGGCTTCGGCTTCTCGACGATGCCGGTCATACGCTGCACCTGCCCCTTGTCGGACTCTGTGCTGACGATGCCGTAGCTGCGGGTTTCCTCGCGGGGCACGTTCATGGTGCCGAGCACCGAACAGCGGTGATAGTTGTAAACATCCACCATCTGCTTCAGTACCGGCGTCTTGTCCTTGTTGTCGAGCAGGTCGTCCGCGAGGATCACCGCAAAGGCCTCGTCACTCACCACATGGCTGGCGCACATCACCGCGTGGCCAAGGCCGAGCGCTTCCGACTGGCGGATATAGATGCAGTTGACACCCTTCGGCACCGTCTTGCGCACGATGTCGAGCAACTCCTTCTTGCCGCGCGCCTCGAGCTCGGTCTCAAGCTCGTAGGCCTTGTCGAAGTGGTCCTCGATCGAGCGCTTGGTACGCCCGGTGATGAAGATCATGTCGGTGATGCCCGCCGCCACGGCCTCCTCGACCGCGTACTGGATCAGCGGCTTGTCCACGATCGGCAGCATCTCCTTCGGGCTCGCCTTGGTGGCGGGCAGGAAGCGCGTACCCATGCCGGCAACCGGAAACACTGCCTTGGTGACCTTCTTCATTTCTTATTGCTCTCCCAGATTGAAAGGATGCCGCAACGCAGCGGGCGCCATCATGCGCCCGTCCGCGCCGGTGCGCATCCACCGTTTGTATCCGATTCGCTCAGCAGCCGCAGCAAGCCGTCCTCTTCGAGGATCGCGACCCCGAGCGCCTGCGCCTTGTCGAGCTTCGAGCCGGCCTCCGCACCGGCCACCACGTAGTGCGTTTTCTTTGAGACGGAGCCCGCGACCTTGCCGCCGCGCGCCTCGATCAGCGCCTTGGCCTCGTCCCGCGTCAGCGTCGGCAGCGTACCGGTCAGCACGAAGGTCTTGCCGGCCAGCGCACCCGCAGCGGCCGCGGCGGGCTCGCCCTCTTCCCAGTGCAGGCCCGCAGCGCGCAGCTGCTCGATGACCTCGCGGTTATGCGGCTCGGCGAAGAACGCGGCGATCGCATTCGCCACGATGGGGCCCACATCCGGCACCCGCTGCAAGGCATCAAGGTCGGCCGCCATCAGGGCGTCCAGCTTGCCGAAATGCCGTGCCAGATCGCGTGCGGTCGCCTCGCCCACGTTGCGGATGCCGAGCGCGAAGATGAAGCGCGCGAGCGTCGTCGCACGGCTCTTCTCGATCGCCGCGAGCAGGTTCTGCGCCGACTTCTCGCCCATGCGCTCCAGGTTGGCCAGCGCGAGCACGCCCAGCCGGTAGAGATCGACCGGCGTCTTGACGATCGCCGCATCGACCAGCTGATCGACGAGCTTGTCGCCGAGGCCCTCGATGTCCATCGCGCGACGCCCCGCGAAATGCAGCAAGGCCTGCTTGCGCTGCGCAGGACAGAACAGTCCCCCGGTACAACGCGCCACCGCCTCATCCTCGCCTCGCACGACGTGCGAGCCGCATACCGGACAGACGGGAAAGCGCTCGAGCAGTACGAAGCGTGGCAACTCGGCCGTGCGCCGCTCCACCACCGGCGCAACCACCTCGGGGATCACGTCACCGGCACGGCGTACGATGACCCAGTCACCGATGCGCACATCCTTGCGATCGATCTCGTCCTGATTGTGCAAGGTGGCATTCGTGACCGTCACCCCGCCAACAAACACGGGTTCGAGTCGCGCCACAGGGGTCAGCGCCCCGGTGCGACCGACCTGCACTTCGATATCGCGCAGCAGCGTCACCGCTTCTTGCGCCGGGTACTTGTGCGCCACCGCCCAGCGCGGTTCACGAGTAACAAAACCCAGCTGCTGCTGCAGCGCACGCGCGTTGACCTTGTACACCACGCCGTCGATGTCGAAGGGCAGGCTGTCGCGCAACCCGGCGATGCGGGCGTGGAAATCCGCCAGCCCCTGCGCACCCTGCACCACTGCACGGTGCGCGCACACCGGCAGCCCGAAGTCGGCGATCGCGTCGAGCACGCCGGCGTGGGTGTCGGGTACCTGCCAGCCCTCCACATCCCCCAGGCCGTAGGCGTAGAAGGACAAGGGACGGCGCGCAGCGATGGCGGGGTCGAGCTGGCGGATGCTGCCTGCGGCAGCGTTGCGCGGGTTGACGAAGGTCTTCTCGCCGGCCTCTGCCTGGCGTGCATTCAGGCGCTCGAAATCCACGCGGCGCATGTAGACCTCGCCACGGACCTCGAGCACCGGCGGCGCCTCGCCGCGCAGGCGCAGGCGCAAGGGGACAGCCTTCATCGTGCGCACGTTGCTGGTGACATCCTCTCCGGTCTCACCATCCCCCCGCGTGGCCGCCTGCACCAGCAGGCCCTGCTCGTAGCGCAGGCTGATCGCGAGGCCGTCGAACTTCAGTTCGGCTGCGTATTCCACTGGCGGATCCGCATCCTCGAGCTTGAGCGCGCTCCGCACCCGCGCGTCGAAGCTGAAGGCGCCGCTCGCCTCGGTGTCGGTCTCGGTGCGGATCGACAGCATCGGCACGCGATGGCGCACCGGGGGGAACTGTGCCAGCGGCTTGCCCCCCACGCGCACCGTCGGCGAGTCGGGCGTGCGCAGCGCTGGATGCGCAGCCTCCAGCGCCTGCAATTCGCGGAAAAGGCGGTCATACTCCGCATCCGGAATGGTCGGTGCATCCAGCACGTAATAGGCGTGGTCGTGGCGCGCGATCTCCGCCCGCAGTGCGGCCGCACGCGCTTCCGGGTCGCCCTCGCTGGCGCCCGATGCCTGATCGAAGAGATCCATCAGTGCGAGAACAGGCGCTGCGCGAGCGGACCGCCCGCGGGAAGATCGGACTCGGCCATGCGTGCCTGAAACTGCTCGATCTGCACCCGGATCAGCGCTGCCGCATCCGTACCGAAAGGCGCGCGGTTGTCATCGACCACATCGCCGTCGAGCGCGCGCGCGAGCTCGTTCGCGGTGTGCATCATGCGCTCGAAGACCTGGGCGCCGTGCGCGACGCGCGGGACGTCGATCACCAGCGTGATGCCGGGCGTGACGAGCTTGTCGAGGTTGTCGCGCGAGAACAGCCCGGCGTCGAGGTTCGCAAGCATGAACTGGCTGCTGGTGCCGTCGATCGCATGGAAGCAGCCATCCTCGCCCAGGGTCAGGCCGAGGCGTTCCGCCTGGCGCCGGATCTCACCGCCTTCGAACTGGCCGTCGCGGGCGACGATATTCACGCCGATCTGCACATCCACATCCGCGCAGAAGCGGTCGAGCTCAGCGGCGTGCTTCAGGGTTTCGGCCCGCGGCGGCAAACCCGGCGGGAGCGCCATCAAGGCATCCGCCACGCGCTGCACGCCGCCGGTAAAGCGCATGAAGTCGGTTTCACCGATCGATCCATGCCGGTCCACGAGCTGGAGCGCCGCACAGAACCAGTTGCACGTGCCTTCGCTGTCAGGGCCGAGCTGCTGCCAGAGGTTCTCGGTGTCCTTGAAGCCGAACCAGCGCACCGGCTTGCTCAGGCCCGCGAGCTGGGCGATCTGTTCGTTCCAGACGCGCGAAACGTCCAGCGCTTCGATCGTCTCGAGCCGGATCACGCAATCTGCGCGAGCGTCCAGCAGACGCGGCAGGTCAGGCACGCTGCGTCGCAAGGGCGCTTCACTGACGCGCCGCGCAGCGTTGTCCGACTCGCTGTCCACGCGGAACTCGCCGGGCTCCCGGCGCGCCGACCCGCCCCCACCCTCCGCGTCGGCGCGCGGCTCGAGCAGCACATCGCGGTGCTCCGACCTGAAGGCGCGCTCGGCGTTGCGCTGGTGCTTGCGCTCCTGCCACTTGTTGTAGCCGACCACCAGTACCACCGCGCCGATTCCGACTGCAACCAGCGCGATCTGAAGTTCGCTGTCCATGAGTTTTCCGAAAGACTCCGTCTTGCCCCGTATGCCCTACGCCGCGACCGGATCGGCCAGGCGCAGCGCCTCTTCGATATCCACTTCCACGACGCGCGAAACGCCCTGTTCCTGCATCGTCACCCCCACAAGCTGCTGTGCATACTCCATCGTGATCTTGCTGTGACTGATGAAGATGAACTGCGTCTGCGATGACATGCGCTTGACCATGTTCGCATAGCGTTCGGTGTTCGTATCGTCCAGCGGCGCATCCACCTCGTCAAGCATGCAGAAGGGCGCCGGGTTGAGCTGGAACATCGAGAACACCAGCGCAATCGCGGTCAGCGCCTTCTCGCCCCCCGACAACAAATGGATGGACGCGTTCTTCTTGCCCGGCGGTTGCGCCACGATCTGGATGCCCGCGTCGAGAATCTCCTCGCCGGTCAGCACCAGCTCCGCCCGTCCGCCGCCGAACAGCTGCGGAAACAGCGCCGCAAACTGCCGATTGACCGTATTGTAGGTCTCCTGCAACTGCTCGCGCGTTTCCCTGTCGATGCGACGGATCGCATCTTCAAGCGTGTCGATCGCCTGCAGCAGGTCTTCTGTCTGAGCATCGAGGTAGCCCTTGCGTTCCGCTGCACTCTTCAACTCGTCCAGCGCAGCCAGGTTCACCGCGCCCAGGTCAGCGATCTCTCGTGCAAGCCGGGCAAGCTCACGCTGCAGACTGCCTTCCTTTGGCCCCTCCTGAAGCAGGGGCGTGAGTGCGGCTTCATCCGCCTTCACCTCGATCAGGCGCTCCTCGAACTGCTGCACCGACAGCTCGGCGGCCTGCAGGGCCAGACGCAACTCGGCCACGCGGCTGCGGATCGGTGCAGCCTCGTGTTCGGTGCGCAGGCGCGCCTCCTCCACCTGCTTCAGGGCGGCGGCCGCATCGGCCAGCGCGTCGCGCCGCGCGGCCAACGCTGCCTCGCGGCGGGTGCGCAGTTCGAGCGCCGTGTGCAGGGCCTCGGTACCCCGGCGGTCATCGGTCGCTTCAAGCTCAGCCTCGCGGGTGCGGCTTTCGCTTTCGATGCGTGCAAGCTGCTCCTCTGCGAGTTGCCGGTTACGGGCGATATCGTCGAGCTTGCCCGCGCACTCACGCTCGGAGAAGCGGGCTTCCTGAAGCTCCCGGCCCGCAGACTGTTCCAGCGCGCGCGCCTCGCGCAGCGCCTGCTCCCGATCGCGCAGGATCTCGCTGGCAGCCTCCAGGCGCTCACGCTGAAGCGCCGCCAGCTCTGCAGCGCGCGCCTGCTCCAGCTCGGCCCGCGTGAGGTGCTCTCGCTCGGTGCCTTCGAGATGCAATACATCCTCCAGGTCGCGCACCAGCTGGCTGCGGCGCTCTTCGGCCCGACTGCGGGCCTGCGCGAGCTTGAGCACCTCGACCTGCTCGGCATGGACCTGCGACTGCACCGCCTGCGCGTCCTTGCGCAGCGCGCCAATGCGCTCCTGCACATCACTCGCCGCGGCCTCGGCCGCGTGCAGCGCGTCATGCGCGATCAGCGCCTCTTCCTCCAGTGTCTGCTGCGCATGGGCAAGACTCTCGATCTCGCGCTGGCGCTCGATGACGCCGTGCGTGCGGGTGTCGGGCGCATGGTACGAAAGGCTTGCGCGCGTGAGCACCTGACCCTGCGCACCGACCAGCCTTACGCCCACGGGAAGCTCTGCATGGCGGGCAATCCACGGGGCGAGGGCCTCGACCGCGTAGCAGCCTTCAAGCAGATCCTCCAGCAGTGGTGCGAGCTCTGCCCGGATGCAGGTCACCAGCGTGCCGAGCGGCACGGTCCCTGCCAAGGCCACCGCGTTCGCGGGCGAATCTGCGACCTGTCGCGCCAGCCCGAGACCGATCGCGACCGATTCCGGCGGGGCCTCGTCGAGCAGGCTGTGCGCGGCGGACCGCGCGGCTGCTTCATCGGGCGCGATCAGCGCGGACAATCTTTCGCGCAGCACGGCCTCGACCGCGGCATCCCAGCCGGCCTTCACCTGCAGGAGCTCCCACAGCGGCGGGAGCTGCTCGAGTCGGTGACGCTTGAGCCAGTCCCCGAGCTTGCCCTGTGCCTGCACCCGAGCCTGCAACTGGACCAGCGCGTCCCGCCGCGCGCGCAGTTCGGTGAGGTTGCGCTGCGCAGCGCGTTCTCGCTCGAGCGCCGTCTTGAGCGCCACCTGCGCATCCGGCAGGCGCGCCTGCAAAGCGCCCAGCTCCTGGTGCGCCTGCTCGGACGCTTCCTGCAGCGCCTCCAGCCGCGCTTCGCGCTCGAGCAATGCGCACGCGTCCGGACCGGTAATCGCAGCGCGCTCGGCCTCGAGCCGGCCGCGCCGCTGCTGCAGAGCCTCGAGCGCGCGGTGGGCGCTCGCTCGGTTTGCCTCCTCCACCCGCAGCTGCTGTTCGGTCTGCGCCAGTTCGCGGCGGGCTGCAGCGACCGTCGTATCCGCCGCCTGGCGTGCCGCATCAAGCTCCGGCACACGGTCGGCGATCTCCGCATGGCGCGCCTCGGCCTGCTCCGCACGCATCGCCGCATTGAGCGCCAGTTCCGACCAGCGCTCATGGTCGCCCGCCAGTCCCTCGCGGCGCGCCTGCCAGTGCGCATGGTCAAGCCCGAGCTGAGTGATGCGCGCTTCGAGCCGCTTGCGCGCCTCGCCCAGGTGCTGGAGCTCGGTCTCGAGCCGGCTCACCTCGGCGCTGACGGCGAACAGGTCGTTCTGCGCTTCATGGACCGACTCCGACGCCTGGAAGTGGGCGTCGCGGCAGGTTTCGATTGCCGTCTCCAGACTCTGCAGACGCTCGCTGTCGAGCTCGACCCGGCGGGCGGCTTCACCGAGCTCGGCCGCGATCCGCGCGTGCGCATCACGTGCCTCGTTGCGCTTGAGCAACCAGAGCAACTGCTGCCGCTCGGTGTGGACGGCGCTGAGCTGCTGGTACCGAGCCGCCACTTCGGCCTGCCCCTCGAGGTGGCCGATGCGCTCGCCCAGCTCCATGCGGATGTCGTCCAGGCGGGCCAGGTTGTCGCGCGCGTCACGCAGCCGCCCCTCGGTCTCCTTGCGCCGCTCACGGTATTTGGTGACGCCCGCCGCCTCCTCAAGGAAGCCGCGGATCTCCTCCGGGCGCGCCTCGATGATGCGAGAGATCATGCCCTGCTCGATGATCGCGTAGGCGCGCGGACCCAGGCCGGTACCGAGGAATAGGTCGATGACGTCCTTGCGGCGGACGTGCACGTTGTTGATGTAATAGGTCGACTCGCCCGAACGGTCGAGCACGCGCTTGACCGAAATCTCGGCGTAGCGCGACCACTGCCCCGCAGCCTTGCCCTCGGCATTGTCGAACACCAGCTCCACGCTCGCACGCGATACCGCCTTGCGCGTCGTCGAGCCGTTGAAGATAACGTCCTGCATCGACTCGCCGCGCAGCGCGGAGGCCCGCGTTTCGCCCAGCACCCAGCGTACCGCGTCGATGATGTTGGACTTGCCGCAGCCATTGGGTCCCACCACGCCGACGAGGTTGCCGGGCGTAAGCACCGTGGTCGGGTCGACGAAGGTCTTGAAACCGGCGAGTTTGAGCTTGGAGAGACGCACGTCGGAACCAGGCGGAGAGCGCGCGCGAACGCGCCGCAGGGCGGTCGGAAAGGCTGCGCATGATACCATTTCCGCCCATCCCGACTTCGCGCGGACGCGCCCAGCGCGTACCCGATCCGTATCAAAGTGAATCCGAATCTTGCCCGCCTGCAGACCTACCCCTTCGAGAAACTGCGCGCGCTGTTCGCAGGCATCGAGCCGCCCGCGCACCTGAAGCCGATCCGGCTGTCGATCGGCGAGCCGCAGCACCCGACGCCGGGCTTCATCCGCCAGACGCTGGCCGACAACCTTGGCGGCCTGTCGAGCTACCCCGCCACGCTCGGCAGTGACGCGCTGCGCGGCGCGATCGCGCACTGGCTCGAACGCCGCTTTGGCTTGCCGAAGATCGACCCGGCAACGCAGGTGATCCCGGTCGCGGGCACGCGCGAGGCACTGTTCGCCTTCGCGCAATGCGTGGTCGATGGCACGAAACCCGGCGCCAAGGTCCTGTGCCCGAACCCCTTCTATCAGATCTACGAGGGGGCGGCCCTGCTCGCCAACGCCGAGCCGATCTTCATCAACAACCTGCCCGAGAACGGCTTCGGCTCGGATTTCGGCAGCATCGACGAGGCCGTCTGGCGCGACGTCCAGCTCGTCTATGTGTGTTCGCCGGGCAACCCCACCGGGCGGCTGCTGAAGCTCGAGGAGTGGAAGACGCTGTTCGAGCTGTCTGACCGCTACGGCTTCGTGATCGCTGCCGACGAGTGCTATTCCGAGATCTACTTCGACGACGACGCCAGGCCGATCGGCGGCCTGGAGGCGGCCTGGCGCCTGGGGCGCACGGATTTTCGCAACGTGGTGATGTTCTCCAGCCTGTCGAAGCGCTCGAACGTGCCCGGCATGCGCTCTGGCTTCGTGGCAGGCGATGCGCGGATCCTGAAGGACTTCCTGCTGTACCGCACCTACCACGGCTGCGCGCTCAACCCGGCAGTGCAGGCCGCCTCGGTGGTGGCGTGGAACGACGAGGAGCATGTCGAGGAGAACCGCCGCCTCTACCGCGACAAGTTCGCCCGCATCACGCCCATGCTGCAGCCCTGGCTGCCGGTGTCGCTGCCGGACGCCGGCTTCTACTACTGGGTGCGCACACCGATCCCGGACACCGAGTTCGCCCGCCGTCTGCAGGCTGAATATAATGTGACGGTCCTGCCGGGCAGCTTCCTCGCCCGCGAAGCCAATGGCGTAAATCCGGGCGCCGGCTTCGTGCGCATCGCGCTGGTGGCCGACACGCACGAGTGCGTCGAGGCGGCCGAGCGCATCATCGATTTCTGCAAAACACTCTGAGAGAGATTTCCCACATGCACGCTCTGCAACCGATCATCGACGACGCTTTCGAAAACCGTGCCAGCCTGTCGCCCGCCTCCGCCCCGGCCGAGATCCGCAATGCGGTGGAAGAGGTCATTGCCGGCCTGGACGCCGGCACGCTGCGCGTGGCCGAGAAGAAGGACGGCCAGTGGGTGGTCAACCAGTGGATCAAGAAAGCCGTGCTGATCTCCTTCCGCCTGCGTGACAACGAGGTGGTACAGGCCGGCGGCCTCAACTTCTTCGACAAGGTGGCGACCAAGTTCGGCGACTACACGCCAGAGCAGTTCCGCGAAGGCGGCTTCCGCGTGGTGCCGCCGGCCGTCGCGCGCAAGGGAAGCTTCATCGGCAGGAACGTGGTGCTGATGCCGTCCTATGTGAACATCGGCGCCTACGTCGATGAAGGCACCATGGTCGACACCTGGGCCACGGTCGGCTCCTGCGCGCAGATCGGCAAGAACGTGCACCTGTCGGGCGGTGTCGGCATCGGCGGCGTGCTCGAACCGGTGCAGGCCGGCCCGGTGATCATCGAGGACAACGTCTTCGTCGGCGCGCGTTCCGAGGTGGTGGAAGGCGTGATCATCGAGGAGAACGCGGTGCTGTCGATGGGCGTGTATATCGGCATGAGCACCAAGATCTACGATCGCGAAACCGGCGAAATCACCTACGGCCGTGTGCCGGCGGGCGCGGTCGTGGTGCCCGGCAGTCTGCCCTCGGCCTGCGGCAAGTACAGCCTGTACTGCGCGGTGATCGTGAAGAAGGTGGACGCCCAAACGCGCGCCAAGACCGGCATCAACGAGTTGCTTCGCGGCGCTTGATTCACTCCGTAGGAGCGCCTTTGCCGCGATGACCTTGCGCGCGCGCAAGAGGCGCTCCTGCGATGCTCACGATCTTTTGTCCGGGACCTTCACGCCATGATTTTCGACAGTCTCTTCCAGCTGATGGCCGAGAAAAAGGCCTCGGACCTCTTCATCACTGCAGGCGCCCCGATCCACATCAAGATCCAGGGGCACACCATGCCGATCAATCAGCAGATGATGGATCCGCTGATGATCCAGCGCATGCTGACCGAGGCCATCACCCCGGCGCAGATGACCACCCTCGAAAAGGATCGGGAACTCAACCTCTCCTTCGGTCGTCGGGACCTGGGCAACTTCCGGGTCAACGTGTTCTGGCAACGCAACTCGATGGCAGTGGTGGTGCGCTACATTCAGAGCGATATCCCGACCATCGAGAGCCTGGGGATGCCGCCGGTGCTCAATGAAGTGGTGATGGAAAAGCGCGGCCTCGTGCTCGTGGTAGGGGCGACCGGCTCGGGCAAATCCACCACGCTGGCCTCCATGCTCGACCACCGCAACGGGAGCCGCAGCGGTCACATCCTCACGGTGGAGGACCCGATCGAGTACCTGTTCAGACACCGCAAGTCGGTGGTGAACCAGCGCGAGGTCGGCATCGACACCAAGAGCTGGAACGAGGCCTTGCGCAATGCCATGCGCCAGGCCCCGGACTGCATCCTGATCGGTGAGATCCGCGACCGGGAAACCATGCAGGCAGCGATCTCGTATTCGCAGACGGGCCATCTCTGCCTCGCAACGCTGCACGCGAACAACGCCTACCATGCCCTCAACCGCATCGTGAACTTCTTCCCGCTGGAGAACCGTCAGCTGCTCTACCTGGACCTCGCCGTCGCCCTGCGCTGCATCGTCTCCCAGCGGCTGGTGCGCAAGCCCGACGGCAAGCGCATTCCCGCAGTGGAGATCCTGATGAACACCCGCCACACTGCCGAGTTGATCGAACGTGGCGAACTGAACGGCATCAAGGAGGCCATGGAGCAATCGCTGGCGCCCGGCTCGCAGACCTTCGAACAGGCACTGTACCGGCTCTACAGCGAAAAGCAGGTCACGCTAGAAGAGGCGCTGGCCAACGCCGATTCGCCCACGAACCTGCACTGGCTGATCAACAACGCGCAGATCCAGAGCGCAGAGTTGAAGTCGACACAGGTTCGGACGCCGAAAGCGATGGACTTCGAAGCGAGTTCGCCGGACGGCGCCTCGTTCCAGGAGTTCACGCTCGACCTGAACAACAACTGAGCACGTACTGAGGCGCGACCGCACTGCCGGTCGTGCCCGAGACCCCCATGACAGAAGACCTTTCCACGCGGGCCCTGGCCCGTGCGCTCATCGCTCGCCCATCGGTCACGCCCGACGATGCAGGCTGCCTCGAACTGATCACCGACCGGCTGCGCCCGCTCGGGTTCACGATCGAGCGCATCGACACCGGCGGCGTCAGCAATCTGTGGGCGCGGCGCGGAACCGCGACGCCCGTGCTCTGCTTCGCTGGCCACACCGACGTGGTACCTCCCGGACCGGCCGAGGCCTGGACCACTCCGCCCTTCGCACCCACCGAGCGCGAGGGCATGCTGTACGGACGGGGCGCTGCCGACATGAAGACCTCGCTCGCGGCATTCGTGACCGCGATCGAGCGCTTCGTGGCGCAGCACCCCGCCCACGACGGCAGCATCGCGCTGCTGCTGACCTCCGATGAGGAAGGCATCGCCACCCACGGTACGGTCAAGGTGGTGGAGGCGCTCGCTGCCCGTGGCGAGCGCCTGGACTACTGCATCGTTGGCGAACCAACCTCGGTGAAGACCTTGGGCGACATGATCAAGAACGGCCGGCGTGGCTCGCTTTCGGGCACGCTGCGCGTCAAGGGCAAGCAGGGGCACGTCGCCTATCCACAGCTCGCGCGCAACCCGATCCACCTTTTCGCACCAGCGCTGGCCGAGTTGGCATCGACCACCTGGGACGAGGGCAACGCGTTCTTCCCGCCCACCACCTGGCAGGTGTCCAACATCCACGCAGGAACCGGCGCCAACAACGTCATCCCGGGCGTGTGCGAGGTGATGTTCAACTTCCGTTTCAGCTCCGGGTCGAGCGCCGAAACCCTCAAGGCCCGCACGCATGATGTACTCGACCGCCACGGACTGGACTACGAGGTCGACTGGCACTTGTCGGGAAAACCCTTCATCACCGGGCGAGGCAGGCTGGTCGGCGCGCTATCGGCGGCAATCCTGGATACGCTGGGAGTGGAAACCGAGCTGTCAACCACCGGCGGCACCTCCGACGGACGCTTCATCGCCGAGATCTGCAAGGAAGTGGTCGAGTTCGGCCCGGTCAATGCAAGCATTCACCAGGTGAACGAATGCGTTTCCCTCGATGCGATCGAACCGCTTTCGGTGGTCTACGAGCGAACCCTGGAGGGACTGCTGACGGCCTGATGTGACGACGGCGAATCCAGGAACCAGCCCCCGGCCAGACATCGCCACCCCGTAACGCCTTCAGCCCACTGCACACCTTTCGCGGGCAAGCCCGCTCCCACGAAATCCCGTGCGTGGCGATCATGCGACGCACACCGAACCCAAGAGGCCCTGATGCACCACGACGAACACCCGGAAGACGAGCACGATCACGAACATGAGCACGGTCCCCTTGCCGAGCTCGTCACCGTCCGCGACTGGCTGCGCTACGCAGTTACCCGCTTCAACCGCGCCGGCATCTTCTGCGGCCATGGCGTACAGGACAGCTTCGACGAGGCCGTATGGCTGATCCTCGGCACGCTCGCCCTGCCCCTCGATCGTCTTGAACCCTTCCTCGATGCCTGCATTCCTGGGGAAGAACGCCTCGACCTGCTGCAGGCGATCGAACAACGCGCAGACGAACGCTTGCCGACCGCCTACATCCTGGGTGAAGCCTGGCTGGGAGATTTCCGCTTCACGGTGGACCCGCGCGTGATCGTGCCCCGGTCCTTCTTCGCCGAGTTGCTCGAGGACGGGCTGGCACCCTGGGTGGAAGACCCGGAGGCCGTGGGCAGTGTGCTTGACCTGTGCACCGGCTCAGGGTGCCTCGCGATCCTGATGGCACACGCCTTCCCGCACGCTGCGGTGGTGGGTGCAGACCTTTCCGCGGATGCGCTCGAGGTCGCACGCATCAATGTGGAGGACTACGGACTGGAAGAGCGCGTCGAACTCGTCTGCAGCGACGTGTTCTCAGCCCTGCAGGGGCGCAGCTTCGATCTGATCCTGAGCAATCCCCCCTACGTCACCGCAGAGGCCATGGACGCGCTCCCGCCGGAATACCTGCATGAGCCGCAGATGGCGCTCGCCTCGGGCGACGATGGATTGGATGTGGTGCGGCGCCTGATCGCCGAGTCTGCTGCGCACCTGAACCCGGGCGGACTCCTTGCAGTCGAGGTCGGACACAACCGTTCAATCGTCGAAGAGGCCTTCCCCGACCTGCCCTTCAACTGGCTCTCCACCCGGGGCGGAGACGACATGGTCTTTCTGCTCAGGCGCGAGGATCTGCCGGGTTCGGAGCTCTGAATCGGGCGTTGCAGAAAAACCGCAACGCGCCCCCGGTCGATATGCCGGGGAGACGCTGCGGTGGCGGCCGCGCTGATATCGCTTTTGGTGCTGACGTCGTCGCTGCGGCGGTCAGGCGACTTCGTCGATCCAGGCCTGCTGGATGCCCTCGAGAATGCGCTCGCCGCAGCGCTTTGGGTCGTCGTCGAACTCGGGCAGCGCCATGACCCAGTTCATCAGGTCGACGAAATTCAGCTTTGTCGGATCGACCTCTGGATGCGCGTCAGCGAGCTGGATGGCGATTTCCTGAACCTCTGTCCACTTCATGTCAGTGCTTTCCTTCGCGAGCCATGTTGATGGTATAGCGCGGGATCTCGACCACCAGCGGCGTGTCAGCGATTACCGTCTGGCAGGACAGGCGTGAGTTCGGCTCCAGGCCCCAGGCCTTGTCGAGCAGGTCTTCCTCATCCTCGGTGGCTTCGTTCAGCGAATCAAAGCCTTCGCGTACGATCACGTGGCAGGTGGTGCACGCACAGGATTTCTCGCAGGCGTGTTCGATCTCGATGCCGTGATCCAGCAGGCCGTCGCAGATGGTGGTACCGGGTGCGACGTCGATGACGCCACCATCCGGGCAGAGTTCGACGTGGGGCAGGACGATGATCTGGGTCATGGTTTCGTGCTTCAGAAATTCAGTTCATCCACCTTATGGCCAGCAAGCGCGCTGCGAATGCTGTTGTCCATACGGCGGGCGGCAAATTCGTCGGTGGCGCGGGCAACGGCGTCGATGCCGGCCTTGATCGCGCGATGGTCCTCGCCAGCGCGAAGCTGGTGCAGGCTTGCCAGCACGGCGTCGATGCGCGCGCGCTCCTCAACGTCGAGCAACTCGCCGTCCTTGTCGAGCGCTGCGGCGACCGCCTCGATCACCCGGTCGGCCTCAACCTGCTGTTCGCGCAGCGCACGTGCCAGCATATCGTCGCCGGCGTGATCGACGCCGGAACGCAGCATCTCCGCGATCTCGTCGTCGGACAGGCCGTAGGACGGCTTTACGAGCACGCTCGCCTCCACCCCAGAGGACATCTCGCGCGCAGACACCGACAGCAGACCATCGGCGTCCACCTGGAAGGTGACCCGGATACGTGCCGCCCCCGCCACCATCGGCGGGATGCCACGCAGCTCAAAACGCGCGAGCGAGCGGCAGTCTGACACGAGCTCGCGCTCGCCCTGCACAACATGGAAAGCCATCGCGGTCTGGCCGTCCTTGAAGGTGGTGAATTCCTGGGCACGCGCGATCGGCAGCGTGGAGTTGCGCGGGATGACTTTCTCGACCAGCCCACCCATCGTCTCCAGACCGAGCGAGAGCGGAATGACGTCGAGCAGCAGCCAGTCGTCCTCTCCGGCACGGTTGCCCGCGAGCACGTTCGCCTGCATCGCGGCGCCCAGCGCAACGACCTTGTCGGGGTCGAGGTTGGTGAGCGGTTCCTGGCCGAAGTAGTTCGCCACCGCGCGCTGGATGTGCGGCATGCGCGTTGCCCCGCCGACCATGACCACACCCTTGATTTCATCCGGGGCGAGTCCGGCGTCGCGCAGCGCCTTGCGCACCGGCGTCAGCGTCTTCTGCACGAGGTTGGCGGTCATCTCGGCGAACTCTTCGCGCGTGACCACCAGGTCCACCTCCTCGCCCGAAGCCAGGCGTACATGCACCGGCGCCTCCTCGCAACTGGTGAGCAGTTCCTTCGCTTCGCGCGCCTTCATCTGCAGCCGACGCGCATCCTGCAGGGACGGCGGCGAGATCTTGGACTTGTCGAGAATCCAGCAGAACAGGCGATGATCGAAGTCGTCACCGCCGAGGGCCGCGTCGCCGTTCGTGGACAACACCTCGAACACGCCACGCGAAAGCTTGAGGATGGAGAGGTCGAAGGTGCCGCCGCCAAGGTCGTACACGGCATAGACGCCTTCGGCCGCATTGTCGAGACCGTAGGCCACTGCAGCAGCGGTGGGCTCGTTGAGCAGACGCAGCACGTCCAGTCCCGCCAGGCGCGCGGCATCCTTGGTAGCCTGGCGCTGGGCGTCGTCGAAGTAGGCCGGCACGGTAATGACGGCGCCGACGAGCGCACCGCCCAGACTGGCCTCCGCGCGCTCGCGCAGAAGGCGCAGGATCTCGGCAGATACCTCCACCGGGCTCTTCACGCCCTGCACGGTGCGCAGGCGCAGCATGCCTTTGGCGTCCTCGAAGTCGTAGGGTACGGCCTCGATGTGGGCGACGTCCTTGAGGCCACGCCCCATGAAGCGCTTGACCGAGACAATGGTGTTGCGCGGGTCGACCGCCTGCGCCTTGAGCGCCGCAAGGCCAACCTCGACCCCCCCCTCGGTGAGGTAGCGGACCGCGGACGGCAGCATGGTGCGGCCCGTCTCGTCCGGCAGGCAGACGGCAATGCCGTTGCGCACTGTGGCGACGAGCGAATTGGTGGTCCCCAGATCAATGCCCACCGCGAGCCGGTGCTTGTGCGGCTCGGCGGACATGCCGGGTTCAGCGATTTGCAGCAGGGCCATCGGGTCTTCGTTCCGTGCTTACTCGTTTTCGAGGGCCAGCAGGGCCTCGTCGATTTCTTGCTGGAGTTTGTCCACGAACATCAGCCGACGCACGGTGTCGGCAGCCGCTTCGTAGTCGTGTCGTGTGTCGAGCTGCTCGGCCAGATGGCCGCGCACCTCACGCGCATGACCGAGCAGGCGGCGGTGCAGCTCCTCGAGCTCGCCCGCGTCGGCGGCGATGCGCGCTTCTTCCACCGCTTCGCGCCACTCCATCTGTTCCATCAGGAACTCGGGCGACATGGCGGTGTTGGTTTCCAGCGCGGCATCGACTCCGGCCAGCTCGAGCAGGTACTGCGCGCGCGCGAGCGGCTTGCGCAGGGTGCGAAAGCCCTCGTTCACCCGCGTCGCCCATTGCATCGACAGGCGCCTCTCGGTGTCCGACAGGTGTGCGTGCCGGTCCGGGTGCACCTGGGACTGCAGCGTATGCCAGGCGGCCTCGAGCGCACCCTCGTCGAGCGCGTAACGGCGCGGCAGCCCGAACAGCGCGAAGAAGTCCTGCGTCAGGTCGATGCTCATCGCGCGCGGCTCAGACGTTGAAGCTTTCGCCGCACCCGCACTGATCCTTCACGTTCGGGTTGTTGAACTTGAAGCCCTCGTTGAGCCCTTCCTTGACGAAGTCCAGTTCGGTGCCATCGAGGTAAGACAGGCTCTTCGGGTCGATGACGACCTTGACGCCATGACTCTCGAAGACCAGGTCCTCGTCCTCGGTGTTGTCGACGAACTCGAGCTTGTAGGCCATGCCCGAGCAGCCCGAGGTCTTCACGCCGAGACGGATGCCCAGCCCCTTGCCACGCTTGGCAATGAAAGTGGACACATGCCGGGCGGCGGATTCGGAAAGCGTGACGGCCATGATTCCTCCTGTACTGAACGAGCCGGTCAGGCGTCGTGCTTCTTCTTGTAGTCGGCCACGGCGGCCTTGATCGCGTCCTCGGCGAGGATCGAGCAGTGGATCTTCACCGGCGGCAGGGCCAGCTCTTCGGCGATCTGGGTGTTCTTGATCTCGAGCGCCTGATCAATGGTCTTGCCCTTGACCCACTCGGTGACGAGCGAGCTCGATGCGATCGCCGAGCCGCAGCCATAGGTCTTGAACTTGGCGTCCTCGATCACGCCATCCTTGCCGACCTTGATCTGCAGCTTCATGACGTCGCCACAGGCGGGCGCGCCGACCATGCCGGTCGCCACGCCTTCCTCATCCTTGCCGAAGGAGCCGACGTTGCGGGGGTTCTCGTAGTGGTCCAGGACCTTTTCGCTGTATGCCATGTTTTTCTCCTGCTGGGGTTGTCTCTGTTGCTTCGACCGCGCGCGTACCGATCAGTGCGCCGCCCACTGCACGGCGTCAAGATCCACGCCGTCCTTGTACATCTCCCACAACGGGGAGAGCTCGCGCAGCTTGCCGATCTTCTTGTGCAGCAGGTCGATCGTGAAGTCGACTTCCTCTTCCGTGGTGAAGCGGCCGATGGTGAAGCGGATCGAGCTGTGCGCAAGCTCGTCGTTGCGACCCAGCGCGCGCAGCACATAGGACGGCTCCAGGCTGGCCGAGGTGCACGCCGAACCGGACGACACCGCGATGTCCTTGATCGCCATGATCAACGACTCGCCTTCGACGTAGGCGAAGGAGATGTTCAGGTTGTGCGGCACACGGTGCTCGAGGTCGCCGTTCACATAGGTGGCCTCGATGTCGGTCAGGCCGGCGAGCAGCTTGTCGCGCAGCTTGGTGATGCGCGCATTTTCCCCGGCCATCTCCTCGCGTGCAATGCGGAAGGCTTCACCCATGCCCACGATCTGGTGAGTGGCGAGCGTGCCGGAGCGCAGGCCGCGCTCATGGCCGCCGCCGTGCATCTGCGCTTCCAGGCGCACGCGCGGCTTGCGGCGCACGTACAGCGCGCCGATGCCCTTGGGGCCGTACGTCTTGTGCGCCGAGAAGCTCATCAGATCCACCTTGAGCCTGGCCAGGTCGATGTCCACCTTGCCGGTCGCCTGCGCAGCGTCGACGTGGAAGACGATGCCCTTCTCGCGGCACAGCTCGCCGATCTCGGCGATCGGCTGCACCACACCGATCTCGTTGTTCACGAACATTACCGAGATCAGGATGGTGTCAGGGCGGATCGCCGCCTTGAGCACCTCGAGATCGATCAGGCCGTTCTCCTGCACGTCGAGATACGTGGCCTCGAAACCCTCGCGCTCGAGCTCGCGCACCGTGTCGAGCACGGCCTTGTGTTCCGTCTTGACGGTGATGACGTGCTTGCCCTTGCCCTGATAGAAGTGCGCAGCGCCCTTGATCGCAAGGTTGTTCGACTCGGTGGCGCCGGAGGTCCAGATGATCTCCTTGGCGTCCGCATTCACCAATGCGGCAACCTGTTCACGCGCGTCCTCGACGGCCTTCTCGGCTTCCCAGCCGAAGGCGTGCGAGCGGCTGGCGGGGTTGCCGAAATGCTCGGTGAGCCAGGGGATCATCTTCTGCGCGACGCGCGGATCCACCGGGGTCGTGGCCGAGTAGTCAAGGTAGATGGGGAACTTCAGCATTGCGTCTCTCCGCAAGTTCGTTGTTCGTGTATCACGTCTGCCGGGGCGTGTCGTTCAGCGCGCCACCGACGCCAGGTTCTTCAATTCGTCTGCGACGCGGACAAAGGTCTGCACAAAACGCCGCACGTCGTCTTCGCAGGTGTCGCGACCAAGACTCACCCTCAGCGCACCGCGCGCAAGACCGGGCTCCACCCCCATCGCAAGCAGGGTATGCGAAGGCTCGGGGTTTGCGCTCGAACAGGCGGAACCACTCGCACAGGCGAAGCCCGCACGGTCGAGCTTGCCCACGAGGGTCTCACCGTCAATTCCGGCGAGGGCGAAGAATACGGTATTCGGCAGGCGCAGCGCGCCAGCAGAGAAAATCTGCGCACCACGCGCCGCCAGCGCAGCTTCGATCTCGTCGCGCAGCGTGGTCAGGCGCGCATGTTCCGCCTCGCGCCGCGCGACAGCAAGCTCGCAGGCAGCGCCGAAGCCGACGATCGCCGCCACGTTCTCGGTGCCGGAGCGCAACCCCCGCTCCTGACCGCCACCAGCGATCAAGGGCGCGAGCTCGACACGCTTGTCCACAACGAGCGCCCCCGCCCCCAGCGGCCCGCCGATCTTGTGCGCGGAAAGCGTGAGCGCATGGACACCGAGGCCGCGAAAGTCGACCTCGATCTTGCCCAGCGCCTGCACCGCATCCGAGTGAAACAGCGCGCCGGCAGCGCGAGCTTCTACAGCCAGGCTACCGATGTCCTGAATCACGCCGGTCTCGTTGTTCGCCAGCATCACCGACACCAGACGCGGCTTGTCGGACAGCACCGTCTGCCAATCCTCCTGTGCCACGCGCCCTTGGACGTCCACCGCGATCTCGCGCATCGTCCAGCCGCTGCGCCGCAGCTGTCGTGCAGGCTCACGCACGCAAGGGTGTTCGATGCCGCTCACGGCCACCAGGCCCGGCT
Source organism: Thauera sp. WH-2 (assembly GCF_048321015.1). Taxonomy (NCBI): domain Bacteria; kingdom Pseudomonadati; phylum Pseudomonadota; class Betaproteobacteria; order Rhodocyclales; family Zoogloeaceae; genus Thauera; species Thauera sp. WH-2. Next base: position 154,606 of record NZ_JBLWFG010000001.1, on the reverse strand, counting down.
TCATGACGCCGGCCGCGCCCTTGAGGAAGAGGTTGTTCGCCTCCGACCCGCCGCTCGTGAAGATCACCTCGGTCGCATGTGCGCCGACTGCCGTCGCCACGCGCGCGCGCGCCTCATCCACGGCTGCACGCGCCTGACGACCATACTCGTGACGGCTGGACGCGTTGCCGAAGCGTGCCGGCTCGGCCGCACCCAGCCAGGGCAGCATCGCCTCGCGCACTACGGGGTCCAGCGGCGTGCTTGCGTTCCAGTCTAGGTAAGTGGGCGTAAAGCGCATACTACGTCGTGAATGGATGCGGACTGCGCTCAGACCGCCGCGACCTGACGGGTGGCTGCCATGCTTCGGCGGTGCATGTTCTTGAGCACCGAGGTTTCGGAGTCCGGCAGGATGCGGCGATTCACCAGAGCGTCCAGGGTTACCGAATCCAGATAGGCGTACATGCGCTTGTTGAGATTCGCCCACAGGTCGTGCGTCATGCAGCGATGGGCGTCGTGACAGTTTTCCTTGCCGCCGCACTGGGTCGCGTCAAGCGGCTCATCCACCGCGACGATGATGTCAGCCACGGTGATCTCCGCCATGTCGCGCGCCAGCCGGTAGCCTCCCCCCGGGCCGCGCACGCTGCTCACCAGGTCGTGACGGCGCAGCTTGCCGAAAAGTTGTTCGAGATAGGAGAGCGAGATTTTCTGCCGGTCTGCAATACCGGCCAGCGTGACCGGCCCATCGGCTTCGCGCGAAGCCAGGTCGATCATCGCCGTAACGGCGAAGCGGCCCTTGGTCGTCAGTCTCATGCGTGCTCCTGAAATAAATCTGCTGGGGGCAAAAGCGGCAGGGAAATTCGAACAGCTAAAGTCGAACAGCCATAGCCGGGATGAAGCCGCAGAGGGCCCAAGATCAGCCGCGCACTGCGGCACAACCGTGTCCGCGCTCACTCCATCGAATACCCTACAATTTCGCTCGACTATACTTATCCCGACAAAAACGGTCAACTACTCAGCCGTCAGCCTGACCCGGTCCCTATGCGTCCAGACACCCGACAGTCGCCACCCGCCTAATCGACCATCTTCGACAGCCGACCTGCGTCGAAATCGTCACTCGCCTCGGCGACGTCATCCAGCTTGACACCCTGCGCCTCGAGGCGCGCGATGATGGCGTGCATGCGGCGGTCGGTTTCCACCGCATGATCCAGCAAACCATGCAAAGCCTTCGCAACCGGGTCGTCCATGTCGCGTGTGACACCGTAGGCGCTGAATCCGATCTCCTCCGCCTTCTGCTCGCGTGCAGCATCCCGCTCCGGATCGAGGATGCGTGCCGGGTTTCCCACCGCCGTAGCCCCGTCCGGCACCGGTTTCACCACCACCGCGTTCGAGCCGATCTTTGCCCCCTCGCCTACGGTGAAGCCGCCCAGCACCTTTGCCCCTGCACCGACCACGACGCCGCGACCGAGCGTGGGGTGACGCTTGGTACCGCGATACAGCGACGTCCCCCCAAGGGTCACGCCCTGGTAGATCGTGCAATCGTCCCCAATTTCAGCCGTCTCACCGATCACCACCCCCATGCCGTGGTCGATGAACACCCGCCGCCCGATCACTGCACCGGGATGGATCTCGATGCCCGTGAAGAAGCGCCCGACATGGCTGAGAAAGCGCCCGAGCCAATGCCAGCCCCGCTGCCATGCACCGTGTGCCAGGCGATGAAACATCAGGGCATGAATACCCGGATAACAGGTCAGCACCTCGAGCGTGGAGCGCGCGGCAGGATCGCGCTCGCGAACGCTGGCCAGATCTTCTCGAAGGCGGCTGAACATGATGGAGAAACTCCAGGATGGGACAAGAAAGCGTGCAGGGAGGTCGCACAGCGAGGGCTGCGCTGAATTTCCGACAATTTTAATCGACTATCGCAAGCGGCAGAAAGCCCCGTCTGCGCAGCGCACGGCATGCAGCCGGGTGCTCAGCCCCGCTTGCGCGGCGTCTCAAAGGTCGTGAGCATGCCGCGCAGCAGCGCGACCTCCTCGCGCTCGAGCCGTACTCGGTTAAAGAGTCGTCGCATGCGCGGCAACAAGCGCTTGGGCGTGGTGGGATCGTGGAAGCCGCTTGCGGTCACGGCACGTTCGAGATGCGCCATGAAACCCTCGAAATCGGCATGGGTCGCGGGCTCCGGCTGCGGATCTGCAGGCGCAGCCTCGGCACCGAGTACCGCCATCCGCAACTCATAGGCCAACACCTGCACGGCAGCCCCCAGATTGAGCGAAGAAAAGTCGGGATCGGTCGGGACCGTCACCGGCAGGCTGCACAGCGCGGCCTCCTCGTTGGTCAGGCCGCTGGTCTCGTTGCCGAACACCAGCGCAACCACGCCATCCTGCGTGCGCGAAACCAGTTCCAGCGCGGCATCCCTTGCCTGCTGGCGCGGGAGCGAAAGCTCGCGCCGGCGTGCCGTCAGGGCGGCGGAAAACACGGTGTCGGCCAGCGCCTCCTGCAGGCTGCCGACCACGTGGGCCGATTCGAGCAGGTCCACGGCACCCGAGGCGCGGGCCGTGGCCACCTCATCCGGGAACGACTCCGGCGCCACCAGCCACAGGTCGCGCAGACCCATGGTCTTCATCGCGCGAGCGGCAGCGCCGATGTTTCCCGGGTGGCTGGTACGCGACAGGACAACCCGGATACGGTCGAGCGCAAGGGGGCGATTCATATTAAAATTCCGCGTTTTCCGAATTTGCCGGGCTGCCTGCCCGGAACGTGAAGGCGATAAGACGGCAAGGCGTCCCTGACGCCCCGCGCGCTGCACGTCGCAGGCCCCGATTCTTTAACCGAGACCGATCCGCATGCATCCCACCCTGAACATCGCCGTCAAGGCCGCCCGTCGCGCCGCGTCCGTCATCAACCGCGCGGCGAACCAGCTCGACCTGCTGACCGTGCAGTCCAAGTCCCCCAACGATTTCGTCACCGAAGTGGACCGTGCCGCAGAGCAGGCCATCATCGAGGTGCTGCGCGACGCCTTCCCGGGGCACGGAATTCTAGCAGAGGAGTCCGGCGAGACCGGGCCGGCGAACGGTCAGGAAAGCGAGTTCAACTGGATCATCGATCCGCTCGACGGAACCACCAACTTCATTCACGGCTTCCCGCAGTATGCGATCTCGATCGCGCAGACGAAGAACGGCGTGCTGGAGCATGGCGTGGTCTACGATCCCAATACCAACGAACTCTTCACCGCCTCGCGCGGCAGCGGCGCTTTCCTCAACGACCGCCGCATCCGCGTCTCTCGTCGCACCCGCCTCAACGAAGCCCTGATCGGCACCGGCTTTCCTTTCCGCCAGTCCGACAACGTGGATGCCTACCTGGGCATGTTCAAGGAACTCACCCAGAAGACCGCCGGCATCCGCCGTCCGGGCGCTGCCTCGCTCGACCTCGCCTACGTAGCCGCCGGCCGTTTCGATGGCTTCTGGGAAATGGGTCTGTCGCCGTGGGACATGGCCGCTGGCGTGCTGCTGATTCAGGAAGCGGGTGGACTGGTGTCGGACCTGTCGGGCGAGGGCAACTACCTCACCTCCGGTAACGTGGTGGCCGCCACGCCGAAGATCTTCGGCCAGCTGCTGCCCATCATTCAGGCCTGGCGCCCGGCCAACATGCAGGCCTGAGGCCGTCTTGGCAGCGAGCAAGCGATCGCGCGGCGAAGCGGCTGCGCGCCCGGCCAGCCTGAGCGAGGCGGAGATTGCCGCCCACACCCCCATGATGCAGCAGTACCTCCGGATCAAGCAGCAGCATCCGGACACCCTGCTCTTCTACCGCATGGGCGATTTCTACGAGCTCTTCTTCGACGACGCCGAGAAGGCCGCGCGCCTGCTCGACATCACGCTCACCACCCGCGGCCAGTCGGGTGGCAAGCCGATCCGCATGGCAGGCGTGCCCTTCCACGCAGTCGAGCAGTACCTCGCGCGCCTGGTCAGGCTCGGCGAATCGGTGGTAATCGCTGAGCAGGTCGGTGAGCCGGGCGCAACCAAGGGACCGATGGAGCGTGCGGTGAGCCGCATCGTCACCCCCGGCACGCTGACCGACGCCGCGCTGCTCGATGACCGCCGCGATTCCCTGCTGCTCGCCGCCAGCCTGCACCGCGGCGTGCTGGGGCTGGCCTGGCTGAACCTCGCCAACGGCGACTTCCGCCTCATGCAATGTCCGTCGGATGCGCTGCAGGCGCAGTTCGAGCGCCTGCGCCCGGCCGAGGTGCTGGTGCCCGACGGCCTCGCCCTGCCGCTCCTCGACGCGCTCGCCCCCGCGCAGCGCCGGCTGGCCGACTGGCAGTTCGACGCCGAGACCGGCACGCGCCTGCTCACCACCCACTTCGGCACCCGCGACCTCGCCGGCTTCGGCGTCGAGGACCTGCCGGTGGCGCTCGGCGCCGCCGCGGCCCTGTACGACTACGCCCAGGCCACCCAGCGCCAGACGCTCGCCCACGTCACCGGCCTCGTCGTCGAGCGCGAATCGGAGACCCTGCGCCTGGACGCCGCCACCCGGCGCAACCTGGAACTCACCGAGACCCTGCGCGGCGAGCCCTCGCCCACCCTGCTCTCTCTGCTCGACACCTGCGTGACCAGCATGGGCTCGCGCTGGCTGCGCCATGCGCTGCACCACCCGCTGCGCGACCGCACCGAACCCGCCGCGCGCCATGCAGCGGTGGCGGAACTCGTGGGTACGGTCGAAAGCGAGATGAGCGAGCACACGGACGCAGCCGCCGGTGGGTTCGCGCTGGCCGGGCGCGACGGCCGCGTCGCCTTCGCCGTGCGCGGCGCGCTGCGTGGCGTGGCCGACGTCGACCGCATCACCGCCCGCATCGCGCTGCGCAGCGCCCGCCCGCGCGACCTCTCCGCGCTGCGCGAGAGCCTGCTGCGGCTGCCCGAGCTCGCCGCCGCGCTCGCCCCCTGCCGCGCGCCGCTGCTCGCCGAGATCGTCGGCGCGCTCGCCATCGCCCCCGAGCCGCTCGCGCTGCTGCAGCAGGCCATCGCCGCCGAACCCGCCGCCATGGTGCGCGACGGCGGTGTGATCGCCCCCGGCTTCGATGCCGAGCTCGACGAGCTTCGCGGCATCCAGACCAACTGCGGCGAGTTCCTGATGGCGCTGGAGGCGCGCGAGCGCGAGCGCAGCGGCATCCCCGGGCTCAAGGTCGAGTTCAACAAGGTGCACGGCTTCTACATCGAGGTCAGCCGCGCCAACGCCGACAAGGTGCCCGACGACTACCGCCGCCGCCAGACGCTGAAGAACGCCGAGCGCTACATCACGCCCGAGCTCAAGGCCTTCGAGGACAAGGCGCTGTCGGCCAACGAGCGTGCGCTGGCACGTGAAAAGCTCCTCTTCGACCAAGTGCTGGACGTGCTCGCCGCACACATCCCGGCGCTGCAGCGCATCGCGCGCGCGCTGGCCCTGCTCGACGGTCTCGCGGCGCTGGCCGAGGCCGCACTGCGCTACGGCTACGTGCAGCCGCGCTTCGTCGACACGCCGGGCCTGAACATCGTCGGCGGCCGTCATCCGGTGGTCGAGCGCCAGGTCGAGAGCTTCATCCGCAACGACGCGCGCCTGGCCGCCACGCGCCGCATGCTGATGATCACCGGCCCCAACATGGGCGGCAAATCGACCTTCATGCGCCAGGTCGCGCTCATCTGCCTGCTCGCCCACGTCGGCAGCTTCGTGCCCGCGGATGCAGCAGAGCTCGGCCCGCTGGATGCCATCTTCACCCGCATCGGTGCATCCGACGACCTCGCCTCCGGGCGCTCGACCTTCATGGTCGAGATGACTGAGGCGGCTGCCATCCTGCACGGCGCCACCGAACGCAGCCTGGTGCTGATGGACGAGATCGGCCGCGGCACCTCGACCTTCGACGGCCTCGCGCTCGCCTTCGCGATCGCCCGCCACCTGCTGGAGAAGTCGCGCGCGCTGACGCTGTTCGCCACGCACTACTTCGAGCTCACCCGGCTCAACGCCGACTACCCCGAGTGCGCGAATGTGCACCTGGACGCGGTCGAGCACGGCCACCGCATCGTCTTCCTGCACGCGCTGGAGGAAGGCCCGGCGAGCCAGAGCTACGGCATCGAGGTCGCCGCGCTCGCCGGCATCCCGGCCGCGGTGATCCGCGACGCCAAGCGGCGACTGCGCGCGCTGGAGAACCGCGAGATCGAGGCCGGCCCGCAGGCCGACCTCTTCGCCGCGCTGCCTGAACCGGAGGACGCGCCGCTGTCGCACCCGGTGCTCACCGAGCTCGCCGACATCGACCCGGACGCGCTCACCCCGCGCGAGGCGCTCGAGCGCCTCTACGCCCTCAAGCGCCTGGCCGGAGACCACAACGCATGAACCCGCCAATCGAGATCTCCGAAGAAGCCGGCGTGCGCTACCTGCACTTCGGCTCCGACTGGATCCAGGGCGCGATGCGCATCCGCAAGCCGCATGCGCTCGAGCTCGCCTACACCCGCGAGATGATGGCCGGACTGCTGCTGCGCGACGGTCTCGCCGCCGACGGCGCGCACTGGCCGCGCAAGGTGCTGATCATCGGCCTGGGCGCGGCCTCGCTGGCGCGCTTCGTGCATCACCACCTGCCGCAGGCGAAGATCCGCGTGGTCGAGATCGCGCCCGCGGTGGTCGCCGCGGCGCGCCAGTTCTTCAAGCTGCCGGCGGAGGACGCGCGCTTCTCGGTGCACATCGGCTGCGGTGCACAGTTCGTGCTCGAGCACGACGAAGCGTGGGACTACGTGCTCGTTGACGGCTTCGACCGCAACGCGCGCGCGGGCGTGCTCGACACCGAGCCCTTCCACCAGGCAGTGCGGGCGCGGCTGTCGAAGCGAGGCATCATGGCGGTGAACCTCTTCGGTCGTTCGCGCGGTTACAAGGCGAGCCTCGAGCGCATCGTGCGCGCCTTCGATGATCGCGCGCTTGCCTTTCCGTCCTGCGACAGCGGCAACGTCGTGGCTTTCGGCGCCGATGGAGAGCCCATCGAGCGCAGCATCGAAGACCTGCGGGAACGCGCACGAACGCTCAAGGCCGAGACGGGACTGGACCTGCTTCCTACCGTCACCCGTCTGGAGGCATCGAGCGCCTTGCCCGGTGGCGTACTGCGACTGTAAAACGTGGCCATAAACGCCTCGCGCGCGTTATTGTCCACCTCAACGTCGGGTCGCGAGGCCCTGTGCAAAGAGGATTGAACGCATGAACACCTTCCTGATCGCCTTCGTCGTGATCGGCATCGTGATCGGTGCCATGGCCATTGGCGTCATGTTCGGACGCAAGCCCATTGCAGGCAGTTGCGGTGGGCTGGGTGCGAGCGGTGGCGCTTGCGGCTGCAGCAACCCGTGTTCGAAGCGCCAGGCTCGCCTCGACGCGGCCCAAACCGAAGAACAACACTGATTCCACTCAGGAGAAAGCATGCTCAGTTCCCTGCTTGTCAAGGACTACATGGTGGGTGACCACCTCGCCTTCAAATCCGATACCAACCTGCTCAAGGCGGTGCACACCCTGCTCAAGCATGGCCTGAGCGGCGCGCCCGTAGTGGATGACAACAGTCGCCTGATCGGCTTTCTGTCGGAGAAGGACTGCCTGAAGGCTGCGCTTGATGCCTCCTACTTCCGACGCGAGGAAGGCACGGTGCAGGACTTCATGAGTCGCGACCTCACTTCGATCTCGGGCGATGCCAGCCTGATCGACGCGATCCAGCTGTTCCTGAGCAAGCACTACCGCTGCCTGCCGGTATGCGAAGGATCGCGTCTGGTGGGCCAGATTTCGCGCCGCGACATCCTCAGAGGCCTCGAGAAGGTGCGCAACGAGGAGCGCTGAGCGCCCTCGCGTGACGGCGCTGTTTCAAGCGGCGGGCGACGCCTGTTCTGCGGGCGGCAACCACAGGCATACGCCCTTGTTTGCCTTGGCGATCGCATCGAGGACCTCGGCGTGCGCCTTCAGTTCGTCCTCGGTCGCACGCAACACCTTGAGCGCCGGGCGCACGGCCGGTGCGCCGCCCGCATCGGACTCCGGCATCGGCACTTCGTCTTCGAGCCCGATCATCAGGCTCTCCTGGCCGCGGGTCATCGCCAGATACACCTCGGCGAGCAACTCGGCGTCCAGCAGCGCGCCGTGCAACTCGCGGTGCGCATTGTCGACCTCGTAGCGATCGCACAGCGCATCGAGCGAAGCTTTCTTGCCCGGATTCTGCTCCTTGGCCATCTTGAGCGTGTCGACCACACCCGCGCATAGCGCGGCGAGCTTTCCACGCCCGAGCAGGTCCAGTTCGCAGTCGAGGAAGCCGACGTCGAAGCTCGCGTTGTGGATCACCAGTTCGGCGTCGCGGACGAAGTCCTCGAACTCGGCGACGATATCGGCGAACTTGGGCTTGTCGGCGAGAAACTCCTCGGTGATGCCATGCACCGCGACGGCCTCCGCGTCGATGCTCCGCCCCGGGTTGATATACACGTGATAGTGACGCCCGGTGAGGCTGCGGTTGAGCAATTCGACGCAGCCGATCTCGATGACGCGATCTCCGTTACGCCAGTCCAGGCCAGTGGTTTCAGTGTCGAGTACGATCTGTCGCATTCCCGCTCTCCGTTCAGCCCTGCGCCGACGCGCCATTCCGGCGCACCGCATCGACGCCCCGCCGCGCCAGCGCATCGGCCCGTTCGTTCTCGGGATGGCCCGAGTGGCCGCGCACCCAAAGCCATTTCACTTGGTGGCGGGCCGCCGCCGCATCCAATGCACGCCACAGGTCTGCGTTCTTCACCGGCTCCTTGGAAGCCGTCTTCCAGCCGCGCGCCTTCCAGCCGTGAATCCACTCGGAGATTCCCTTCTGCACGTACTGGCTGTCGGTGTGGACCCGCGCCGTGACCGGGCGCTTGAGCGCATCCAGTGCCCGGATCACCGCAAGCAGCTCCATGCGGTTGTTCGTGGTGTCCGGCTCGCCCCCCCAGATCTCCTTCTCGTGCGGACCCGAACGCAGGATCGCACCCCAGCCGCCCGGCCCTGGATTGCCGCTGCAGGCGCCGTCGGTGTAGATATCCACTTCTTCCATGTCTAAAGCAATGTCCTCGTGCTCCCGTCGCGCTGCGCAACGGGAGAAAGCCGTTTCGTACTTGCCTTGCGGCCTCGCCAATGAGGGGTGATCAGCCGCATGCCTTGCACCCGCTTCACCCCATGCACCATATAGCCCGCGCCCAACACGGGCCACCAGCGCGCGCCGGCCCGGTCCAGGCAGCGCCAGCGCGGGGTGCGCAGCGGCGGTGCGTAACAACCGAAGGCGTTGTGCTGGATCTCGAACCCCAGCAAACCGAGCCAATCGCGGATCTGCATCACCGTGCGATAGCGCCCCCGCCACGGAGATTCGGCACCGGTCCGTGCCATCATCCTGCGCAGCCCCCAAAGGCTGAGCGGGTTCAGTCCGGTCACGATCACGCTGCCTTCCGGAACCAGCACACGCTCCACCTCGCGCAGGATTGTGTGCGCATGGGGGGAGAACTCGAGCACATGCGGCAGCACCACCAGATCCACACTGCCACTCGCGAGGGGAAGCGCATGAGGCTGCGCAAGCACATCCGCTCCCGCGTCGGTGGCACAGCAGCGTACGCGCTGCGGCATGCGATTCGCCCGCAGGAGATCGATGCCCGGCAGGCCGACCTGCACCGCGTAGTAGCCGAAGAGGTCCGCCAGGCACTGGTCCAGCACCGACTGCTCCCAGTCGAGCAGGTACCGCCCCTGCGGCGTCTGCAGCCATTCCTCGAGCCGGAGGATTGACATCGTCACTCAGGTCCTCACAATTCGCGGATGCACATTATCCCTCTTCCTGCCTTCCGCGATAACTACATCTGGCTGATGCATGACGGCCGCCATGCGGCGGTGGTCGACCCGGGCGATGCCGCCCCGGTTGAAGAGGCTCTGCAGCGCCTCGGGCTGGCGCTCTCGGCGATCTTCATCACCCACCACCACGCCGACCATATCGGCGGTCTTGCCAGGCTCCTCTCGGCGTGGCAGGTGCCGGTCCATGGACCAGCGGCCGAGGCGATCACGGGCGTGAGCCACCCGGTCGCCGAGGGCGACGAGATCCACCTGGTCCACCCGGCCGCGCGCTTCCGCGTGCTCGGGGTCCCCGCGCACACCGCGGGTCACGCCGCTTACCTGAGCATGGACATCGAACCCGGCGTGGTGTTCTGCGGCGACACGCTTTTTTCGGCTGGCTGCGGGCGCCTCTTCGAGGGCACGCCGGCCCAGTTGGGTGCTGCACTCGCACGACTTGCCGCGCTGCCCGCCGAGACGCGCGTCTGCGCCGCCCACGAATACACCCTGTCCAATCTTGCGTTTGCACGCGCCGCCGAGCCGGACAACCCTGCCCGCGACCGGCACGCCGAACACTGTCAAGCGCTGCGGGCCCGCGGCGAACCGACCCTGCCGAGCACGATCGGGCTCGAGCGCGAGATCAATCCCTTCTTGCGCTGCGACCGCCCCGGCATTCTCTCCGCGGTGCAGGCCCACAGCGGCGTCCGGCCCGCCGATGCGCAAGCCTGTCTTGCCGCCTTGCGCGCCTGGAAGGATCAGTTCTGAACCGCACATGAAGCCAAAGGATGCCCTCCATGGCCGGGGGCCGATGACCCTGTCCGCCCTGCTGCGTGCCATCGCACTTGTGCTCTCCGCCGCCCTCTGCCTTCATGCCACCGCCAGCGGTGCGCAAGCCGGGGCGCAGGTCGCGCAGCCTGCCCAGGCCATCCACCCGCAGCGCACCGATCTGCAGGCCGCCGACCCACAGCCCCCCGGTGCGCAGACACCGGATACAGCCGGGGCCTTGCCCACCCCCATGGCGCCCGCAGCCGACCTTTCTACTGCATCGGCTACGACTGGTCAGCGCGCTGCGCTTTTGCCGCCCGTCACGGCCGCGCGCGTGCTCACCCTCGACCTGACCCGCGACGCCAACGACATCTGGGACCGCATCCGGCGCGGCTTCGGCATGCCGGACCTGGACAGCCCGCGCGTCATGGAACAGCAGAGTTTTTACCTGAACCGTCCCCGCTTCCTGAAGCAGGTGTTCGAACGGGGCGGACGTTACCTCTACTACATCGTCGACGAACTCGAACGGCGCGGCATGCCGACCGAGATCGCCCTGCTGCCGATGATCGAGAGCAGCTATAACCCGATGGCCTACTCACGCGCGCATGCCTCTGGGCTCTGGCAGTTCATCCCATCCACCGGTCAGCATTACAACCTCGCGCAGAACCACTGGATCGACGAGCGTCGCGACGTCATCGCCTCCACCAATGCAGCCCTCGACTACCTGCAGCGCATCTACGACATGCATGGCGACTGGCACCTCGCACTTGCCTCGTACAACTGGGGAGAAGGCTCGGTGCAGCGCGCCCTCAAGCGCAATGCCGAAGAGGGACTGCCGCTCGAGTACAAGCACCTGCGCATGCCGGAAGAGACGCAGAAATACATCCCCAAGCTGCAGGCCATCAAGAACATCGTCGCGCAACCAGAACTGTTCCACTTCGAGTTGCCTTATGTCGCCAACGAGCTGCACTTCGTCAGCGTGGATGCGCCGATCGGCGTCGATCTGGCTACTGCAGCGCGGCTGTCCGACATGCCGCTGGACGAATTTCTGGCCCTGAACCCGGGCTTCAATCGCCCGGCCGTCACCCTGCCGGGACAGAGCTTTGTCGTGCCGGCCGACCGTGCCAGTCAATTGCAGGAAGGGCTGGCCGAACTCGACGAGGAGGACGGGAGTTGGCGCATTCATCGTCTGGCCAAGGGTGAAACCCTGCAGGCACTGGCGGCACGGCATGGCATCAGCCATGCCCAGCTGCTCAAGCTCAACGGCCTTGCCTCAGGAAGCCAGCCCGCTCCGGGCTACGCGCTGTTGGTACCGGACGGCGTCGATCCGGACGGGGCCCTGGAAGTGGTCAGCCTGTTGCCCCTGCGTGCAGCCCTCGTTCGCCCGCAGGGACTGAAGCTGAACGCCCCCTCCAAGAAGGGAGGCGCCACCGGGCTCAAGTCGCCCCGCTCGCAGCCACGCAACACGGCAAGGTCGGGCGCCAAGCGCAAGGCGGCGCGCTGACACCCGGCTGCGCGGAGCGCCGTTCAGACCCGGGTTTGCGGCTGGGTTTGCGGCCAATGACAGCGCACACGGTGTCCGTGCCCAAGTTCTGTCGTGCCGGGATAACTTGCGCGGCAAACGTCGCTCGCCAGCGGGCAACGCGGATGAAAATGACAACCCGCGGGCGGGTGCAAGGGAGACGGCAGCTCGATCATCTGCGCGGCACGGGCTGCATGCTCCTCCTCGGCAGAAGCATCACCCCTCTCCTCCTCTTCGCCCAGCCGTGGCACCGCTGCCAGAAGCGCCCGGGTATAGGGATGGGCACTCGCGCCAAGCACGCGTGCGAGTGGCCCCTCTTCCACGATCCGACCGAGGTACATCACCGCGACGTCGTCGGCCAGGTACTCGACCACCGCGAGATTGTGTGTGATGAACAGGTAGGCCAATTGCTGCTCGTGCTGAAGGGCACGCATCAGGTTGAGCAGTTGCGCCTGGACCGACACGTCGAGTGCACTCGTCGGCTCGTCACACACGATCACTCGCGGAGAAACCGCCAGCGCCCTCGCTACGGCGATGCGCTGACGCTGCCCGCCGGAGAACTCGTGCGGATAGCGCCAGCGCATGTCGCCCGAAAGCCCCACGCGCTCGAGCAGTTCCGCGACGCGCACCTGACATGTATTGGGGTCGGTCTCGACACCCAGCGCCTGCAGCCCCTCCGCGATGATCTCGCCCACCCGCATGCGTGGGTTCAGCGAAGCGAACGGATCCTGGAACACCATCTGTACCGCCCGCCTGAGCGCATGCAGCGCCTGCCGCGGCAAGGCCGAATAGGCCTCGCCATCCAGCAGCAGCTTGCCGGCGCTGGGCTCGATCAAGCGCAGGATCGCCTTGCCCACTGTGGTCTTGCCGCACCCCGACTCGCCCACCAGGGCCAGGGTGCGCCCCGGCATCAGCCTCAGGCTGACGCCGTCAACCGCTCGCACGTAGCCCACCGGGCGCTGGAGCAGTCCCTTGCGCACCGGAAAATGCACCGCCAGATCGCGCACCTCGAGCACCGCCTGGGAACCCCCCGAGCGCGCCTCCGGCACGCCCACTGCAACCTGCATCTCGAGCGCGCGCGGCACGCTCACCCCTTCGTACAGGTGGCAGCGCACCGCCTGCACACCCACGTGGTGCCACGCCGGCGACTCCTCGTCGCAACGGTCGAAAGCCATGGGACAGCGCTCGGCGAAACGGCAGCCCACGAAGCTGCGATCGAGCGGCGGCACGCTGCCCGCAGGCGCGTCGAGCGGGCTGCCGCGCTTCTCGGTGCCGGGCAGCGCGGCAAAAAGCTTGCGCGAATAGGGGTGAAGTGGCGCGGTGAAGAAATCGGCCCGCGGTCCGGTTTCCACGACCTGGCCAGCGTACATCACGCCGACCCTGTGCGCCATGCGCGCCACCACGCCCAGATCATGCGTGATCAGCAGCATGGCCATGCCTTCGCGCCGCTGGATGCCGGCAAGCAGATCGAGCACCTGTGCCTGGATGGTGACATCGAGCGCCGTGGTCGGCTCGTCGGCGATCAGCAGGTGCGGCCGGCCGGCCAGCGCCATCGCGATCATCACGCGCTGCTTCATGCCGCCGGAGAACTGGAAGGGATATTCCCGCAGCCGCCGCGCGGGGTCGGGAATACCCACCGCCTCAAGCAGCTTGCAGGCTTCCTCGCGCGCCGCCTCGCCGCGCAGGCCGTGCACCGCGAGCGCCTCGACGATCTGCGCGCCCACGCTCATCACCGGATTGAGGCTGGTGGCGGGCTCCTGGAAGATCATGCCGATGCGCCCGCCGCGCACCTTGCGCATCGCCGCCTCGGGCAGCGCGAGCAGGTTCTCTCCGCCCAGACGGACGCTGCCACCCGCAATGCGCCCGCCATCGGGGAGCAGGCGGGCCAGCGCCAGTGCCGTCATGGACTTGCCGCAGCCGGACTCGCCCAGCAGGGCGAGCGTTTCTCCGCTGCGGATCTCGAGGTCGACGCCGTCGACAGGACGAATCTCGCCGCCGGCGCGCGCAATCTCCACGCTCAGGCCGGCGACCTGAAGCAGTGGAGATTCAGCGATATCAGTGGTGGTGATGTCCGCCCGGACCATGAACGTGGCCGTGGGAGAGCTCCTCGGCGCTGGCCGCCCGCACTTCAGCGACGGTGATGTCGAATACCAGCGCCACACCGGCCAGCGGGTGGTTTCCATCGACCACGACCTTGCCGTCGGCGATGTCGGTGATGCGGTAGACCATGTCTTCCTCGCCGTCGTCCGAGACGCGCTCGAAGCTCATGCCCACCTCGATGTTGTCCGGGAAGAGCTTGGCGTCCTCGACCAGGACCAATTCCTCGTCGTAGTCGCCGAAGGCATCCTCGGGCTGCAGCTTGACCTGCAGTTGCTCACCGAGCTTCCGGCCATGCAGCGCTTCTTCAAGCACCGGGAAGATGCCGTCGTAGCCGCCATGCAGATACACCAGCGGGTGCTGCCCGTCGTCGATGACGCTGCCTTCCGGATCGCGCACGGTGTACTGCAGCGTGACCACGCTATTTTTTACGATTTCGTTTTGCATTTCGGGGTTCCAGTTCCTTGACCAGTTCGAAAACCGCGGCGGCGTGGCCACGGGGTGTCACATCGTAGAGCGCGTGGCGAATGCAGCCTTCCTTGTCGATGATGAAGGTCGATCGCCGCACACCCATCTTCTTCACGCCGTCGACTTCCCGTTCCTGCCAGACACCGTAGAGGCGGCACGCCTCGGTATCCGCATCGGAGAGCAGACGGATCGACAACCCTTCCTGGTCACGAAACTCGGCGTGCGTCAGACAATCGTCCGGACTCACGCCGACCACGATGCAGTCGAAAAGGGCGAACTCGTCCTCGTGGTCGCTGAAATCTGCGGCCTGGAGCGTGCAGCCCGGGGTCTTGTCGCGGGGGTAGAAGTAAAGAACGACATGATGCTTGCCGACCTCCGACGCGAGGTCGAAAATTTCCATGTCGGCATCGGGCAACGTAAAGGCGGGGGCGGTATCTCCGCTTTTGAGCATGTGTTCTCCGTGATGAGGGGCGGATTCTAGCCGAGAGCCCCGGCCAACACTACCGACGCTGGCCAGGACAGCTTCCGGAAACTGCGCCAGCCGGGCAGGCAGACGCGTCCCTTGTCGTATGGTTCGCTTCGGTGCGCACCTGCAGCCGCGCCCGAGACTGAAGCAATAGCCCATATCGGGCGCAGGCTCAAGATGCAGCGCATCATTGCCTCGAACAGCCAGGAGGACCGCACCATGCTGGCAGCCGCTCCGCGCCGCTCTTTCCGGAACCTGCCCGAGAGACCATGTGCGCGATGGTGCTGGACCGCCCGGGGGGGCTGGAATTGCGCCCACTGCGGTTTCTGGTTTCTGCCTTACCGCTTGCTCTCGGCGCACAACTGTTTAAAATTACAGCCATCCATTGGAGGCTGACATGAGTGCCCGTAGCGAAAACCTTACCGCGCGCCAGCAGGAAATCCTCGACTTCATCCGTGCCACCGTCGAATCCGAGGGCCGACCGCCCACGCGCGCCGAAGTGTGCACCGCCTTCGGCTTCCGCTCGCCCAACGCCGCCGAGACCCATCTGCGCGCACTCGCCGCCAAGGGCGCCATCCTGCTCGAGGAAGGCCGTGCCCGCGGCATCCGCCTCGCCGAGGCGCTCGGACTGCCGCTGGTTGGCCGGGTTGCCGCGGGCAGTCCAATCCTCGCCGCCGAGCATGTCGAAGCGCGCTTCCAACTCGACCCTGCCCTCTTCTCGCCCAAGGCCCACTACCTGCTGCGCGTGCGCGGCATGAGCATGCGTGATGCCGGTATCCTCGACGGCGACCTCATC
This sequence comes from Thauera sp. WH-2, assembly GCF_048321015.1. Lineage (NCBI taxonomy): Bacteria > Pseudomonadati > Pseudomonadota > Betaproteobacteria > Rhodocyclales > Zoogloeaceae > Thauera > Thauera sp. WH-2. Next base: position 138,706 of record NZ_JBLWFG010000001.1, on the reverse strand, counting down.
GCCGTGCACCGCAGCACTGAGGCGCGCAACGGCCAGATCGTGGTCGCCCGCGTCGACGACGACGTCACGGTCAAAACCTTGCAGCGCAAGGGCCCGGTGGTCGAACTCCTGCCGGCAAACCCGGACTACACTCCCATCGTCGTCGACACCCGCCAGGCGCCCGTGGTGATCGAAGGCATCATGGTCGGGCTGATCCGCAAGGATCACTGACGTCGATTCCGATGGCGCGACCACCATGGCCATCCCGCTTCGCCACGCCGGGGACGCGCCGCAGCATGCTTCCCTGCCTGCGCCCCCCTCTGTGCGCCCTTCTGCATCCTCGCCCCTTTCCCTGTCCGCCGGCACGGATGCGCTCACCAATGCGCTCGCCAAGCTGCCAGCCGGCAGTGTCTGGCAAGCAAGTCAGCTTGCACAGGGGCAGACACGGGTGCTTCCGAGCGGCTTCGCCGAGCTCGATGCGGCGCTGCCGGGTGGCGGCTGGCCAGCCGGCGCACTGATCGAACTGCTGTGCGACCGCCCCGGCGTCGGGGAGCTCTCCCTGCTCCTGCCCCTGTTGCGCCGCGTGACACAGACCCAATGGGTGATCTGGATTGCTCCGCCCCTGCTGCCTTACGCCCCTGCACTGGCACACGCAGGCGTACCCCTGTCACGCCTGCTGCTGGTGCGCACCCGCAGCCGCCAGAATCTGCTCTGGGCCGCACGCCAAGCGGCCGCTTCGGGCAACTGCGCATGCGTGCTTGCATGGGCCCTGCAGGGAGATAACACCGCCCTCAGGCGCCTGCAGCTCGCAGCCGAGGAAAGCGCCACCCCCATTTTTCTTTTCCGTCCGCACAGCACGGCGCAGCATTCATCGCCCGCGCCACTGCGCCTGGCGCTTGCCGCACATGATCAGGGCCTGCAGATCCATGTGCTCAAGCGGCGCGGCCCGCCTCTCGCGGAGCCGTTGCTGTTGAACCTGCATGTCGCCGGCGGGTCGGAGCCGCCTGCCGCCGCTCCGATCACCGGGACCGCACCTGAAGCATGGGCGAACGAGTCACCTGGGAACGGGCCGCCCCGGGCTACCGCAGGGTCGCCGGGGGTGGCTGCCCCCACTTCGTCCCCCCTGGCCCTGGTCCGCTGAGCCTGCGCGCCATGCTGTGGCTCGCCATCGTACTGCCCGAGTTGCCCTTGCAGGTCTTCACCCGCGCCATGTCCTCGCCGCAGCCGCTCGCAGTCGCCTCCCCGCCGCCGCGTGCGCAGCTGATCGCCGCGAATGCCCCTGCGCGTGCGCTCGGCATCGTGCCGGGGCTGCGCCAGGCCAGTGCGCTGAGCCTGCTTCCCGGGCTTTCGCTACGCGCGCGCGCGCCGGCATGCGAGCGTGCCGCGCTGGAAGAGATCGCCCTCTGGGCTGCACGCTTCACCCCACGCATCAGCCTGGCACCACCGGATGCCGTGCTGCTCGAGGTGTCCACAACACTACGCCTGTTCGGTGGTACACACCGGATCGCACACGAACTGGAGCAGGGACTGCGCACGCTCGGGTTCGAGGCACGGCTCGCTTGTGCGCCAACGCCTCTCGCCGCCCACTGGTTCGCCCGCAGCGCCGCAGGCCGGCTGGATGCGGACGATGAGCAGGAGGACTGGCTGCGGCACCTGGACGAACTCCCCGCGAGCGTACTCGCGGACAGTGGCTGCGACGCCGCGACCTGCGAGCTTCTCGCCGGTCTCGGCATGCAGACCCTCGCCCAGGTGCAAGCACTGCCTGCCGCAGGCCTGGCCCGCCGCCAGGCGCAAGCGGTCAGCGAAGCGCTCGCACGCGCACGCGGCACACTCGCCGACCTGCGCCCCTGGTTCGCCCCCCCGCAGGGCTTCGACCATGCGCTGACGCTCCCCGCGCCGACACACCATGCCGAAGCGCTGAATTTCGCCGCCCGGAGGCTGTTCGCCAGCCTTGCCGCATGGCTGCAGGCGCGCCATGCCGCCCTCGATGCCTGCACCCTGAGCCTGGAGTACGAGCACGAACCGGCCACCGTGCTCGAACTTCTTTTCGGCCAGCCGTCGGCGGACGCCCAGCGTTTTGCGCTGATCGCACGCGAACGCCTGGCTTCGCTGCCCCTGCCCGCCGAGGTCTGCGCACTGCGTGTGCGGGCAGATCGCACCATGCAAGCCAGTACACCCAGCGGCGACCTGTTTGGCGACACCGGACAGGAGGCGGCAGACGCCTTTCTGCTCCTCGCCCGACTGCGCGCACGCTTGGGCGATTCCGGCGTAATCCGGCTGGGCACCCGGCCCGAGCACCGCCCGGAGGCAGCCCTGCAGGTGCACGCGCCGGATCGCACCCACTCTGCCCGGGAGCCAGTTCCCGCATACCGCGCCACGGCGCACCTGCCCCCCGCTGCACACGCGCGTGAGCGTCCGCTGTGGTTGCTGCCCGTACCGCGCCCGATCCTCGCGGAGCGGTTCACTCTGCTCGGCTGCGCAGAGCGCATCGAAACAGGCTGGTGGGACGGCCAGCCTGTGCGCAGGGACTATTACCGCGCGCGCGACCCCGGGCATGTGCTGTGCTGGATTTTCAGCGATCTGGATCGGGGCGGGCGTTGGTTCCTGCATGGATACTTCGCATGAGCCCCTAAAAGGCCTCAACCCCGGCATCCACGGCCAGAATCCGCTCCGCAAAAGCGCCCGCGCACGGAAAGCGCGCCCACGTACGCCGCGCCCAGGTAGTACACTGCGTCCAAAACTGCGTCCCCAAGCAGGCGCTTGCGCCTGCCTGAATCCCCCAACCACCCGAGCCCCTGCCTCTCCACAGCGCCCCGCTGCTCTGCCATGTCCCAACGCCCCTCAGCTTCCCTCGATACCCCCGCATCCAACCCGTCGTCCCCGGGCGGCGCTTTCTCCAGCACAGCGCTGCCGAGCGCGCATCCGCCCGGCGATGTGGCGCGCAGGCGTGCATTCTTCAGCCTGCTTGTCAGCCTCGTGGCGCTGCCCGCATCCTGGCTCCTGTTCTCCCAGCTCGAACGCCTGTGGCCCGAGATCGTGCAACTCGAAGGCATCCCTTTCCTCGCCGCAGCCACCCTGCTGGGCGCCACCATGGCGATCGGTCCCCTCGCGGTGGTGATCGGTCTGCTGCTCGCCGTGTGGTTCGGCGTGCGCAGCGTCTACAGCGCGCGCAGTCGTCCTTCCCCCGGGCTCGACCGGCTGATCATCGCAGCCGCACTGCTGGTCTGGTTCTCGCCAGCGCTGGCGGCGGTATACAAGGCGGCGCATGCGCTCGCCACCGGCAGCATCCATTTCGTCCGCCCGCCGCGGGACTACTTCCTTGCCACCGATCCGATTGCCTACTGGCAGGGTGTGGGCTTCTGGCTGATCATGGCGGGCCTGTTCGGGTTTCTCGCCTGGCGCTACTGGCGTGGCAAGCTGTTCGCCCGCCCGGCCGCCGAGCCCTGAGCCCCCCCACGCCCGGCATCCGCCAGGCTCAGCTGCCCAGCCAGCCCCGGCGTAGCGCGACGGCCGCCGCGCCAGCCCTGGGCGCCAGTGAGAGCACGTACTTGTCCGCAGGCGCTTCGCCCAGTTCGAGCGTGAACGCCATCAGCTCGTCCCGCCGGAACACGTGCAGCCTCGCCTGCTCCCCCGCGAGGCGGCGCGCCAGCAGGTCGTCCAGTGCCTTGGCACTGGCGATGCGAATCCCGTCCAGCGCAAGCAGCACGTCGCCCGCCGATACCCCCGCCGTCTGCGCCGCACCGTCGTCGTATACATTCGCCACTCTTGGCTCGCCCGCGCCCGCCGCCAGCTTCACGCCCAGCACCGGCGCCACGCCCGCAGGCGTCGCCTCGAGCACCACACCCATGGGTTTGAGCAGCTTGGCCAGGGGCAGATCCTCGCAGCCCTCCACCGCCTGCCGCAGCCAGCGCGCCAGCCGCGTGCCCAGTCCTTCGCCGCCGACCTCGCGCACCGCGGCAAAGATGCCGTCCTCGGGCACGCCCACGCCCGTGCAGCCATGGCGCTGCCACAGCAGGCGCATGACGTCGTCCAGACTGCAGCGACCCGCGCTTCCGGCACGTAGCTGCACGTCGAGCGCGAGCGCGATCAAGGCGCCCTTGGCGTAGTAGCTGACGATCGCGTTGGGCGCGTTCTCGTCCTGGCGGTAATACTTCGTCCACGCATCGAAGGAGGACTCGGCAACGCTCTGCTTGAGCCGGCCGCTGCCACGCATCACCGCGGAGAGGTTCTTGCCCAGCAGGGCCAGGTAGTCGTCCACCCCGATCACGCCGCTACGCACCAGCGCCAGGTCGTCATAGTAGGAAGTGAAGCCTTCGAAGGCCCACAGCAGACGGGTATGATTCTCGCGCGTCAGATCGTAGGGGGTGAACGCTGCCGGCTTGATGCGCTTCACGTTCCAGGTGTGGAAATACTCGTGGCTGCACAGACCCAGGAAGCTCTTGTAGCCATCGGACAGGCCTACCATGCCTTTCCACGGCAGATCGGCCCGGCTGCACAGCAGCGCGGTGGAGGCGCGGTGTTCGAGCCCGCCATAGCCCTCGCCCACCACCATGACCAGGAACGCATAGTACGTCACCGGCGCGGGCGCGCCGAACAGCTCGATCTGCCAGGCACAGATGCGCGCCAGATCGCTGCACAGGCGCTCGACATCGCAATCCTGCCGCCCGGTGAGCGCAATCTCGTGTGTCACCCCGCCGGCTTCGAAGCGCGCCCGCGCGAAACGGCCCATCTCCACAGGGTGATCGATCAATGCATCGTAGTCCGGGGCAACAAAACGCCCGAAATCGCAGCGCCCGGTGGGTCCGCCCTCTGCAGGCGGCAGCGTGGTGATGAGGGCCCAGTCCGCGTACTGCCCGCCCTCGGGGCGATCGATCGTGACGGCGCAGGGCGCATCGGTGCGTCCTTCCACCGCGAGGAAGACGCTCGTGCCGTTGAAGAAGCCGTGCGTCGTATCCAGGTGGGCGGTACGCACCGAAAGATCCCAGGCGTAGATCTCGCACCGCACCACCAGCTTCTTCACCCCGCGCAAGGGTGACGTGCGCCAGCTGTGTTTGTCGACCTTTTCCAGCACGCAGGGCTTGTCATCGGCCAGCGCCTCGATGCGGACGATGTTGCGCGCAAACTCTCGGATCATGTAGCTGCCCGGAATCCACGCCGGCAGGCTGAAGCCCTGCCCGCCCGGATCGGGATCCAACACCGTGCAGCTCACCTCGAACAGGTGCGCGCCGGGCCTGGACGGACGGATACGGTACTCGACGGGAGGTTTCATGAGGACGCTCTTGGGACCGTACGGGTTACCGGCGGATTGCACCGGCAGGTTCATTCAAGGGTGCGCAGGGCTTCGAGCGCCTCTTCCACACGCCCGACCGGGATCACCGCCATGCCTTCGATCGGTTGCTTCGGCGCGTTTGCACGCGGCACGATCGCGGTGTCGAAACCGAGCTTGGCGGCTTCCTTGAGACGCTCCTGTCCGCGCGGCGCAGGGCGGATCTCGCCGGCAAGGCCCACCTCGCCAAACACTGCAAGGCCGCGCTTGAGCGGGCGATCGCGCAGGGAAGAGACGATCGCGAACAGGATCGCGAGGTCGGCGGCCGGCTCGGTGATCTTGACGCCCCCCACCGCATTGACGAACACGTCCTGATCGAAGCACACCACACCTGCATGGCGGTGCATGACCGCGAGCAGCATGGCCAGCCGGTTCTGCTCCAGGCCCACCGACAGGCGCCGCGGGTTGGGACTTTGCGAGGAATCGACCAGGGCCTGCACCTCCACCAGCAGCGGGCGGGTTCCTTCCTGGGTGATCAGCACACAACTGCCGGCGACCTGCTGCGCGTGCTGCGACAGGAAGATGGCCGAGGGGTTGGAGACGCCGCGCAGGCCACGCTCGGTCATGGCGAAGACACCGAGTTCGTTGACCGCGCCGAAGCGGTTCTTGAAGGCGCGGATCAGGCGGAAGCTGGAGTGCGTGTCGCCCTCGAAGTACAGCACGGTGTCCACGATGTGCTCAAGTACCCGCGGACCGGCGAGCGTACCGTCCTTCGTGACGTGGCCGACGAGGATCAGGCTGGTGCCGCTCTGCTTTGCGAAGCGGGTGAGCTGGGCGGCGCATTCGCGCACCTGGGCGACCGAGCCCGGTGCCGACTGCAGGGCTTCGGAGTAGACGGTCTGGATGGAGTCGATCACCGCCACCCGTGGGCGTGCTTCGCGCAGGGTGTGGAGGATGCGTTCGAGATTGATCTCGGCAAGCATCTGCAGCGGCGTCGCCGCAAGCTGCAGGCGCTGAGCGCGCAACGCGACCTGCTCACCGGACTCCTCACCGCTGACATACACCACGCCTGAACCCTGCTTTGCAGGGGATGCACCGGCGCCCGGCGCCACAGCCATGCCCGCCAGGTTGGCGAGGGCCTGCAGCAGCAGGGTCGATTTACCAATGCCTGGGTCGCCCCCGATCAGCACCACGCCACCGGAAACCAGGCCGCCGCCGAGCACGCGGTCGAACTCGTCCAGGCCGGTAGCCAGGCGCGGCTCTTCGCGCGGCTCGAGCGTCGAGAGCACCTGCAGCCGACTGGTTTCACCGGCCAGGGCGGCAAAGCGGCTGCCCGCAGCCGGCGCCGCCGGTTCGAGCACGGTTTCGACCATGGTGTTCCAGGCCTGGCACCGCGGACACTGCCCCTGCCAGCGTACGGTCTGCGCACCGCACTCGGTGCACACGAAAGCCGTCTTGCTGCGTGCCAAAGACTCAGCCCTCGCCGCGCTCGCGGGCCATACGCGCGAACTCCTCGCACACGAATTCGGCAAAGGCGTTGATCAGCCTCGAGCGGAACTTGTCACGCGGCAGGATGACTTCGAGCGGGGTGTACAGGCGCGGCTTGAGCGGGATGGCCACCAGTCGCCCTTCTTCCACATCGCGCAGGATCGCGCGCCGCGAGGCGATCGCGAAGCCCAGCCCAGCCGCCGCGAGCTGCTTCACGGTCGCCAGGCTGCCAAGCTCGGCGCACAGCGTGATCTCGCTGCCCGCGATCCCGGCCGCTTCGAAGAACTCATCCGCGATCTGACGAATGCCATTACCCGGATCCCGGTCGATGAAGGGATGCCCGACCAGATCCTTGGCCGTCAGTTCAGCGAACTTCGCCAGCGCATGGTCAGGCCTGCAGATCACCAGCAGCTCATCGCGCGCGGCACTGCGGCGCTCGATGGTGTTCTGCTCGGTGGCGATCTCGATGAGACCGATGTCGAGATCACGCGCCGCGACCCGGTCCTCCGTCAGTTTCGAGGTACCCACCACCACCCGCGGCAAGACCCCCGGGTAACGCCGCTTGAATCCCTCGAGCAGTTCCGGCAGCCAGTACGCGGCAATGGTCGTGCTGGTGCCGATCTTGAGCTGGCCGGCCAGTTCGTCTGTCAGCTCCGACACCCGGGAATCGAGCTCCGCCGACAAGCCGAGGATGCGCTCTGCGTAGGCAAGCACCAACTCCCCTGCAGGCGTCAAGTTGATCTTTCCATGGCCGCGATCCAGCAGGCGGGTATCGAAGTGCTCCTCGAGCTGCTTGATCTGGAAAGTGACGGCGGGCTGCGTCATGTGGAGATGCTCGGCTGCGCGCGTGAACGAGCCGTGCTTTGCCACCGCGTGGAATACCTGAAGTCTGCGATCTGCCATGGTGTGTATAAGAATGACTTATTTCGCGAATTAAAGCACAAAGCGGTCCTTTCGGGGGACTCTCAGCACCCCGTAAGGCCGCGTCCACGATACGGATCCGCCCTGCCTCCGACACGCATGGCATACACGCCGCGTAGCGCCTGCGAGAGCGTGCTCCGCCGCCTTGCGCGCAGTCATCACCCTGTACCGGCGTTCGTGATATAACCCGCGCTCCAGTCCCGTGATCCGATCACCGATGCCGCTCGGTTTCTACATCATCATGGCGGCGCAGTTCTTCTCCGCGCTGGCCGACAACGCCCTGCTGATCATCGCGATCGCCATGCTGCGGGACATGGCTGCCCCCTCTGAATTCGAGCCGCTGCTCAAGCTGTTCTTCACGCTCTCCTACGTGCTCCTCGCAGCCTTCGTCGGCGCATTCGCCGACTCGATGCCGAAATGGCGGGTGATGCTGATCAGCAACACGATCAAGATCGGCGGTTGCCTGCTGCTCTTTCTCGGCACGCATCCGCTTTTTGCCTACGCGATCATCGGCCTGGGCGCGGCATCCTACTCCCCGGCGAAATACGGCATCCTCACCGAATACCTGCCGCACCGGCTGCTGGTCGTGGCCAACGGCTGGATCGAGGGACTGACCGTGGCAGCCATCATCGCCGGCACGGTGCTCGGCGGCGTCATGATCCGTGAGGACGTGGCCGGCCTGCTCGGCGGGCTGGGCCTGCCTTTCGCCCACACGCCATTCGCGGCCGCAGTGCTGTTCGTGGGCACGCTATACCTGCTCGCGGCGGCATTCAATTTCTACATACCGGACACCGGCGTCGATCACAAGCCGCTCAAGCGCAATCCCCTTTACCTGATCCACGACTTCAACCATTGCCTGCGCCTGCTCTGGCGCGACAAGCTGGGCCAGATCTCGCTTGCGGTGACGACGCTGTTCTGGGGCGCAGGCGCGACCCTGCAATTCATCGTGATCAAGTGGGCCGAACACAACCTCGGCCTGAACCTCTCCCAAGCATCGATGCTGCAAGGCGTGGTCGCGCTAGGCGTGGCCACCGGCTCGGTGCTTGCAGCACGCTACGTCTCGCTGCGTCGCTCGGTGCAGGTGATCCCGCTCGGCATCGCTATGGGCGTGGTGGTGATGAGCATGATCGGCGTCACCGAGGCCTGGATCGCGATGGCGCTGATGGTCGTGGTTGGCGGACTGGCGGGATTCTTCGTCGTGCCCATGAATGCACTGCTGCAGCACCGCGGCCACATCCTGATGGGTGCGGGCCACTCGATCGCGGTGCAGAACTTCAACGAGAACCTGTCGATCCTGGTCATGACCGGCACCTACGCGCTGCTGGTCATGTCGGGCCTTTCGATCAACACCGTGATCGTCATGTTCGGGGCCTTCGTCGCTGGAACGATGCTGCTGGTGATGCGCAGGCACGACGCCAATCAGCGCGAATTCGACAACGTCGCCCTGCTCGAGGACCGCACGCACTGAGCACCCCACTCCGCTCACGCGCCGGCTGAACTTCTTCCGGCCACCGCCCCCGGGCAGCACCGATTTCCGGCAGCCGGATCGTGCCCCGCACTCAAGGCAGCGAGGCTCTGAGAACGTTCAGACCCGATCGCCCAGCTCGGCCATGAGGCGGCGCGCGAAGCACAGATCTTCCCAGGCCTTCGCCTTGTCCTGCGGATTGCGTAGCAGATAGGCGGGGTGATAGGTGACGACGACTGCGACACCGTTGTGCTCGAAACGCTTGCCACGCGCCGAAGTAATCGCAAGCTCGCGCTGCAAGAGCGCCTGTGCAGCCGGCCTCCCGAGCGCGACCAGCAGGCGCGGCTGCACGAGCGCAATCTGTCTTTCCAGATACGGCAGGCATGAAGCGATCTCGCTGCGCTCGGGCGTGCGATTGTGCGGCGGGCGGCACTTCACCGCGTTCGCGATGTAGACGTCCTCGCCGCGCGCCAGCCCGATCGTCGCAAGCATGCTGTCCAGCAAGCGGCCCGCCTGACCCACGAATGGTTCTCCGCGCTGGTCCTCTTCGGCGCCGGGCCCTTCTCCGACCAGCATCCAGCGCGCGCTTCGATCGCCCACCCCCGGCACTGCCTGCCTGCGCCGCTCGCACAACGGGCAGGCACGGCAGGCACGGATGTCCTCTTCAAGCGCTTCCCACCCCAGTGTTGCGATCCGGTTCGCGCGCCCATCATCCCGGGCCTGCAGCGACGGGCTCGGCGAACGCGCGAAACCTTCGGACTTCTGCACAAGCGGCCTGCCGGGCACGACCTGCGAAGCGGTGGGCGGACAGATTGCAGCCACTTCCGACACCTCTGCCGATACCTCTTCCGGCCCCGCTGCCGCCAGCGGCGCATCGGCGCCGGCCGCCGCCCACGCGCGCAGGCGCCAGAGCGGCCCCAGCCTCATCTCGCGCAGCGCTGCCTCCGGCCAACTCGAGGTCCGAACAGCCATCAGAGCGCGCGTCTCATCACGATTGCATCTTCCCGACCGTCCTGCGCCGGGTAATAACCCCTGCGCCGACCAATCTCCACGAACCCGGAACGCGTATACAGCGCAAGTGCCGCCGTGTTGGAGGGACGCACCTCGAGGTAGAAGCTTGCCGCCCCATCGTCCCGCGCATGCACGCTCAAGCGCTCCACAAACTGCGTGCCGAGCCCCTGCCCCTGGAAGCCAGGGGCGATGCCGATCGTCAGCAAGTGCGCCTCATCGAGCACGCGCAAAACGATCGCGTATCCGGCCAGGGCTTCATCGACCAGCAGCCCCCAGGCTTCGTGTCCGGCAGCGAGCGAGTCCTCGAAGTTGCCGCGCGTCCACGGGTGTGCCTGCAAGGCTTGCTCCTGCTCCACCACCCAGTCCAGGTGACCGGCGTCGAGGGCGATGAAGCGCAGCACCGGCGTCACGCCCGCCCTCCGCGCGCGAGCCGCTCCGCCGTCGTGAAGGCGACCTTGTCGCGTACATAGAGGGGTGTAGCGTGTTCCGCCGCGAGGAGTTCCCCACGCGCCGCGGCCACCGCCGCGAGGCGGGCAACCTCCTCGGCCCGCGGCATGTGTTCGGGTGCGCAGCCGAGCAGACGTCCCATGAAGCGCTCCTGCAGCACCTCCGGCCATACCTTGAACGCGGAACCCACGGCGAACCAGTTCCCAGCCGGCAACTCGACTTCGACCGGCGCTACGCAACGTAGAGCGCCAATCTGTACCGGCACGCCTTCGGTGTCGGCCTCGAACGCGCCGCAGTAGATCTCACCCATGCGCGCGTCCGTCGCCACGAAGGCGCGCGCCGCACCAGTCTGCAGGGCAAGCGCCTGCAAGCTGCCGACTGCGGCCACCCCGACATCCGCAGCGAGCGCAATGCCCTGCGCGATCCCACACGCCAGCCGCACGCCAGTAAACGCTCCTGGCCCCGCGCCGAAGGCCACGGCGTCGAGATCGCCCACGCCCAGGCCCGCCTCGGCGAGCAGTGCGCGCACATCGCGCAGGATGGCTTCGGAGTGGTTGGCTGCACCCTCGACACGGCGCGCCAGGAGTTCCCCGTCGTGCAGGACGGCGACGCTTCCGCGCTCGGTGGCAGTTTCGATGGAAAGGACTTTCATGAGGCCGGTATTCTACCGACACGTGGCAGGACGAGCGCGGAGAATCTCCTGCGCCGGCGTCCTGTGCCGCAGCCCGGCCGACCGTTTCACTACGACGGCAGCCCGGCGAGCAGCAGCGCGCGCTCAGCGCCCCTTGGCACCGCGCGCTGGGGCGTCCGGGTAGGCGTCCCGCGCAGCATCGCGAACATGCTTGCGCAGATGATCGCGCTCTTCGCGACTCATGCGGCGCCGCTGCGGCGAACTCTGCCACTCGGCCGCCTCGCCGTCGGACGCCTGCCCATCCAGCACCTGGCGCCAGTCCGGCCGCTTCTCCACGCGCTCCAGCGGCAACGGATCAACAGCCGTCTGCGCGAAACGGGCAGGCACGTCCGGCTGGGCGTCAACGCCCATGCTCACGCCAAGGAGCAGGACAAACCCGGCGATGCTGCAAAGACGCGACCGGCCGGAAAAGGGCAGCGGGCTGGATCGCAGGGAGGGCAAGGCGGCAAGACGCATGATCTGTGTCCGTGCGGACGGCGCCGAAGCGGCTGTCCGTCCCCACCGGGGTGGTTTTCTGTCCAGCCCCGAACATACGGGAATACGGCGGCTGCAGGAAGCCCGCGGGCACCTCCCAGAGGAACTTTTGTAAGGTGATATTGCCGCCATGTGCATGGCTTACGAAGCCTTACCGCCTGCACGAAGCACAACCCGCGCGATGTGCTGGCATGGCCCTGCGAGTCAGGCTAGGATTTCACGCATGAACCTGAAAAACCGCTACCGCATCCTGGTCGTCGACGACGACGCGCGCCTGCGCGAGCTGCTTTCGCGCTATCTCCAGGAACAGGGATTCGCCGTGAAGGCCGTCGGAGACGCGCCGATGATGGATCGTGCGCTGCACCGCGAGCACTACGACCTGATCGTGCTCGACCTGATGCTGCCCGGCGAGGACGGGCTGGCCATCTGCCGGCGCTTGCGCGCGGCGGAAAACCAGATCCCGATCATCATGCTGACCGCCAAGGGCGATGATGTGGACCGCATCGTTGGCCTCGAGATGGGCGCGGATGACTACATCGCCAAGCCATTCAACCCGCGAGAACTCGTCGCCCGCATCCAGGCCGTCATGCGCAGGCAACCACAGACGCTGCCGGGCGCCCCTGCTGCCGAAGACGAGGTGGTCTCCTTCGGCCGCGTGGCAGTGAATCTGGGCACTCGCATCCTGGTGCGTGACGGTGAGGCAATCCAGCTCACGACGGGCGAATTCTCCTTGCTGAAGGTCCTGCTCACCCACCCGCGCCAGCCCCTGTCGCGCGACAAGCTGATGGAACTGGCCCGCGGCCGGGAATACGGCGTCTTCGATCGCGCCATCGACGTACAGGTTTCGCGCCTGCGCAAGCTGGTCGAGGACGACCCGGCCAAACCGCGCTACATCCAGACCGTCTGGGGTTTCGGTTACGTTTTCGTGCCCGACGACCCGAAAGCGGGCACGAAGGAGCAGGACGCCGACACCGGCCAGGCCGAAGATTCGGCCGCAGGCTGAGCCGGCAGCAATGGTCCGGCACAAGGCTGCCGCCGCGCAGGGCACGGCGGGCGAGCGCCGCCCCGGTCCGCGGCCACGGACCCTGCTCGGCCAGACCTTCCTGCTGATTGCGCTGCTGCTGATCCTCACCCTCGGTATCTGGTCGCAGATCTTCCGCTATTTCCAGGAACCCGCGCGCGCGCGCGATGTGGCGCAGATGGTCGTATCGGTGGTGAACCTCACCCGCACCGCGCTGATCAACGCCGACCTCGAACGGCGCATGGACCTGCTGATCGAGCTCGCCGCGCTGGAAGGAATCCGCATCTACCCCGCCGAGGCCAGCGACGAGTTGATGCCGCTTCCCGATACGCGCCCGATGCGGCTGCTGACTGCGGACGTGCGCCGCCAACTGGGCGAGCACACCCGATTTGCAACCCGATGGAAGTCGCTTGACGGCTTCTGGGTGAGCTTCCGGCTCGATCCGGACGACGCTCATGACGAATACTGGGTCATGCTGCCTCCGGAGCGCATCGACAGCCCAGACAACCTCGACTGGCTTGGATGGGGCAGCGGCGCCTTGCTTGCTGCACTGGTCGGCGCGTACCTGATCGTGGCCCACATCAGCGCACCGTTGCGACAGCTCGCAGGTGCGGCGCGCCTTGTAGGACAAGGGGAACGCCCCCCTCCGCTCCTGGACAATGGCGCCGAAGAGATCGCGGTCGTGGCCCGCGCCTTCAACCAGATGGCAGGGAACCTCGCGCGCATGGACGAAGACCGGGCCCTGATCCTCGCCGGCGTGTCGCACGATCTGCGCACCCCCCTCGCCCGCCTGCGTCTGGGCATCGAAATGTCCGGCGCGCCGGAGAGCGAGGTGAGCGCGATGGTGACCGACATCGAGGAAATGGACCGGATCATCGGGCAGTTCCTCGACTTCGGCCGTGGCGACCCTCAGGAGAGCCCGCACCCGACCGACCTCGCCCAGCTCGCACGCGAAGTCAGCGAGCCCTATCGCCTGCGTGGCGTCAACATCCGTCTCGATGCGCCGGAGCCGGTCTTCGCCCCGGCGCGGGCCCTCTCGATCCGCCGCGCCCTAGCCAATCTGATCGACAATGCGTTGCGCTACGCGGAAGGGAACACCGGCCTGGATCTGAAGGTCGACCGTGCCGACGGCTTTGCATGCATCGAGCTCGCCGACCGTGGACCTGGCATTCCGGAGCATGAGGTCGAACGTCTGCGACAACCCTTCACCCGGCTCGAACAGGCGCGCTCGAACACCAAGGGCGCCGGTTTGGGGCTGGCCATCGTGGACCGGGTGATGCGTGCCCACCGCGGGCGGCTCGACCTGCTGGCGCGCCCGGGAGGCGGCCTGCGCGCCGTCCTGTGCCTGCCGCTGCCGGAGAGCGTCGGCGAACACGATAGAATGCACCCTGTCACGAACGGCGATCGTCAGAAATCATGAAATTCCTCTTCGACCTGCTACCGGTCATCCTCTTCTTCGCCGCCTACAAAATCGGTGGCGCAAACCCCGAAGCCACCCATGCCATCGCGAGCGGCTGGCTTGGCGACGGCATCGCCCCCACCCAGGCACCGATCCTCATTGCAACCTTCGTGGCCATCCTCGCCACCTTCCTGCAGATTGCGATCGTTTGGCTCAAGCACCGCAAGGTCGACACCATGCTCTGGGTCAGCCTCGCGATCATCGTCGTCTTCGGCGGTGCGACGCTGTTCTTCCACAACCCGACCTTCATCAAGTGGAAGCCGACCGCCCTGTACTGGATGTTCGGCACGGTGCTGCTCGGCTCGGCCACGCTGCTGCAGCGCAACCTCATCCGCAAGATGCTCGAAGCGCAGATCAAGCTGCCCGACGAAATCTGGGGACGCCTGAATCTCGCCTGGGCTGGTTTCTTCATCGCGATGGGCCTGCTGAACCTGTATGTCGCCTACAGTTTCAGTGAGGAAACCTGGGTCAATTTCAAGATGTTCGGCGGCATGGGGCTGATGCTTGCCTTCGTGCTCGGCCAAGGCTTTTATCTGTCCCGCTACATGGAAGAGGAAACCAACTGATGTACTACGCTCTGATCGGAGAGGATGCGCCCGGGGCGCTGGAGACACGCCTGGCGGTTCGCCCCGGGCACCTCGCCAGGCTCGAAGCGCTGCGCGACGCGGGCCGCCTGCTGCTGGCCGGCCCGATGCCGGCGATCGACAGCCCCGACCCAGGCCCGGCCGGATTTGCCGGCAGCCTGGTCGTGGCGGAGTTCGACTCGCTCGCCAGCGCCGAAGCCTGGCTCGCCGAAGACCCCTATGTACGCGAGGGCGTATTCGCACGTACGCGCGTGCACCCCTTCCGCAAGGTCCTCCCATGAGCGCGGAGACCGCTGCGCGCATCCACGCGATCCTGGCCGAGCGGTTGTCGCCGCAGCAACTCGAGATCCTGGATGACAGCGCCCTCCACGCCGGGCACGCTGGCGCGCGCGACGGAGGTGGGCATTACCGGGTTTTCATCGTGTCGGAAGCATTCGAAGGCTGTAGCAGAGTGCTCCGACAGCGTATGATCTACGACGCGCTTGGCGACATGATGAAGAGGGATGTCCATGCCCTCGCCATTCGCGCGCTTTCGGCCACCGAGGCCAACTCACAAGCAAACTGAAGGAATCTCCATGAAACATTTTCCGAGCCGTCTCGCCATCACCCTGCTCGCCGGCTTCCTCGCCCTTCCCGCCGTCGCTGCCGACTCTGTCGCCAAGGTGAACGGGGCCACGATCCCCGCTGCCCGCGCTGAGGCCATGCTCGCCGAACAGCGTGCCCAGGGTGCTCCCGAGGGAGAGCAGCTCCGCAATGCGGTGCGCGAGGAACTCATCCGCCGCGAGGTACTGAGCCAGGAAGCGGGCAAAAAGGGTCTGGACAAGAAGGCAGACGTGAATGCGCAGATGGAGTTGGCACGCCAGGCCATCCTGATCCGCGCATACCTGCAGGAATACGTGCGCACCAACCCGGTCAGCGAAGCCGACCTGAAGAAGGAATACGAGGCGATCAAGGGCCGCATGGGCGACAAGGAATATAAGCCGCGCCACGTCCTGGTCGAAACCGAGAACGAAGCCAAGGCCATCATCGCCCGCCTGCAGAACGGCACGCCGTTTGAGGAAGTCGCCAAGGATTCGCGCGACCCCGGTTCGCGTGAGCGCGGCGGCGACCTGGGCTGGAGCAACCCCGGCATGTACGTGCAGCCGTTCTCCGAAGCCATGGTCAAGCTGGAGAAGGGCAAGTACACCAGCACTCCGGTCAAGAGCGACTTCGGCTACCACGTGATTCAGCTCGACGATGTCCGCGACGTACAGGCGCCTCCCTTCGAGGAAGTGAAGGCCCAACTCGAGCAGCGCCTGCAACAGCAGAAAGTCGAGCGCCACGTTCTCGAACTGCGCGAGAAGGCGAAGGTCGAGTAAGTACGCTGGCAGCCCCTTTCGGGGCTGGCAGATGACGCTGGGGGGCGGCGAAACCTGCCCCTAAGGTCAGGAAAGGAAACGCCCGCCCGGTACATGCCGGACGGGCGTTTCCTTTTGCCCCTTCTGCAGGTAGCGATCCGACCGAAGGCCCCGGTAGGACCGGGGCCCTGCGGATCAGAACTGTTCTTCGCTCAACTCGAGCGCGCCTGCAGCACCATTCACCACCGTGTAGGCCAGGCCCGAAGCCTGCGACAGCACATGATCCGCATAGAAGCGTGCGGTGACGATCTTGGCCGTGTAGAAGCCCGCATCGCCCTCACCCGCTTCGAGCTTGCGCTTGGCGACCAGCGCAGCGCGGGCCATCTGCCAGCCGCCGGTGACGATACCGAGCAGCTTCAGGAACGGCACCGAGCCGACCGAAGCGGCCTTGATGTCCTTGGCGTAGGTTGCAAGGATGTAGGCCACCGCCTCTTCTACCGCGGAGATGCCCGTCTTGAGCGAGCGCGCGATGGCGGCGAAGGACGCATCCTGAACGCCCTCGAGTTCGGCTTCCACGGCGCGCATCATCTGCACCACGGCTCCGACGGTGGCGCCGTTCTCGCGAGCGATCTTTCGTCCGATCAGGTCATTGGCCTGGATCGCGGTCGTGCCTTCGTAGATGGTGGTGATGCGGGAGTCGCGGAAAAACTGGGCCGCTCCGGTTTCCTCGATGAAGCCCATCCCGCCATGAACCTGCACGCCGTCCGAAGTGACGTCGATCGAATTTTCGGTGCACCAGCCCTTCACCACCGGAATCATCAGATCAACGAAAGCCTGGCTCTGGACACGCACCGCTTCGTCCGGGTGGCTGTGTGCCTTATCGGTTGCGGCGCCGACCACGTACGCGAGCGCACGCATGGCCTCGGTCCGGCTCTTCATGTTCATGAGCAGGCGGCGGACGTCAGCGTGGTGGAGGATGCTGACCTTGGGGCCACCGCGCACGCCGGCCTCGGTTCCCTGGATGCGCTCCTTTGCGTACTGCAGCGCATGCTGGTAGGCGCGCTCGGAGAGTGCAAGACCTTCCATGCCGACCGCGAAGCGGGCTTCGTTCATCATGATGAACATGTACTCGAGGCCGCGGTTCGGCTCACCCACCAGGGTGCCGATCGCGCCACCGTTGTCACCGAACGCGAGCACCGCGGTCGGGCTGGCGTGAATGCCGAGCTTGTGCTCGATCGACACGCAGTGCACGTCGTTACGGGCGCCCGGGAGCCCATCGGCGTTCACCATGAACTTGGGCACCACGAACAGCGAGATGCCCTTGACGCCCTCGGGGGCGTCCGGCAACCGCGCCAGCACGAGGTGAATGATGTTGTCGGTGAGGTCGTGCTCGCCGTAGGTGATGAAGATCTTCTGCCCGAAGATCTTGTAGGTGCCATCCCCCTGCGGCTCGGCGCGGGTGCGTACCGCAGCGAGATCCGAGCCTGCGTTGGGCTCGGTCAGGTTCATCGTGCCGGTCCACTCACCCGAGATCATCTTCGGCAGGTACATGTTCTTCTGCTCGACATTGCCGCGCAGCATCAGTGCTTCGATCGCACCGTTGGTAAGCATCGGGCACAGCGAGAAGGCCATGTTGGCCGACTTCCACATCTCCATGACCGCCGTGGCGAGCAACTTCGGCAGGCCCTGACCGCCGTACTCGGGCTCGCAGGCAAGCGCAGTCCAGCCGGATTCGGCAAACTGCTTGTAGGCGTCCTTCCAGCCCGGTGCAGTGGCCACTTCGCCGTCGTTCCACTTCGCGCCTTCCTGGTCACCCGTCCAGTTCAGGGGCGCCAGCACGCCGCTGGCGAACTTGTCGGCCTCTTCGAGGATCGCATCGACCAGATCTGCCGAGACTTCCTCGTTACCCGGCAGCTTCACCACTTCGTCCAGTCCGGCAAGCTCTTGCATGACGAACTGCATGTCGCGGATGGGGGCGTTATATTGACTCATGATTTTTTGGCGCTCCGAAATTGTTTAGAAAGCCTTACTTGTTGAGCAGATAGCGTCGATCGTCGAACGCAGCGACCCACTCCGGCCGATACACCACCATCAGCGTGATCACCGCGCCGCTGATCCAGCCCTCGGAAAACCCGAGCAGCAGGAAGAAGGGCAGGTACTCTTCGAGCAGGAATCCCGCCGGGTACGCGCCTGCAAGGGCGAGCGAGGCCGCAGCGATCCCACCCTGCAGCATCACCGTCAACGCAGCGCCGGCGAAGCCGACCACGAACACGAAGATGAAGAAATGCGCGGGCAACACCCGTTCGGCCAGGTACCGGATCCCATTCGCGATGAGCACGGGCAGCAGCGCCATCAGAACGAAATTCACGGGCCAGTCCGCAAGCCCGATGCCACCGTTGGCGAGCACCCCCAGCAGCGCCAGGCTCATGCTCACGACGGCAAGCCACGCGCCCAGGACCAGGGTTGCCGCCATGGCGCCGAGCAGATGCAGGTTCAGCCCCGGCTGAACCCCTGCCTTCATACTCCACACCAATGTCAGCGCCACCGCGAAGCCCAGCACCAGATGCAGCTTCGTGGCTTCGCCCAGCCTGCTCCATGGCGCACGACGCGCGGTCAGGTACAGACCGAGCATCGCGATAATCAGCAGCCCCCCCTGCCACGCCGCCGGATAGAGGGAGGCCGGGAGGTCCATGCTGATTGCCCTGCGGACCCGCTCAGAGCGCGCCGGTCAGTTCCGGCACCACCTGGAACAGGTCGCCCACCAGGCCATAATCGGCCACCTGGAAGATCGGCGCGTCCGGATCCTTGTTGATCGCGACGATCACCTTGGAGTCCTTCATGCCGGCCAGGTGCTGGATCGCGCCCGAGATGCCCACCGCGATGTAGAGCTGGGGCGCCACGATCTTGCCGGTCTGCCCGACCTGGTAGTCGTTCGGGCAGTAGCCCGCATCGACCGCCGCGCGGCTCGCGCCCAGTGCCGCGCCGAGCTTGTCCGCCAGCGGCTCGAGCAGCTGGTGGTAGTTCTCACCGCTGCCCAGGCCGCGACCACCCGATACGATGACCTTGGCCGCACCCAGCTCCGGGCGCGCGCTCTTGACGATCTCGCGCCCCACGAGCGCAGTCACGCCCAGGTCCGCCGCAGCGGCGACGGCCTCGACCGGCGCGGCATTGCCGTCGCCCGCCGCGTCGAAGGCGGTGGTGCGCACGGTGATGACCTTGACCGCATCGGCGCTCTTGACCGTGGCCAGCGCGTTGCCGGCGTAGATCGGGCGCACGAAGGTATCGGCAGATTCCACCGCGACGATGTCGCTGATCTGCGCCACATCGAGCAGCGCAGCCACGCGCGGCAGCATGTTCTTGCCCGCCGGCGTGGCCGGGGCGAGGACATGGCTGTAGCCAGCGGCGAGGCCCTTCACCAGCTCGGCCACGTTCTCGGCCGTCTGCGCTTCGTACTGCGGCGCATCGCACACCAGCACCTTGGCCACACCGGCGATCTTGGCCGCGGCTTCGGCCGCCGCGCCGCAGCCCGCACCGGCCACCAGCACGTGAAGGTCGCCCCCCAGCCGGGAGGCAGCGGTCACGGTGTTGAGGGTGGCCGCCTTGATCGATTGGTTGTCGTGTTCGGCAATGACGAGAATGGTCATGATTTCAGATCACCTTCGCAACGTTCTTGAGTTTGTCGACCAGCTGCGCGACGTCCGCCACGCGTTCGCCCGCGCTGCGCTTGGGCGGCTCGGACACCTTCAGCGTGCTCAGCCGGGGCGCCACATCCACGCCCAGATCCTCGGGCTTGACGGTCTCCAGCGGCTTCTTCTTCGCCTTCATGATGTTGGGCAGCGTGGCGTAACGCGGCTCGTTCAGACGCAGATCGGTGGTCACCACCGCCGGCAGCTTGACCGACAAGGTCTCCAGGCCACCGTCGATCTCGCGCGTCACCGAGGCCTTGCCGTCGGCGATCGCGACCTTCGAAGCAAAGGTGGCCTGCGGCCAGCCCGCGAGCGCCGCCAGCATCTGACCGGTCTGATTGGCATCGTCGTCGATGGCCTGCTTGCCGCACACGACCAGGCTCGGCTGCTCCTTGTCGCACACCGCCTTCAACAGCTTGGCGACAGCCAGCGGCTGCAACTCGACGTCGGTCTCGACCAGGATGCCGCGATCGGCACCGATGGCCATCGCCGCGCGCAGCGTCTCCTGGCAGGCGCCCACGCCGCAGCTGACCGCCACGACCTCGCTGGCGACACCGGCCTCCTTCAGGCGCACGGCCTCCTCGACGGCAATTTCGTCGAAGGGGTTCATGCTCATCTTCACATTGGCCAGATCCACGCCACTGCCATCGGCCTTGACGCGCACCTTGACGTTGTAATCCACGACACGCTTGACGGGTACGAGAACTTTCACTCTGCCGCACTCCTCTCTGATTTCTGACTGGACACCGGCTCTGCAGACCGGACGAATCGATTATGTCACCGCGCTCCACCGATGGCACTGCTGCAGGGCAACATCGCCATACGGAAAAGTATCGCGCATACGGTAGCGTATGGCCCCGGAATCGTCAATACTACGGCGTATGGAAACAAGCGCCAAGAAACCCCGTACCCAGCTCGACCGCGACGCGTGGATCGCGGGCGCGACCGAAGTGCTCGCCGAGGAAGGCATCGCCGGCCTGCGCGTGGAGGTGCTGGCAAAACGGCTGAAGGTCACCAAAGGCAGCTTCTACTGGCACTTCACCGACCGCCGCGACCTGCTGATGGCCGTACTCACGCACTGGAAGGACGGGCGCATCCGCGACATCATCAAGCAGACACGGGCGCAGCCTGGTCGCGAGCTGGAGCAGATCTACCACGTGATCGACGTGTATAGCGCCAGCCGCAGCCGGCGCGGCATGATGATCGAACTCGCTGTCCGTGACTGGGCGCGCAGGGACGCCGAAGCCGGGGCGATCGTGGCCGAGGTGGACGACGTGCGCCTGCGCTGCGCGCGCGACCTCTTCCTAGCCTGCGGGGTGCCGATGGAAGAAGCCTCCAGCCGCTGCATGCTGCTCTACGCCTATGTGTTCGGCGTTTCGCTGATGATCTACGACAAGTTCGACAGCGACGTCGGGCGGCTCAAGCGCGACATCGCCGACCTCATCGCACGCTCCAGCGCCTGTCGCCAGACAGGTTGACTCAGCGCGGGCGCCAGCCACCCAGCGTCTCCTGCACGTTGCGCCCGGTGGTCTCGACTACCTCCTCCTCCGTGATGTCCCGCAGTCCGGCGAGCACCTGTGCATAGCGGGCAAGGTTTTCCGGCAGATTGCGCTGGCCAGGCGCCCACGCTGGCGGAATATCGGGCGCATCGGTCTCGAGCACGATCGAGGACAAGGGCAGCGTGCGCGCCAGCGTGCGAATCCGGCTGGAGCCCTCATAGCTCATCGCCCCGCCGAAACCGAGCTTGAAGCCCAGCGAAATGAAGATCTCCGCCTGCTGCCGGCTGCCGTTGAAGGCGTGCGCGATGCCGCCGCAGATGCCCGCACGGCGCAGCTCGCGCAGAATCGGGTCCACCGCCCGCCGCACATGCAGGATCACCGGCAGTCCGTGCCTGCGTGCAAGACGCAGCTGCGCACGAAAGAATTCCAGCTGGCGCACCGGGTCGACATCGGCGACGAAGTGATCGAGACCGATCTCCCCCACCGCATGCGCCTCGCCCGCGGCCAGGTGGGCGTCGAGGATCTCGAGGTCTTCCATCGCGGCCCGCATCACATACAGAGGATGGATCCCGAGCGCGACACACACATCCCGGCGGGCGGCGGCCAGGGACAGCAGCCCGGCGAAACCTTCCCGCGCCACGCCGGGCACCACGAAGCCGCGCACCCCGACCGCACGCGCACGCTCGATGAGCACGGTGCGGTCCGGGTCGAACTCGGCAGCATCGAGGTGGATGTGCGAATCGATCAGCATCGACTGCCCCCTCCGGAGCGGGCTGGCCCTTGCGCGACGCTGCGCCTTCAGCGCCCGCGGAATTCGGGTTTGCGCTTCGCCACGAAGGCGTCGATCCCCTCGCCCGCATCCTCGCACATCATGTTGCACGCCATGGTCTCGGAGGCGAGCTGATAGGCTGCATCGAGTCCCATCTCGAGCTGCTTGTAGAACATCTGCTTGCCCATGCGGATCGCCAGCGGCGACTTGGCGAGGATGGATGCGCACAGCCGCTCGACCTCGGCATCGAGCTCATCGGGCGGCACCACACGGTTCACCAGCCCACGGCGCTGCGCCTCGCGAGCATCGATGAAGTCGCCGGTGACGAGCATCTCGAAGGCCTCCTTGCGCCCGACGTTGCGCGACAGGCCAACGCTGGGCGTAGCGCAGAACAGGCCCACGTTGATCCCGGACACCGCGAAGCGCGCATTCTCGGACGCCACCGCCAGATCGCACATCGACACCAGCTGGCAGCCAGCCGCGGTGGCGATGCTGTGCACCCGGGCGATCACCGGCTGCGGCATCTCGGTCAGCTTCATCATGAACTTGCCGCACAGGCGGAAGAGTTGCTGGTGGAAGGCGAGCGCGTGGTTCGAGCGCATTTCCTTGAGGTCGTGGCCCGCGCAGAAGGCCTTGCCCTCGCCCGCGATCACGACCGCACGCACGCTCTCGTCCCGCGCGATGTCGTCGATGGCGCCAATCAGCGCTTCGAGCATCGCCATCGACAGCGAGTTGAACTGCTGCGGCCGGTTCAGAGTGAGCGTGGCGATGCCGCCTTCGTCGCGGCGCAGCAGGATGGGTTCGTTCGGACGCTCTTCGTGTGCAGTCATGACGGGTCTCCTCCGTAAGGTGTCGGTCCCGGAGCCTTCGCTCCGATGGAAGTTAACGTTAACGTCAATTGCCCCGTTGCACCAGCCCCTCGCATCCTGTCTCGCCTGTCATGTCGCGGCCAAGGATCTGCATCCACTCCCCAAGCCTCTGGACGAGCCCGCCCACCGCCTCGCGATGGGCCAGCACCCCCCCCGCTGCATCGGCGCTCGGTGCGGGCGCCGCAAGCTCGAAGGCACGCGCAGCAAGGACGCGATCTCCACGCGCGGGCAGCAGACTGGCCCGCACAAGAACCTCCACCCGGCTCATGCCTGCACCGTCAAAGCGCTGAATGAACTCATCGAGTTCGATGCGCAGGCGGCACCCGCCGTTGCCCTCGAGCGAACCCAGGCTGCGGGCAAGGGCCTGGCGCAGCATCGCCGGCGGCGAAGACACCCAGCGGCTATGCACATAAACCCGCCGTTGGGCCGGATCGGAGGCATCGAGCCGGTACTGCATGGCAGACGACGCAAGCCAGGGCGCCGCCGTCACCTCGATCCGGACGGGCGCAAACGCCTCATCCAGACCGCGCGGGGCGAAAGGTCCGAGATCGTACTGCGCCATGACTGCCGGCTTGGGCACGATTGCGGAACAGGCACCGAGCAGCCAGGCGAAGAGCGCGACCAGCAGGGTGCGAGCCAGCGGAGCGGGAAGATTCATCATGCGTTCCTGATAGCAATTCGGTCGGGACACGAAGGCACGCAGACTGACATCATCACCGTCCTTCGAACCCCGGCTCGCCCGGCCCCGGCAAGGCCGCAGCACGGCCAGTGAGCAGGATCTGCGGGGAGGTTTCGATCTCCTCGGCAAAACGCCCGAGCCGATGCGCAGTGCCCACGAGCTCACGGAGCAAGGTGTTCAACTGCGGCAGCGTCTCACCCGCCAGCCCCTGCGCAGTCGAGGTGGCGGCCTCGTCCAGACTGGAGGAAACCACCTCGAGGCGCTGCATCAGGCGGCGCAGGTCGGCCAGCGCCGGACTCACCTCTGCGGCCGCAGCATCCGCCCGCAACAGCAGCGATGAGAGCCGGGCGACGTTGTCCTCGCTCAGCACGCGCCGCAGGGAGGCGAGCGTCTCCGGCAGTTCGCCGACACTACGATCGAGGCCAACTGCAGCCGATTCGAGCCTCGCCAAGGTATTGCGCAGGCGCGCGCTGTTCTCGTCGTCCAGCAGCGCATTGATGCGTTCGCCCAGCGTCTGCATCTGCTCCAGGGCGGCGATCGCGCGCACCCCGAGCACGTCGACCAGACCGGGGCGCAGGGTAATGCGGGCATCCGCACCCTCTCCTTCAGCGAGCGGCCGCGGATCGTCCCCCCGATCATCGAGCTGGACGAAGGCCAGGCCGGTCACCCCCATGGTGCCGAGCGAGGCCGTGGTGCCGCGGGTGACGGGGACGTCTGCGCGCACGCGCACACGGATGATCAGATTGCCTGGATCCTCCGGGTCGATGTGGATGGCGCGCACATTGCCGACCGCAAGACCGCGAAAGCGCACCCGCGACTGCTCGGCCAGCCCGTTGATGTCCCCTCGCGCCACGAGCACGAACTCCCGCGTCGCCTCCCGTTCCTGGGAGAACCACCACACCGCGAACACCACCCCTGCCCCCAGCACGAGGGCAAACAGACCGGCAGCGAAGGCGTATGCCCGGTTTTCCATCTCAATGCACTCCCCTGACGCGCTCCAGCGCCCGGCGTCCATTCTCGCCCAGGAAGAAGCGCTGCACGAAAGGATGATCCACCTTCAACGTCTCTTCCAGCGTGGCAAAGCTCACGATGCGGCGCTCGGCCAGCACGGCGACCCGGGTCGCCATGGCGGCCAGGGTGTCGAGGTCGTGCGTGACCAGCACCACGGTCAGCCCCAGCTCCGCATGCAGCGAGCGGATCAGGCGCACGAAGGCCACACTGCGATCGGGATCGAGCCCGGCCGTGGGTTCGTCGAGCAACAGCAGCTCCGGCTCCAGCGCCAGCGCCCGTGCCAGCGCGGTCCGCTTGACCATGCCGCCGGAGAGTTCGGCTGGCATCAGCAGGGCGTGCTCGGGCTCCATCTCCACCATCGCAAGCTTGAGCGCGACCAGATCGCGGATTTCGGCCTCACTGACCATACCAAGTTCACGCAGGGGAAAGGCAATGTTCTCGAACACCGTGAAGGCCGAGAACAGCGCCCCCTGCTGAAAGAGCACACCGAAGCGCTGGCGCCGTGCCAGGCGTTCGGCCTCGCTGCCCGCGTGCAGGGGTTCGCCGAACAGTTCGACCTCGCCCGATTGGGGCCGGGTGAGCCCGATGATGTGGCGCAGCAGCGTGGTCTTGCCGCTACCCGACCCGCCGACCAGCGCAACGATCTCGCCACGTCGGATGTCGAGGTCCAGGGCCTCGTGCACCACGTTGCGCCCGAAGCGGGTAAGGATGCCGCGCAGGGATACGACCCGCTCGCTCATTGCCGCCCTCATACCGGAAGGCCGATCGACCGGGTGGCGATCGCGAACACGGCATCGACCAGGATCACCACCGTGATCGCCGACACCACCGAGGCCGTGGTGTGCGAAGACAGGCTTTCGGTGTTGGGCTGCACGCGCAGGCCGAAGTGGCAGGCGATGAGCGCGATCAGCAGCCCGAACACCGCGCCCTTCGCCAACCCGATGTACAGGTTCGCCACCGGCACCGCATCGGGCAGCGCGGTGACGAAATACTGGAAACTGAGGTCAAGCTCAACCCATGCGGACACCCAGCCGCCCAGCAAGGCCATGGCCGAGGTCCACAACACCAGCAGCGGCATGGCGAGGGTGAGCCCGAGCACCTTTGGCAGCACCAACCGCAGCGAGCGCGACACGCCCATCGCGGCAAGCGCGTCGATCTCCTCCGTCACCCGCATCACACCGAGTTGGGCCGTCATCGCGGAGCCGGAGCGCCCGGCCACGAGCACGGACACCAGCACCGGTCCAAGCTCACGGATGATACCCATCCCGAGGATATCCACGATGAAGGCATCTGCACCGAAGGTCCTGAGTTGCAGCGAGGACAGGTAGGACAGCACTACCCCGATCAGGAAGCCCACCAGCGCGGACACCGGCATCGCTTTCACGCCGACCTTGTGCACCGTCGCCGAGATCTCCAGCAGCGGCCACTGGCGTGGGTGTTGCAGCAGATGCAGCAAATCGAGAAACAGCGTCCCGAGCAGTGCTAGGAATGCACGCAGGTGCGCGAGGAATGCGATCAGCGTCTCCCCGAGCAGGCGTATCGCCTCTACGGGACCGCCTCGCCTCGCCACGGGTAGAGGGTGTGCATCCGCCTGGGCGATGCGAGCGATGATCGTACGCTGAGCCTCGCTCGCCTGCAGGCGCGCAGGCCAGGCGCGCCCCCAAGCCTGCCAGATCAGCGTGGCACCGAAGCTGTCCAGGCGTGCAAGCTCCAGCAAGGACCAGGCCGTGCCTCGAGGAACGGAGGCCAGGCGCTGGCGCAGCGCAGGCAGATGTGGCGCAAGGCCGCGCAGGGTCCAGTCGCCCCGAAGGCGGGCACCCGTCTCATCGACCACGAGCACCCGGTTCATGCGCGTGCCCGCGGCCGTTCAGGGGGCGACCGGGGTGCGCAGGCTCAGTGCGCGGATGTAGAGCGAGCGCCCTACGCCCTGCCACTGGCGGCGCTCCTCTTCCAGCGCCACCGCGGTCAGGGGAAGTTTCTGCAGCCAGCCTGGCGCGGCGGTCAGGCTGAACCCCCTGCCCTCGCGCAAGAAGGTCACTGGCGGCAAGCCCCGTGCGTCGCGCGCCCGGTGGATCACCACCGCGAGGCGCAGACAGGCGATCAACAGCCAGTCCACACTGCCCGGATCGATCGCCGAGGCCACGCGCTCCAGCTTGCCCCGATGCGCCAGCACGAGCCGGGCCAGGCGCGCCTGGTCCATGCGCGAGAAGCCCGGCATGTCGGCATTGCCGACGATGTAGGCGCTGTGCTTGTGATAGCTGGAGTGCGCAACCGAAATGCCGATCTCGTGCACCATCGCCGCCCAGCGCAGGAAGCGTTGGTCGTCCCCTTCCGGGTCGCTCATTCCGGGCTCGAGCTGCGCAAGCAGATGACAAGCGGTGTCTGCAACCTGCTGCGCCTGCCGCACATCGACGCCATAGCGGCGCACGAAGGCACTGATCGTCGCGTCGCGAAGGTCATGGTGGTGGTAACGTCCGAGCAGGTCGTAAAGCACGCCGAGGCGCAAGGCACCTTCGGAGAACACCATCTGCTCGAGCGCGAACTCCTTGAACACCGCGCTCATGATGGCGAAGCCGCCGAGGATCACCGGCAACCGGTCGCCCTTGAGCCCGGCCAGATCGAGCGCGTCGATGCTGCCCGCGCGCAACAGCAAGGCCTTGAGCTTCTCGAGGCCCTCGCGCGTGATCCCGCCGGACGACAAACCGTTCTGCTCCAGAATCTCGGCCAGCGCCTTGGCGGTGCCGCTCGAACCGACGGCCTCCTCCCAGCCCGCTTCGCGATAGGCGGCAGAGATCGTCTGCAGTTCACGCCGCGCCGCAAGTTCCGCCTCCTTCATTCCGCGCTTGTCGATGCGCCCATCGGGGAAAAACCTGAGGCTGAAGCCGACGCAGCCCATGTAGCGCGACTCCAGCAGCAGCGGCTCGAAGCTCTTGCCGACGATGAACTCGGTCGAGCCGCCGCCGATGTCGACCACCAGCTGCTGCTTGTGCGGATCGGGCAGCGTGTGCGCAACGCCGACATAGATCAGCCGCGCCTCCTCGCGCCCGGCGATGACCTCGATCGGGAAGCCGAGCGCCGCCTCGGCGCGGATCAGGAACTCGGGTGCGTTCTTCGCCACCCGCAGGGTATTGGTTGCCACCGCACGCACGCGCCCGGGGGGGAAATCGCGCAGGCGCTCGTGGAAGCGCTGCAGGGCAAGCACGCCGCGCTGCTGCGAGGCAAGGTCGAGCTTCTTGTCGGGCGATAGACCGGCGGCGAGGCGAACGGCCTCCTTCAGCCCGTCGAGCGGATAGATCTGGTCGTTGACGATACGCCCCACCTGCAGGCGGAAGCTGTTCGAACCCAAATCGATCGCTGCAATCAGATCTCGCATCGTTATCCCGTCTGCAGGCGTCCCCAGGGACGCGAGGCCCGGATTCTATCACCGCGGGCCGCTGGATCGTTGCGTGCAAAACTTCTTCGAAGCCGCGCCCGATCTCGCCTGGAGCGGAAATCATCGTCATGAAGATGCAACGAAAGTGTCACATAATCCCGAAGCACGCACCGCCCCGGAAAACGCCATGTACATCGCCCGAAACACGCCGCTTACCCACCCCGCCGAACACTTCCTCAACCGCGAACTGTCGCTGCTGCAGTTCCAGCGCCGGGTTCTGGCGCAGGCTGCCGACCCCGACGTGCCGCTACTCGAGCGCCTGCGTTTCGTCTGCATCGTTTCGAGCAACCTCGACGAATTCTTCGAGATCCGCGTCTCGGGCATCAAAGAGCAGATCCGCGTCGGCAGCCGGAAATCGGGCGAAGACGGCATCACCCCAAACGAGTTGCTCGCCCGCGTTTCCGATGAGGTGCATGAGATCATCTCCGACCAGTACGAGATGCTGAACGACGACATCCTTCCCGCACTGGAGCAGGAAGGTGTCGTATTCCTCCGCCGCAGCCTGTGGTCGGAGGCACAGCGCGCGTGGATCCGCGATTACTTCATGCGCGAGGTGATGCCGGTGCTCACGCCGATCGGACTGGACCCCGCCCACCCCTTCCCGCGCGTGCTCAACAAGAGCCTGAACTTCGCCGTAGAACTGGAGGGGCGCGACGCCTTCGGGCGCGACTCCGGCGCCGCGATCGTGCAGGCACCACGCGCCCTGCCCCGTGTCATCCGCCTGCCCCGCGAACTCTGCGAGCAGGAATACTGCTTCGTCTTCCTGTCGTCCGTGCTGCATGCTCACGTCAGCGAGCTCTTCACCGGCATGCGCGTGCTCGGCTGCTACCAGTTCCGCGTCACCCGCAACTCGGACCTTTTCGTGGACGAGGAGGAGGTCAAGGATCTACGCGCATCGCTCAAGGGCGAACTGCAGCAGCGCCACTTCGGTGATGCGGTGCGGCTCGAGGTCGCCGACAACTGCTCCGACGAGATGGCGAGCTTCCTGCTGCAGCACTTCCATCTGACCCCCGACGACCTGTACCGCACCCCGGGCATTGTGAACCTCGTGCGCCTGATCCAGGTACCGGACTGGGTGGATCGCCCCGTCCTCAAATACACGCCCTTCGTGCCGGGCCTGCCCAAGACGCTCGACAAGCGGCGCAACATCTTCACCGCCATCCGCAGTGGCGACATCCTGCTTCATCACCCCTTCCAGAGCTTCGCACCGGTCATCGACCTGCTGCGCACCGCCGCAGACGACCCACAGGTGCTCGCGATCAAGATGACGGTGTATCGCACCGGCACCGACTCGGTGCTGATGGAGCACCTCGCGCGCGCCGCACAGAAGGGCAAGGAAGTCACCGTCGTGCTTGAGCTCATGGCGCGCTTCGACGAGGAGGCGAACATCACGCTCGCCAACCGGCTCGAGGAGGTCGGCGCGCACGTGGTGTACGGCGTCTTCGGTTACAAGACCCACGCCAAGCTGCTCATGGTCGTGCGCCGCGAGGAAGACGGGCTGCGGCGCTATGTGCACATGGGCACGGGCAACTACCACCCGCGCACGACCCGCTTCTACACCGACTTCGGCCTGATGACCTGCAACGCCGAAATCGGCGACGAGGTGGCGACGGTGTTCAAGCAGCTCACCGGACTGGGCAGGGCGAGCGAACTCCGTCACCTCTGGCAGGCGCCGTTCGCGCTCCAGCCCAGGGTGGTGGAGGCGATCCGCCGCGAGGCGGAGATCGCGCGCGAGGGGCGGCGCGGGCGCGTCATCGCCAAGATGAACGCGCTGCTCGAGCCGGAAACCATCGAAGCGCTGTACGAGGCCTCACAGGCAGGCGTGGAAATCGACCTGATCATCCGCGGGCCTTGCGCGCTGCGTCCAGGCGTGCCGGGCCTGTCGGAGAACATTCGCGTGCGCTCGGTGGTCGGCCGCTTCCTCGAACACCACCGCATCTTCCACTTCCATGCCGACGGCAAGGATCTGATGTATCTGTCGAGCGCCGACTGGATGGACCGCAACTTCTTCCGCCGCATCGAGATCGCCTTCCCGGTGCTCGATCCGCGCCTGAAGCGTCGCGTGATGAAGGAAGGCCTGCGCCCCTACCTCGGCGACAACTGCCAAGCCTGGGAGATGCTGCCGGACGGCAAGTACCGGCGCAAGCACGCGCGCACCGTGCGCCGCTCCGCGCAGCTGATCCTGCTCAACGAACTCGCCGCCAGCAGCTGAGCGCGGCACCGCAGGCCGGGCCCGCCGCAACAGCGAGTCCGGTGGGCGCGCGGCTCATTTGCGCTGCGCGTCGATCACCCCCGGCACTTCGCGGATCAGCGTGATCGCCCGCTGCGCCTGCTTGATGCCCCCCACTTCCATGGTGAAGCGCATGTAGGCCGTGCCCTTCTTGGTCAGGGTGTTGACGGCGATCACGTTCAGCTTCTCGCGCGACAGCACCTCGGAGATGTCGCGCAGCAGGCCCTGACGGTCCCCCGCCTGCACGTTGATGTCGACCTGGTACAGCGCAGTCCGGGTGTCGTTCGCCTTCTCGCCCCACTCGGCCGGAATCACCCGTTCCGGGTGCTGGCGGGCGAGTGTCTGGAAGTCGGCGCAATCCACACGGTGGATGGAGATGCCACGCCCGCGCGTGACGAAGCCTTCGATTGCATCCGGCGGCGCGGGCTTGCAGCAGCGCGAGAGCGAAGTCATCAGCTTGCCCACGCCCACGATCAGGATCTTGTCCTGGTTGTCGCCGGAACGGCTGCGGCTGACGACGAACTCCGGCTCGTTCCCGGCCGGAGTTTCGGGTGCGCTGCCCTCGCGCAGCGCGGTCTGCACCGCCCTCGGGCCCACCTCTCCACGTCCGGCGGCCAGATACAGCGCCTCTGCGTTCTTGAAGCCCAGGCGCTCGGCCAGGCCGTCGATGTTGGCCTGTCCGTGGCCGTCGCGCTGCATCTCGCGGGTCACGAAGCTGCGCCCGCGCGACAGCAGCTCTTCCTCGTCGAGCTGGGCAAAATACTGCTTGATCTTGTTGCGCGCACGCGAGGTGGCGACATAGGCCTGGCGCACATCGAGCCAGTCGCGCGACGGGCCGCCTTCCTTGGCGGCGACGATCTCGACCGTCTGTCCGCTCTCGAGCTGCGTGTTCAGCGGCACCAGGTGGCCATCGACCCTGGCGCCACGACAGTGATGACCGAGGTCGGTGTGCAGCCGGTAGGCGAAATCGACCGGGGTCGCGCCGCGCGGCATGTCGATCACCTTGCCCTGCGGGGTCAGCACGTACAGCGTGTCGTCCAGCGAGGCACGCTTGAACTGCTCCATCCAGTGCGCGGAGTCCGTGACCTCGTCGCGCCACGAAAGCAGGTTGCGCAGCAGGGCGATCTTCTCGTCGTAGTCACCCCCCTCCTTCGCACCTTCCTTGTAGCGCCAGTGCGCGGCCACACCGAGCTCTGCATGACGGTGCATGTCATAGGTACGGATCTGCACCTCGAGCGCCCGACCGTCGCCCGCCAGCACCGCGGTATGCAGCGACTGGTAGTTGTTGCCCTTGGGCTTGGTGATGTAGTCGTCGAATTCCTTGGCGATCGGCTGCCAGATCTGATGCACGATGCCCAGCACCGTGTAGCAGTCCTTGATGTCATCCACCAGCACCCGCAGCGCGCGGATGTCGAACACCTGCGAGAAATCGAGCCGCTTCTTCCGCATCTTGTTGTAGATGCTGTAGATGTGTTTGGCGCGCCCGGTGATCTCGGCCTGGATGCCGACGCCGGCGAGCTCGCTGCGCAGGCGCTCGATCGCATCCTGGATGAACTGCTCGCGTTCGATGCGGCGCTCGTCGAGCATCTTCGCGATGCGCTTGTAGGTCTCTGGCTCGATGAAGCGGAAGGACAGATCCTCGAGCTCCCACTTGAGCTGCCACACCCCGAGCCGGTTGGCGAGCGGCGCATAGATGTCGAGGCTTTCACGCGCAATCTCGACCCGGGCGTCCCCTGGCAGATCGGTGTGGAAGCGCAGCGTCTGCGTGCGCGAGGCCAGGCGAACCAGCACCACGCGGATATCCTCGACCATCGCCAGCAGCATCTTGCGCAGCACTTCGGTCTGTGCGCGGATCTCGGGTGCGGTGGCATTGGTCGTGAGCCGGGTCAGCACCCGCAAGCCGTTCAGCCGGTGCAGGCCACGCACCAGATCGGCAACCGCACTGCCGAAGCGCGCGCCGATCTCCTCGGCGGGCTCATCGAGCTCATCCCACGCCGCAAACAGCAGCGCCGCCAGCCGCGTCTCCGCATCGAGGCGCAGCGACGCGGCGATCAGGGCTGCCCCGATCGCATGCGTCCAGGTCGATTCGCCGGTACCGAGGACCTTGCCCTCGTACAGTTCGGCAATCCACTCCAATGCGGATTCAAGGCGGTCACGCTCGATCGGCGCGAGGCCGTCGGCGAGCTTGTCAATGGGCGGTGCGGTATCGCCCTGGGCGATGGCATGCGTCACGGAAACCATGGCGCCGATTATCCCACATTGGGCATCCGGAAGCGCTGCGGTAGCATACCGGTCAGCCACTCGGAACCTTTCCCGGATTCGTGCCTGCCGACGGCCCGCCCGCATGATGCTGAAGATGCTCCGCTCCCTGCTCGGTTTGCGGCCTGCCCCGCCCGAGGTCTGCTCCGACCAATGGGCGCGGGTCGAGGCCCGCCTGCCCTTCCTCGCCCGCCTGACAGCGGACGAGCGGGAACGCTTGCGCACGATGGCGCTCGAGTTTCTCCAGCGCAAGGAGTTTCACGGCGCCCAAGGTCTGGCGCTGAAAGACGACATGCTGCTGTCGATTGCCCTGCAAGCCTGCCTGCCAGTGCTCAACATCGGACTGCAGGCCTACGACGGCTGGGTGGGCGTGATCATCTATCCCGGCGACTTCGTGATCCCCCGCCAGGAGGTGGACGAAGCCGGCATACTGCACGAGTACGACGACGAGGTGCTCGGGGAGGCCTGGGAGGGCGGCCCGGTCCTGCTGTCCTGGTTCGAAGAGGACGACGGGCCGGAGGGCGTGAACGTCGTGATCCACGAATTCGCGCACAAGCTCGACATGGAGAACGGCGGCGTCGACGGCCTGCCCCGACTGCGCCCCGGCATGGCCCGCAAGGCTTGGGCAAGCGCCTTCGCCAGCGCCTACGAGGCGTTCTGCGCCGAGGTCGAACGCGGTGTCGACACGGCCATCGACCCCTATGCTGCGGAAGACCCTGGCGAGTTCTTCGCGGTTGCGTCCGAAGTCTTCTTCGAAGCACCGGAAGTACTCCGCGACCGCTTCCCACAGGTCCATTCACAGCTCGCGCTCTTGTACGGCCTCGATCCCGCAGCACGCACCTTGGACCACGCGCGCCCATGAGCTTCCAACCTACACGCAAACGCCTGCTGATCGTCCATCACACTCAGTCAGGCAACACTGGTCGGCTCGCCGAGGCCGTGCTGCGTGGTGCGCAACGGGTCGAGGAATGTGAATCGCAGCTCAAGCGCGCCTTCGACACCGGCACCGACGACCTGCTGGCGTGCGACGGCCTGCTCCTGGGAACCCCGGAGAACTTCGGCTACATGTCGGGCGCGCTCAAGGATTTCTTCGACCGCACCTACTACCCCTGCGAAGGCCGCCTCACCGGCTTGCCTTACGCGGTTTTCGTCAGCGCAGGCAACGACGGCACCGGCGCCGTGCGCGAGATCGACCGGATCGCCCGGGGGTATGGCTGGAAGACGGTCGCCGAGCCGCTGATCGTGCGCAAGGGCGTCAGCACCGGGGATCTGCTGCAGGCCGAGGCGCTCGGCGAGGCGATGGCGGCAGGACTGGCGATGGGTGTGTTCTGAGGGCCAGCCCCCGCGGCGCACACCTCGGACGACCGTCGTCACCGGTTCGTCACAATTCGCCTTTGCACACCGGACATCGCTGGCCTAAGCTTGAACCGTATTCGTCCCCGGGCGGCACCCGAGGTCGAATGCAACGGTCTTTCAGCAACGAAGGAGGTCTTATGGCCATCACCTGGATTCTGGTTGCCAACGCCAGCCTGGCGAAGCTCTATGCGAATCATGGCCCCAACAAGGGGTTGCAGCTGGTGAAGGAACTGATCCACCCGGAAAGCAGGCAGAAAAACGGCGATCTCGTCTCGGACCGCGCAGGCGCGATGGCCGGTAACGGAGGCGGCGGCTCGATGCAGCCGCAGACGCTACCCAAGCAGCACGAGGCCAAGGTCTTTGCACAGGAGATTGCCCAAACGCTCTACGACGGCCGTACCGCCAATGCATTCAAGCGTGCCATCCTGATCGCACCGCCCGCATTCATGGGGCTGCTCAACGCCGTCCTCGACGGCCCGACCGCGCAGATGGTCACCGACCGTTTCGAAAAGGACTACACCAAGACGCCCGAAGGAGAACTCGGGAAGCACCTTGGTTCCACCATTTTTCTGTGAGGGAGGGACTCGCGAACGCTTCGAACTTCATGGACCACATGCTGCAGGCCACGGGCCGGTGCAAAGGAGGACGTGTTTGAAGGTAGCGCAGAGGCTGAATCTTCACTGAAGTGAACAACACCTGAAGGGTGATCATGTCTCCACTCGTGAGACACCGGCCGATCGGGCCGATCCGGACGGGGCGCTGGGCGCCCCGTCACCCGTTTACACCTTGCTCCGACGAAGCCTCCCCGCCGCTGGAGGAGGAAAGCGGCCAGCGCTGCAGGACGCGGTAGTGCGCCCCGCTGGGCAGCCGCTCGGAGGACACCAGCACGAAACTGTCGACCGGCCAGCGCAAGCCCGCCACCACTTCGGTCACCGGAGCGCGACGGGCATTGCGGACCAGCGTCACATGAGGCGTGAACCCGCGCGCCTCGAGGGAAAAGCCGGCGGCGCGCAGGCGGCCAGCGAGATCGTCTGCCAGCTTCGCAAGCGCCGCGGGTGTGCGGGACGTGCCGGTCCACAGTACGCGATGTCCGTGCCAGCTTCCGACGCAATCGAGTTCGATCGCAAAGCACTCTCCCCGCACGCCCGAGACCGCCGCCTCGATGCGCATGACCGAATCCGCGGGTACGTCGCCCAGGAAGGCCAGGGTCAGATGCAGGGTGTCGCGGCGCATCAGCCGTCCGCCGCAGTCCTCCTGCAGGCCGCGTCCGCGTGCGTAGAGCGCAGCGGCGGTGGCGGCGGCGGGCCACAGCGCGAGAAAAAGCCGCAGGCATACGGAAACACGGCGGACGCCCGGCCGCTCCCGCTCGGATGCCTGCGCTGCCGGCGCGGCCTCCCGTCTGGTCCGGGACGCCTTGCCGGCGCCGCCCTCAGGCATCCTGCGTGCGGGCAAGCAAGGCGACCACCTGGGCTGCGATGCCTTCGCCCCGCCCGGTAAAACCGAGCTTCTCGGTGGTCTTGCCCTTGATGTTGATCGCTGCGGCATCCATGGCGAGGTCGGCCGCGATGTTCGCGACCATGGCCGGTGCATGGGGGAGGATGCGCGGGGCCTTGCAGATCAGCGTGGCGTCCACGTTGACCACCTTCCAGCCTGCATCGCGCACGCGCGCAAACGCCTCACGCAGCAGCACCCGGCTGTCCGCACCCGCATGCGCGGGATCGGTGTCCGGAAACAGGCGCCCGATGTCGCCCAGCCCGGCCGCGCCGAGAATGGCATCGGTCAGCGCATGCAGCAGCACGTCCGCATCCGAGTGGCCCAGCAGGCCACGCTCGAAGGGGATGGTCACCCCGCCGACGATCAGCGCGCGCCCCGGCACCAAGGCATGCACGTCGAAACCTTGTCCGACCCGGAATGGAACATTCATGGGGTATCACCTCTTCGGTTCTGGAGAATCCACTCGGCCAGATGCAGGTCGAGGGGATAAGTCACCTTCAGGTTGGTCGCATCGCCCTGGACGAGTCGCGGGCGCAGGCCGGCAGCTTCGATCGCGCTCGCCTCGTCGGTCACGTCCTTGTGCGCCTCCAGCGCCCGACGCAGCATCACATAGCGGAACATCTGCGGCGTCTGCGCCTGCCACAGGCTGTCGCGCGCCACGGTCTCGAGCACGTGCCGATGCGCATCGGCGCGCTTGAGCGTATCGGCCACCGGCACGGCGAGCAGCCCGCCGACCTCCTCGTGCGCGAGTTCTCGTATCAGCTTGTCCACGTGCCAGGCGGCCAGGCAGGGGCGCGCCGCATCATGGACCAGCACCCAGTCACCCGGCGCGGCCTCGGCGGCAATCGCGCGCAAGCCGCCCAGCACGCTGTCGGCACGCGTGGCGCCGCCGCAGAACAACGGCCTGAGCTTGGATCCGAGCGCCGACCAGTCGTAGTGGGCCCATTGCGCGTCATCGACCGAGAGCACGACGTAGACCACGTCGATCTCCGGCGCCTCGCACAGCACCGAAAGGGTGTGATGGATGAGCGGGCGGCCGAGCAGTTCGAGATACTGCTTCGGCTGCGGCGAGCCCATGCGCGAACCGTTACCGGCGGCAGGCACAATGGCGTAGTGGCGGGGGCGATGATTCTGCATGGCGCGCATTCTAGCCGCGCACGCGAGCGATCGCGCGCGGCGCGCCTATAATGGGCACGAACACCCCGTTTTCATTCAGGCAACCTTCCGCAGGATCCATCATGGCGCTCGCAGCGATCCGGCCGCCGGCGGTGGCCGGCCAGTTCTACCCCCGTGACGAACGCGTGCTGCGCACCCAACTCGCCGAACTGCTCAACACTGCAGTGGGGCTGGACGCTCCCGGCGCACCCAAGGCGATCATCGTGCCGCACGCGGGCTACATCTATTCCGGCCCGGTCGCAGCAAGCGCGTACGCGCTGCTCGCGCCGTTGCGCGAGCGTATCCGCCGCGTCGTCATGCTCGGCCCCACGCACCGCATGGCCGTGCCAGGCTTCGCCCTGCCCGCCGCGCAGGTATTCGCCACCCCGCTCGGCGAAGTGCCGCTCTCTCGCCAGGCATGGCTCGCGCTGCAAGCCCGGCGCGACGTGATCGTGGACGACCGCCCGCACGCCTTCGAGCACTGTCTCGAGGTACAGCTGCCCTTCCTGCAGATGGTGCTCGAGCGCTTCGAGATTGTTCCGGTACTGGTGGGCGACGCCAGCACCGAGGCGACCGCCAGCGTGCTCGACAGCCTTTGGGGCGGTCCCGAGACGCTGATCCTCATCAGCTCCGATCTCTCCCACTATCTCGGCTACCGCGAAGCGCAGGCATCCGACCGTGCCGCCGTCGAGCAAGTGCTGGCACTACGACCCGGGCTCGACCACCAACAGGCCTGCGGCGCCACCCCGATCAACGGCTTGCTGCTCGCAGCACACAGCCATCCCCTGCGGGCCCATCTGCTGGACCTGCGCAACTCCGGCGACACGGCCGGCGACCGCTCCCAGGTCGTCGGCTACACCAGCATCGCCTTTTGTGAACTGGAACCCCCCAGCCATGCCCGACACTGATTTCGGCTCCATCCTGCTGCGACTTGCCCGCGCGGCCATCGCACACCGCCTGGGGCTTGGTCCCGCGCCGGCAGTCCCCGAAGATCCGCGCCTGCACGAGAAAGGCGCCACCTTCATCACCCTGCTCAAGGACGGCGAACTGCGCGGCTGCATTGGCAGCCTGCGCCGCTCGCGCGAACTGGGGGAGGACGTGATCGCCAACGCGGTGGCCGCCGCCATGGAAGACACGCGCTTCGGGCCGCTCGGCACGGACGAGTTCAGCGCCATCACGATCGAGGTGTCGGTCCTGTCCGAGCCGGAGTTCCTCGACTTCTTCGGTGAAGAGGAACTCCTCGCCCAACTGCGCCCAGGCGAAGACGGCCTGATCATCTTCTCCGGCTGCCGCAGCGCGACCTTCCTGCCACAGGTGTGGGATCAACTGCCCGAGCCACGCCAGTTCCTCGCTGCGCTCAAGCACAAGGCCGGCCTGCCGATGGACCGCGAGGTGGTCGAGCTGATGGCCGCGCGCTACCACGTACAGAAATGGAAGGAGACCGAACAGGAGGCCTCATGAACACCCAGCCCGAGCCTGCCAACGTGATCGGCAGCCGTTTTCCTGCGCGCTACTGGCAACGTCTGGACGACGGCCGCTTCCAGTGCGACCTGTGCCCGCGCCTGTGCAAGCTGCACGACGGCCAGCGCGGTGCCTGCTTCGTGCGCATGCGCGTAGGTGACGTGATGTTGCTCACCACCTACGGCCGCAGCTCGGGCTTCTGCATCGACCCGATCGAGAAGAAACCGCTCAACCACTTCTACCCCGGCAGCAAGGTCTTCTCCTTCGGCACGGCGGGCTGCAACCTGGCGTGCAAGTTCTGTCAGAACTGGGACATCTCCAAGTCTCGCGACATGGACACACTGATGGACCAGGCCTCACCGCAGGAGATCGTCGATACCGCGCTTCACTGGGGCTGCCACAGCGTCGCCTTTACCTATAACGACCCGGTGATCTTCGCCGAGTACGCCATGGATGTAGCCGACGCCTGCCATGCGGTCGGGCTGCAGACCGTAGCCGTGACGGCAGGCTACATCAGCGAA
This sequence comes from Thauera sp. WH-2, assembly GCF_048321015.1. Lineage (NCBI taxonomy): Bacteria > Pseudomonadati > Pseudomonadota > Betaproteobacteria > Rhodocyclales > Zoogloeaceae > Thauera > Thauera sp. WH-2. The sequence continues at coordinate 100,141 of NZ_JBLWFG010000001.1, read as the reverse complement.
TGCGCACGCAAGGATTTTTTCTCGCGTATGGACGCAGCCAACGTCGACCTCAAGGGCTTCACCGACGACTTCTACGTGAAGCTGTGCGGCGCGCACCTGCAGCCGGTGCTCGACACGCTGGTCTGGCTGCGTCACGAGACCGACGTGTGGGTGGAACTGACCACCCTGCTGATTCCGGGACAGAACGATTCCGATACCGAGTTGCGGGCGTTGTCGAAATGGGTGCACGACGAACTCGGGGCCGAGGTGCCACTGCACTTCAGCGCCTTCCACCCCGACTTCAAGATGGTCGACCTTCCCCCCACGCCACCCGCAACCCTGCGCAGGGCGCGGCAGATCGCGCTCGATGCCGGCCTTCGCCATGTCTACACCGGCAACGTCCATGACACGGAGGGCGACACCACTCGCTGTGCCGCCTGCGGTGAGCCCGTGATCGTGCGCGACTGGTACGAGATTCGCAGCTACCGCCTGAACGCGCAGGGCGCCTGCCCCCGCTGCGGCGAGCGGCTCGCAGGCCGGTTCGGCCCGGTCGGCGCAGCGATAGACGAAGCCTTCGGCGCCCGCCGCATCCCCGTCTCCATCCACCGCCAGCCCAGCGCTGGCAGGCAGCTTTCGTGAAACTTCGCCACACCCCGGTCAGCATTTCATCGAACGGCGCCTGGCTCGACGGCGTGCTCGCCCATGCGCCGGACGTTCGCGGACTCGCGCTGTGCATCCATTCGCTCGGCCACCCTTCGCCCGATGCGCCGCCGCGCCCGCTCGAACTTGCGCTGCAGGCAGCGGGTTTTGCCACCATGACGGTGGATCTGCTCACACGGCAGGAGGCGATGCGCGACGCGGATGCCTCCTACAACATTCCCCGCCTCACCGATCGCATCCTCTCCGCGGTCGAATGGGCTGCGCATCAGCCGCCCCTGGTCGGCCTGCCGTTCGGCCTGGTCGCCAGCGGCACAGGCTGCGCCGCCGCGGTACGCGCTGCGGTGCGGGCCCCGGACGCCTTCATCGCGATCGCCTGCCTGGATGGCCGCGCCGATCTGGCCGGTGCAGAGCCCCTGCGCGCGGTGCGCACGCCCGTGCGCCTGATCATCCGCCCCGGCAGCGCGGAGGCGAACATCCTGGAAACGGCCTACCCTTTGATGAGGGGCGCCCACCACTGGCTCGCCCTTCCACCGGCACGAGATGCACACGAGCAGGAGCTGTTTGCCGCGAGAGCAGCCGCGACCTGGCTGCGGCAGCACCTGCCTCCGGAGGAAGGTGCCGCCCCGGACTGAGCCGGACCTCAGTCGCGGAACACCACCCACTCGTCGAGCGGCGCACGCTCCGTTCTGAGCCTGTTCTCGGGCGCGTCCGGGTCCGCGTAGCCCAGGGACATCCCGCAGATCAGGGTTTCGTTGTCGGGAATTCCGAGTTCCGGGCGAAGGATGCGGTGGAACTGGATCAACGCCGCCTGCGGGCAGGTATCGAGGCCGCGCGCCTTGGCAGCCAGCATCACGTTCTGCAGGAACATGCCGTAGTCGAGCCAGGAACCCTGTTCCATGACACGATCGACCGTGAAGATCAGCCCGACCGGCGCATCGAAAAACTTGTAGTTGCGCGCGAACTGCTCGTGCATCCGCTTCGCATCCCCCTTCTGGATCCCGAGCAAGCCATACAGATCGAGGCCGACCTTGCGCCGACGGTCGATGTAGGGGGAGATCCACTGCTTCGGGTAGTACTGGTACGGATCGGTGTGGGTGGCCGCCTCTTCAGGGTCGTCGAAGGCCGCGAGCAGTCTGGCCGTGACCCTCGCCTTGGCGTCGCCCGTCAGCACCCAGGCCTTCCAGGGCTGGATGTTGGTGCCCGAGGGCGCACGCGAGGCCACGGCAAGAATCTCGGCGATGGTTTCTTTCGGAACGGTGCGCGGCAGGAAGGCGCGGCAGGAATGGCGGCTGTCGATGACCTGGTCGACGGCGGACTGAAGCGGAGTGGTCATGATTGCAATCTCTCGTTGAGCCTGTGATGAATGAAAGCCTTCTTGGCGCGAGGACCTATGGTGTGTCTACATGCCGTTCACGTCAACGTGAGCGTGAGGCGGTGAGCGTGAGGTGGAGGGCGGGACGCGCAATCGCGCATGAACGAGCTGTGGCTCTCCTATAATTGCGCATTCCGATCGCACGACCCCCGCGCCCTACGCGGGCGTCGTGCCGTGCTTTAGACGCAGCCCTCATGCCCAACACCCTCGACTCTCTCCTGTCACGCCTCGCCACCGACAAGCTGCCCAAGCCGGGCGCCCGCCTGGACCTTGCTCCGCTCGCAGGCTCCGCCGACGCGCTCGCGATCGCCCAGCTCGCCAGCCGCGGCCGCATGTTGGTAGTGATCACCGCCAACCCGCTCGACGCCCAGCGCCTGCAGGACGAGATCGCCTGGGTCGCCCCTGGCCTGCGCGCGCACGTGCTGCCCGACTGGGAGACCCTGCCCTATGACAACTTCTCCCCTCACCAGGACCTGATCTCCGAGCGCCTGTCGACGCTCTACGCGATCAGCCGCGGCGAGACCGACCTCGTGCTGGTGCCGGCCTCAACCGCGCTCTACCGCATGGCGCCGCCGAACTATCTGGCCGCCTACACCTTCTTCCTCAAGCAGGGCGAGCGGCTGGATGTGGAGCAGTTCAAGGCACAGATGGCGCTCGCCGGCTATGCACACGTGACGCAGGTGGTGAGCCCGGGCGAGTTCTCGGTGCGCGGCGGGCTGGTGGACCTCTTCCCGATGGGCTCGCCCTTGCCCTTCCGCATCGACCTCTTCGATGACGAGGTCGAGAGCATCAAGACCTTCGACCCCGACACCCAGCGCACGGTCTACCCGACCAAGGAGATCCGCCTGCTGCCGGCGCGCGAGTTCCCGCTCGACGACAAGGGCCGCACGCGCTTTCGCAGCCGCTTCCGCGAGACCTTCGAGGGCGATCCGACGCGCGCCTCGATCTACAAGGACGTCTCCAACGGCATCGCGCCCGCCGGCATCGAGTATTACCTGCCGCTGTTCTTCGACGAGACTGCGACCCTGCTCGACTACCTGCCCGCCGAGACACCGGTGCTGCTGCACCGCGACGTACCGGCGGCGATCGCCGAGTTCTGGAAGGACACACGCTCGCGCCACGACCTGCTGAAGGGCGACCGTACCCGCCCCGTGCTGGCGCCCGAGCAGCTCTTCCTCACCGACGAGGCGTTCTTCGTCGCGCTGAAGAACCTTTCGCGCCTGAGCATCGGTGCCGAGGCGAGCGCCGAAACCCCCGATGCGCTCGCCCTGCCCCCGCCCGCGGTCGCGGTCGAGCGCAAGGCCACCGACCCGCTGCACAGGTTGAAGACCTTCCTCGACGGCTTCGACGGCCGCGTGCTGCTGCTATCGGACTCGCCCGGCCGGCGCGAGACCATGGCCGAGTTCTTTGCCGAATACGGCGTCAAGCCCAAGGCCAGCACCGATTTCGGCGCCTTCCTCGATGGCGACGCCCGCCTCGCGCTCGGCGTCGCGCCGCTCGCGCGCGGCTTCGTGCTGCCGGCTGCCAAGCTCGCGGTGCTGACCGAGACCGAGCTCTACGCGGCCACCGCGCGCAGCCGCGTGCGCCGCGACGCGCGCAAGGCCGCCACCATGGAGGGCTGGCTGCGCGACCTGTCGGAGCTGAAGGTCGGCGACCCTGTGGTGCACGTCTCGCACGGCATCGGCCGCTACCTCGGCCTCATCCACATGAACCTGGGCGAGGGCGACACCGAGTTCCTGCACCTGGAGTACAACGGCGGCGACAAGCTCTACGTACCGGTGTCGCAGCTGCACGTGATCACCCGCTACGCCGGCGCCGACCCAGAGGCCGTGGACCTGCACCGCCTCGGCTCGGGCCAGTGGGAGAAGGCGAAGAAGAAGGCGGCGATGCAGGTGCGCGACACCGCCGCCGAGCTGCTCGCGCTCTACGCCCAGCGCGCCGCGCGCCCGGGCCACCGCTTCGACTTCAAGCAGCACGACCTGGAGGCCTTCGCCGAGGGCTTCGGCTTCGAGACCACACCCGACCAGCAGTCGGCCATCGACGCGGTGGTGAGCGACATGAAGTCCGGCCGCCCGATGGACCGCCTGGTGTGCGGCGACGTCGGGTTCGGCAAGACCGAGGTCGCGTTGCGCGCCGCCTTCATCGCAGTCGCCGACGGCAAGCAGGTGGTGGTGCTGTGCCCGACCACGCTGCTCGCCGAGCAGCACTACCAGACCTTCGCCGACCGCTTCGCCGACTGGCCGATCAAGCTCGCCGAGCTGTCGCGCTTCAAGTCCGCCAAGGAACAGGCCGAAGCCCTGCAGCAACTGTCCGAAGGCAAGGTCGACATCATCATCGGGACCCACCGCCTGCTGCAGAAGGACGTCCTCTTCAAGCGCCTCGGACTGGTGATCATCGACGAGGAGCACCGCTTCGGCGTGCGCCAGAAGGAGGCCTTGAAGCAGCTGCGCTCCGAGGTCGACATCCTGACCCTCACCGCCACCCCGATCCCGCGCACGCTGGGCCTGGCGATGGAGGGCCTGCGCGAGTTCTCGGTGATCGCCACGCCGCCGCAGAAGCGCCTGTCGATCAAGACCTTCGTGCAGCCGTCGAGCCGCGGCGTGATCCGCGAGGCGGTGCTGCGCGAGTTCAAGCGCGGCGGGCAGGTGTACTTCCTGCACAACGAGGTCGACACCATCGACAACATGAAGGACGACCTCGAGGAGTTGCTGCCCGAGGCGCGCATCGTCGTCGGCCACGGCCAGCTCCCCGAGCGCGAACTCGAGCGCGTGATGCGCGACTTCACCCAGCAGCGCGCCAACCTGCTGCTGTGCACCACCATCATCGAGACCGGCATCAACATTCCCACCGCCAACACCATCCTCATCAACCGCGCCGACCGCTTCGGCCTGGCGCAGCTACACCAGCTGCGCGGCCGCGTCGGCCGCAGCCACCACCAAGCTTACGCCTACCTGCTGACCATGCCGGGCGCCAAGCCCACCGCGCAGGCGCAGAAAAGGCTAGAAGCAATTGCGATGATGGAAGACCTCGGCTCGGGCTTCTACCTGGCGATGCACGACCTCGAGATCCGCGGCGCCGGCGAGGTGCTGGGCGAGAACCAGTCGGGTGAGATCCAGCAGGTCGGCTTCAGCCTGTACACCGAAATGCTCAAGCGCGCGGTCAAGGACCTGCAGGCCGGCAAGGAGCCCGACCTGTCGCAGCCGCTGGAGGTGGTGTCCGAGATCAACCTGCACACCCCCGCCCTGCTCCCCACCGACTACTGCCCCGACGTGCAGGAGCGCCTGACGCTCTACAAGCGCCTGGCCAACTGCGAGCTGGAAGAAGACCTGCGCGCGCTGCAGGAGGAACTCATCGACCGCTTCGGCGAGCTGCCGCCCCAGACCGCCGCACTCATCGAGACCCACCGCCTGCGCATGCTGGTGAAGGACTACGGCGTGCAGAAGCTGGATGCGTCGGACGCGCAGATCAGCGTGCAGTTCGCCAAGGACGCACCGATCGACCCGGTCAAGGTCATCTTCCTGATCCAGAAGGACCGCAGCACCAAGATGGCCGGCCCCGAAAAGCTGGTGCGTCGCGTGAGCCTGCCCAACCTCAAGGAGCGGGTGAAGGCGGTGAAGGACCTGCTGGATGCGGTGAAGGCGGGATAGCCCGGGCGCAGGCGCCGGTCTGGCGCCTGGCAGACACTGCGGATGAGGGCGCGCATCGGACCCGCCCTCCTTCCCAGAGCCACGCTCTCTGACACCATTCGCTAGCCGGACCCGGCGGGAAGCGCTTAACATCGCGGCGTTACCGTTTCGTTGCGCACCGGTGCGCCCCCGATGATCAAGGTCTACCGCAAACCACCTCAAGCCTTCCCTACAGAAAGCGCCTTCTTCCGCCTGCCCGGCACCTTGCTGATGGTCCTGGACGAGGACTGGAACGTTCAGATGATGAGTGAGGCCTGGAACGATGTCCTCGGAATCGATCAGACGGCCCTGCGCTGGCGCCCATTTGCCGCACTCATCCACGACGCTGACCGCAACGGCGTCCGTGACCGCCTCTCGCAACTCGACGAGAACAAGACCACCCTGCGTTTCTCCTGCCGTTGCCGCCACGCCGATGGCCACTACGTCGGTCTCGCCTGGAGCGTCAATCTCGACCGCGAACACCGTCTCTACTATGTCTCCGCGCACGAAACCGGCGTGCGCCTGAGCACCGATGCGGGCGGCCTGCCGGAGGTGCTGATCGACGGCCTCACAGGGCTTCCCAACCGTGGGCTCTTCGTCGATCGCATCGGACACGCCATCCAGCGTGCCCGGCGGGACAACGACTCCCGGTTTGCAGTCATCCATTGCGGCATCGACCGCTTCAGCGTCATCAATCACAGCCTGGGCAACCGCATCGGCGATCTGCTGCTGGTCGAACTCGCGAACCTGCTGCGGCGCTCCACTCGTCCCACCGACATGGTGGCCCGGCTGGGTGGCGACGAGTTCGGCATCCTGCTGGAGGACATCCGCGACGAGACCTCGCCCATCCGCGTGATCAAGCGCCTGCAAGCGCAGTGCACGCTGCCCTTCGAGCTCCACGCGCAGGAGGTCGTCGCCAGCCTGTCGGCGGGCATGACCCTGTCCGCACCGGAGTATGAGGAGGCCGATGCAATGCTGCGCGACGCGGGCATGGCCCTCAAGCGCGCCAAGACGCAAGGAGGTGGCGCCCATGTGATCTTCGATCGCAAGCTGCATGAAGAGGCGTTCAACCGGCTGGATCTCGAACTCGATCTGCGACGCGCCTTGGAGCGCAACCAGATCGAGGTGTATTACCAGCCCATCGTACGGGTGAGAGACCGGCGGCTGGTGGGCTTCGAGGCCCTGGCACGCTGGAACCACCCCGAAAGAGGCCTCATCGCGCCGGCCCGCTTCATCCCGCTGGCCGAGGAAAGCGGCCTCATCGTACCGATCGGGCGCTGGATCCTGGAGCGCGCCTGTACCGACCTCAAGCGCTGGCAGACCGCGCATCCTCGCCGCCCGGCGCTGACCGTCAGCGTGAACCTTGCCGCGCGCCAGATTGCCTATCCCGACCTGCTCAAGGACATCCGCCAGAGTCTGCGCCAAAGCGGGCTCGCACCGCGCCATCTGAAGCTGGAGATCACCGAAAGCGCGATGATGGATGACGCCGAGCGTGCCATCGAACTCTTCGTTGCGCTCAAGCGTTCGCGCTTGAAGTTGTTGCTCGACGATTTCGGCACCGGGTATTCCTCGCTGTCCTACCTTCACCGACTGCCGATCGATGCGCTGAAGATCGACCGTTCCTTCATCGAGCACATCGACACCCGCCCCACCGATCGCAGCTTCGTCGAGACCATCCTCAGTCTTGCCCGGCAGCTCAACCTCGAGGTGATCTGCGAAGGCGTCGAGCGCGTCGAGCAGGAAACCCTCCTGCACGCGCTCGGCACAAGCCATGTCCAAGGCTTCATGTACTCGCGCCCGGTCACGGCCTCCCAGGCCGAGATGCTGATCCTTCAGGACCTCAAGCACCCTGGTCACTTTCTCCCGGAGAGTTGCCCGCCACAAACGGGCGCATCTCACCCAGGGTGCGCCGCCCCAGCCTGACACACGCGCACACCCGACAGATGCTCATCAACTGTACCGCCTACCAGCGCGGCCACAAGCTCGCCGACATCCCGGTCGAAGCCATCCGCGAAACCCTCCAGCAGGGCGACACCTTTGTCTGGGTCGCGCTCAAGGACGCCACGCCGGAAGAGCTTGCGCGGATGAAGGAAGAGTTCGGCCTGCACGAACTCGCCATCGAGGATGCAAACCACCGCCACCAGCGCCCCAAGGTCGAGGAGTACGACGACGAACTGTTCGCGGTCATGCATCTGATCGAGGAGAAGGAAGGCAAGCTCGAGGTCGGCGAGGTGCACGTCTTCGTCGGCGCCAACTACGTCCTTTCAGTGCGCAACAACCATGCGCGCGACTTCCTCGGCGTGCGGGCGCGCTGTGAGCGCGAGCCGAAGATGCTCGCCAAGGGCCCCGGCTACGTGCTTTACGCGCTGATGGACGCCGTGGTCGACGGCTATTTCCCGCTCATCGAAAGGCTCGAGACCGAGGTCGAGACACTGGAGGACCGGATCTTCACCAAGGGCGCGGCCCGCTCCAACATCCGGCGCCTGTACCGGCTCAAGCGCAAGGTCACGATGCTCAAGCATGCGGTGATGCCGCTGCTGGAAGCCGCCGGCAAGCTGCACAGCGGGCGCGTACCCGAAGTCTGCGCCAAGAGCCGGCACTATTTCCGCGACGTGTACGACCACCTCGCCCGCATCAACGCCTCGCTCGAAAGCATCCGCGAGACCATCGGCACCGCAATCCAGGTGAACCTGTCCATGGTCACGATCGACCAGACCGAGATCAGCAAGCGGCTCGCAGCCTGGGCCGGCATCTTCGCGGTCGCCACGGCCTTCGCCGGCATCTGGGGCATGAACTTCGCCCACATGCCCGAGCTTGAGTGGAGATACGGCTACCTGTTCGGCCTTGGCATCATCGCCAGCGCAAGCGCATTTCTCTGGTGGCGCTTCCGCAAGGCGAAGTGGCTGTAGAAAGACCGCAGCGCTGCACGCCGAGTTGCCTCCCTTGATGCGTGGGGCGCTTGCTCAACGCCGAGGCCATGCCCTGGGCTACACACCAACAAGTGCGCAAGTCGGACATTCTCGGCCTGGGGCAGTTCGTCATGCGCCCTGGCGCGCGGGGTACGAAACACTAGCCTGGCTGAGACACCGCCAGCTTGAGCCCGAAGCCGAGGAACACGACGCCGGCGAGCCGATCGAGCGCGGCAACTACGGCAGGCTTCTGCAGGAAGCGGACCGAGCGCCGTGCAAGTGCAATCAGCAGCACGAACCACAGCACCGACATCGCCACATGGATCGCCGCGAGCAGGAAGCTGAACCCAGCCATACCTGCCCCTGCCGGCACGAACTGAGGCAGCAGGGTCAGATAGAAGATGCCGACCTTGGGATTGAGCGCATTGGTCAGGAAACCCTTGGCGAAGGCCGAGCCCACGGTCTCACCGCTTGCCGCAAGCGCAGGCGCGTCGGCTCGCAAGCCCCGGCTCCGCAGCAGCAGCACGCCCTGCCACACGAGGTAGGCGGCACCGAGCAGCTTCACGATGGTGAACACCGTGTCCGACGCCGCCAGCAGCGCCCCCAGCCCGGTCGCCACGACCGCCCCCCAGAGCAGGCAGCCGGCCGCGATCCCGAGCGCTGCGCCCAATCCGCGCCGCGCACCGGCAGAAATCGACATGCGCAATACCAGCGCGGTGTCGATGCCGGGCGTCGCCGCCAGCACGAGGGCGGCAAGCGTGAAGGCGAAGAGGCTCTGTTCTACGGTCATGGCGAGCAGGAAATCCGCCGCGGAGTATAGCGCACGGCCACAGGCTCACCATTCGCCTGCGGCATGCAGCGCCCGGATCTCACCATGGCGGAAACAATCCACCACGTGGTCATTGACCATGCCCACCGCCTGCATGAAAGCGTAGCAAACGGTCGGCCCGACGAAGCGAAAGCCCATCCGCTTGAGCTCGCGGCTCATGGCTTTCGATTCGGCCGTCTCGGCCGGCACGTCGGCGATCGTCTCCCGCGCACCATCCTGTGGCGCGCCATCAACGAAGCGCCAAAGAAGCGCATCGAGCGAACCGAAACGCTCACGCGCCGCGAGCGTTGCCCGTGCATTGGCAATCGCCGCCTCGACCTTCAGCCGGTTGCGCACGATCCCCGGGTCGGCAAGCAGCCGCGCCACATCCTCTTCCGTGTAGCGTGCGACGCGTTCGGCGTCAAAATCGTCGAACACCCGGCGATAGTGGGCCCGCTTCTTCAGGATCGTGATCCAGCTCAACCCCGCCTGCGCCCCTTCGAGCACCAGCATCTCGAACAGGTGGCGGTCATCGTGATTGGGCACGCCCCACTCGGCGTCGTGATAAGCCACGTACAGGGGGTCGGTGCCACACCAGGCGCAGCGTTGGGACATGGTAGATCTCTCCGGAAACGAAGCGAGGCGATCCTGTGGGGCGCTCAGCCCCCGCGCTGCGCCGATGCATGCAGCAGGCGATCGAGGCGGTTCGCGAAGCTCTGCCGGTCGGCCATGCTGAACGGCGGGGGGCCGCCGGTATCGACCCCGGTGCTGCGCAGGGTGTCCATGAAGTTGCGCAGGTCGAGCAGCTCGCGGATGTTCTCCTTGCCATACAGCTCGCCCTTGGGCGACAGGGCGTGGGCATCGCGGGCGACGACGTCGGCAGCGAGCGGGATGTCGGACGTGATCACCAGGTCGCCAGCCTGCACGTGGGCGGCGATGTACTTGTCGGCCTCATCGAAGCCGCCGGGCACCTGAATCATACGGACCTGGGGCAAGGCGGGTACGCGCAGGTACTGGTTGGCGACCAGAGTGAGCGCACCTCCGGTGCGCTCGGCGGCCCTGAACAGGATGTCCTTGATGACGGCGGGACAGGCGTCGGCGTCTACCCAGATATGCACGGCATTCCCTTCATGATCGACTGGCAGGCTGCTCCGCTCCGGCACAGCCCCGGGAGGGCGGCCACTCGCCCCAATGAGGGCTGAACTTTATCCCAAAGGCACATACCTCGCATCCGGCCCGCCAGCGCCCACCCACCTGGACACCCTCGCGCGCGCGTCGAGGCGCCGCCAAATCCGCGTCAAATCCGCAACGACATCGCCCATCGCGGGCGCTACAATTGCAGGCTTTCCAGGCCGCAATCCGGAGCCCTCAGCAATGCCGCTCACCCAGACCGAAAACCTCAACGTCCTCGCGTTCGACCACATGCCCTCGCCCGACGAGATCAAGGCGCACGTGCCGCTCACCGAGCCCGCGGCCGCTTCGGTCGTGGCCGGGCGGCGGGCGGTCATGGACATCCTCGACCGCAAGGATCCGCGGGTGTTCGTGGTGGTCGGCCCGTGCTCGATCCATGATCCCGAGGCGGGCCTCGACTACGCGCGCCGGCTGAAGAAGCTGGCCGACGAGGTTTCGGACGTGCTGCTGCTGGTGATGCGCGTGTACTTCGAGAAGCCGCGTACCTCCACCGGCTGGAAGGGCTTCATCAACGATCCGTTCATGGACGACTCCTTCCGCATCGACGTGGGCATGGAGCGCGCACGCAGGTTTCTGCTCGACGTGTGCGAGATCGGCCTGCCCACCGCCACCGAGGCGCTCGACCCGATCGCACCGCAGTATTACGGCGACCTGATCTCGTGGACCGCGATCGGCGCGCGAACCTCGGAATCGCAGACCCACCGCGAGATGGCTTCGGGCCTGTCGACGCCGGTCGGATTCAAGAACGCCACCGATGGCGACCTCGAGGTGGCGATCAACGCGATCCTCTCGGCGGGCAGCCCGCACAGTTTCCTCGGCATCAACGGCATGGGACAGTCGGCGATCACCCGCACCCGCGGCAACCGGTACGGCCACGCCGTGTTGCGTGGCGGTGGCGGCCGCCCCAACTACGACACCGTGTCGATCTCGCTCGCCGAGCAAGCGCTGGCCAAGGCCAAGCTGCCAAAGAACATCGTGGTCGACTGCTCGCACGCCAACTCGTGGAAGAAACCGGAGTTCCAGCCGCTGGTGATGAAAGACGTGATGCACCAGATCCGCGAAGGCAACCAATCCGTGGTCGGGCTGATGATCGAGAGCAACCTCGAGGCGGGCAACCAGCCCATCCCGGCTGATCTATCGCAGCTCAAGTACGGTTGCTCGGTCACGGACGCCTGCGTGGGCTGGGAAACCACCGAAGAGATGATCCGCAACGCCGCGGCCGTACTGCGCGACGTGCTGCCCCGCGCGGAGCGACACGCATGAACCTGGTCGTGCTGGCCGGCGACGTCGACAGCGCCGCGCTGAAGAACATCGCCAAGCTCACCGAGGCACGCGAGGTCGAGCAGATCACCACGCGCTCCTTCCGCCTCGTGGGCGCAAAGCCCCACGAGGGGTTGGTGGCCGCATGCGCCGAGGGCGGACTGGACCACGTGTGGCTGCCCGAAGGTCGCAAGCTAAGCGATTTCGGCCTCTTCGTCACCGACATGGACTCGACCCTGATCAACATCGAGTGCATCGACGAGATCGCCGACATGCAGGGTCTCAAGCACGAGGTTGCGACGATCACCGAGGCCGCAATGCAGGGCGAGATCGATTTCCGCGAATCACTCACCCGCCGCGTGGCGCTGCTCGCCGGGCTGCCGGAGACGGCGCTGGCCGAGGTGTTCGATCACCGTCTGCAGCTGAACGCGGGCGCCGAGCGCCTGCTGCAGGGCTTGCAGCGCGCCGGCATCCGCACCGTACTGGTTTCGGGCGGATTCACCTACTTCACCGAGCGCCTGAAGGCGCGGCTGGGCTTCGATCACGCCTATGCCAACGAGCTTGAGATCATCGACGGCAAGCTCACCGGCAAGGTCGTTGGCGACATCATCGATGGCGAGGCCAAGGCGGCCCATCTGGAGCGCGTACGCGACGAGCTCGGGCTCAAACCCGAGCAGGTGATCGCAGCGGGCGACGGAGCCAACGACATCCCCATGCTGCGTGCAGCGGGCTTCGGCGTCGCCTTCCGCGCCAAACCCGTGCTGCGTGACGTGGCGCACTGCTGCCTGGATCACACCGGGCTCGACGGCATCCTCGACATTTTCGGCGGCTGACGCTCGCGCGCGACGGGCGTTTCGTGGGCAGCGCAATCCGCCTCAGCGCGCACCCTGCCTCAGCCCCCCCTGCCTCAGTGCCCCTCCTCCATCAAGCGCCCGGCCTGCATGCGCAGCATGCGCCCGCAGCGGCGCGCGAGCGATTCGTCGTGGGTGACGAGGATCAGCGTGGTCCCCGCCTCGCGGTTGAGGCTGAACATGAGTTCGATGATCGACTTGCCGGTCTCCGCATCGAGGTTGCCGGTGGGTTCGTCGGCCAGCAGCACGCGCGGATTGGGTGCAAAGGCGCGCGCCAGGGCGACGCGCTGCTGCTCACCACCGGAAAGGTGCTTCGGATAGTGGCGAAGCCGGCTGCCCAGGCCCACCCGCTCGAGCCACTGCGTGGCCACCGTGCGTGCCGCATCCGCACCGGCCAGCTCCAGCGGCAGCATCACGTTCTCCAGCGCGGTCAGCGCCGGCAGTAGCTGAAAGGACTGAAACACGAAGCCGATCGCCTCGCCGCGCAACGCGGCGCGCGCATCCTCGTCGAGCGCGAACAGGTCCTGCCCCTGCAAGCGCACCGTGCCGCGGGCGGGAACATCCAGCCCGGCGAGCAATCCCAGCAGCGTCGACTTACCCGAACCGGAGGCGCCCACGATGGCGACCGACTCGCCCGCGGACACCGCAAACCGGATGTCCTGCAGAATATGCAGGTCGCCCTGGCCATCGGCCAGCCTCACCTGTTTGCTCAGGCCATCGACCTCGATGACCGGACTGGAGTGCTCAATGCCGCTGCGATTCATCGCTACCTTCGTGTTCATGTTCTTCTTCGCCGCCACCGTTCAGGCGGCGACCATCCTCGTGTGGGGCGACAGCCTGTCGGCCGGCTACGGACTGGAAAGGGGCCAGGAGTGGCCAGCCCTGTTGCAGACGCGCCTGGCCGAGAAAGGTTTCAATCATCAGGTCGCCAACGGCAGCGTCTCGGGCGAGACCTCCTCCGGCGGCCGCTCGCGCCTGCCCGCCGCACTTGCCGAGCACGCCCCCAACATCCTGATCCTCGAACTCGGCGCCAACGACGGACTGCGCGGCCTCCAGCCGCAAGTGCTGGAGGACAACCTGCGCGCGATGATCACCGAGGCACGCGAGGCCGGCGCCCGTGTGCTGCTCGTCGGCATGCAGATGCCCCCCAACTACGGCCCCTTCTATACCCGCCGCTTTGCTGCCGTCTACCAGAACCTGGCCAAAAAAGAGGACGTACCCTTCGTTCCCTTCCTGATGGACGGCTTCGCCGACCGCCCGGAGCTGTTCCTGGCCGACGGCATCCACCCCACGGCCGAGGCGCAGACGCTGATCCTGGACACCGTCTGGGCAGGATTGCAGCCGATGCTCTCTAGCCCCCACGCGAAAGCCCGCTGAAGTTGCCGCGCGGGAGGCCTCCAAGGCACATCGGCCGCGAGGCTACCTTCAGCGGACCACTACCCGCGCCACGCCCGCCTGCATCTCGCCGATCACCACCCCCGGCTCGCCCTGCGCTTCCACGATTGCGGCCTGCACCGCCTCGACCGCCCCGGGCGCGCACGCGATCAGCAGTCCGCCCGAGGTCTGCGGGTCGGTGATCAGCTTGCGCTGCCATTCCGGCGCATCCGCGGCCAGTTCGACCCCCGTGCCGTAGCTCGCCCAGTTGCGCGTCGACGCGCCGGTGGCCACGCCCGCCATGACCAGCGCACGCGCCTCGTCGATCACTGGCAGCGCATCGAATCGCACCACGCCCGTCAGGGAAGCGCCGCGGCACATCTCGAGCAAATGACCGGCCAGTCCGAAGCCGGTGACGTCGGTCACCGCATGCACGCCATCGATGTCCGCGAGCTTGCCGCCGGCGCGGTTCAGCGTCGTCGTCCAGCGCACCATCTGCGCGTAGCCCTCAGCGGACAGCATGCCCTTCTTCAGGCCACCGGACAGGATGCCGATGCCAAGCGGCTTGGAGAGGATCAGCACGTCGCCCGGCTTCGCCCCCGCATTGGTACGCACCCGCTCGGGGTCGACAACACCCAGCGCCACGAGCCCGTAGATCGGCTCCAGCACATCGATCGAGTGCCCGCCCGCGAGCGGGATGCCCGCGTCGCGGCACACGTCCGCGCCCCCCCTCAGGATCTCGCCGATCACCTCCGCCGGCAGCTTGTCCAGCGGCATGCCGACGATCGCGAGCGCGAGGATGGGGGTCGCGCCCATCGCGTAGACGTCGGAAAGCGCGTTGGTGGCGGCGATGCGGCCGAAATCGCGCGGATCATCGACGATGGGGGTGAAGAAGTCGGTGGTGGCGACGATGGCCTGGCGCTCGTTGAGCTTGTACACCGCGGCGTCGTCGGCGGTATCGGTGCCCACGAGCAGCTCGGGCGGCACCAGCCCGGCCGGCATGCTGGCGAGCAGTTCGGAGAGCACGGCGGGCGCGATTTTGCAGCCACAGCCGCCGCCATGGGAGAATTCGGTCAGTTTGATCTGATTCATGTTCTGAAAAGGAGAAAGCGGCTGACTGCGCGCAAGGCGCCCGCAGCCGCGTGAGCATCATGCAGAAAGGCGTGGCGACCGTAGCACAGCTGTCCGGGTTTGACGAGATCATCGATGCGCGCACGCCTGCGGAGTTCGCAGAGGATCACATTCCCGGCGCAATCAACCTGCCCGTGCTCGATGACGCGCAGCGCATCGTGGTGGGCACGATGTACAAGCAGCAGTCCGCCTTCGACGCGCGCCGCCTTGGCGGCGCGCTGGTGGCGGCAAACATCTCGCGCCACATGCTGGAGAAGCTCCAGCACAAGCCGAAGAACTGGCGCCCGTTGATCTACTGCTGGCGCGGCGGCCAGCGCAGCGGCTCATTCACCACCTGGCTGCGCATGGTGGGCTGGGATGCATGCCAGCTCGAGGGCGGCTACAAGTCCTTCCGCCACCACGTCATCGCCGAGATCGAGCGCATCACCCAGCAGCTCGACCTGCGCATCGTCAGCGGCCCCACCGGCAGCGCCAAGACGCGCATCCTCGAGGCGCTCGCCGCCGAAGGCGCACAGGTGCTTGACCTCGAAGACCTGGCCGCGCACAAGGGCTCGGTGCTCGGCGCCCTGCCCGACCGCCCGCAGCCTGCGCAAAAGCGCTTCGAAACCCTGCTGTGGGACAGGATGCGCCGGCTCGACCCGGCACAGCCGGTGTTCGTGGAAGCCGAGAGCCGCAAGATCGGCCTTGTCTTCGTGCCCGAGCCACTGATCCTGGCCATGCGTCGCGCACCGTGCATCCTGGTCGACGCCACGCGCGAGGCGAGGCTCGCGTTCCTGGTCCGTGACTACGCCTACCTCGGTGACGATGTCGCCGCGCTGCAGGACAAACTGCACCGGCTGCGCGAACACCAGAGCCGCGAAACCCTGGAGCGCTGGAAGGCGCTCGCCGCAACCCACGCGCTGCCCGAACTCTTCGGCGAACTCATCGACCTGCACTACGACCCGCTCTACAACCGCTCGCAGCACACAAACTACGCCGGCTACGCCGACGCCCTGCGGGTGCAGAGTGCCGATCTCGGTGATGGAGGCATCCGCGAAATCGCACAACGCATCCTGGCGCAGCACGCCGCACCGCCCACCTCTCCGGACGCAGGCTGAAACTGCGCGCCGGGAGCACGGCAACTGCGCAGACTCACGGCAGCGCGGGCAGCCTGTATCCCTCTCCGCCACCACCTGCGTGCACCGCGCACAGACGCTGCACCACGGCGGGCCGTGGACGGGCAACCTCTCCCTGTTCGAAGGCGACCACGGTCCATGCCTCATCCAAGCGCTGCAGCAGCTCTCCCGGTCGCAGCAGGAAATCCGGATTGGAGGGCTTGCCGAAGCGCTCATTGCCGCGCATGAAGGTCTCGTACAGCAACACGCCGCCCGGGCGCACCGATGCGAGGAGCGCCTCAAAATGCGGCCGGAAGAGGTAGTTGCTCACCAGCACGACATCGAACGACTCCCCATCCAGCGGCCAGGCCTTGGCCTCCAGGTCCAGAACCCGGGTTTCCACGCCCTCGAGTCCCTGCAGGTGCGACAGTGCCTCGACATCCCGGTCCACCGCCACCACCTTCAGGCGGTTCGCGGCACACCAGCGCGTGTGGCGGCCCGATCCGCAGGCCAGGTCCAGCACCCGCCCTCCGGGGGGCAGCAAGGGCGTGAAGCGGACGACCCATGGCGATGGCTCACCGGTCGGGAGATGCGCGTCGTGGCTCGAAATCGGAGAAGGCGCCGGGTGCATGGATTCGCTCGGTTCGGGTTGAAGGCCGAGGCCATTCTAGCGCCGCAGCAACCCGGTTGGCGCGGCACGGGACAGCCTCCATGTGCTTCCGCGTGCGTGCTTCTACGGCCTGCGAATTCGCACGTACTGTCGTAAAGTGCACAAAAAGCGACAGGTGGCCGTCCCGCGATTGTGCACTGCAGTATAATCAGATCGCGTCCAGTCCCCCCGCGCCTTCTCCGCCGGATGAGATGACAGACATGTTGCAAATCGCATATCCAACCCTGCACACCATGACCAGGCTCCCATCATGAAAGACAAGCACTATCTGACTCCGCTGCTGGAACCGCGCTCGGTCGGCATCATCGGCGCGAGCGAACGTGAGGCGTCTTTGGGCAATGTCCTGATGCGCAACATGCTCGAGGCCGGCTACAAGGGCAAGCTGTTCGCCATCAACCCCAAGCACGAGAAGGTGCACGGGGTAGTCTGCTACAAATCCGTCGAGGACGTGCCGCAACGCCTCGACCTGGTGGTGATTGCCGTGCGCGCCGAGAAGGCACCCGCGATCATGGACGCGTGCGGACGCGCCGGCGTAAAGGCCGCGATCATCCTGTCCTCGGGCTTTTCCGAGGCCGGGCCGCGCGGCGCGCTGATGGAGCGCCAGGTCATCGAAGCCGCGCACCGCCATCGCATCCGCCTGCTCGGCCCCAACTGTCTGGGGATCATGCGTCCGCAGCTGGGCGTCAACGCCACCTTCGCCCATGCCAGCGCGCTCAAGGGCAGCATCGGCCTGATCTCGCAATCGGGCGCGCTGTGCGCGGCCATCCTCGACTGGGCCAAGCCGAACAATGTGGGCTTCTCCTCGGTCGTGTCGCTCGGCTCTTCGTCGGACATCGACTTCGGCGAAGTGCTCGAGTACATGATCTCGGACCCGCGCACCGAGAGCATCTTCCTCTACGTCGAAGGTATCCGCGACGCACGCCGCTTCATGAGCGCCCTGCGCGGCGCGGCGCGCGTCAAGCCCGTGCTGCTGATCAAGGCCGGCCGTCATCCCGACGCCTCGCGCGCAATCCTGTCGCACAGCGGCGCACCCATGGGGGACGACGCGGTGTTCGACGCCGCGCTGCGCCGCGCCGGCGTCATACGCCTGTACAACATGGGCCAGCTCTTCGCCGCGGCAAACGCGCTGTTCTCGCACTTCCGCCCGCGCGGCAACCGCCTCGCCATCATCACCAACGGTGGCGGGCCGGGCGTCATGGCGGCCGACCGCGCTGCCGACATCGGCATCCCGCTCGCCAACCTGTCCGAAGGCACAGTCGAGAAACTCAACGCCGCCCTGCCCACGGGCTGGTCGCATGGCAACCCGGTGGACATCCTCGGCGACGCCGACCCAGAGCGCTATCGCAAGGCGCTCAAGGCCGTACTCGAAGGCCCCAACGTTGACGGCGTGCTGGTGATGCTGACGCCGCAGGCGATGAGCAATCCGGCAGGGGTGGCCGATGTCGTCATCGAACTCGAGAAGACGGCGGACAAGCCGGTCGTGACCTGCTGGATGGGCGAGGAACTCGTCACCGAAGCGCGGCAGAAGTTCAGCGCCGGTGGCATTCCGCACTTCCGCACGCCGGAGCCGGCGGTCGAGCTGTTCAGCCACATCTCGGCCTACTACCAGAACCAGAAGCTGCTGATGCAGACGCCGTCTTCACTTTCGCACCTGCCCTCGCCCTCCATCGAGAGCGCGCGTCTGGTCATCGAGATGGCGCTGTCCGAACGGCGCAAGAAGCTCAACGAGATGGAGTCGAAGGCCCTGCTCGCCGCCTTCCGCATCCCGATCGCACAGACCGTGGTCGCACGCTCGGCCGCCGAAGCCATGGTGCTCTCGGCCGAAATCGGCCTTCCGGTGGTGATGAAAATCGACTCGCCGAGCATCGTGCACAAGTCCGACGTGGGTGGCGTTCGGCTGAACATCCGCAGCCTGGCCGCGGTGCGTTCGACCTATCAGGAGATCATCGACGAGGTCAAGCGCGTGCAGCCGGACGCAGTGATCAACGGCATCGCGATCGAGCCGATGATCCAGAAGCGCAACGGGCGCGAGCTGGTGGTGGCGGTCAAGCGCGACCCGGTGTTCGGCCCCGCGATCAGCTTCGGCGAGGGCGGCAACCTCGCGGACGAGAACCGCGACATCGCCGTGGCACTGCCCCCGCTCAACAGCTTCCTCGTCAAGGACATGATCCGCTCCACGCGTATCGCGACCCGCCTGGGCGAATACCGCAACATGCCCGCGGTGGACATGGGCGCACTGGAACTGGTGCTGCTGCGCATCTCGGAGATGGTGTGCGAACTGCCGTGGATCACCGAGATGGAGATCAACCCGCTGATCGTGGACGAGAACGGCGTGGTCGCGGTCGATGGCAGCATCACGGTGGAGAACGTCTCGCCCACCGCGGACCGCTACGACCACATGGCGATCCACCCTTACCCGTCGCACCTGATCAGCACCTGGACGGTGCCGGACGGCACCACGGTGACGATCCGCCCGATCAAGCCCGAAGACGCCGAGCTCGAGGTCGACTTCGTGCGTACGCTGTCGGCCGAGACCAAGTACTACCGCTTCATGAACACCATGCGCGAGCTGCCGCCCGCCATGGTCGCGCGCCTGACCCAGATCGACTACGACCGCGAGATGGCCTTCGTCGCCACGCTCGCGGTCGACGGCATGGAAAAGGAGATCGGCGTGTGCCGCTACGCGGTCAATCCGGACGGCGAATCCTGCGAGTTTGCGGTCGTGGTGGCCGATGACTGGCAGCACCGCGGCCTCGCCCGCAAGCTGATGGGCGTGCTGATCGAGACCGCGCGCAGCCGCGGCATCCAGTACATGAACGGGGTCTTCCTCGCCAACAACGAGCGCATGCTGAAATTCGTGCAGAAGCTCGGCTTCGTGCTCAGCAGCGACCCGGAAGACAGCTCGGTCAAGCTGGGCGTGCTGGCGCTGCAGGACTGAGCGATGGCTGCAACGATCGAGCGCATCGAGTTTCACGGCCAGCCTGCGCTGCGCTTGTCGACCGCCGCGGGCGCACGCGCGGTGGTGGCGTTGCAGGGTGCGCAGGTGCTGTCCTGGACGCCGCCCGGCGGGGAAGAGCGTCTGTACCTGAGCCCGCGAGCCTTGTTCGACGGGCACAGCGCGATCCGGGGCGGCATTCCGGTCTGTTTTCCGCAGTTCGCCGACCTTGGCGCCCTGCCCGCCCACGGCTTCGCACGCAACCGGGCGTGGACGCTCGTCACCGAGCGCTGCGGGGAGGACTTCGCCCTCATCGGGCTGCAGCTCGCCGATGATGCCGACACGCGCGCGCAGTGGCCGCATGCCTTTCGTGCGGAGCTCTCGATCCTGATCGAGGACAGCCGGCTGGATCTCGAGCTCGAGATCGGCAACACCAGCGATCAGCCTTTCGAATTCACCGCGGCGCTGCATACCTATCTTGCCGTGCGCGAGGTCGAGGAGTCGCGCATCGAAGGTCTGCACGGCTTCTCCTACCGCGACAAGACCGACGCCAACCGCGTCCGACGCGACTCCGGCGACGCGGTGCTGATCGAGGCCGAGACCGACCGCGTCTATCAAGACGTCACCCGCCCGGTGCTGCTGCGTGAATACGATCGCAGCCTGGGCATCAACGCCGACGGTTTCCCCGACGTGGTGGTATGGAACCCCTGGGTCGAGCGCAGCGCGGCCCTCGCCGACCTGCCCAACGACGGTTTCCGTCGCATGCTGTGCATCGAGGCTGCCGCTGCGCGCGAACCGATACGCTTGGCGGCAGGCGGGACCTGGTGGGGCCGGCAGACCCTGGTCGCGCTCTGAGGCTGCCCTGCAGGCGCACCCGCCTGTGAGGGCGTGACTCCGAAAAAGGTCCGCCGGCCTCCGTTTTCGCGGGCAAGCCCGCTCCGGTGGTGATTTTTCCACCCTGCAGCCGGGCTTCGGACCAGGCATCGTGCTGCCGGCGGGTTGATCCTGGCCGGTAGCCTGTTGCACTATCCCGCCCTTCCCTTTTGCGCTTCACCGCCTCCGCCCCATGCTCCCCCCGATCGAACACCGCATCGCCGACGAGCTCGGCGTCTCGCCGCGCCAGGTCATCGCCGCCGTCCAGCTCATCGACGATGGCGCAACCGTACCCTTCATCGCCCGCTACCGTAAGGAAGTCACCGGCGGCCTGGACGACACCCAGTTGCGCACGCTGGAGGAACGCCTCGGCTACCTGCGCGAACTCGAGGACCGCCGCGCCACAGTGCTGGCCTCGATCGCGGAACAGGGCAAGCTCACCGCCGAACTGCGTGCAGAGGTCGAGCACGCCGACACCAAGCAGCGCCTCGAAGACCTCTACCTGCCCTACAAGCCCAAGCGCCGCACCAAGGCACAGATCGCACGCGAAGCGGGGATCGGCCCACTGGCCGAGGCCCTGCTCACCGACCCGACGCTGACACCCGAGCACGAGGCGGAGAAGTACCTCAATGCCGACGCGGGCTTCGCCGACACCAAGGCAGTGCTCGACGGCGCACGTCAGATCCTCATGGAACACTTCGCCGAGGACGCCACCCTGCTCGGCGAACTGCGCAGCTATCTGCACGAGCACGGCCAAGTCCGCTCGAGCGTGATCGAGGGCAAGGAGAACGAAGGCGCCAAGTTCCGCGACTGGTTCGACTTTGCCGAGCCGATCGCCACCATGCCCTCGCACCGCGCGCTGGCACTACTGCGCGGCCGCAACGAGGGCGTGCTGCGCCTCGCGCTGGATGTGGACCGCCCGGACCCCGAGGCGCCTCACCCCTGCGAAGGCCGCATCGCGGTACGCTTCGGCATCCGCAACCAGGGCCGCCCGGCCGACCGCTGGCTTGCCGAAACCGCGCGCTGGGCGTGGAGCGTGAAGATCTCCATCCACCTCGAGCTCGAGCTGATGAGTGAGCTGCGCGAACGCGCGGAGGAAGAGGCGATCCGCGTCTTCGCGCGCAACCTGAAGGACCTGCTGCTCGCCGCGCCCGCTGGCACGCGCGCCACCCTCGGCCTCGACCCGGGCATCCGCACCGGCGTGAAGGTCGCGGTGGTGGATGCCACCGGCAAGCTGGTCGACACCGCGACCGTGTATCCCTTCGAGCCACGCCGCGACCGCGAATCCTCGATCGCCACCATCGCCGCGCTGGCGAAGAAGCATGCGGTCGAACTGCTCGCCATCGGCAACGGCACCGCCTCGCGCGAGACCGACGCCCTGGCGGCGGAGCTGATGCAGCGCTACCCCGAACTCAAGCTCACCAAGGTCATGGTGTCGGAGGCCGGCGCCTCGGTGTACTCGGCGTCCGAGCTGGCGGCGAAGGAGTTCCCGGACGTGGACGTGAGCCTGCGAGGCGCGGTGTCGATCGCCCGCCGCCTGCAGGATCCACTGGCGGAGCTGGTCAAGATCGACCCCAAGTCGATCGGTGTCGGCCAGTACCAGCACGACGTCAACCAGGGCCGCCTGGCGAAGAGTCTGGATGCGGTCGTGGAAGACTGCGTGAACGCAGTCGGGGTGGACGTGAACACCGCTTCGGCGCCGCTGCTCGCGCGCATCTCGGGGCTTAACGCCACGCTCGCCGGCAACATCGTCGAGTACCGCAACACCAAAGGTCCGTTCCGCAGCCGCAGCGCGCTCAAGGACGTGCCCCGCCTCGGCCCCAAGACCTTCGAGCAGGCCGCCGGCTTCCTGCGCATCCCCAGCGGCGACAACCCGCTCGACGCTTCCTCAGTCCACCCGGAGGCCTACCCGGTGGTCGAGCGCATCCTCGCCAAGGTGCAGAAGAGCGTGCGCGAGCTGATGGGCAACGGCAGCTTCCTCAAGAGCCTGCGGCCCGGGGAGTTCACCGACGAGCGCTTCGGCCTGCCCACGGTGCAGGACATCCTCGCCGAGTTGGAGAAACCCGGCCGCGACCCGCGCCCCGAGTTCCGCACCGCGAGCTTCCGCGAGGGCGTGGAGACGCTCAAGGATCTGGAGCCCGGCATGCTGCTCGAAGGCGTGGTCACCAACGTGACCAACTTCGGCGCCTTCGTCGACATCGGCGTGCATCAGGACGGCCTGGTGCACATCTCCGCACTGTCGAACACCTTCGTCAAGGACCCGCACAGCGTGGTCAAGGCCGGCCAGGTGGTGAAGGTGAAGGTGCTGGAGGTGGACATCCCGCGCCACCGCATCGCGCTCACCATGCGCCTGGGCGACGAGGCCGCACCAAAGCGCGGCGAATCCGGCGCCCGACGCGACGAACGCGCGCCGCGGCGCGCGGAAGGCAGCCAGCAGCCGCGTGGCGAGCAGCACCCGCGCGGCAACGACAATCGCCGTCCGCCCGCGCAGGGCAAGGGCGGCGCACGGCAGGAAGCCTCCCGCCCCGCGGCCGGCAACGCGCTGGCCGAGGCCTTCGCCCGGGCCCGCGGGGGGAAGTGAGCGCACCGATCGAGCGCAACGGTGCGTGGGCAAGCCCGCTCCCGCAGCCTGGCGCCCATCGCCGGCAGAATCGCTCCCCTGTGCGTGGGAGCCCGGCTTCTGCGCGAATCGACCAACAAACGGACGCCTTCATGAACCCGATCATCCACGGCATCAAGAACTGCGACACCATGAAGAAGACTTTCGCCTGGTTCGAAGGGGCCGGTGTCGCCTACGATTTTCATGACTACAAGAAGGCCGGCATCGACACCGCCACGCTCGCGCGCTGGTGCGACAAACTCGGCTGGGAAGTGCTGATCAACAAACGCGGCACGACTTGGCGCAAACTCGCTCCCGAGCAGCAGCGCATCACCAATCCCGAGGGTGCAATCGCCCTCATGCAGGCACAACCCAGCCTGATCCGCCGACCGGTCGTCGAATTTGCAAGCGGCGAGTTGGTCGTCGGCCTCGATGCCGCAGCATTCGAACGCCTGAGCGCACGCTGAACCCCGCCTCGCACACTGGACCCTCATCGATGAGCGAAACGCTTCCCAAGAGCTACATCCAGCGCTTCCTGCTGGAAGACCTCGACATCCGCGGCGCCGTGGTGCGCCTGACCGACGTCTGGCAGGCCATGCAAGCCGGGCGCGACTACCCCCCGGCGGTCGCACACCTGCTCGGCGAGATGAGTGCGGTCTCCGCCGTGATCGCCGGCAACCTCAAGCAGCCTGGCCGACTCACCTTCCAGATCAGCGGCCACGGACCGGTGCGCCTGCTCGTGATCGACTGCGCCGAAACGCTCAACCTGCGCGGATACGCCAAGGCGGAGTCGGCCCCGGCCGAAGGCACCCTGGCCGAGCTCGTCGGCGACGGCCGTCTGCAACTCTCGCTCGACATCGAAGCGATGGATCAGCCCTACCAAAGCCTGGTCCCGCTGGAAGGCGACAGCATCGGCGCAGTCTTCGAGCACTACCTCGCCCAGTCCGAACAGCAGCCGGCAGGCCTGTGGCTGGCCTGCAGCCCCAACGCCGCAGTCGCGCTTTTCGTGCAGAAGCTGCCGGGCGCCGACCTCAAGGATCTGGACGGCTGGTCCCGTATTCAGCAGCTCGCAAACACCATACGCGACGACGAACTGCTCGGCCTGGACGCCGCCGAGATCCTGCGCCGCCTGTTCGCGGAAGAAAACGTTCGCCTCTTCGACGCCCGCCCGGTCACGCACGACTGGCCTGCCGACCCGGACAAAGTCACGGCCATGCTGCGCGCGCTGGGCGAGGACGAGGTCCGAGCGATCCTCGACGAACATGGCGAAGTGGTGGTCCATGACGACCTCTCGAACCACACCTACCGTTTCGACGCAGACGACGTCGACGCCCTGTTTCGCCCGCCCACGCTGCACTGAGCCCCCATTGCCTCGCCCCACCACCCGCACGATCTCACCCCATCCGTGAAATCCGCCACTGCAATGATCGGGCGTACAACCTAGCATCCGCCGGACGATCCGGCTCTGTGTCCAGGCGCTCGCGCAAGACCGCCACGCAGGCCCAAGAACACAAGGGTTAGCGTAATGACAGGTAACACGGCCTTGCGAAACACCATCGCGCACCCCGACGGGGGTGCCGACGGTGAGACGCTCGCCCGCATGTATCGCACTGCCGTCCTATCGTCGGCGAGCGCGATCATGATCTCCGACTCGACCGCCGGGGACCGGCCGATCATCTTCACCAACCCCGCGTTCACCCGCATCACGGGCTACAGCACGGCAGAGGTTGTCGGCCGCAACGCCCGTTTCCTGGTCGCCCACGACCCCGACCAGCCCGCCCTCACCCAGCTGCGCGACGCCTTGCGCCGGGGGCAGACCGCCGCGGTGCTGCTGCGCTTCCAGCGCAAGGATGGCGGGCTGTTCTGGGCTGACCTGAACATCGCTCCGGTCCACGACGACACGGGGACGGTCAGCCACTTCGTCAGCATCCTGACCGACGTCACCGACCGGGTCGAACAGTCCGAACAGCTGAGCTACCTCGCCACCCACGACCGCCTGACCGGGCTGGCCAACCGTTCGCTGCTCATCGACCGGCTTTCGCAGACCATGGCTCGCTCGGCCCGGCAGGACCTGCATGCAGCGGTGGTGTTGATCGACATCGACCGCTTCAAGCTCATCAACGACGAACTCGGCAACTTCGCCGGCAACAAGCTGCTGATCGAGTTCGGTCAGCGCCTGCGCGAATGCGTGCGCGAGGGCGATACCGTTGCGCGCCTGGGCGATGACGAGTTCGCCATCGTGCTGGACGGACTGCGTCCGGGTGACGACCCGACCCGTCCGACCCACGCCGTACTGCGCGCACTCGCAAAGCCCTTCCGGGTCAATCAGGTCGAGTATTTCCTCACCGCCAGCATCGGGGTAGCCGTGCACCCGCACGACGGCGTGACCCCGGACGACCTGATGCGCAACGCGCACCTCGCCATGCACCGCATCAAGCGCAACGGCGGCAACGGGTTCTGCTGCTTTTCCCCCGATTCCGACCGCCGCTCGCACCAGTTGCTCGCACAGGAGAACGAACTCCACCATGCGCTGCGGCGCGAACAGTTCGTCCTCCACTACCAGCCGAAGCTGAATCTGCACGATGGAAGCATCTGCGGTGTGGAGGCCCTGGTGCGCTGGCAACACCCCGAGCGCGGGCTGGTGCCGCCGGGCGAGTTCATTCCCCTGGCCGAAACCCTCGGCCTCGTGCAGCCCATGGGTGAATGGGTGTTGAACGAAGCCTGCCGCCAGGCGCGCGAATGGATGGACGCCGGATTGCCGCCGATCCGCGTCGCGATCAACGTCTCCGCCCACCAACTCCGGACAACCGGGCTGGCCGATGCGGTCGCCGCGGCGCTGGCGCGGCACGCACTGCCGGCCAGTTGGCTCGAGCTCGAGCTCACCGAGTCGGCGGTCATGGACGATATCGACCGTGCAAGCGCCATTCTCGAGCAGATCAGCGCGCTGGGTGTTTCACTAGCACTGGACGACTTCGGCACCGGGCACGCGAGCCTGAGCTATCTGCGCCGCCTGCCGTTCAACACTTTGAAGATCGACCGCAGCTTCATACAGAACCTGGTGAACGATCCGGGCGATGCCTCGCTCTCGCTCGCGATCATCGCCATGGCGCACAGCCTGGGGCTGCGCGCCATCGCTGAGGGCGTGGAGACAGAAGCCCAGCGCGACTACCTGCGCAAGCATCTGTGCGACGAGATCCAAGGCTATCTGGTCAGCCGCCCCCTGCCCGCCGCGCAGGCCAGGCAATACCTTTGCGATGCCGCCGCACTGTCAGAGTCCGCCCCGGACGACGGCGAACACCGCCCCACCCTGCTGCTGCTCGACGACGAGCAGGAAATCCTCAATGCCCTGAATCGCGTGCTCCGCCGCAGCGGCTACCGCATCCTGACGACAACCGAGCCGGACGAGGCCTTTGCGCTGCTCGCGCGCAATCCGGTGGGCGTGCTGATCGCCGACCAGCGCATGCCGCGCATGACCGGGGTTGAGTTCCTGCAGCGCGTACGCAAGCTCTACCCGAATATCGTGCGCATGGTGCTGTCGGGCTACGCCGATATCGACTCCGTGACCGGCGCGATCAACCGTGGCGAAGTGTTCCGCTACCTGACCAAACCGTGGGATCCCGAAGATCTGCGCCAGGAGGTGCGCATGGCCTTCGAGCGTTTCAACGACCACCTCCCCTCGCCGCACCTTTCCTGAGGATCTGCGCATGCCCGCCCGCGTCATTGAATGGAGTGAACATTTCGAAACGGGGGTAGCCAGCGTGGATGCCCAGCACCGGCGCCTGATCGAGCTTGCCAACGAGCTCGGCGATGCGATCGTGGAGAAGAACGAGTCCCGCTGCGACCACTTCTGCGCGGAGCTCGGTCGCTACGCCCTCGAGCACTTCGCCAACGAGGAGGAGTGCATGACGCGGGCGGGCGTGACGCCGAGCGCCGTCGCACATCATCACGCACGTCACGCCAGCTTCGGCACCGACCTCGATCGCATCCGGCGCGCCGCCCTGCCCAACCGGGAGAAGCTCAAGGCCATCCATCGCTTCACGCTGTCATGGCTCACCTACCACATCCTGCAGGAGGACAAGCCACTGCTTTCGGGTAATAGGGATGCAGCGAGCGCCAATGCATCCTCCGACCCTGACCAGTCCGGCTTCATGGTCCGCACCCTGCTCGATACCATCCACAACCTCTACGACTCGCTCTGCGCGACCAACCAGGGGCTGGAAGAGCAGGTGCAGCGACGCACCCAGGAGCTGGCACAGGCAAACGCGCGCCTCCAGGAAGAGAAGCGCGCGCTCGAAGCTGCCCTGCACGACCTGAGAGATGCGCAGGCGCGGCTCATGCACAGCGAAAGGATGGCCGCAACCGGCCAGCTTGCGGCGGGCGTCGCACACGAGATCAACAACCCGGCCGGCTTCGTGCGCTCGAACCTGAGTACCCTGCGTGACTACGCCTGCGATCTGCTGGAGATCATCGACGCCTACACCAAGGCCGAGCCGCTCCTCGCTCAGGCGCGCGAGACACAGGCGGCGCTGCGCAAGCTATGCGCCGACCGCGACCTGTCCTTCATCCGCGAAGACATGGCCACGCTGCTCGACGAGTCCGACGACGGGCTGCAGCGCATCACCCGCATCGTGCGCAATCTGCTCGACTACGCCCGCCCGGGCAGCCAGGGCCGGCTTACGGTGGACATCCACGACGAGATCGACAGCACGCTCGGGCTGGTCGGGCACATCGTCCTCGAAAAGGCGGAAGTGCGCCGCGAATATGGCATCGTCCCGCCCCTGGTGTGCAGCCCGTCCGAACTCAATCAGGTGTTCACCCACGTACTGGTCAACGCCGCACAAGCCATCCAGACACACGGACT
This sequence comes from Thauera sp. WH-2, assembly GCF_048321015.1. Lineage (NCBI taxonomy): Bacteria > Pseudomonadati > Pseudomonadota > Betaproteobacteria > Rhodocyclales > Zoogloeaceae > Thauera > Thauera sp. WH-2. The sequence continues at coordinate 71,909 of NZ_JBLWFG010000001.1, read as the reverse complement.
CATCACCGTACGCACCGGTACCCGTGGGCCATGGGCCTGGATCGAGATCGGAGACAACGGTGTCGGCATGGCGAGCGAAGACCTGGAGCGCGTGTTCGAACCCTTCTTCACCACCAAACCCGTCGGCAAGGGCACCGGCCTGGGCATGAGTGTGTCGTGGAGCGTCGTGCGCGACCACGGCGGCCAGATCCTCGTCGACAGCCAGCCCGGCGCCGGCACCCGGGTCTGCATCGAACTACCCCTGGAGTCTGCCGAAACGGATTCCACCACACCGGCACATCCCCGGGAGCCGCAAGATGTCCACCCTTACTCGTCCTGAGCAAACCGCCCCACCTGCAGTGGAGACACGCCGCCGCACCCTGCTCCTGGTCGATGACGAGGAGAACATCCTCGCGGCACTGAAGCGCGCGCTGCGTCGCGACCGCTACGACATCCTCACGGCGAACTCCGATGCCATCAACGAAGGCGCGATCTACAAGTTCCTGACCAAGCCCTGGGACGATGAGCAACTGCGTACGAACATCGCCGAGGCCTTCAAGCTGAGGGAACTGGCCCAGGAGAACCATCGCCTCACCGAAGCACTGCGGGTCTCGAATGCAGAGTTGGCTGCTGCGAACGCACGCCTGGAAGCCTTGCTTACCACCAAGGAGCATGAACTGGTGATTGACAATGCCGCGCTTGATGTCGCCCGAGAAGTGCTGCACGCAGTTCCCGCGGGTATCTTCGGCGTCGACACCGAAGGCATGATCGTGTTCGTGAACGCACATGCCGAGCGCTTGCTGTCTGCCAACCAACCCCTGCTCTGCAGCATTGCCGCCGAGGCGCTACCTGCCCCCCTGCAACCGCTCATGCGGGGCACCGATCCCGCCTCCACAAGGCTGACGCTGGATGGCGGCGCGTTTCGTGCCGACTGCCGCGCCATGGGCAGCACCGCATCGCCTTTGCGCTGCACTTTGGGGCCGAGCCATGAATGCGCCCCTGCCCCCACTCGACACCGACAGCCTGCGCGCAGCCGCAGCCCGCCTGCCCGCCCTGCCCAGCGTGGCGGTGGAACTGATCACCTCGCTCGATGCGGAGGAGGCGGACGCCGAGTCACTGGCCGAGATCATCTCGCGCGACCAGACCCTGGTCGCGCGCCTGCTGCGCATCGCCAACTCCTCCTTCTATGGCATGCCGGGCCGGATCCACTCGATCCGCGATGCGATCATGCTGATCGGCCTGCGCGGCGTGCGCTCGCTGGCCATCGCCGCCAGCCTGTCGGGCGCGCAGCCAAGGGAATGCCCCGGGCTCTCATTGCAGCACTTCTGGCGCCATTCCACCGCAACCGCCATCGCTGCCCAGGAACTGGCACGGCGCAACCAGCTTCCCGCCGATCTGGCCTTCCTCGCCAGCCTGCTCCACGACATCGGCAAGATCGGGCTCCCCGACACCCTGCTCGCGCGCTCGGTGACCGACATGAACGGCGAGGATACGCACCTCTATCGGAAGCACCCTGTAACGGGTGAGCAGGCACTGATGGCGCTGGAAGACCTGCACGGCGCGGCGAAGCTGGTGCGCGGGCATCATGAACGCTTCGACGGCAAGGGCTTTCCCGACGGCCTTCTCGGCGAGTTCATCCCGATCGGCGCGCGCATCCTGTCGGTCGCCAACGATTTCGACAGCCTGCAGATCGGCACCATCGCCCCGCGCCGCATGAGCGCAGAGGCCGCGACCCGGCTCATCGTCGACTACAGCGGCAAGCGCTACGACCCGGACGTGGTGGAGGCCTTCCTGGCCGTCACCAGCGCCGTGGAAGCGCCTGCAAGCAACACTGAAGAGCGCGCGCTCAACGTGGACATGCTCGAGCCGGGCATGGTGCTGACGCGCGACCTGATGTCCAGGCAAGGCTATCTGATGCTGGCCGCGGACTTCACGCTCACACGCGGCATCATCCGCCAGATCGCCGACTATGCCGAGGCCGAGAACCTGCCCCAACTGCAGGTCTTCGTGCGCATTCCGAGGTAACCCCATGCCCCGACGCATCAGCCCGCAGGAGCTCGAACTGCGCGGGCTCAAGCCGGAATCCCCCGGCATCACCAAGGTCCGCAGGGGGCCGGACGGAGAGTTGCTGATCGACGGCGACTGAGCAGCTACGCCAGCCCCCACCCGGTCGGACGCGCGGCGAACACGCCTGCACCCGCGGCTTCGCCCCTGCCCTGCCCCTACGCCTCTCGCCCGCCCCGATCTCCCGGCGCCGCGCTGCATGCGCGCGGCGATTGTGCGCCACCGTTGCGCGCCTTGCCCGAATCCCGGCTGGTCAGTACACTCGCATGACTTTGTAGCCCTCCCGACCCATGGCCGCCAGCGCAAGCACCCGCCCCATCGAATTCCGTAACACCACGCTGGGCGTCACCGTCGCAGTGCTGCAGGCCGCCGAGCCTGCCGAGCTTGCAGATGCCCTGCACAAGATGCTTGGCGGAATGCCCGATTTCTTCAATGGCGAAGCCGTGGTGCTCGACTGCGGCGGTCTCGCCAGCACGACCCAGCGCCTCGACTGGCCCGGCCTGCAATCGCTGCTGCGCCGCTACCGCCTGCAACCGATCGGCGTGACGCGACTGGCCGAAGCGCATCACGACGACGCCCGCCGCGCCGGCCTGGCACTGCTCGACGGCGCCCTGAGCGGCGCCCGGCCCCCCGCCGAGAACAGCACCGCCCCGGCACCCACACCCAAGCCGGTAGCCGATGCGCCGGCCCCGGCACCCGCTGCGCAGCCCGCCCCGAACGCCACGATGTTCATCGACCGCCCCCTGCGCTCCGGGCAGCAGATCTATGCCCGCGGCGCCGATCTCGTGCTGCTCGGCGGCGTAAGCCCGGGCGCAGAAGTCATTGCCGACGGCAGCATCCACTGCTACGGTCCGTTGCGCGGTCGCGCGATCGCAGGCGCGCAGGGCGACCATGCGGCGCGCATTATGAGCAGCAATTTCGGCCCGGAGCTGGTGTCGATCGCGGGCGTGTACCGCACATTCGAGCGCGGCATCCCGGAATCCTTCGCCGGCAGACCCACCCTGGTGCGGCTGACCGGCGCCGAGCATACACTCAACCTCGAAGCGCTGAAGCTCGACTGAGCCAGCTGCACCATATCCACAAGGGGAAACCGTGAGAGTCATCGTCGTTACGTCCGGCAAAGGTGGCGTCGGCAAGACCACCACCAGCGCAGCCTTCGCATCCGGCCTTGCCCTGCGCGGCTTCAAGACCGCGGTCATCGACTTCGACGTCGGCCTGCGCAACCTCGACCTGATCATGGGTTGCGAGCGCCGCGTGGTCTACGATCTGGTCAACGTGGTCAATGGCGAAGCCCGCCTCAACCAGGCCCTGATCAAGGACAAGCACTGCGAAAACCTCTTCATCCTCCCCGCCTCGCAGACGCGCGACAAGGACGCGCTGACCGAGGAAGGCGTGGAGAAGGTGCTGCAGGAACTCGAGCACATGGGCTTCGATTACGTAGTGTGCGACTCCCCCGCCGGCATCGAGCGCGGTGCCGTGATGGCACTGACCTTCGCCGACGAGGCGATCGTCACCACCAACCCCGAGGTGTCCTCGGTACGCGACTCCGACCGCATCCTCGGCATCCTGCAGAGCAAATCGAAGCGCGCGCGCGACGGCGGCGAGCCGGTCAAGGAGCACCTGCTCATCACGCGCTACTCGCCCAAGCGCGTCGAAGAAGGCGAGATGCTGTCGTACAAGGACGTGCAGGAACTGCTGCGCGTGCAGTTGATCGGCGTCATTCCCGAGTCCGAATCCGTCCTGCACGCATCCAACCAAGGCACGCCGGCCATCCACCTCAAGGGCACCGATGTCGCCGAGGCCTATGCGGACGTGGTCAGCCGCTTCCTGGGCGAGGACCGCCCGCTGCGCTTCGTCAACTACGAGAAGCCCGGCCTGATGAAGCGCCTGTTCGGAGGGAAGTGACATGTCCTTCCTGTCCAAACTCTTCGGCGAAAAGAAGAAGACCGCGGAGATTGCGAAGAACCGCCTCTCCCTGCTCATCGCCCACGAGCGCGCCGGCGGCACGCCAACCGTCGACTTCCTCCCCGCCCTGCAGCGCGAGCTGATCGAAGTCATCTCGAAGTACGTCGCCGTCAACCCGGACGACATCAAGGTCCAGCTCGACAAGCAGGACAACATGGACGTGCTCGAGGTCAACATCGTGCTGCCGGAGCAGAACCGCTAAGCAACGGGCGCCCGGGTGATGAAATTGGTAACCATAGCGGACTTAAAATCCGCCGGCGCAAGCCTTACGGGTTCGAGTCCCGTCCCGGGTACCATTAAGAAACAACGGCTTGCGTAGCGCCATCGGGCGTCGGCCCGGTTTGATCGAGTTTTTTGCTGCATTTTTGCTGCAATCGATCAGAGGTCGCTACACCTGTCTTCTCATTATCGGAGCAGGAGACACGGCAAGAGTTGTCAAGCTGGGCCCATATATCACTCCGCATTTGTTGCGGTCGGTCGATTTCAGGCTGCCCGTATCCACTCCGCAATCGTCGCCGTCGTCGGAATCCGCCCTGACGAAACTAGCTTGCCACCGATCACCAGCCCCGGGGTCTTGAGCACGTCATGGGCGAGGATCTCGTCCATGGCGGTGACCTTCAGGATTTTGGCTTCGATCCCCGTCGTGGCAAGGGCTTCGCGAACGAGTTCTTCCAGCTTGCGGCAGTTGGCGCAGCCAGGGCCGAGCACCTTGATTTCGAGCATGATCAGACTCCTTTCAGTGAAGACGCGTGGCGGCTCGCGACCGATAGCAGCACCGCCAGCAGCGCGATGAAGCCCACGAGGTAGAGCGCGAGCATGAGCAGTGAGGCGCCGTCGATCCAGGCGCCGTAGATGAGGCCGGCGGCGGCACTGAAGAGCGCCACCAGCCCGACGTAGGTAAAGGTCTTCTTGCGACCGATGATCGCCGAGATGATCAGGATGCTCTGCAGCGACAGCTCGGGGTCGGACATCAGGTAGGCGAGCAGCGGGCCGCGATGCATGCCGAGTTCTAGGAACATCTTTGCGATCGGCACCTCGACCAGGGTCGGGAAGTACATGAACACGCCGAACACCACGCCCGCCAGGTTGCCGGTGAGCGAGTTGGTGCCTGCCAGCATCTGGATCCATTCGGGGCGGATCAGCACGCGGATCATGCCGACGATGAACACGCCCACGACCAGCAGCGGAAAGATCTGCTTCACGAAGCGCCAGGACTCCCACAGCCAGTCGCGCAGCTCGTCCTCGTTCAGACGGTGACGGACGATGTGGCTCAGCACCGCGAGCGCGGCGGCAACGCCGAAGAACTTGCCGGTGAGACCGACGCGGAGCCCGCCTTCCACCGGCTGCACCGCCAGCGCGGCCACCAGCAAGGTCGCCGCGATCAGTGCGAGACTGATCCAGGTCCATGCATTGGCACCGTCGGCGATGTTATCCAGCCCTCGCCAGGCGGCGAAGCCGATCGCGCCGAGCAGCCCGATCAGCACCACGCCCTGCAGCGACACGCCCTCCTCGCCCCTGCCGGCGTCGTAGGGCACCAGGCGGTCGAGCACGGCCTGCCAGCCTTGCGCGTCGGCGAGCGGCAGCCTGACGTCGAAATACGTCCCGGTCAGCACGTCGAGCTTCAGCGTTCCCGCCAGCAACAGCGCCACCCAGACGAACAGGAAGACCAGCGCCATCCGCCCCATCCCGGCGCCCTGGGCACCGAAGGCGGTGTCGGTGGCACGGTCATGCGCGGCGTCGTCGCTGCGAAAGATCAAGGCCATGATCAGGCCGATGCCGATGCCGAAAGTCAGCGAGAGCAGGAAGCGCGCGATGGCAAGATCAGAGCCTATGATGCCACCGGTGTAGACCAGCGCCAGGATGTTGGCCGCCGGGGCGAAGAACAGGAAGGTGATCGCAGGTCCGAGCCCCGCCCCTTTCTTGTAGATGCCGGCGAAGAGCGGAACGATGGTGCACGAGCACACCGCAAGCAAGGACCCAGCGGCAGCTGCAGCGGGATACGACACCGCCTTGCGCGAGTTGCGTCCGAGGAAGCGGGTGACGGTTTCCTTGGGAATCAGCGCCGACATCGCGCCGGCGATGAAGAACGCGGGCAGCAGGCAGAGCAGAACATGCGCTGCGAGATAGGCGGCAAGGTTGCCCATACCACCGTACAGGACGGGCATCACCCAGGAAAGCACCATGTCCATTTCACCCACTCCAGCAAGAAATCCTGCAGTCTGATATCCGCTCGACTCGACCCACAGGCGATACCTGATCAGCCGTTCCGCCGTCGACAACTAGCCTCACCGATGAAGACGTTGAAATGCTGAAAAGGATGCAGGGGTCAGCCGAGCGGTGGGCGCGGTACGAAACAACAGACCTTCCCATCCTCATCGAGCTGGACCTGGCAGGCAGTCAGCAGCTGCGCTCGAAGCCGCTGCCGCGCGCGTCGCACGCGCGACTTGGCACCCGGCAGCGACAGGCCCTTGAGCTCGGCGAAGGCCTGCTGAGTCATTCCGTCAATGTCACAGCACTCAAGCGCCTCGCGGTCTTCAGCCGCAAGCTCACTCAGCACGCGCGGCAGGCAGGCGGACAGCCGGTCGACCGGCGCGAGTTCGCTTTCAGCCTCGTCAAATGCGACGAGGTTGTCGGGCAAGGGCTCACTGGCGTGCGCGCGCCGGGCATTGTCGATCACGATATTGCGCGCCACCTCGAACAGCCAGGCGCGCGGATTGGTCACAGCGCAAAAGCGCTCGCGCTGACGCACCGCCCTCAGGAACAGATCATGGAGCACATCCTCGGCCTCGGCCGGCTGGCGGAGGCGATGCCGCAGGTAGCGCAAGAGCTCGGCTTCATGCGCCGACCAAGCCTCAAGCAAGCATGGGACCGTCACGCGTGCCCTCCTCGCATCGTCAGATCGACTTCTGATTCACCCGCGCCGACAACTCGGCCGCGCTCTCCTTGCGCTCGCTGTAGCGATCGACCAGGTAGGGCGCGATGTCGCGCGTCAGCAGCGTGAACTTCACCAGTTCCTCCATCACGTCCACAACGCGGTCGTAATAGGCCGAAGGCTTCATGCGGTCCCGGTCGTCGAACTCGAGGAAAGCCTTCGCAACTGACGACTGGTTGGGGATGGTCAGCATCCGCATCCAGCGCCCGAGCACGCGCATCTGGTTCACCGCGTTGAAGGACTGCGAGCCACCGCAGACCTGCATCACTGCCAGCGTCTTGCCCTGGGTCGGACGCACGGCGCCGACCGACAGCGGAATCCAGTCGATCTGCGCCTTCATGATGCCGGTCATCGCGCCGTGGCGCTCAGGCGAGCACCACACCATGCCCTCGGCCCACTGCGTGAGCGCGCGCAACTCGACCACCTTGGGGTGGGTGTCGGGGGCATCGTCGGGCAGCGGCAAGCCGCTGGGATTGAAGATGCGTGTCTCTGCGCCCATGGCGCGCAGCAGGCGTGCAGCTTCTTCTGTCAGCAGGCGGCTGAAAGAGCGTGTGCGTAGCGAACCGTAGAGCAGCGCGATGCGTGGCGGATGGGCGGACGGTTGCTGAACCTGCAATCGCGCGGGATCTGGCACGCGGAACAGCGCGGCGTCGATGTTGGACAGATCAGGCACGGAAGTGCCGGGCAGCGACTCAGACACGACGCCCCTCCGCATCGATCACCTGCTCGCCGTCCTCCTTGGCAAAGGCGCCGCGCTGCGGCTGCGGCAGGATGTCGAGCACGACTTCGGAGGGCCGGCAAAGGCGCGTGCCGAGCGGGGTGACGACGATCGGGCGGTTGATCAGAATGGGGTGGGCGATCATTGCATCGATCAGCTCGTCCTCGGTCTTCGCCGGGTCGTCAAGGCCGAGTTCGGTGAAGAGCGTCTCCTTGGCGCGCATGATGCCGCGCACGCCGAGACCGGCAGCCGCGATCAGCGCAACCAGCGTTTCACGGGTGGGCGGCGTCTTGAGGTACTCAATGACGTCCGGCTCAACCCCGCTGTTGCGGATCATCGCCAGGGTGTTACGCGAGGTGCCACAGCGCGAGTTGTGGTAGATCGTGATATCGCTCATGTCTGTCCTTGTTCAGTTGCGGCGCGCCTCGGCGGCACCGGGAAACCAGTATCGGGTGCGGTTGACGATGGCCACCAGCGAGAGCATCACCGGCACCTCCACCAGCACGCCAACCACCGTGGCGAGCGCCGCGCCCGAGTTCAGCCCGAACAGCGAGATCGCCACCGCCACCGCCAGCTCGAAGAAGTTGGATGTACCGATCAGGCAGGCCGGCCCCGCCACGTTGTGCGGCAGCTTCATCGCCTTCGCGGCGACATAGGCGATCAGGAAGATGCCGTAGCTCTGCACCAGCAGCGGCACCGCGATCAGGCCGATCACCAGTGGTTGCGCCACGATCGTACGTGCCTGGAAACCGAACAGCAGCACCACGGTGGCGATCAGACCGACGATGGACCAGGGCTTCAGCCGGCCGACGAATTCAGCGACTGCCTGTGCCGAACGGCGTTCGAGCACGTGCCGGGTCGCCATGCCGGCCACGAGCGGCAGCACCACGTAGAGCACCGTCGACAGCAGCAGCGTCTCCCACGGCACCGTGAGATCGGTGACACCGAGCAGGAAGGCGGCGATCGGGGCGAAGGCGAACACCATGATGAGGTCGTTCACCGACACCTGCACCAGGGTGTAGTTGGGATCGCCCTTCACCAGCTGGCTCCACACGAACACCATCGCGGTGCACGGCGCCACGCCGAGCAGGATCATGCCGGCGATGTACTCGCTGGCCGAAGCCGGATCGACCCAGGGCGCGAACAGATGCTGGAAGAACAGCACGCCGAGCGCCGCCATCGTGAAGGGCTTGATCAGCCAATTGACCACCAGGGTCAGGAGCAGGCCCTGCGGCTTCTTGCCGACGTCCTTCACCGCATGCCAGTCGATCTGGATCATCATCGGGTAGATCATCACCCAGATGAACACGGCCACCACCAGATTGACCTGGGCGAACTCGAGGCCGGCGATGGCTTGGAACGCGCCCGGCGCGACCAGCCCCAGGCCGACGCCGGCGAGAATCCCCAGCCCGACCCAGACCGTCAGGTAACGTTCGAACAGCCCCATCTCAGCCCTCTGTCGGCGTCTGGCCGATATGGTCAAGTGGGGACCGGCGCGGCTTGGCCGAGCGCAGAAAGAGCACGTTGTAGATCTTGTCGGACATTGGAGGCCTATCTGTCGTTATGAGCCCGGGCTGGGCGATCGTTCAGCTCAGCAATTCAGTCCCGAAGCACAGGCATCGACGCCGCACAGCTCGGGCATGCCGGTGCAGCACTCTTCGGTGAGGTAGGCGATCAGTTCGCGCATCAGCGCCATGTTGGCGCGGTAGCGCTGGAAGCGGCCCTCCTGTTCCGCCGACACCAGGCCGGCGTGGGTCAGCGTCTTGAGGTGGAAGGACAGATTCGTGGGCGGGACGTCGAGCGCGGCCGACAGCTCGCCCGCCACCATGCCCGCAGGGCCGACTCGCACGAGCAGGCGGAAGACGTCCAGGCGGATGCCCGAGGACAGGGCCTCGAAGATCGGCAGTGCGGCGTTCTTTTCCATATTTTGTTCTCCGGGTCCATCGCTCAGGGCGCCGCTCAGGGCCCCACCTAGGCGGCATCGTGACGGGGCGGCATCACCATCCAGCAGATCAGCAGCATCACCTACGAACCGACGAGCGCATCGGAAGCAATTATAATGATACTTATAGAACTCTTGAAACGTAGAGGCGAGCATGTAAGGACAGAGTGAAGCTCTCGTGACGAACCAGGGCCGCCCGCCTCGCCAACTACGAAGAGTTGCATCGGGGGAACGTGAGCCGGGCGTATTTGCGCCTTGAAGCCGCGCAGTGAGCATGGGCATGGACTCAGCCGATTTCAGCTTCACCCGGCAGGTTGGTGCGCTCGACTTGGCCACTGCGATCAACCACGGTTGCGACTGCCGAAGCCTCGACCCTGAGCGCTTGCGCCAGCAGCTCGAGGCCGAGCCGAGCCTGCTCGGCCTCGCGGCAGAGATCGGTCGCAGCCGGCCGCATCTGTTCTCGGCGACCGCCGTATTCATTGCGCCCGAAACGCTCCTGGCCATTGAAGTAACCGTCCGAGCAACCCCGCCCCCCCGCCCCCCCGGCGGAGCCGGCGACTTCAGAGATCGACGACGTGCCTGAGCAGCCCGAATGACACGCGCCAGCCAGGCTCGTTTTCGCAGTCGACGCTGGCTGTCTTCTGGTTGATGCGCACGATGGTGCCGATGCGCGTTTGCAGGTGGCGGTCCTCGAAGCTGACGCGGTCGCCGACGCGGAAGTCCTCTCGGGTGGGGCGTTGGGTGGGCTTGGCTGTGGGCACCTGAGGCGCGGCGCGGCTGTCGGCGGGGAGCTCGATCGCCGCGTAGGGCAGCGTCCAGGTCGCGCGGGTGGCGTCGTCCTGCACCGTGACTTGAGTGTCCTTCATCGCCACCACGGTGCCGCTGCGCAGTTGCAGCGCAGCGCCCGGCGCTTTCCCGTCCACGAAACGCACCCGTTGTCCCAGGTGCAGATGCAGCCGGATCTGCACGATTCGCGACGGGTCCGACATCAGGCGCTCGATCACGCGCGACAGATGGAACAGTTCGAGCGAGCTTGCGCGGTTGAGGGCTTCGAGGGTGGCGGGGTCCATCAGGGCGCGGGCTTCCAGTTCATCGGCAGCAGTTCATCGAGCCGGTCCATGCGGTGGTCAGGCAGGCGCGTGAGCACATCCTTCAGGTAGGCGTAGGGCTCAACGCCGTTCAAGCGCGCGGTTTCGATCAGCGAGAGTGCCACGGCGGCGGCCCGTCCGCCACGTGGGCTGCCGGCAAACAGCCAGTTCTTCCTCGAGATCGCCACCGGTCGCATCGCGCGCTCGGCGGTGTTGTTATCCGGCGCGAGGAGACCGCTGTCGGCAAACACGGTGAGCGCTGTCCAGTTCGACAGCGCATAGGCAAATGCGCGCCCCAGCGGCGAGCGCGGCAGCAGCGTCGGGTGGTGATGGGTGAGCCAGCGGTGGAACGCGGTCAGCACTCGCCGGGTGCGCCCTTGGCGCACGCGCAGGCGCACGTCCGGGTCAGCCTCGACCAGGCGACGCTCGATGCGGTAGATCAGCCCGATGAAGCGCAACGCGTCATCGGCCAGCCCGGGTGGCGCCCCCTTGGGGGCTGCCTTGGCCACATCGAAGAACTTGCGCCGCACATGTGCCCAGCACGCCACGTGGGTGACGCCCTCGCGGAAGCTGGCGCGGTAGCCGCTGTAGTCGTCGGCCTGCAGGTAGCCGCGCCACGCGCCCAGGATCCGGCGCGGATGCGTCCCGGATCGATCGGCCGTGAAGTCGTAGAGTGCGGCCGGGGCCACTTTCTGCCACTGCCCCTCGTCGTCCTTCTTCTGCCCGCCGGCCAGATAGACCCACATGCGGGCGGTGATCGTCTTGCCCGGTGCCTGAAGGGCCAGCGTGGTGTCGTCGGTGAAGATCACCGGGCTCGAGAGCACGTGGCGTTGCAGGGCCGGCATCAACACCGCAAGCAACTCGGTCGCATCGAGCACCCAGTCGCACAGCGTCTGACGCGACAGAGCGACGCCTTGGCGCGCGAAGATCCGCGACTGGCGCGCGAGCGGGCAGTGATCGAGGTACTTCGAGACCATCACGTGGGCGAGCAGCCCCGCGCCGGCGTTGCTTCTGGGCAGGGGCGAACCCTGGGCAGTGGCGGTGCGCACGGTACTGCGGCCGTCGGCGCTCTCGCAGCGGTACTTCAAGCGCACGTTCTGGATCACTTCGAGCCGGGCGGGAATGTACTCGAGCAACTCCGAGACCTCCTCGCCGATACGCTCGAGCGCGGTGTATCCGGCCTTCTCGGCATCGGAGAGGTCGTGCTCGACGCGCCGGCGCGGCAGATCCGGGCTGATCGCTGGCCGCCCGCCCTTGCGTCGGGTGTGGGCGCCGACCTCGCGACGCTCCTCACTCGGTACGGGAATCTGCACCGGGTCGGCCCACAGCTCTGCCTGCCCGAGGTGGATTACCTCGCTGCGCGGTCCGAACAAGCGCCGCCGCAACTCGGCCAGTTGGTGGCGCAGGGTGTCGAGTTGGGCGTCGAACTGCGCACGCATCGCCTGCATCTGCTGCCCCAGTTCGAGCACCAGATCCTGCAGCGGAGCAAGCTCCGTGGGCAGGCTGGCGCGATCGATCGGGACAGGCAGGTTCATAGATCAAAGAATGCCAGCACCGGCACCTCGGGTGAATGCGGTGAATCACCGATTGCCCACGCAGCCGCGATTTACCCCACGACGCTGGCCGCCACCGGCGCCAGGCGGCGTGTTCGCGACAGATCGATGCCATCGAGCCAGGCCAGCAACTCGCTCATCGCCAGGCCGTCACCCGACAGCCGCGCGGGGTCGGTGAAACGCCCGCGCTCCAGGCGCTTGTACAGCACCCAGAACCCATGACGGTCCCACACCAGCAGCTTGGCCTTGTCGCGACGCCGGCCGATGAACACGAACACCTGGCCCGAGAGCGGGTTCATGCCCATGCAGCGCGACACGATCTGCGCGAGCGCATCGATCGACTTCCTCATGTCGACCGCCTCGCTATAGACGTGGGCACGGATCGCCGAGGACAGGATCACGGCAGTCGCGCCAGCACGCGGTCGAGCACCTGCCGCGCAGCCGCGCCATGCAGACGCAGCGTCATCGATTCGGGCAGCACCACTTCGAGCTCCACCGTATCGGGTTGCACACTCGGGGCTGCCTGCGCGAGCGCGATGAAGCGACCGCCGGCTTCGCCCACCTCCAACCCTGCCTCGGCAGCGGCCAGGCGGTTGATGCGGTGGCGGAACGTCGACAGCGCCAGGCCGGTGGCCTGGCAATACTGCGGAATGCTCAAGCCTTGCCGGCGCCGCTGCTGCTCATGCGCGCGCCAGAATGCATCGTCCCGGTGTACGCGCCGCTGTACGGCCACCTCGCCACGGCGCTGAGCCGGTAGCTCTGCCTGCGCCATCAGTCTCTCCTGCTCCATCGTCGTTCTCCCGAAGTGAGTTCGGAGATGCAACGATCGATGATTCAGCTCTGATCGGGAACTACGGGGTTGCTCGGACGGTTACAGTGGTCGGCCTGTGCCTGGGCACCTACGTGCTCGCCTACGCCGGCTTGCTCGACGGCCGACGGGCCTCGACCCACTGGGAGTTCGAGCAGGATTTTCTGGCGCGCTTTCCGCAGGTGCGACTGGACTCCACCGTGTTCTACCGGATGCAGCCGGACACACGCGCCTCGATCCGCGGCTCGGCCTTTTCAGCCATCGTTCAGGATGGGCTGCGACAATCCTCCTCCAATAACCTCGAGGAGAAACTGAATCATGAGAACCCCCTTTCGCCTTGCACTGTCGGGAGTCACCGTGGCAGCCGCTCTCTTCGCCTTTGGCGCAAGTGCGACCGAGCGGCCTCGGCTGGATGAGATCCGTCATTTGCGCGAGACCGGCCGTATCATGGCTGCCGAGGATGTTTTGGCCCGTAGCCGTAGCGTTCAGCCTGGCCAGGTCGTGGGCCTGGAACTTGAGCACGAGGACGGGCGCTGGATCTACGAGGTCAAGCTTATCGACGAGCGCAACCGGGTGCACGAACTTGAATTAGACGCCGCCAGCGGTGAAGTTCTGGAACGCAAGGAGAAGTGATCGATGCGCCTGCTCGTGGTTGAGGATGATCCGCCGCTCGGTGAGCGCCTACGCACCCGGCTTGTCGCCGAAGGCTACGCGGTCGACCTCGCACGCGACGGCATCGACGGCGCTCATCTGGGCGCGACTGAACCCTACGACGCGGTGATCCTCGACCTCGGTCTGCCCGGGAAGCCCGGGCTCACGGTGTTGCGCGAGTGGCGCGCGGCGGCGAACCGTGTGCCCGTCCTGATCCTCACCGCTCGCGACGGCTGGGCAGAGCGCGTCGAGGGCCTGCAGGCGGGCGCCGACGACTATCTGGGCAAGCCCTTCCATATCGAAGAGCTCCTCGCGCGCATCCAGGCGCTGCTGCGCCGTGCGGCGCCGGTACCCGACACCGAGCTGCGCACGGGCGATTGGCGGCTGGACGAGGCGCGCCAGTGCCTGGTCGATCGCAGCGGCAACGAGCAGGCGCTGACCGCCACCGAGTTCCGCCTGCTGCGCTACTTCATGCGCCATCCCGACGAGGTACTGTCGAAGACGCGGCTGTCCGAGCACGTGTATGACTACGACGCCGAGCGTGACAGCAACGTCATCGAGGTCTACGTCCGGCGCCTGCGCGGCCTGCTCGGTAACGAGCGCATCGAGACCCGACGCGGGCAGGGCTATGTGTTCCGCAGCGGCGACTGAGGTGCGCGTTAGAGGGCAAGCCGAAAGATGAACTCGATCCGCCGCCACCTCTCGCTCACGCTCGCTCTGGTGCTGCTTGCCGCGGGCGTGCTGCTGGCCTTTGCGCTGCGCGACTTTCCGCGCAGCATGGTGGAGGAGCATGTGCTTGCTCGCCTGGATCACGACGCCGACCTGCTCTACGTGCATCTGCTTGATGCGCTCGTGCGCCAGGATGGCGAGGCTGCCCTGGAGTCCAGCCTGCTCGCCGCAGCCGGGCCGGGCTACGACCTGCCCCTGTCAGGGCACTACTTCGTGGTGCGCCTCGGCGAGCGGCAGTGGCGCTCACGTTCGACCTGGGACGCGGACCTCGATCTGCTGGCCGGTATGGAAGACGGCACGCCGCGGCGGCTCGCGGGCCCCGCGGGACAAGCGCTGCTGATGGTCGCAAAGCGTTTTCCAGACAGCGCCGACGGCCGTGTGGTGAGTATCGCTCTCGCCGAGGACGTCGCCGCGATCGACGCCGCGATCGCGGCCTTCCGCGTGCAGGCGCTGACCGTGCTCTGGCTGGCGTTGATCGCGATGCTGGTGCTGCAGCGGCGCGTGCTGCTGCGCGGGCTGGCGCCGCTGGACGAGGCGGTTGATGCCTGCCGGCGGTTGGAGCGTGGCGAGGCCGTGCAGTTTGAGACCAATGCGCCTGCCGAGGTGCGGCCGCTGCTCGGTGCGGTCGAGCGCCTGTCGCACCACCAAGCCCAGCGGCTCGGGCGTATCCGGCACGCCGCGGGCAATCTCTCCCACGCTCTCAAGACGCCGCTCGCGGTGCTTGGCCAGAGCGCGGATGCGCTCGCCACGCGCGGTGACGAGGATGGCGCGGCAGCGATCCGCGCCCAGCTCGAGGCCATGCGTGCGACCATCGAGCGCGAGCTGCGCCGCGCCCGCCTCGCTGGTGGCGGCGCGAGCGGGGCCGGCTTCGCGCTGCGCAAGCAGCTCGGCGCGCTAATCGAAGTGTTACAGCGCTTGCACGCTGGGCGCGGCATTCGTATCGAACTCGAGGCCGACGAGCGCAGCTGGCCGGTGGACCGCGAAGACATGCTGGAGCTCTTCGGCAATTTGCTCGACAACGCCTGCAAGTGGGCGCGCACGCGGGTGCGGGTGATGGTGGTGCCCGGTCCCGATACTGCGCGGCTCACGTTCAGTGTGGAGGACGACGGCCCCGGCGTGCCACCCGAACTGCTTGACTGCCTCGGCACCGCCGGCCTGCGCGTCGACGAGTCTCGCCCCGGCCACGGCCTCGGCTTGGCGATCGTCGGCGACATCGTCGCCCAGTACAGCGGCACTGTCCGCTTCGAACGCGGACGTGTGCTCGGTGGCCTGCGCGTGGACGTCGAGCTACCACTGCGCGGTTGAGCACGGTGCTCAAAAACATGGCAGTGCCGCTACGGGCGGCATGGTATGGCGCGGAGGTTTTTCCATCGAGGCATGGAACCTTTTGCGCGGCGCTTCGTTTCACTGTGCAGGAAGGCGATTCCGCCCCCCGAACCCACGACGAAAGGACCCCCTCGACATGCAATCCCGTTCCACCCTCCGCCTACTGGCCTTTAGCGCCGTCGCGATCCTCGCTGGCCTTCTTTCGACCTCCCCCGCCGTGGCGGCCGACAGCCATCGCCATGACAACCACGCCGCGGTCCTCCAGCTCGACCATGGCGCCAGATGGCAGACCGACGCCGCGCTCCGGACCGGCATGGAGGCGATCCGCGACGCGCTCGCGCGGGCCATCCCGCAGGTGCATGCGGGGCGCTTCGATTCAGCGCAATATCGTGCGCTGGCCGAAGGGGTCGAAGGACAGGTCGGCTACATCGTGCAGAACTGCAAGCTGAAGCCCGAGGCGGACGAGGTGCTGCACGCGATCATCGCCAGGCTCGGCCAGGGCGTCGAGGTGATCGGCGGCCACGCCGCCGGAACGGAACCGGAGCAGGGCGTCGTCCACCTCGCGCAGACCCTCGACGACTACGCCGCGCACTTCGACCACCCGGGCTGGAAGGGGCTGGAGACCGGACACTGATTCGACAGCGGCAGCGGGGGAAGGCCTGGTGACGGATCTCCCGCGCGCATGATCGGCGAGCACCCGAGCAGCGCGGCGGACGCGGGCGAGGCGGGCGAGCTCGACCGCGCCCGCGCTGGCGACGTGGCCGCCTTCGGCGCGCTCGTCCGTCGCCATCAGGAGCAAGTGTTCCGCTTCCTCCACCGAATGCTCGATGCCCGCGAGGAGGCGAAGGAGCTGACCCAGGACGTCTTCGTCAAGGCCTGGCAGGCCCTGCCCGGCTGGCGCCCCGAGGCAGCCTTCTCCACCTGGCTGCTGCAGATCGCGCGCAACGCGGCGCTCGACCAGTTGCGTCGCCGGCAGGTGGTGCGCTTCGCGCCGCTGGAGGAAGGCCTGGAGGTCGCCGACGAGGCCCCGGGGCCGGAGGCCCGCTATGCCAGCCGACAACGCCAGGCCCAGCTCGAGCGCGCGCTGCGGCGGCTCGCCGCCGAGCACCGCGAGATCCTGCTGCTGCGCGAGGTCGAGGGCCTCGCCTACGGCGAGTTGGCCAGTGTCCTCGGGATCGCCGAGGGCACGGTGAAATCCCGTCTCGCGCGCGCACGTCGCGCCTTGCTCGAACACTTCGACCCGCACACCGGAGCCTTCCATGAATAGGAATTCCCCCCCGGGGCCGTGCCCTGCCGACGAAGCGCTGTCGGCCCTCGTCGATGCGGCCCTGCCCTCCGAGGCCGGCGCGGAACTGATCGCGCACTGCGCGGGTTGCCCGCGCTGCACGAGCCGGCTCGCCGAATTGCGCGCCCTGCGCGACGCCTTCGCGGCGCTCCCCGCCATCCGCCTCGAGGTCGATCTCGCCGCGCAGCTGGTCGACCGCCTGCAGGCGGGCGCGTCGCCGTCCGCACGCAAGCACGCATCAGGCCCATGGTGGCTGTGCTGGGTGGATCGACTCCGCCCGCCGATGCCCTGGCGCCTCGGCCTCTCGCAGTTCGCCGGATCCGCTGCGGCCGTCGGGCTCGGGCTGTGGCTGGGCGGGATGCTGATGGAGCTCGAAGCGCCGCGGTCGCCGCCGGCCGCGAACACGACGCTGGCCGCCATGAGCGTGTTCGGCTCCGTCCCACCGGGAAATCTCTGTCCGCGGGCCGGGGCCTGCGGCGCAAGCGGGAGCGCGCGATGAAAACCTCCAAGCCTGGAATGGCGCTGCTGCTGTTGGTCGCGCTCAACCTCGGCGTGCTCGGCGCCGTGCTGCTGGATCGACTCGGGCCGGGCGCCTCCTCCACGCCGGCGCCGCCCCTTCATCGGGTTTTGGCGCTCGACGAGGCGCAGCGCGCCCGCTGGGAGGAGGTCGAAGCGCCCTTCCTGCAGCAGTTCGAGGCGGCCGCCGTCCGCCTGGAGGGTCACCGCCACGCCCTCGTCGAAGCCCTCTTCGCCGAGTCGATCGACCCGCTGCGCATCGAAGCCGAGCGTGCGGCGATCGCCGAGCTGCAGCAGGCCCAGCAGCGTCTGATCATCGAGCAGCTGATCGCCGAGCGCGCGATCCTCAACGCGCGCCAGCGCGAGCAACTGCTCGGTCTGCTCCTTGCCCAGCCGCCGGCACGCACCACGGTCGAGGACCTGCACGCACGCCCGGAGCGCTAGCGCATCTCGAACGCCTCCTGGTGGAAGCGCGCGCCGCCCATGCCGAGTCCGCGCAGTCCCTCGCGCAGGCTGGTGGCGAGGCCGCGCGGCCCGCAGAACCAGATCTCCGGCGGCGCGCCCGCGCGCGGGCGGTCGCGCAGCGTTGCCGCGGTGAGGCGCTCGTTGCGTGCACCGCTGATCACGTGCAGGCGCACCGTGGGCAGGTTCGCGCACAAGACCTGGAGACGGACAACGAAGGGGTCGGTCTCATGCTCGCGCACGCTGTAGTAGAAATCGACGTCCGGCGCCTGCTCCGGCGTCGCCTTCAGCGCCTCGAGCCAGGCGAGGAAGGGGGTCACGCCGATGCCGCCGGCGATCCAGACCTGCTTTCGCCCGTCCCGCGACTGCGGCAGATCGAAGCAACCGTAGGGGCCTTCGATCTGCATGGGCTGACCGGGCTGCAGGCGCCGGGCAAGGCCGCGGGTGTAGTCGCCCAGGGCCTTGATCTCGAAGCGCACCCGGCGGTCGCCGCGGTCGGCGCCGGCGATCGTGAAGGGATGCGCGCCCTCCAGGCGGTCGAAGGTGGCGAACGCGAACTGGCCGGGACGATGTCCGCGCCAGCCCTCGTCCAGTCGGCAGACCACCTCGGTGACGCCCGCGCCGGACTCGCGGACCCACTCCACCACGCCGGCGACGCGGCGGCCCTGGCCGATGCGACCGGCCAGCACCAACACGCTGGCGACGCTGCCGGCGGCGATCAGGCTTCCGAGCAGCACGCCGACCGGTTGCGTCCAGTAGTCGAGCGGCGCGAGGAAGGCGGCATGGAAGGCGAGCGCCAGGTACAGCACCGGCATGACCTTATGCACGTAGCGCCAGACCCGGAACGGGAAACGCTTCCACAGCGTCAGCACCAGCATCGCCAGCAGCGCGTAGATCGCGAACTCACCCAGTTCTTCGGCGACGTCGCGCATGGCTTCGAGGAAGCCGCCGCCGTGATCCTTGGGCAGGCGCCCCTCGCGCCCCCACAGCGCCTTGATGAGCTCGTCCGACATCTCTACCAGCCAGTGCAGCGCCGCGAAGCCGATCGCGAGGATGCCGGCCCACTTGTGCACGCGGTAGATGCGGTCCATGCCGCCGAAGGGCCGCTCCAGCCAGGCCGGACGGGTGGCGAGCATCATCGCCAGCGACATCAGCGCGAAGGACCACAGCCCGGTGAGCATCAGGGCGTGCTCGCGCACCGCCCAGGGATTGCGCGGCGCGCTGGCGACGGCAACGGTCGCCGACAGCATTTCCCAGCCCCAGGTCAGGCCGACCAAGGCGATGAAGGCGGACAGAAAGCGTTTCATGACCCGGTCCCTCCTTCAGTCGTCCTCGAAGTAGCCCTTCGCGGCGTCGATGTGGCACGCGGTGCAGTTGGCCTTGCTGCCGACGTCCTTGCGGGTCCAGTCGGAGCGCGGGACCTCGTCGTGCTCGTGCACCCACTTCGGCAGTTCGGTGATGCGCAGGGGGGCATCGCCGGGGCGCAGGCCGCGCAGCAGCTTGCCCGGCTGTCCGCCGACGTCGCCGGCGTGCTCGACCAGGTAGCGGGTGATCGCGGCGGTGGTGTCGGCATCGACACTGGCGTCGTCGCCAAAATGATTTTCCAGTTCGCCCATCATGCGTCTCCACGACGCTGCGGGCAGCATCGACGCAGGGAAGGCGATGTGGCAGCTCGCGCACTCCTGCACGGTGAGCGGGTCGGTGACCGGCGGATAGAAGTCGTCGTCGCCGGCCTGGGCGCGGCCGAGCAGCATGAGGGTCACGGCGATCGCGGCGACACCGAGGGCGAGGGGGCGAAGGGCAAGGGTGTTCATGGCGGGTCTCCTGGGCGGTGCTTACTGGGTGCTCATCCAGGCGAGCCAGTCGCCCTTCTCGCGTGCGCTGCACTCGCGGCCGAGCACCTCGTTGCAGTTGCGCTTGAACCATTTTTCGACCTTCGCCGGATCGCCGTAGCGTGTGGCCGACACCGATACCGCCATCGGCTCGATGGCCTTGCCGCTGCGAGTCTGGCCGGCTGCGCGCGCGTTCTCGCCATGGCAGGAGGTGCAGGCGGGCGTGTCGGGCTTGCCGAGGCCGTAGCGGGTGCGGTGCAGGGCTTCGCCGCGTGCGACGGAAAAACCGGCGAAGGCGGGGTCGGCGGCGCGCGCCTCGACGGCGTAGCGCTCCAGGAGAGCGGCGCTCGGGGCGGCGAGCGCCCCGGCACTGGCGGCGAGGCCGCACAGCAGGGCAAGCGCGCGGAGTTTGCTGTTCATGGTTCGTTCCTTGATCCGGGCTGATGAATCGACCGGACGGGCATCGCGGATGCCATTCGTCCGGAATCGCGAGCCCAGTGTGCAAGCGCGCCACTGAATCGAACCTGAACGGAGAAAGCGCGTGCGCCAAGGAGCGGCGGAGGCGGGCGCCGATGCGCCCGCGCGCTGCCCGCGCTCAGCGCATGTCGAAGAGTTCCTGGTGGAAGTCGGCCGCCGGCAGGCCCCGGGCGACGAAGCCCTCGCGCAGGGCCTGGCCGAAACGGCCGGGTCCGCAGAACCAGACGTCCGCCTCGGCCCATCCCGGCACCGTGTCGCAGATGCGCGCCACGTCGAGGCGGCCGTCGCGCGCGCTCACCAGCACGTGCAGCCTCACGCCCGCCGCCTGCGCATCGCGCTGCAGGCGGGCGATGAAGCCCTCGTCGGGTTCGGCGGTGCTGTAGAACAGATCGACCTCGCGCCCGTCGGGCACCACCGCGAGCGCCTTCATGCGGGCGATGAAGGGCGTGATGCCGATGCCGCCGCCGACCCAGATCTGCCGGCGCTTTCCCCCGACGCTGCCGCTGGCGAAATCGAAGCGGCCATAGGGGCCTTCGACGGTGACGAGGTCGCCGACGCGGAGCAGCTCGGACAGGCGGGCGGTGTAGTCGCCGATGCCCTTGATCAGGAAGAACAGGCGGCCGTCCCCCTTCCAGCCCGAGGAGATGGTGAAGGGGTGCGCGCCTTCGTCCGTCGAAAAGGTGACGAAGGCGAACTGCCCGGCTTCGTGCCCCGGCCATCGGTCCTTGAAGCGGATCGCCACCTTGAGCACGCGGTTGTCGGGGAAGGGCACCAGCTCCTCGATCTCGCCCACCGCCTTGCGCCGATGGCCGACGCGTCCGGACAGGGACACCACGGCGGCGACGCTGCCGCCGGCCATCAGCACGGCGAGCACGATGCCCATCGGCTGCGCCCAGTAGGCAAAGGGCGTCAGCAGCACCGAGTGGAAGACCAGCGCGAGGTAGGCGAGGGCCAGCAGGCGGTGGGTCTTGAAGAACAGACGGTACGGAAAGCGCTTGGCGAGCGCGATCACGATCAGCACCACCGCGGCGTAGAAGGCCCACTCGCCGACCGATTCCGCCAGGCCGCGCTGGGCGCGGAAGAAGCTCTCGACGGGGTCGGTGAGCGTCGGCTTCGGCCCCCGCTCGGGCTTCACCAGCCAGCCCCAGCCCACCGCCCACTTGGTGCCCTGCGCCCACAGCCAGTGGATCACCGCGAACACCAGGCCGGTGATGCCCAGCCACTTGTGCAGGCGATAGGTCTTGTCGAGCCCGTCGAGCAGCGGCTCGACCAGCACCGGACGCAGCGCCAGGATCATGCCCACGCTCATGACGCCGATGCCGATCACGCCGGTGTAGTTGATCGCCACCGTGCGCAGGGCGAAGTATTCGTAGCCGGCGGGCAGCAGCGGATCGGCCATCCACCACAGCAGGCTGAGCAGCAGCAGGAGCGCCGCGTACGCAAACCGGATGTTCTTCATCATGCTCTCCGTTCGATCGCATTTCGGCGCCCGCACCGAGGCGCGGCCAGCGTGCCTCGTCGAGCGCCACCTCCCGCTAGTATCCGCGCCGAGCCCGCCGCCGGCCTTGTCGCCGGACAAGGCCGGTGCGCATCGCATGGCGACGCCGCCCCGGGGCCGGCCATTCAGGTCCGCTTAAGGATCGCGGCCCCATGCTGCGGGTTGTCCCGAACACGGAGCCTTTCCAATGATGACCAAGAGCTTGATTTCGACGCTGCTGCTGGCGCTTGCCGCCGGGATCGCCACCCACGCCCGCGCCGCCGGGGACGAACCGACGGCGCTGTCGCCGCAGGCCTGCCAAGCGCTGCACCAGGAGCTCGATGCCATGGCGGCCCACGTGCGCGCGGCGCGCGCGAGCGGCGCCGCAGAGGCGGACGCACCCTACCCAGCGCTGGCGCAGGCGCTGGAGACCCACCTCGATGCCTTGAAGGCCGGCCTGCCGACGCCGGCGACACAGCGCGCGCAGGCTGGCGAGTTGTTGAGCGACATGCGCGACGCCCTGGTCCTGGTGCGCGGCTCCACCCACCTCGAAGCCCGCCTGCTCGCGGTGCAGCGCCTCGAGGACGATCGACGGCTCTACAATCGCGTCCTGGAGACCCTGGCGTGCTCCGCCACCCGACCCACCGCCCTGTGACCCGATGACCTCCATCACGCCACGCCAGGCCCTGCTGCTCTCGCTCGCCGCAGCGCTCGGCACCATCGCAATGAAGACGGGCGCCTGGTGGCTGACCGGCTCGATCGGCTACCTGTCCGACGCGCTCGAGTCGGTGGTCAACCTGGCCGGCGCAGGTTTTGCGCTGTGGATGGTGTCCTACGCGCAGCGCCCGGCGGACGAGGATCACCAGTACGGCCATGGCAAGGCCGAATACTTCTCCGCCGCGTTCGAGGGCGGGCTGATCTTCATCGCCGCGCTGATCATCCTGCTCACCGCCGGGGAGCGCCTGCTCCATCCGCAGCCGATCGGCGCGCTGGGGCTCGGCACCTTGCTGTCGGTCGGCGCGAGCCTGATCAACTTCCTGGTCGCGCGCGTGCTGCTGCAGGTCGGCCGCGCGCACCGCTCGCTCGCCCTCGAGGCCGACGCGCGCCACCTGATGGCCGACGTGTGGACCACCGCCGGCGTGGTATGCGGCGTCGGCCTAGCCTTCGCCACGGGGTGGACCTGGCTCGACCCGATCGTCGCCGGCGCGGTCGCGCTCAACATCCTTCGCGAGGGCTGGGAGCTGATGCGGCGCTCGGTCGACGGCCTGATGGATCGCGCGCTATCCAACGCCGAGGTGGCCGCGATCGAGCGCACCCTGGCAGAAGCCTCGCCGCCGGGCTGCTTCCACGGCAAGCTCAGGACGCGCGCGGCGGGCGCGCTGCACTTCGCCCACGTCGAGCTGTGTGTGCCCGGAGACTGGACCGTAGCCGAGGCCCACGCCGTCGCCGACGCGCTCGAACGCATCGTGCTCGAGCGCACCGGCACCCGCCTCGCGACCCACCTCGAACCGATTCCGTCGCCCGGTCCGGGAAACGCGCACCCGGACTGAGCATCGCCCGGGCTGGAAGTCGTGCCTGCCAGCGCGGATCGCCGCCAGGTGGGTGCGCAGCCGGGCGGGCGTCGGGAAGAAGTCGGCGAAGCGCGCGTGTGCGCTGCCGACGAAGCCCCAGACGAGGCGAGCGACGACCAGACCCGAGGCGGTGTAGCCGACGAGCTGGTGCAGCGTCTCGCCGTCGTCGGTGACGAAGAAGTTTACGAGAACGCAGCTCACCAGGCTCCAGTGGAAGACGCGCACGAACGGGTCCCAGACCGCAGGGCAAGATCGGAATCGGGTGTGGGCATGACAGGGGCTCCTCTAGGGGTGGAGGAAGGCGGCCCGCGATCGCGCGCCACCCTCCGATGGCGACTCACTTGCGTTCGAGTTCGGCGCCGGTCTCGGGGTTGAAGTAGATCTCCACCTTCTTTCCGTCCTTGTCGAAGCCGTAGATCTCGTAGCAGTCGTTCTTGGCGACCTTGAAGGTCTTGATCTTGTAGCCCTGGGCTTCAACCTTGGCCTTGAAGTCGGCATCCTTCATCCACTTCTCCTTGGGGGCTGTGCAGGTGGGGCCGGCGAGGGCCGAGGTCGAAACGAGCGCGGCGGCGGCGAGGGCGAGAAGGCGGTTCATGATGGTTCTCCTGTCTTTAGGTCGGATGCGTTCCGATCCGGAACACGGGCGCAATCTAAGCCGCTGCACATGAAGGGAAGCTGAACAGGCGGGTGCAGGACGAGGCGTGCCCTGGGGCGAGGTCGACCGCATTCGCGCCTGCCGGCACTCCCACAGAAACCTGCCGTGGATTCAGCGCGGGTTCAGGGTGGCGCGCGCAGAGTGGGTCCCGTCGCCAACCAACCGGAGACGATCATGACGACCCGACTCATCCGCAATGCTGTTTCCCTGGCCGCACTGCTGGCCTTGTTCTCGATCCAGGTCCGCGCTGCCGATCCCGCGGCCGCGACCCCGGCGCAGGCGGTGGCGCCTGCTGGCACGGATTCCTGTGCGCAACTGCGTGCGCAGATCGCGGCGCAGACGGAGATCCTGCCGCGCCCCAACGTCGAACTGCTCGGCAAGGTCGGCGCCAACGAGCAGTGCCATTTCACCTCGGCCGAGACCTACCGTGCAGCCTGGGGCGCGAAGCCGCTGAATCTGCCCGAGCCGCGCGGTGGGGGGCATGACGAGGACGACTGAACGCCGATAGAGGCGACACGGGTGCAGCCGGTGCCGCCTTAACACGCTATTGATTTGCTCAAACCCCAGCAAAGACGGGATTTTCCGGAGGTTTCAAGACGGCCTGTCGGCTGACAATCGCAGGTCGCACGCTTGGGGCTGCGCTTGCCCCTTCGCACACGGGGGCTGGATCAATTCGATGGGCGGCACCTCGGGCAAGCCTGCGCGCCCGATGCCCGTCACCCAGTCGCAGGCGCAGCAGCAGCCGCTGCCAGACGCACACGGGCCGGCACCGTTCCACTGACCAGAGCCGAGATCCAGGACTCCGCCTCGTCCAGGGCCACCTGCATCTGGTGCAGCACCATCCACTGCAACTCCGGCGCACGTTGCAGGCTGTCCCGGAGCCGGATCGCCATGATCCAGCGGGTGCGAACCTTGTCGAGCGCAAGCGCAACGTGCCGCGTCCGGCTCTCAGTCAGGGTCTCCAGCCCGATGATGCCGCCGTCCTGGACGATGCGCACGATGCGCTCCTTGCCCAGGAAGTCCTCGCACACCAACGTCACGGCGCCCGAAACCACGAAGTGGACGCCGAGCGCAGGCGCCCCACCCCGCAGCAGCGTAGCCCCAGGCTTGAAGACATAGGATTTGAACGGCACCGTACCCGCTGGCGAAATCGGTGCGGCAAGCACGCCGCACGATGATGCACCGCTGGCCGTGCACGACCCACGGCCGAGTTGGCAAAGCTCGTAAGAGCGATTCCCAATGGGAGGTGCCGGAACGCCCCCGCCTCGCAGAAACGAAGCAGGGACGTATCTTCGCCTGACAGTTCTCTTAGAACTTGTAATTGATGCCCGCATAGATCGAGCGGCCAGCACCCGGTACCAGCGTACCCCACAACGGAACCGCACCCACTGGGTTGGCGGTCATCGTCGTTCCCTGGCCAACATAAGCGCCGCCCAGCGGCAGGTAGTAGAACTTGTCAAACACGTTCTCCACGCCGAAGTCCACTCGGACCTGCTTCCAGGAGTAGCTCGTGCGCAGATTGACGAGGTTGTACCCGGAGGTCTCCTGCTCATTGCGGACCGCGGAGACATCGTTCTTCGACTGTGCCGCGAACCACTCGAGGGCGCTGTCCCAACCACCATGCTGATGCGTCAGCGTGAGCTTCACGTTGAGCGGCATGATGTTGTAGAGACTGTCTCCGGTGTCGCGGTTTTTGCCGTTGGTGTAGTTGAGCACACCACGCAGTCCGAACTCGCCATAGGGCGTAGTAGCCAGCGGCATGCGGCCCGACAGATCGATACCGTACAGTCGTGCCGACTGGTTTGCGAGTTGCAGGAAAACGAAGCTGTTGGTTGCGGTGAGGTTGGGGACAGAGCACGATCCACCGAGGCTGGTCGGGCAGCGCACCGCATCGATGTAATCCGTGACGCGCGAGTAGAACGGCGTTGCCTTCAGCTCCCATTTGCGATCGACCGAATGCCAGTCGAAAGTGGCCGAGATGGTGTGGGCCTTCTCGGGCTCAAGGTCCATGTCGCCGATGTAGCCGTTACCGTCACCGAACCAGTTCACCATCAGCATTTCCATGCCTCGGCTGTACCAGCTATAGCGCTCGTAGAGGCTGGGCGAGCGCACCTTGCGCGCGAACCCGACTTCCACATCGAGCGTGGGATCGACGGTGTATTTGGCCAACAGCGTCACGTCCCAGTTGTTGTCGGTACGTTCGCGATCAGCATTATTGAACGCAGGCACCAGCGTTGTAGCCGGGGCCCCATTGTTGTTGTACGCCTGGACCGGCCCTGCATTGGTCTTCACCCTCTCGTAGCGCACGCCCGCCAGCGTGGTCCACTGCGCACTCGGTTGCGCCTCCCACTCCGCGAAGACCGCATTACGGTCACGCTCGCCGTTGTTGATGTTCCAGAAGGTGTTCGGCCACATTCCACCCCCGGAAGCAGGCCACCAATCATTGAGTTGGTAGCGTTGGAGCTCGGCACCCACGCGAACGAGATCCATTGCAGTGATGTCGATGTCGCCCTTGAGTGAAAACCCGGTGTTCTTGCTCTCGGTGTGCATCGGCATCCCTGCGGCGCACGTAGCACTGAGCGGAGCGCACGGGAAACCATTGAGTGCAACCGGGCCACCAGAGCCCGTCGGAGGAGCGCCATTCCCGTACCAAAAGCGCTTGTCCGCACCAAAGTCCATGAAGTGCTCGACCTTCTCGTGGTAAGCGCGGGCCTGCAGCTTGCCCCAGTCGTACTTGCCCTCATAGCGCAGGTTCACGCGCTTCTGGTCGTTCGCGAGCATATCCATGCGCTGGTTGGGCCACAGCTCGTAGGGAATGTCCTGCAGACCGACCTTAGCTTCGAAGAGGTGATCGCCGCCCTTGAAAGCGAAGCCAAGCTCATGGTTGCGGCTCTTGTAGGCGGTGGAGCCCACTTCGTCGAGGGGCAGCGTATGGCCCTCGCGCCCGGTGACCTCCGAGGTCTTGAACGCACGCGCGGCCTCGTAATTGTCGCTCTCGGCCGTCGAACCCGAATAGCTGACGCTCAACGAGTCGCTGGCGAAGGTGGCTCCCAAGTTGCCGCCACGCGCGTTGCCATTGCTGCGGTAGAAGGCACCGACCTCGCCGGTCACGAGCGTCTTCCCCGGTTCTGCGAACACGGGAGCTTTGGATTCGGCAAGGATCGTACCAGCGATGCTGTCACCACCGACGCTAACTGGGGAGATGCCCGGATAGACCTCAAGCAAACCCACATTGGAGGGGTCAAGATAAGACAGTGCCGGGTTCATGTGGTTGGGACAGGCTGCAATCAGGTCCATGCCGTCCACCTTGATACGGATCCGGTCATCCGCAAGGCCGCGAATCACCGGCAGGCTGGAGACGCCGCCCGCTCCGTAGCTGCTGACGCCCGGCACGTCGCGAAGGAGGGTCGCCGAATCGCTCGTTGCAGGACGCAAGGACTGAAGCCCGTTACTCTGCACCGCTGTCCCACTCAACGTCGTGGTCACGGCAGGCGCAGTGACCACGACATCCTCAAGCTTTGTTTCCTGCGCCTGACCCAGCGCCGGAATCGCCATGGACACCGCGATTGCGAGCGGCAGGCGTTTGAAGGTCTTCTTCATGTCGTTTTCCTGTTGATGACTGAAACGGAGTGGCAAAGTCTGGAGGTGCCGCACGCCATAGGCGCACGGGGGAAAATGTTCGATGCGCGCGATACCCCGTCGTCCGCACGAAGCGGGCGATGCGCTTGGCGAAGCGTCAGTGTTTCATCTGCATGCGGGCATTGAGCGGGCGGGCCGGGGCCACGACGTCCATGGATGCACGGCTGCCGTCGCGGCGTTCGATGACCAGGCGCAGCGGCACCTCATCACCCACCTTCACCTGCTGCCGGAGGTCCATCAGCATGACGTGGTAGCCCCCGGGCTTGAGCTCGACGTCCTGTCCGGCGGGCAGGTCGAGACCGGAGATGGGGCTCATCTTCATGACATCGCTCTGCATGGACATCTCGTGGATCTCGACCACGCCGGCAACGGGCGATTCCGCGGCCACAAGGCGGACATCGGCATCGGATCTGAGGTGCATGAAGGCGCCGGTGGCCTTCTGTTGGGGCACCGTGGCACGGACCCAGGGTTCGGTCACGGTCAGTTGCTGCGCACTGACCGAAAGGCTGGCCGCCAGCAGCAGCGCAGTCGTCAGGGGCTTTCTCATCATTGCTCTCCGGGCGCAAAAAACTCGTCAGGCAGGACGCGTCACGGCGTACCGTCCGCAACTGCGGACGTGGCGCGACTGAGCTCGGACCAAAGTGCGCCCAAAAAGGGCGACGTGCCGTGCCTGACGTCGAAGGGGTGATGCTTCCTGGGGTAAAACGTGGGGGCGGCCCGGGCGCGATGCGCTCAGGCCGCCGCTCGATCACGCATGCGCAGGCGGCGCGCGCGGATGAGAAGGCGCCCACACGAAGAGCGGGCGCGGAGAGACGAGGAAAAGCGCGGGAAGAACTTCACCGCCACGAACGGAGAAGACCTCGGGAGAAGCCAGGGTCGGCAGCAGCGTCGTGGTGTAGGCGGCGGAGCAGTACGGACATTGATCGAGCGACAGGGCGCCGCCCTTTCCGGACTCTTTATCGTCGCGGGTCTCCACGTCGGCGTAGAACTCGGCCTCTGCCGCACTCACGGCGACCCACTCGATGCCCGCCGCCGAGCAGACCTGAACGAAATACCGGCCATTCTCGTCCGGCCCCATGGCACGACTGATCGCCGGCGCCAGCGCGCTGAGCATCATCGCGAAGATCGCGACCCAGGCGAAGAGGCGTTGGCGGGAGCGTTGCATGAGGGCTGTCGTGCGGAGATCGTGGCGGATATGTGGCGGTATTCTAATGCACGACACCCCTTCGGACTTGATCTCGATCAGTCCTTCGGCAATTTCGCGATCATCGGCGCGGCGCCGACACGATCCTGCAGCCAGCGCACGAACTCGGGCAAGGGGATCGCGCGCGAGAAGCGGAAACCCTGAAGATGGTCGCAGCCGAGTTCCGCCAGCAGGCCTTCCGCTCCACGGCACTGACCGCTCGCGACATGGAGCCTGGCCTGAAGGTGCAGCTCAGGTTCATGTCCGCGGGCGAAGGCTTCACGCAGCTCGCGCTCGAGTGTCGCAAAGGTGGGCGAAGCACTCACGCTAGCCACGCCCGACACCCGGCAGAAGACGCTGCTTTACGCCCCTGACCATGGAAACGAAGTGCGTCATGTCGGCAACCATGTGGGACACAGCCCGCGCACGGAAGCTGCCTACGCAGTGCCCGTCATGGACTGGCAGTGCGTGGCGGATACTGCTGCAGGCACTTGAGCAACGGCCCATCCTGACGGACAGCTGGATGACAGCGCGCTGCGCCTCATGGGCTCACGCAACTGGTTTGCCGAAGGCTATGCATGGGCGACGCCACCAGGCTAGCCGCCTTAGAACTAAGGGAGCGGGGAATCAAGCACCAAATGGGGCTGCGCCCCGGTCCACCCTGACCAAGCCGCACAACCGTGCCGCGAACCCAACCGTCGCGAGGTTCTGGGCCGAGAAGCGCCCCCCGTGCAGTTCCATGATCCGAGACACGATCGCGATCCCCAGACCGCTGCCTTCAGCTAGGCTGTCGCGCCCCCGGACGAAACGCTCCCCGAAACGCGCGATCAGCTCGTCCGGCACGCCAGGGCCATCATCCTGCACGCACAGGCAGACGCGCCCGCGCCCGTCGTCTTCGAGGCGAATCACGATGGTGCTGCTCGCGGGTGAGTAGCGGATCGCATTGTCCATCAGGTTGCGCAGGGCGATGCCCAACAGGTCGGCATCGCCAAACACGCGCGGCGCCACTGGCGGCAGTTCGTGCCGAACCGTCTGCGTCAGTACCGGATTAGCGGCGATGACATTGGCCAGCGTGCCTTCGACCAGCAGCAGCAGGTCGAGAGGCTGCGAATTGGGCAGCACGTTGAGGGGGTCGAGCCGCGCGAGGCGCAGGAGTTGCTCGACTAAGTGGGTCGCGCGGTCCACACCGCTCTCGATCTGCCTCAGCGCACGCGCCTTCTGTGCCGCATGGCGGCTGAGCTGTGCAACCTGGGCCTGCACCTTGATGGCGGCCAGCGGTGTCCGCAATTCGTGCGCC
This sequence comes from Thauera sp. WH-2, assembly GCF_048321015.1. Classification (NCBI taxonomy): domain Bacteria; kingdom Pseudomonadati; phylum Pseudomonadota; class Betaproteobacteria; order Rhodocyclales; family Zoogloeaceae; genus Thauera; species Thauera sp. WH-2. The sequence goes on along the minus strand of NZ_JBLWFG010000001.1, from coordinate 41,760 downwards.
GCGTCGGCGGTGAAGCGGCGCTCGTAGTCCAGCGCCCGTGCAACCCGCAGGAACAGGCGATTGATGGCCGCGACCAGCGGTCCGACCTCATTGGGCACGTTCTCGCGGGACAGGGCGGCCAGGTTGTCCGCGCTGCGCGCCGCCACGTCTCGGGCCAGCCGGTTGAGCGGATCGAGCGCCTTCACGACCGACACGTAGATCAGGAGCAGCAGCACGGGCGTGATGATCGCCAGCGGCAGAACGGTCTGCCCCGCCACCTCGAGCGCGGCACGGTCCCTGAGACCGATCGACTGCGAAACCTGCACGCGGTGCCGCCCGTCACCCGACGCCACGTTAAGGACTCGCCACGAGCCGTCCTTGCGCAGGATGTCGCTGTAGCCCGGCACCCCGAGCACGGGCAGATCCGGCGCCCCGATCGAGCGCGCAAGGATGGTGCCATCCCCCAGACCGAGCTGAAACTCGAGTGGCGGCTCATAGACGTTGTCGGCCGCCCCCCTCACCGTGGCGAGGCGGCCGGCGAGTTCCCCCAGATCGTCCTCGTTGTCCTGGGTGATCGCCAGCAGCAGACGGCCCGTCTGCGCGAGGTTGCCATCCATCAGCTCCTCGGCCTCATGCTGCGCCTTCGTGTAGCTGAACCATCCCGTGAGCGACCACAGCAGCAGCACCGCGACGGACACCGCCGCCAGCAATCGCCAGCGCAGGGAAGCCAGTCCGGCCAGCAGGCGCCCTCGCCTCACCCCTCTTCCCCAAGCTGATAGCCCAGTCCCCTGACAGTGCGGATGAAATCGGCGCCGAGCTTCTTGCGCAGGTGGTGGATATACACCTCGACCGTATTGCTGCCGGTTTCGTCCCCCCAGGCGTAGAGGCTCTCCTCGAGCTGCGCCCGGCTCCGGATGTGGCCGGGGTGGCTGAGCAGGTCATGGAGCAAGGCATACTCGCGCGCCGAAAGCGTCACCTCGCAGCCATCGGCGGTCACGCGCTTGGTCGAGGGGTCGAGCACGACGCCGCGATGCTCGAGCACGGGCCGCGCCGTACCGCTGGCCCGGCGGATCAGCGCGCGGAGTCGCGCCTGCAGTTCGCCGAGGTCGAAGGGCTTGGTGAGGTAGTCGTCCGCGCCCGCATCCAGCCCGCCGATCTTGTCCTCGCGGGTATCGCGCGCGGTCAGCACCAGCACCGGTGTCCGGTCGCCCGCGCTGCGCGCTTCCTTCAGCACCGCGACGCCGTCCTTCCCCGGCAGGCCGAGATCGAGAATGCAGGCTTCGTAACTGTGGCTGTCCAAGGCATGCAGCGCCTGCTCGCCGTTGCGCACCCAGTCGACGGCATAGGCGTCGAGCACCAGCCCCGCCCGTATCCCGTCCCCCAGCAGGGCGTCGTCTTCGACCAGCAAGATCCTCACATCAATTCCCTTCCCTCGCGGCACGCGCTAGCAGGGCACGGATCTCGCCCTGGCGCCCCGAATCCGCAAGGGCACGCCCCGGGCGCGGAGGCGCGTTGAGCGCCCGCTCCAGGAACACTCGCCCCTCGGAGATCCGTCCTGTCTCGATCAGATACTCGCCATAGAAGTAGTTCGGGTCAATCCCGTCCGGGTTGATGGCCAGCGACTTCTTGAACAGCGTCTCGGCTTGCGCCTTGTCGCCGAAGCCAAGCGGCCATCCGGGCACCTTGGCGTAGAGCGTCGCAAGGCTGGTGTATGCGGACCCGTCCAGCGCACGCTCGTCGAGCTTGAGGCTCTCCTCCAGCAAGGCCTTCGCATCCTTGGCGAGCGACAGGGCCCCGAGCCCGCCGCGCGCGCCGGCCTCGCTCGACAGCACGATCCCTTCCCAGATCAGCACGGCCGCTTCGTTGGGGTGGGTCTCCGACATCTGGTGGGCCTGCTCGGCAAGGTGCCGGTACTGCTGCGCCTGCTCCTTGGCGGGTTGCTGGTACTTGATCTCCGCCCAACGCGCCTGGATGGGTGCGACCAGCGCCTCGGGCGCGCTCGCCTGCTGGGCGGCGGCGGGCAGACCGAAAGAGAGCGCCGCAGCGAGCAACACTCGGCGCAGAACAACGGTGGATGTCATCGGTGGGTTCCTTCTCATGATTGCGAAAGTTCGGCGCCGGCGATCGTCCGATCGCCGGCATGCCGCTTGATGGTGGAAAGCTTGTCGCGCAGGCCGCGATCGACCAGCGCGGGCGCACACCCGTTGAGCCAGGCGAAGAGCCGTTCGGGCTGGCCGACAACGCGCTCCGCGCACTCATCCTCGATGGCGGCGATCACCACGCTGGCGACCTCTTCAGGCCGGTCGCTGGCGTTGCCGAGTTCGGCATTGAGCTGCCTGACCGCCGGCGAGTTGAGCGCGGTGTCGATCGCCCGGGGCGACACATGCACGACACGCACCCCGGTATCGGCCAGCTCGCGCCGCAGCCCCTGGGAGAAGGCCCGCAGCCCCGCCTTGGCGGCCGAGTAGGCGGCGAAGCCCGCGAACGGAATGCTGCCGAACGCGGAGCCGATGTTCACGACCACGGCCGCGGGCTGCGCGCGCAGCGAAGGCAGCAGGGCCTGCGTCAGCCTGACCGGCACCGCGAGATTCGTCGTGAGGATGCGTTCGACCTCGCCCCAGCCCTGCTCTTCGAACAGGCCGAAGCCCCCGATGCCCGCATTGTTGATGAGCACGTTGGCACCGAAATGGTGGGCGGCAGCCGCGAGACGATCGACGCCATTGGCTGCGGCGAGGTCCGCGGCCAGCACTCTGCATGGCCCGTTCACCGTGCTGGCAAGCCGTTCGAGGCGCGCCGGGTCGCGGGCGGTAAGCAGCAGCGACGCCCCGGCGTTCGCCAGCTGGCGGGCCAGCGCCTCGCCCAGCCCTCCGGTAGCGCCGGTGAGGACGACGCGCGCATTTGTCAGCCGCATGATCCGGCCTCGCTCGGCAGTGCACGGAACACGTCGCCGTACAACCTGAAGAACACGCGCGCAGCATGGAGAACATCCGCCTGATCCTCAGGCTCCATGCGTTCGAGCAGATTCGCCAGGTGTTGCGTGTGCTCCTGATCGAGCGTGCCGTGCGAGCGCAGGTAGGAGAAAGCGGCGTCCGGCAGGCCAAGCGCCGCCTGGATGCGATCGGCGGCGGTGAGCGCAAGCGCCACGCTGGTACCTTCGAGCACGAAGACCATGCCGAAGAAGGCTGCCGGGTTCCGGCGGCTGATCAGGTCGTACGCATAGGCCACCATCACCTCCGCCGGGAGATCGGGAAGACCCGCACGAACGGCCTCCGCATCGCCGCCTGCAGCGCGGATGTCGTTGAGGATCCATTCCTCGTGGCCGATCTCTTCCTCGATGTACTCGGCCACCGCCTTGCGCATCCAGCCCTGCCGTTCGGGCAGCCGGCCGCCCAGGCTCATCAGCAGTGGCGCGGTGTGCCTGACGTGGTGATAGGCCTGGGTGAGGAAGGCGACATACGCCTCGCGGCTGACCCGGCCCGCCAGGCAGTCCACGATGATCGGCGCGGTGACGAGATGCTGGCGCGCCTCGTCGGTCTCCAGGCGAAGCTGGTCATAGAAGGACATCATTGGCTTCCTTTTCGTTGGCTTTCGTTTCGTTGGATGAAGCGACGTAAAGCGCATCGATCTGTGTTGAATGGTGTTCGAGGACGCGTGTGCGCACTGGGCGGCCATTGCCCGTCACCAGCCCGTTCTCGACCGTGAAGGGGGGCACGGCCAACCAGTGCCGGACGCGCGCGTAGTCGGGCAAGGCGGCATTGACGCGGTCGATCAGCGCCGCGAGCGCAGCGGGATCGGTGCCCGGCGACGGAACGATCAGCGCGGCGAGCTGCGGCCTACCATCGCCGACGACCACGGCCTGGGCCACGCAGGCATCGGCCAGCAGGAGGGACTCGACCCACTCGGGCGAGACGTTGCGTCCGAAGGAGGTGATCAGCAGGTTTCCGCGCCGACCGTCGAGTTGAAGATGGCCGCGGTCATCCAGATGCCCAAGGTCGCCGCTCGCAAATGCGCCGGAAGTAGCCCGCTCTCCCCCGACGTAGCCGAGGAAGGCACGCGCCTGCACCACGACCTCGCCCTCGCGCACCGACAGTCGCACGTGCGGCAGCGGCGCGCCGGCATCGTCGCCATCGTCGCCCGGCAGATTCAGGCTCACGACGGATCCGGCCTCGGTGAAGCCGTAACCCTGGTAGGCCGGGATGCCCCGCGCCCGTGCAAGTTCGAGCAGCCCGGGCGCAACGCGTGCGCCGCCCACCGCTACGAATCGCAGACGCTCGCTAGCCATCCGCCCGCGGGCGGCGAGCCAGAGACTCCAGACCTTCAGCAGTTCGGGCACCAGGATGAGGCTCGTCGCGCCGCTTGCGCGCACGACCGCATCCAGCTGCGCCGGATCGAAGCCGGCGCCGCCTTGCCAGCCAATATCTCCGAGCGATGGCAGATGGACGGGGATGCCACGCAGCAGCGCGGCATAGACGCCCGCCACGTTCTCCAGCAGCAGCCCCAGCGGCAACGCGGCGAGGTGACATTCCAGTGCCAGCGCCGACGTCGCCTCGCCAACGGCGCTGGCCGTATCGAGCAAACCCTCGCGCGACAGGCACACTCCTTTCGGGGTGCCCGTGCTGCCGGACGTATAGGAGATCTTCGCCGTGCCTTCTGGCAGGGACACCGCCGGGACGATCCGCCGCATCCAGTAAAGCCCCTGCCACCGCCCGGTGTGGCAGAAGCCGAGGTCGAGCGCGCCGATGCGTTCCGGCGTGTCCGTAAGGATCGTGTCCGCCGCGCTGAGCTCGAGCGCATGGCGCAGCTGCGCCTGCGTGAAGAACGCCGGCAGCGGCAGGTGCACCTTGCCCGCCACCTGGGTGCCGAGATCAGCCATCACCCATCCCAGCCCGTTGTCCGCCAGCACGGCAACCACATTCGACTCCGCCAGCCGCGGCTGCAAGGCGCGCAGTTCGTCCGCGATCTCGGCCGCCCGCCAGCGCCGCTGGCCGACGACGAGCAAGGGCGCGTCCTTGCCGTGGGACGCGAGCACGTCGAGCCAGGAAAACTCAGCCACGTTCGCTCCCCTTCTCGAGCGCCATGCGAATCCTTCCGGCGACGACCACGGGGCGGGTGTCGTAATACCGCCCCCAGGCCAGAGCCTCGTCCCCAAGACGCTCGGGATCGGCCTGTGCCAGCGCCAGCGGTGGCAGGCCGAGGCGGCGGAAGATGCCGATCAACTCGGTCGTCGCGGTGAACACCACCCATTCGAAGCCGAGCAGATCGAGGTGCGCCGCGAGCAGCAGGATCAGGTCCACGCTGCTGCCCGGACGCTCCGCCGCCAGGTTGCCAACCTCTACGATGCGGTTGCGCGGCACGGCCTGCCCGGCCAGTCGTCCGATCTCGCGCTCGATGGGCGCATCGAGGTAGCGCTCCAGAAACAACCCCTCCTCGGCCGCACTGCGCCAGCCCAGCGCGGCGAGCGGACGCGCGTCCTGATCCAGCAGCATTAGGTTCGGCGCGAACGCGGGCACGTCGGCCGCGTAGGCCTGCCTGAACGTGGCCCGGATGAATGCCTCGGCGGCGTGGCGACGGGGGTGTCCCGCCACCACGTGCGATACCGACGGGCCATGGGACAAACGGTTGAAGCGACGTTGAAGCGCGCCAGACATGACGGTCCTTGGAAACGAGTTGCCGCCAAGGTAAGGAGCCAGGATTAATCCACGCTTAAGTGGGTGGCCAACCTCCGATGCGCGCCGGGGTTCATCGCTCTATGATGCGGACTTGGGATCGCACCCTCACGGAGGCCACGCCATGTCAAACACCCCCGACTACACCCCACCAAAGGTCTGGACCTGGACCAAGCCGAGCGGCGGGCAGTTTGCCAGCATCAACCGCCCCATCGCCGGGCCCACCCACGACCGCGCGCTGCAGCGCGGCAAGCACCCCCTGCAGTTGTATTCGCTGGCCACGCCCAACGGCGTGAAGGTGACGGTGATGCTGGAGGAACTGCTCGCCGCTGGGCACAGCGGCGCCGAGTACGACGCCTGGCTGATCCGCATCAACGAGGGCGACCAGTTCGGCAGCGGCTTCGTCGATGTGAACCCGAACTCGAAGATCCCCGCCCTGCTCGACTGCAGCGGGCCTGGGCCGATCCGGGTGTTCGAATCAGGCGCCATCCTGCTGTACCTGGCCGAGAAGTTTGGCGCCTTCGTGCCGACCGACCCCGCCCGACGCGCAGAGTGCCTGTCGTGGCTGTTCTGGCAGGTGGGCAGCGCGCCGTACGTCGGCGGCGGCTTCGGCCACTTCTACGCCTACGCGCCAAGCAAGATCGAATACGCCATCGACCGCTTTGCGATGGAAACCAAGCGCCAGATGGACGTGCTCGACCGCCGCCTGGCGGAAAACCGCTACGTGGCCGGCGACGAATACACCATCGCCGACATGGCGATCTGGCCCTGGTACGGCGGCATGGCCAAGGGCCTTCTGTACGACGCCGGCGAATTCCTGCAGGTGCAGAACTACCGCAACGTCGTCCGCTGGGCCGACGAGATCGCCGCCCGCCCTGCGGTGCAGCGCGGGCGCATGGTCAACCGCGTGATGGGACCGCTGGACAACCAGCTGCACGAGCGCCACGACGCCAGCGACTTCGACACCCGCACCCAAGATAAGCTGCCGCCCGCGGCCTGACTAGGCCTCCCGATAATTGAGCAGAACGCCGTCGGCCTCTAGAGCGACGATTGGTTTCATGCCGCCCATCATCTCGCCCTATTGTTCAAGCAGTGGCAGCCAGAGATTGGCAGAATCGTAAGCGCCCGGCGAACCCGCCTTCCTCCAGCGGCTTGGCCCATTGAAGATCGTGTCCATCAATCTTGATGGCGGACACGATGGACTTCGTCACCCCGCGCCGGGCACGGCGCGCGCGCATCGAAGCATACGAGCAGTCGGTGGTCGCGACCTATCGTGAGCCCGGCGGGTTGCCGACGAGCTCGGGTGGTCCCTGCAGGCGCTCGCGCTTGAGCCTGCGCGTGCAGACGCCGAGGCCTACTTCGCCCTCATGGAGCATTGGGTGGACAACCTCGCGCGATGAATACATCAACGCTGCTCCAGGCGCGCGGCCTGCAAGCCGGGCTGGCCGCCGCCCTGTTCGCACCGATCGACCTGGCCCTGCATGCCGGCTCCGTCACCTTGGTAAGCGGGGAGAACGGCGTCGGAAAAAGCAGCCTGATGCGCACCTTGGCCGGGGAGCAGGCACCCTTCGCAGGCACTGTGCAGCCCGCACCTGGCCTGCGCATCTGCCATTTCAGTCAACATGCGGCCCAGTTGCCAGGAGGGCCATTCAGCGTAGATGACCTACTCCGTCTGGCGGGTACACCCGCGCTTGTTCACCCGTGGGTGCCCGGCAACCCCAGGCAGCGGTTCGATCAGCTCAGCGGCGGCCAGCGACAGCGTCTGCTGCTCGCCATGGCGCTCACGGCCCCCTGCGACCTGCTGCTGCTCGACGAACCGGCCCAGCATCTTGACGCCGCAAGCCGCCTCACCTTCCTGGCTTGGCTGGAAGGGGCCGCCGCGCGGTCCCGGGGCCCTGCGATTGTGGTGGTAACGCACGACGCCGAGACGATCCAGGCAGCAAGTCGCGTTCACCTCCAGGCTTTGCCCGATGCTTGAACAGATGATGCTCTTCGCACCCGGCTTCGTGCTCGGGCTGGTGCTTTCCGCAGTGCTCGCAGCGCTCGGCGTCCTCCTGCGTCTGCGCGACGAGGCGCTATCGGCCTTCAGCCACGCTCAGGTCGCCGTGCTCGGCGCGATGATCGCCGCCATCACAGGCTTGCCGGCACTGATCGGCGCCTGGGGGCTCGCGATGTTGGCGGCCAGCGTCAGCCTGTGGGCCCCGAAGCCAGCAACCGTGGCGGCAAGCTCACGTCACCTCCTGGTCATGCTTCTGGCTTGGAGCGCCAGCCTCCTTCTAGCCGACAACCACGCACAGGTGCGCTTGCTTTCAGCGTCTGCGGTCGAGGGCCAGCTCCTGCTCGTGCAGTGGCGGGACGTAGCCGTGTACGGCACCTCAGCCGCATCGGGGATCATGCTGCTCGGTGCCGTATCGAAGTCCCTGCTTGCGCGCCAGCTGTTGCCCTGGCTGCCGTACTGCAGGCAGCGACGCTTGGGGCCGCGGCCCATGTGCTCGCCTTTGGGCTCGCACTGGCACTCGACCAAGTCTATTCGGCAGTGATGATCATGATGCTCGCGGGGCTCGCTGCAGCCACATCCTTGCGCCGCAATGAGCATCCCCATTAACGGGCGCGCCCCGTCCAGGCTTGCTTCGCCCTCGCTTGGCCAGGGAAGCGTTCCAACCCTTGGCAAGGCAGGGATCGCTCGCTGGAGCATCAGGCCGGGACGCCGATGATTACGCTCGAGGCCTTGAAGATTGCCGAAGCGGCTTTGCCCACCACGAGCCCGAGCGCATCGCTGCTCTCATTGGTGACGATCGCAGCAACCGCGCCACCGCCGGGCAGGTCGATGACCACCTCGGTGTTCACCGCGCCCGGCTGCACCCGCGACACGGTGCCGGACAGGCAGTTGCGCGCGGAGAAGCGCGCGCCCTCGTCATCGGTCACGACAATGATCGACGACGATTTGATGAGAGCGAAGGCTTCCGCACCCTGCTGCAACGACAAGCCCTCCGCGCTGCCGTGGGTGACGATGGCGACGATACGGTGGCCTCCAGCCACTTCAAGCGCCACCTCGTCATTCACCGTACCCCGCTGCACCTCGATGACCTTGCCCAGAAACTGGTTCCGCGCGCTGGTCTTCATGCTCATTCTCCGTATCAGAAGATAGTCGTCCGCAATGCCCTCGGCCTGCTGGCTGAGCAGGTCCACGAAGCGGCGGTGCTCGCGCTCGATCAGGCGGAAGTTCTCCACCAGTTGTTCCCCGCGCCGGGTGAGCCGCGTACCACCGCCTCCCCTGCCCCCCGTGACACGCTCTACCAGTGGCTCGCCGGCGAGATTGTTCATCGTGTCGATGGCGTCCCAAGCGGCCTTGTAGCTCATCCCGATCGCCTTGGCCGCCTGTGTGATCGAGCCGCAGTCGGCGATCCTCGACAACAGTTCGATCCGGCCTGGGCCGCCCAGGTTGGCACCGCCCACTGTCATCCAGATCGATCCGTGCAGTTCGATCCCCGCTTTCTTGCCTTCCATGCACCGACTCCCTGTTCGCAACCGGGGAGAGGATAGCTGTTTGCGGCTCCGGGCACCGCACGACGGAGCGTGCCGAACCAACACCTGCCTGAGCAGAACCACGATCCCGCCGAGCCGAGACGATGCTCGATGAGATCCCCGGCGTCGCTCAAGCAGGGACAACGCAGGGGCCACCCAAACGAGCGAACACCACCTTCACATCCCGCGGCGGCGCCCAGTAGGGCGCCGAGCTGACAATCAGGTCCACGCCTGCGGCCGCATATGCGCGCGCATTGCCCGCATCGACGCCACCGGTCGCGGCCAGCTTCACGCCGGGGCGGGCAACGTCCACGATGCGACGGCAGGCCGCGACACGCTCCGGCGCGAATTTCTCCAGTTGAAGCACGTCGGCTCCGGCCTGCGCCCAGCGCAGCGCCTCATCGACCTCTGCGACCTCGACAACAATCTTCTTCTCCGGCTCTGCCGCCTTCAGGCGAAGAATCGTCGTCGTCGGGTCCTCATCGAGGAACAACCGGTGTTCGTCGAACACGAGCAGAGTTTCCGACAGGCCCAGCCGGTGCAGTCGCGCACCGCCCGCCCGCACCGCCTTGGCCGAGAGTGCGCGGGTACCCGGCACGTTCTTGCGCGTACACGCAACCGGCACGCCACCCGCCGCGGCCACGATCGCCGCGGCAGCGCTGGCGATGCCGCCAGCCCACTCCATCAGGACCTGGACGCTCTTGTAAGTGCGGTGCAGTGCCGCCACCGGCCCCGTGGCCTCGAGCAGCACGGTGCCGGGCTCGACCAGGCTGCCGCTCGGGCACAGGACGGTGGGCGTTGCGCCAGCGAGCGTGAGCAGCCGAGCCCCCTCCTCGGCGCCACACACCGTCGCTGCGTGGCGCGCACGGAACACCACATGACCCTCGCCTCCAATCCCCAGCGCCTCCGTGGTCAGGTCGCCGTATGGGGCGTCCTCGGCCAGCAAGCGGGCCAGTTCGTGGTCGTGCAGACAACTCGTACCCTTCATGATCCTTCGGCTCCCAACTTCATGTGTTTGAGCAACCGGTGCCCCGCACGGCCATGCATCGGCCGCTGTAGATGAAACGCACATCGAAATCGCGGGCATGCCTTGCCGCGGTCGGACGCCCGCCGCTCATGTGGCCCACTCCGCCATGGGATGAGCGGTCCCGATCGGCTCCAGTCGCCCGTCCTGCAGGTTCAGCACGTGCTCCCCGAACACTGCAGCATCCTCCGGGTCGTGGGTGATCAGCACCATCGGCACCTGCAGGCGCAGCTGCAGTTCGTCCAGTTCATTGCGCATGGTCGCGCGCAGCATCGGATCGAGCGCCGAGAACGGCTCGTCGAGCAACAACGCGCGCGGGCGCGACACCAGCGCGCGCGCAAGCGCAGTGCGCTGACGCTGCCCGCCGGAGAGTTCGCAGGGGAACTGGTCCGCAAGCGCGCGCAAGCGGAAGGCGGCCAGCCAGTGCTCGACCGTCTCGTCGCGGTGGCGCGAACCCGGGTTGAACCAGCCGGGCGTGAGGGGAAAAGCAATGTTCTGGCGCACGGTGAGGTGTGGGAACAGCGCATAGTCCTGGAACACGTAGGCCACCTCGCGCGCCTGCGGCGGCAGGTGGATACCGGCCGCCGCATCGAACAGCACCTGGCCGTTGAGACGGATGTGGCCCGCATCCGGTCGCAGCAGGCCAGCGATCGCCTTCAAGGTCAGGCTTTTGCCCGAACCGGAGGGCCCGACGATGACGATGCGCTGGCTATTCGACTGCAGGCGCACGTGCAGCGAGAAGGTGCGCCTGCCCGCGTTCAGGGTCTTGCGGATGTCGAGATCAAGCTGCATGGGGACTCATCCCGCACGATTGGCGATACGGCCCGGGGCAAGCCGCCCGGCACCGAGCAGGACTGCGATGCACACCACCGAGGTGATCAGCACGAGGAGGTTGGCAGCGCCGTCCTGCCCGGCCTGCACCGCCTCGTACACCGCCACCGACAGGGTCTGCGTCTTGCCGGGAATGCTGCCGGCCACCATCAGCGTCGCGCCGAACTCGCCCAGCGCACGTGCGAAGGCGAGCAGCACGCCGGCGAGAATGCCGCGCCAGGCCAACGGCAGGGTGACGCGGAAGAACACCGCCGCCTCCGCGAGGCCGAGTACGCGCGCGGCCTGCTCCAGTTGGCCATCGACCGCCTCGAAGGCCGCACGTGCTGGCTTGAAGACGAGCGGAAAGGACACGACGGTCGCGGCGATCACCGCACCCTTCAAGGTGAAGATCAGGTTGATTCCGAAGGTCTCGTGCAGCCACGCACCCAGGGTGCCGTGGCGGCCGATGAGCACGAGCAGGTAGTAGCCCAGCACGGTGGGCGGCATCACCATTGGCAAGGTCAGCACGGTGTCGAGCAGGTCACGCCCGGGAAAACGGCCGCGTGCCAGCAGTAGACCAACCGCCACACCGAGCACCAGGTTGATCCCCGTCGCCCAGCCGGCCACCTGCAGGGAAAGGGCGAGCGCGGTCCATGCCGTATCCATCCTGCAGCCACGTCCCGGTCAGGGTTTCTGAAAGCCGTACTTGCTCAGCACAGCCTGCCCCGCGGGCGACAGCACGTGCGCAACGAAGCGATTCGCCTCTTCCGCATTGGTGCTGGCCGCGATGCGCGCAATCGGATAGCGGATCGCCACCTCGATCGGCACCTCGAAAGCGATCCGTACCTTGTCCCTCATCACCGCGGCATCGGTCGCATACACGAAGCCAGCGTCGACCTCTCCACGCGCGACGTAGTCCAGCGACTGACGGACGCTCTGTGTGCCAACCGCACGCGCCTCGATCACAGACCACAGACCCGCACCTTCCAGCGCACGCTTGGCATAGCGCCCAACCGGCACGCTTGCGGGATTACCGACGGCAACCCGGGCAACACCGGGTTGCCGCAGATCGCGCAGGTCCTCAAGAACAAGCGTGCTCTCGATGGGGACGATCACCACCAGCGTGTTGCGCACGAAGTCCTGTCGGGCCCCGGCAACCAGCAGGCCCTGCCGCTCCGCCTCGTCCATGGTTTCCTGATCCGCAGTAGCGAATACGTCAACCGGAGCCCCCTTCGCCATCTGCTGAAACAATGCGCCCGAGGCGCCAAAATTCAGCAGCACCTTGCTACCGGCATGCCGCGCCTCGTAGTCCTGGGCGATCTCCCTGAACGCATTGGTCAAACTTGCCGCAGCGGAAACGGTCAATTCGCCCGCATGTGCACACCCTGCCGCGGCAGCGAACACAATCGCCGCAAGCACTTCTTTCGTGATCCTGCGCAGCCCCATGGAGCCATCCTCGGAGTCGTTGAGGTTCGTAATATACAACCGTATATTACGAACCTCAACGACTCCCTCGGCTCCGGGGGCACGTTTCGCGCCGCAACGCGCGCCGCACCCGAATTCAGCCCGAACAGCGAGATCGCGACCGCCACCGCAAGCTCGAAGAAATTCGAGGTACCAATCAGGCGGCCGACGAACTCACCCACCGCGAGCGCCGAGCGCTGCTCCAGCACGCGCCGCGTCGCCATCCCGGCCAGCAGCGGCAACACGACACCCCGAGCGCAGCCATTGTGAAGGGCTTGATCAGCCAGTTCACCACCAGCGTGAGGATCAAGCCCTGTGGTTTCTTGCCCACGTCCTTCACTGCGTGCCAGTCGATCTGGATCATCATCGGATAGATCATCACCCAGATGAACACCGCGACCACGAGATTCACCCGGGCCCACTCGAGCCCGGCAATGAGCCCGAAGGCCTCGGGCGCGAGCAGCCCGAGGCCTACGCCCGCAAGGATGCCGAGGCCGACCCAGACCGTCAGGTAGCGTTCGAATACCCCCACCTCAGGCCCCCGTGTCGACCGGCTCCCGCCCGATGCGGTCGATCTCCTGGCTGATCGCAAGGCGGTCGAGCTTCTCCAGCGGCAGGCTCAGGAACAGGCGCAGGCGATTAACGAGCTGGTTCTGCACCAGGCTGAAGGCATCGAGTCGGCGCTGTTCGCTGCCCTCGACCTTCACGGGGTCGGCGAATCCCCAGTGCGCGGTCAGCGGCTGGCCCGGCCAGGTCGGGCAGACCTCACCGGCCGTCTGGTCGCACACGGTAAACACGAAGTCCATCTTCGGCGCATCAGGGCGAGCGAACTCTTCCCAGCTCTTGCTGCGCAGATGCCCGGTTTCATAACCCTGCGCCTGCAGGACCTGCAAAGTCAGCGGATGCACCGCGCCACTCGGCTGGCTCCCGGCACTGTAGGCCTTGAAGCGCCCCTTGCCGAGCTCATTGAGCACGACCTCCGCAATGATGCTGCGCGCAGAGTTGGCCGAGCACAGGAATAGCACGTTGTAAGTCTTGTCCGACATGGAAAACTCCGGTTTGGTCTGGGAAACATCGTTGCGACGCAGCGGGATGCCGCAGGCTTCTGGCAGACCCGTACAGCACTCTTCAGTAAGGTAGGCGATCAACGCACGCATCAGCGGCATGTTGGCGCGGTAACGCTGGTAACGCCCTTCCTGCTCGGACGAGACCAGCCCAGCCTGAGTCAAGGTCTTGAGATGAAAGGACATGTTGGTCGCGGGCAGATCGAGCGCGGCGGCAAGCTCACCGGCCACCATGCCTTGCGGGCCCATCCGCACCAAGAGCCGGAACACATCCAGTCGCACGCCCGAGGACAAGGCCTCGAAGACTGGAACGGCGGCGCTCTTTTCCATCGATCGTTCTCCTTGGGCCGACACTCAAGGCACCGTCCGGGTCAATGCAGGTCGTTCGAGCGGCAGCGCCAGCGTCACCAGCCAGCACAACACCAGCATCACCGCCGAGCCTACGAGCGCATACAGCAGTCCGCCCCACTGGTACAGCAGCCCCGACAGCAGGGTGCCGATGAAGCGACCGAGCGCGTTGGCGGCGTAATAGAAACCCACGTCCTCGGCCGCTTTCTCCGAGCCCGCATAAGCCAGCACGAGATACGAATGCACAGATGAATTGACCGCGAAGGCAAAGCCGAACAGTCCGAGGCCACCTACCACCACCCACTCCAGATTGGGCGCCTCCAGCCACACCGCCGCCGCGAGGGCGGAAGGAATCACGGCCAGCGCAGCAGACCAACGGCGTGCGGCCGGCACCTCGCGGCTCAAGCCGTCGGTGCTGCGCCGAACGATCTGCGGCGCCAGCGCCTGCACCAGGCCATAGGCGATCGTCCATACGGCGAGAAAGGTGCCGACCATGGTGAAGGTCCACCCCGCCGAATACAGGAACACCGGCACCCCGACCACGAACCACACGTCACGCGCACCGAAGAGCACCACGCGAGCGGCGGCCAGCACATTGATGCCGGGGCTCTTAGCGAACAGCTCTCGCACCGAACGCGAAGCCTTCTTCCTGCCCATCATCGGCGGCAGCGACAACAGCACACCCAACAGCACCACGGCCAGCAAGCCCGACATCGCCCACAGGGCACCCCGGAAGCCCAGTACCTCGAGCAACAAGCCGCCGAGGAAGAAGCCGATACCCTTCATCGCGTTCTTGCTGCCGGTGAACCACGCGACCCACCTGAAGAGCTGACCGGCGCCTTCGGCCTTCGCCTCCGCCTGGGTGATCTTGATGGCCGACTTGCTCGCCGTCTTGGTCAGGTCCTTGGCCACGCCGCAGACCCCCTGTGCCAGCACCACCCAGGCCACCGCCATCGCCGCTGTCCACCCCGGATCGAGCGCCGACAGGAGCACGAAGCCGGTGATCTGCGTGACCAGGCCGACCGCAAGCATGCGCGCAATACCAAAGTGCGTCGCCAGCCAGCCACCCACCAGATTCGCCAGCACGCCCGCCGCCTCGTACAGCAGAAACAGAAAGGCGAGCGTGAACGGCGAGTAGCCCAGGCGGTAGAAGTGCAACAGCACCAACATGCGCAGCGCACCATCGGTGAGCGTGAAGCCCCAGTAGGCAGCGGTGACGATGGCGTAATTGCGCACGGCGTGGTGCGGGCCTCCGCCGGGCCTCCCCAAGGGGGGATCAGCCCCCTCGGGGGGTAGCGAGCGCGTTGAGCGTGCAGGCCTGTTCATGATTCAGATGCCAACGGCTTCCATGTGGCAGGCGAGGTCAACCATGCGGCAGGCGTAGCCCATTTCGTTGTCGTACCAGGCATACACCTTCAGCAGCGTACCGTCGGTGACCAGCGTAGACAGCGCATCGACGATCGAACTGCGTGTATCACGGGCGTAATCAACGCTCACCAGCGGGCGCTCCTCATAACCGAGGATGCCGGCAAGCGGGCCTTCCGCGGCCGCCTTGAACAGCGCATTGACCTCCTCCGCCGTGGTCTCCCGCTGCAGCTCGAACACGCAGTCGGTCAGCGAGGCATTGAGCACCGGCGCCCGCACCGCATGGCCGTTGAGCTTTCCTTTCAACTCGGGATAGATCAGCGCAATCGCGGTGGCGCTGCCGGTCGTCGTGGGTGCAAGGCTCATCAGCGAGCTGCGCGCGCGACGCAGATCCTTGTGCGGCGCATCGACCACCAGGTTGGTATTGGTGGGGTCGTGGATGGTCGTGATCTGGCCGTGGCGGATACCGAGGCTCTCGTGCACCACCTTGACCACGGGGGCGAGACAGTTGGTCGTGCAGGAGGCCGCCGTCACAATACGGTCGCGCGCGGGATCGTAGGCCTCATGGTTGATGCCGACGACGATGTTCAGCACGCCGCCCGTCTTTACCGGCGCGGCGACGATCACCCGCTTGGCGCCGCGATCCAGATGGCCCTGCAGGGTTTCAGGCGTGATGAACTTGCCGGTGCATTCGAGTACGACGTCCACGCCCAGATCCCCCCAAGGGATGTCGGCTGGGGTGGCATGCGAGGAAAAGGAGAGCGTGCGGTCTTCGATGCGGATCGTATCTTCCCTCTCGGCACGGACGTCCGCACGCCACCTGCCCTGCACGCTGTCGAAGGCCAGCAGATGTGCGGTCGCTGCGGCGCCGCCCTTCAGTTCATTGAGGTGCACCACCTCCAGCCGGTTGCCCGCACGTGGATCGTCCGCCTGCCGTTCCGCCGCCCCCATCGCCGCGCGCAGCGCCAGACGACCGACGCGGCCCATGCCGTTGATACCCACTCTCATGTCACACTCCAATACAACGATATTTTTAGAAGTTTTGAAGTATAGATGAGCGAGTGCGACGCCAATATGAAGATCTCGTGACAGCACGAGGACTCCGCAGGAGCCACGCGCCACAGCCCCGCATACGCCAGCAGACGCGTTTCAGTTACGGCTCCGGCTGTCGGCGAGTGTCCCGCGGCGAGTCGACGACTGATACTGCCTCATGAAACGCCGGTCGATCCAGTCCTTCCATCGCCACGCAAGCCGGCCGCTCGCGGAGAATGCCGCCCAGGAGACGATCGCCTCCCGGGGCCCGGTGGCCAGCAGGTAGAGGCTGCGGCGTTGCGGCCGATAGGGCTCGAGGGGACGCCCCGCGAGCGCACGCTGCAGGTTCCCGGTCAGTACCGGTCCGGCGCGCACCGCGTAGACGCCCGACTTGGCATGGGGTGCATCGATGCGCGAGGCCACATCGCCCGCGGCGAACACGTTCGCGTGCGACACGCTCTGCTGGCCTTGCCCGACCGCGATGAAGCCATCCGGCGCGAGCGTCAGCCCCGATTGTGGGAGCCAGTCCGGTGGGCCCACACCCGTTGCCGCAATCACCCAGTCAGCGGCAAGCGGCACGCCCGCCTCAGTTTCCAGCGCGGATCCGTCGGCCCGCACCCGCTGCTCGACAAGCTCGACGCCTTGCCCTGCCAGTGCCGCGCGTGCCCGCCGGACAACGCCAGGCGCGTGCCCGGGCAACAGCCCACCCCCACACGCAAGCATCACGCGCGGCGCGGTGACGCCGGTTTCACGACGCAGCCGGTACGCGACCGCAAGTGCGAGTTCGACACCCGCCGCGCCGCCGCCGATTACCGCCACCCGCGCCTTGTCATCGCCGAGAAGCATTGGCAGCGCCTGCAAGGACGAGCCGTTTCATGCCTGCCCCGATGAGGCGAGCACCGGGCGCAGCGCCGGAATGCGTGCGGCCAGCCGCTCGAAATCCGCCGGGCGGTCGACATCCCACAACGGCGCTGTTTCGTGCCAGTCGAGGCCGACCGCGCGCAGGCGCAGGCGCGTCTGTGCCATGACACGATCCGTGCTCCAGTCGATGGCCTCGAACAGTCGCGGATCTGCTCGACGCAGCGCGATCAGCACGTAACCGCCATCCTCGGCCGGGACAAGCACCGCATCGTGGCGGTCGAGGGCATCGGCCACCTGCCGGATCAAGTCCGGCGTCAGCACCGGGCAGTCGGTGCCGATGACCAGCGTGCCGGCCGATGTGCGCGATGCGGCAACGGCGGCCTGCATGCGCGCGCCAAGGTCGCCCTGTGGCTGGGGCAGAAGGCGGAGGTCGCCGTACGCCCCGCAGCGCTGGAAGTCCGGATGCGTCTCGTCAGGGGCACACCACAGGCTGACCGGCCCAATGTCGGCGCTCACCGCGGTAGTCACCGCGCGCTGCAGCAGCCAGCCTTGCAGCGCCGCCGCGCCGGCCGCGCCGAGGTGTGGAATAAGCCGGGTCTTGCACAGGCCGGGCAGCGGCGCTTTGGCGAGGATCGCCAGCTCGATGCGCGTCGAGTTGTCGGCGTTCATCGGGGGGTGTATCCGTAGGCGCGCGCAAGCGCGTCCGGCGAGGCGCCGAGCCAGAAGCGCAGCCGCAACCACCACATGGTCAGCACCGTACGCGCCAGGCCATGACGCGCCCAGCGCCGGCCGGATGTCTCCACCCGCTGGCGCAGGCAGGCGGGACGCGAGATCGCACGCAGCCGCTGCGAGAGCACGATGTCCTCCATCAGCGCGATCTCTGGAAAGCCCCCCGCCGCCGAAAAGGCCTCGCGTGTGCAGAACATGGCCTGGTCTCCGGTCGCGATGCCGGTGATGCGCGAGCGCAGGTTCATCGCCCAGCCGACCACCGCTACGCCCGCGGGCCCATCCACGATCCGAACATCGAAGCGCCCCCACGCGGCACCGCTGGCGAGCGCCTGGCGCACGGCCGACATCGCAGCAGGGGGCAGCACGGTGTCGGCATGGAGAAAGAGCAGCGTGTTGCCGCGGGCGCAGACGGCACCGGCGTTCATCTGCCGCCCGCGGCCCCTGTCCGTGGTCACGACCCGATCCGCGAGGGGCTCCGCCAGTGAGACGGTGTCGTCCTGGCTGCCGCCGTCGACGACGATCAGCTCGACCCCCTGCCTGCGCAGCGGCTGCAGCGACTGAAGGCGCGCGACGATGCCGGCGGCCTCATCGAGCACTGGCATCACGATCGACAGCCCACCAACGAGATCTGCAGCCGTTGGCGAGGGCACGATGGCTTGCGCTCTCTTCATCAGCCCCCCCTGCGCCAGGTATGGAAGCGTTCCACCCATCGCAGCAGGCGCTCGGGCACGTGTGCCCGCTTCCAGTTGCCGGCGACGTACTTGTTGGCTTCGGCCAGGGTCGGATAGATGTGGATGGTGCCGAGGATGCGGTTCAGCCCAATGCCCTGCTTCACCGCCAGCACGTACTCGGCGATGAGGTCGCCCGCGTGCTCACCGACGATGGTCACGCCCAGGATGCGGTCCTTGCCCGGCACCGTCAGCACCTTGATGAAGCCGTGCGCCTCGCTGTCGGCGATGGCGCGGTCGAGGTCGTCGATGCCGAAGGTGGTGAGCTCATAGGCGATGCCCTGTTCGCGGGCCTCCTGCTCGTTGAGTCCGACCCGGGCAACCTCGGGCTCGATGAAGGTGGCCCACGGGATGACGCGGTAGTCCGCCCTGAAGGTCTTGATCGGGTCGAACAGGGCGTTGACCGCCGCATACCAGGCCTGATGCGCCGCGGTGTGGGTGAATTGGTAAGGCCCCGCCACGTCGCCCGCGGCGTAGATGTTCGGGTAGTTGGTCTGCAGCAGCGCGTTCGTCTCGATCGTGCGACAACAGCGCACGCCGAGTTCCTCCAGCCCGTAGCCCCTCAGGTTGGCGCTGCGCCCGAGGGCGATCAGCACGGTGTCGAAGGCAATGCGTACCTCCTCGCCCGCATGCTCGGCGATCAGGATCTTCTGCTCGCCCTCCTTCACGAAAGCCTTGGCCTGGTGCTGAAGGCGCAGGTCGATGCCCTCGTCGCGAAAGCGCTGCATCACAAGCTCGGACACGTCCGCGTCCTCGCGCGGCAGCAGGCGCGGCCCGCGCTCGACCTGAGTGACCTGGGCGCCGAAGCGGGCGAAGGCCTGGGCGAGCTCGCAGCCGATCGGTCCGCCGCCCAGCACCAGCAGTCGGCGCGGCAGCGTGCGCAGCGACCAGACGGTGTCGGAGGTCAGGTAATCGATGTCCTCGATGCCCGGCAGCGCGGGCACCGTCGGCCGCGCGCCGGTGGCGATGACGATGGCGCGCGTCGTGAGGCGCCGGCGCTCGCCGTCGGCGGTGTCGATCTCGACCTCCCACGGCGACACGATGCGCGCGGCGCCCTGCACCACCTCGACCCCCAGCCCGGCATAGCGCTCGGCCGAATCGTGCGGCTCGACCTGGGCGATGATGCGTTGCACGCGTTCCATGACCTCGGCGAAGTCGAAGCGCGCATCGGCCGCGGCGATGCCGAACTCGGAAGCGCGCGCGACGTGCGACAGGAACTTCGCCGAGCGGATCAGCGCCTTCGACGGCACGCAGCCGGTGTTGAGGCAGTCGCCGCCAAGCTTGTGGCGCTCGACCAGCGTCACCTTGGCCCTGACCGCCGCGGCGATGTAGGACGTGACCAGACCTGCGCTGCCACCGCCGATCACCACCAGGTTGCGGTCGAACCGCCTCGGCCGGGGCCAGCGCGCATTGACCCGGTTGCGGCGGATGCGTTCCACCACGCGCCGCGCAAGCAGCGGGAACACGCCGAGGATGGCGAACGAGCCGAGCAAGGCAGGCGACAGGATGCCGCCCAGACTGTCGATGCGTGCGAGCTGGGTGCCGGCATTCACATACGCCACGGTGCCCGCGAGCATGCCGAGCTGGCTCACCCAGAAGAAGGTCCAGGTGCGCATCGCCGTCAGGCCCAGCAGCAGATTGACCAGGAAGAAGGGAAACACCGGCACCAGGCGCAGCGTGAACAGGTAGAACGCACCCTCGCGCTGGATGCCCTCGTCGATGGCCGTCAGGCGCTGGCCGAAGCGCTGCCCGACCCAGTCACGCAGCAGGAAGCGCGCGATGAGAAAAGCCGCGGTGGCACCCAGGGTGGACGCGAAGGAGACGATCACGGTGCCCCACAGCACCCCGAACACGGCACCGCCGGCCAGCGTGAGCAAGGCCGCGCCGGGTACCGACAAGGCGGTGACGAGCACATAGATGACGAAGTAGAGGGCGACACTCGAGACCGGGTTGTGGTCACGATAATCCGCAATGGCGGCCTGGTGCGTCTTGAGCGTCTGCAGGTTGAGGTACTGGCCGAGATCGAACAGGAAGAAGCTGCCGATCGCGGCAGCGAGAACCATCAGCACGACGAGTTTGCGCGGATTCATCCGGATGCCTGCCGATTCGCTCAATGCTCGAGCGCGCCGCCGCAACTGCTCCCCTGCCCGGCGGTGCAGCCGTAGCAATGCTCGCCAACCCGGATTTCTCCGTCCTCCAGGCCATCGCCCAGAAGATCCGACAGATGCGTGACCTGTGGCCGGGCGCCGAGCGGCAGCCCGAGCATCTGGTTGAAGTCACAGTCGTGCACCTGCCCCTGCCAGCTGACCGACACCAGCGTGCGGCACATCACCCCGCCCAGGTTCTCCTGCCGGTGGGCGCCCTTGAGCAATGCCATGTAGTCCTCGAACTGCCCGCGCGAAACAAGCTGACTGCCGAAGCGCTGGATGGGCATGTTGGCCAGCGCGAAGAGCTGATTGAATACGATGCCGTAGCGCGCCGCCAACTCGCGCTTGTACGCCTGCTCCAGTCCCTGCTGGTCGGGCGGCAGGCTGGGGCCGAGCGGGTTGTAGACCAGGTTGAGCACAAGCCCTGAGTCCGCCTGGCCATAGCCGAGCGCATTGAGCCGGTGCAAACCCTCCATGCTTTGCCGGCCCACGCCCTCGCCCCGCTGGGCATCTACGTTGTCCTCCAGGTAGCACGGCAACGAGGCAATGACCTCGACCCGCTGCGCGGCCAGAAAATCGGCCAGTCCTTCATAGCCCGGCTCGCCCAGGATGGTGAGATTGCAGCGGTCGATGACATGAAGCCCCATCGCCCGAGCCTCGGCGACAAGCCGCCGGAAGTTGGGATTCATCTCCGGCGCGCCGCCGGTGAGGTCCAGCGTGCTCACCCGATGTCGGCGGGCGACCTCGAGCAACAGCGCCATCGTGTCCCAGCTCATTTCCTCGGTGCGGCGCGGGCTGGCTGCCACGTGGCAGTGCAGACAGGCCTGGTTGCAGCGATAGCCAAGGTTTGCCTGCAGCACTTCGAGACGGCCGCGCGTGAGCGCGGGGAAGTCGGTCTTGACCAACAGGGGGAAGGTGTCGCGCATTGCATTGCTCCGGGTCGGTTTGTTCCTTGGTCGGAGGCGCTGGCAAATCCTTACAACCAGACGCCTGAGGCTGGAGCTATGTCAGGAGTCACGCCGCCCCCTGGACGCCATCCGATCCTTGCCTGTTCCTGCTTGAGCAAACGAACCGGGCCTGTAGCAGCGCTACATACAGGACTGTCACGCGTTCGTCGCAATGTTCGCTTAGTTTTGCTGCATGGTCCCCTACCCAAACCGAGATCAGTTGGTCATCTTCGACGCCGACGGCACGACCATCGACGCCTTCCATGCGATCGAGCAGAGTTTTCTGCGCCATGGCATGGCCATCGGCGATCTCGAACGCTTCCAGCGACGGCGCAAGCTGTTCAAGTATCTGGGCGGGCTGCGCGAGTTCCCGAACAACCTGCGCCAGCAGTTCGGCAAGCAGAATCGGAAGCGCCTGCTGGAGACGCTGACCGACTTCTACCGCGACGAAGCCGTTCTTTACCCCGGCATCGCAGCCCTGCTGCAGACCCTGATCGCCACGCCGCACGTTCGCATCGGCATGGTGACGCGCAATGTGACGATCGACCCGGAACAGACGCTCCGGCGCTTGTTCGCACGCCACGCCATCGACATCGATGCGTTCGATCACTTCGCATCCGGAACCGGCTGCGCCAAACGCATGGCGTCCCGGAGGATTTCATCCATGCCTCACCAACCGAGTTCAGGGAGAAACTGCTGCACACGCTCGCACTGGAAGACCTTCTCCCTCCGATCGGGCTGGAGATGGAAACCCACCCCGATCCGGCCCCCGGCGACGCAGCAGGAAGAGGCACATGACGACGAAGATCGATCTGATCTATTTCAATGCCGGTGGCGGGCACCGCGCCTCGGCGCTGGCTCTGGAGGCGGCGCTGCACCGCCAGGCGCCCAGCTGGCAGGTACGCCTGGTGAACCTGTTCGAAGTGCTCGATCCGCAGGACAAGTTCCGGTCCATTACCGGCAGCGGCCCGGAAGACTGGTACAACAAGCGCCTCTCCCGCGGCTGGACGCTGGGGATGGCGCAGGAACTGAAGCTGCTGCAGGCGGCGATACGCTTCGCCCACCCCCTGCTGCTTCGGTCCCTGCAGCAGCACTGGCTGCGTACCGAGCCCGATCTGGTCGTTTCGCTCGTACCGAACTTCAACCGGGCGCTCCACGAAAGCCTTGCATCAAGCCTTCCGGGGGTGCCCTATGTCACGCTGCTGACCGATCTGGCCGATCTGCCGCCCAGCTTCTGGATCGAACCCGATCAGCTACAGCACTTCATCTGCGGTACGCCCCGGGCCGCCGAGCAGGCACGGATCCTCGGCCACGACACGAGGCGCATTCATCTCACCTCGGGGATGATCATCCGCCCGGAGTTCTATGCACCCGCCAAGGTCGACCGTGCGGAAGAACGCTTGCGCCTCGGTCTGGACCCCAGACGCCCTACCGGCCTGGTGCTTTTCGGCGGCCACGGCTCGAAGGCGATGCTCGGTATCGCGCAGCGCCTGGCAGCAACGACGCAGCTCATCCTGATTTGCGGCCATAACAGGGCGCTCGCCGCACGCCTGCGCCAGCTTCCCGTGATCGCACCAAGAAGGGTGGTCGAGTTCACCTCGGACATCCCCTACTACATGCAACTTGCCGACTTCTTCATCGGCAAGCCGGGGCCGGGCAGCATCAGCGAGGCCGTGCAGCAGGGCCTCCCGGTGATCGTCGTCGACAATGCATGGACCATGCCGCAGGAGCGCTACAACGCACAATGGGTGCGAGAGAACGGCGTGGGCATCGTCCACGGCAGCTTCCGCACCATCGAGCGCGCAGTAGCCCAACTTCTCAGTGGCATGGATGCATTCAAGGCCCGCGTCCGCCAGATGGAAAACCGGGCTTTGTTCGAGGTGCCGGAGATCCTCGACCGGATCCTGGTACAGGCGACGGAACACGTCGATCGGGGGATCGACACCGGCTTGCGCCACACTGCCTCCACCATCTGACCTGCCCGATCCCCACACTGCACACCTTTTCCGGGTCGTGCGTCGATCTCGTCGAGCGCCCGTACCAGACCGGCAGATACGTCGATACCGAAACGCACACCGGGTATCACCCACCCGACGCCATCGACTGCCCGCAACGCAAGCCTTCGAGGCAGGTGAGGATCTCCTGTGGGACGCTTTCGACGATCTTCGTTGCGCCCAGGTAGATCGTGCCCTCATTGCCATCGAGCGTGATCAGAGCCCCTTCGTGCAACAGCCGCCCAGCCAGTGTCAAGGTTCGCGCGACCGGGTCGATCGAGGTGCCATCGCTCGCGGCGACATGCCGCTGCGTCAATGCGGCAGCGTCGAGGCCGTGTGTCCGTCGGGCCGCCGTACCGGCGTCGATCACGCCCTCGTCCATCAGATCGAGCGCAATACGCGCTGCCGCGAGCGGCGTCCGCTTTCCGTTGCGCGTCTGCAGCAGATAGAGTTGCCCATGTTGCACGGTGAACTCGAAGTCCTGCATGTCCCCGAAGTTGCGTTCGAGCAAGCCCACAAGCTCAAGCAGCGCTTGCCAGACAGCCGGTGCGACCGAGGCAAGCTCATCGTGCCCGAGCGCGCTGCGTCGCCCGCTCACCACGTCCTCGCCCTGTGCATTGAACAGGAAATCGACCCATGGACGGCGCTCGCCACTACTCGGGTCACGCGTAAAGCCAACTCCAGCCCCGGAAACACCGCCGGCATTGCCGAACACCATACGCTGCACGATGACCGCCGTCCCCAGGTCATCGTCGATACCGTGCAGCCTGCGGTAGGTGACCGCCTTTTCACGCTGCCAGGAGGCCATCACGGCAGCGATTGCCTGCCTTAGCTGCTCGTGTGCATTCTGCGGAAAAGCTTCCCCGGCCTCGCGCTGGTAGGTTGCGAGGTGGCGTCGTGAAAGCTCGCGCAACGTGGCGAAATCGAGTTCCCGCTCGTCGAGCGCTCCCCGCAGCACCTCGAGATCTTCCTCGAAGTGTGCTGCATCGATCTCCGCCACGGTTTCACCATAACCGGCAATGAGTCGCCGGTAAGCGTCCCAGGCCAAACGCGGATGCCCGGTGATGCGCACGAACCCCGGCAGGGTTTCTTCCGTCAGGCCAACGTTGAGCAGTGTTTCCATCATGCCTGGCATCGACACTGGCGCTCCGGAGCGCACCGAAACCAGCAAGGGGTGACGTGGATCCCCCAGGCGCAGCCTGCAGGATCGCTCCAGCGTTTCCAGCGCCGGCAGCCAGTGATGGCTTCTGATGCCATTCGACTGCGCGCACCAGCCCGTCCCGATCACGAAGGCTGGCGGCACCGGCAAGCCCAGCGCAGCCATTCGCGCAAGATTCCAGGCCTTGGCACCAAGCACGCGCGCACTCCCATGGGCAGGCAGCGGCGCATCCCGTTCGATCGTCTGCACGACACACCTTTCGTCCGCCCGCATCGGCACTGCTTCCGCACCCTTCACATCCGCCGCACGCCCGCTCATTGTCCGCCCCCTACCCGGCTGAAGGCGAGCCGCCGCAAGCCATAACCGGTGGCGAGCATCCAGTCCGAGGCGGATTCGAGTGCCTGCGCAAAATCAGTGCTCAGGCTGAGTGTCGCCGCATCGCTGATGTGTTCTGCAAGCGCACGGCGCACGTCACGAAGCAGCACGTCGCACTGGCGCTCTGCATTGAGCACCCGCCAGAGCGCAGACACGAACTCCTCATGATCCTCAGCATTGCTGTCCTCACCGAGCGTGCGAGCGATCTCGAGCGCGCGCACGTGATCCTGTGCGGCACCGAGCACCGTGTCGGCAAGCAACTGCATGGTCTGGTGGACCTCACCCCGCCACCCCTGGTGATGATCCGCGGCGATGAGCGAAAGCAGGAATGCGGCCTCCTCGAGCGCATCGGCGACGTCATCGGCGGTTTCGACCAACTCGGCGAACGCCTCCCAGCGCGGGCGTGCTTCGGCCCGTGCACGCGCATCCATCACCAGCTGGTCGGCACTGCGCTCCCACTCCTTCGCCCGCTCTGCAAACCTGCGCGCGGCCTTCTTGTCGCGTTCATGGTTGTGCGCAAGCCCATCGCGCAAGCCCTCTGCCATGGCATGGCAGTAGGCAGCGTGCTCGGCAAGCAGGTCGAACTCGTCATGTCTGCGCAGATAGCCCGCGAGCAGCAAGCGCGTATCGTCGGCGACCAGTGTCTGGGGCTGACGTTGCCGCACCGCCGCCAGGGCTTGCGCCATCACGTCGAGCAGAAACGCCGTCGCCTTCTCGCTTCCCATCACCACGTCGAGCCGGTCGCCAATGCGGAAATAGCCTGCACCCAGCGCCTGCATTGCCCCGAACACCAGCTTCTCGCCCCCCGCCTCGAGCCAGGCCATGTGACCAACTTGCCTGCGTGCAGCCTCATCCAGGATGGCGACGGCATCGGACTTGCTGACCAGTTGCTCAAGACGCTTGCGCGCACGGTTCCAGTCGATCAGGAACACGATGCGCTCGCCGATGCCCTCCAGCGTCTGCGCCACCTCCTCGTCGTCATCGCACTCGAAGCGCGCGGTGCCGACGTAATAGGTGGCGCCGAGATTCAGCCCGGCAGTGCTGCGCGCCTGAGGTTCGCTCCAGACCGCAGCAACCTCGCTCAACAGCGACTGAAAGAAGGCGAAGCGGCGGTGGTGCAGATCCGAGTATGTCAAGGTGATGACCCGGTCCTGCACCTGCATCACCAAAACGTGCGCATCATTGGTGCCGATATCGTTCTGTAACAGCAGCCGGTCGCCGTCGCGCGTCGCGGCCGTGTCGAGCCCCGGGTGCTCAAGCTTGAGCGGGCGTGTACGGTTGACACCCCGCATGAAGGCCGCGACACGCGCACGGTCAGCATCATCGATCTGCCACACGTGCGCGCCGTCGATGGTTTCGCTCGACAGATCCGCGGCCAGGCGATTGATCGCCTTGTGCAGGTCCATGACCAGCAAATGGAGACTGTCGTCCTTGCCGCGCTTGCCGCTCGTCAGCGCCTGGATGTCGCCTGCCGACAGCGTATCGGGCTGCAACTGCTCCAGCCACGCGCACCAGTGATCTATGCGGCCATCCAGGGACGGATCCCCCGCAACGGGGCGCCCCATGATCCGCAGATCCACGAGGATGCTGGAACGCAGTCTCGGCAGATCGGGGATGTGCAGCCGCGAGCCATCGCGAAACGCGCTGGAGGGCAATTCCAGCAGCCACGGCGCCTTCACACCCACCGCAGCGAATTCGTGCGAAAGATCGACCGCCTGCGACTCGCCGCCCATGGCATGCGCCTGCGCTGCCTGCAGGGCGCTCAGATAGAGCTTGAGCCGGTCGTTGGCAGCCAGCGCGGCGCGCACGCGCGCCGGCTTCAGCAGTTCGGTCTGGCCCAGACTGGCTACAGCTTCGGTTTTCTCCACGACGGGCTCCGGGTACACGAGCCTGGATTGTCCGGCCCGATTGCGACAAATACGTCACACCGCAGAGCCGCTCCCCGCAGGGCGGCCTCCTCTTCTTGCCCCAAGTACGCCTCGTCGGGCGTCTGACAGCCCAGCGCCTGGTGCGGCCGGCGCCGGTTGTACCACTCGAAGCACGCCGCCAGGCTCGCCTTCTGCTCGCGGCCGTCGGCGCACGGGCGCAGGTACACCCACTCGTGCTTCACGGTCCACCACAGCCGCTCGACGAAAATATTGTCATGACAACGGCCGCGCCCGTCCATGCTGATGCGGATATCGTGACGCTTGAGCACCCCGGTGAAGCCTTCCGCCGGGAACTGGCTGTCCTGGTCGGTGTTGAAGATCTCGGGCGCGCCGTAGCGGGCAATTGCCTCCTCCAGCGCGGCCACGTAGAAGTCGGTCGTGAGCGTGTTCGACAGCCGCCACGCGAGCACCCGGCGGGTCGCCCAGTCGAGGATCGCCACCAGGTACAGGAAGCCCTTGGCCATCGGGATGTACGTGGGGTCGTCTCAGGAAACGGAAAATAAAGTACATCAAGCCTTTGGCATAAGCTGGAACTGCCGAAATTCCGCTTTGTTCTGTACGGCAATCTGCCGTATGTTTTGCATCAGGAGGACAAGATCATGCCCGCAGCCATTTCTACCGCCCGCCTCGAAGCCCGGATCAGCACCGATCTGCATTCGATGCTCAAGCGCGCCGCCGAACTTCAGGGGCGCACCATGACTGATTTCGTGGTCGCTGCCGTCCAGGAGGCCGCGCAACGCGCCATCGAGCAAGCCGAGGTCATCCGGCTGTCGCTGGCCGATCAGGAAAGCTTTGCACAGGCGCTGCTGTCGCCGCCGCAACCGGCCCCGGCCTTGGAACGAGCTTTCGCCCGTCGCCGCACGCTCTTGCGTGCTGAATGAGCAGCGCGCCGTTCCGGCTCGCGCCGCTCGATGCCGCGCATGATCGCGCCGCGTTCAACTGCGGTTCAGAACCGCTTGACCGCTACCTGCGGGAACAAGTCACCCAGGACGTTCACCGCCGTGTGGCTGCCTGTTTCGTGGCGTTGGCCGAAGGGAAGCGCATCGCGGGCTACTACACGCTGGCGTCGGCAAGCCTGCTGCAGGCCGGCCTTACGGCCAGCGCCGGCAAGAAGCTGCCGCGCTATCCGACCGTGCCCGCCGTCCGCATGGGCCGCCTGGCAGTCGATAAGGCTTTCGAGGGGCAGGGTCTAGGCGGTGCGCTGCTGGCCGATGCGCTCGACCGTGCCGCCTGCTCCGAGATCGCCGCCTATGCCTTGATGGTGGATGCCAAGGACGAGGCGGCTGCGGCCTTCTACCGGCATCATGGCTTCATTGCGTTGCCAGACTCACCGCGCACCCAGTTCTTGCCGCTGGCAACCATCCAGCGTTCTTGAAACTCGTTACTCAGAGCCGTCTGAACCGAGAATGGTTTTCGAGAACCGCCCAACCAGGGGTCAGCTCACGAAACGGAAAAAAATCGTACGCACTGGATGCTCGACGTCTGCTTCGATGAAGACGACTGCATGATCCGCAAGGACAACGCGCCGCAGAACCTCTCGCTGCTCAAGAAGATCGTGATGAACCTGATTCGTGCGGACAAGACCGGCACCGCCAACCCATCCCGTCTGGGCCACTTCCACGATGAACCCGAAGGCCACGGGCACTGTTCCGAGCGTGTCCGGCAATCCACCCGCACCGCATGTCGCACAGGAACAGCAGCCCATCCAGGCCAGGCGTACGATCGTCGACCTCGTCGATGATCCGGATGCACTGGACGATTGGCATCGAAACGTGGAGCAACTCCGCGCAATGTTCAAGGATTGAGGATCGCCGAGCGCGGCCACCGCGGCAGCGTCCACGGTGAGCGCTCGCGGGACACCGAACAACGCCAAGCAGCGCTGGCGCCGCACCGGCCCATGTGCGCTGCCATCCTCCCGAACGCGCCGGAAAACGTCGAGCAAGCTGAAAGGAAATAAAGGCAAGCCGAGTCGTTCATTGATCTACGGGCCCTTGCGGTCGCCGCAACCGCGTCATGAGCGCAGGACGAGGCGGCTTCAGCAGTACGTCGTGATCAGCGGCACCAGCATTTCGTCCGCGCTGAGTCCGCCGTGCACGCCGACCATGTCATGGACGCGCTCGCCAGACACGTGATCGACAATCGTCCAGCCGGGCTCCATTAATAGCACATGACTGCCCGCACGCTCGGCGAGGCGCGGATGCGCCCTACCCGGCCCAAGCAGCCCCACCGCCAGGAAGTCCGCCGCGCGGACCGCGACCGCCCGGCCTGCGAGCGCCTCGGCCGCCCAAGCCTCGAATTCACCCCATGCGCCCTCGCGGACGCAGCAGAACGCAAGCCGACGCTCACCGAACAAGGGTGCCGCCAGCATCTGCGCCAAGCTGCCCTCCGGTGCGATGTCGATGCAGCGCTCAGGCGGTGCGTCGATGAAGCCGTGGTCGGCCGTGGCCACCAGATGTACGCCGCGCCCGGAAAGACTGCGCACGAGCGCGGAATACATCGCATCGACCCGCCAGAATTCCGCGAGCGCCTCGGGCGAACGGCAGCCATACACATGGCTCACGGCATCGAATCCAGGGTAGTAGGCATGAATGAGCCCCCCGCTGCCAGCGAGGGCGTCCGCCATGTCGACGATTGCTGCGCCAAGATCCGCCAAACCATCGTAGGGCTCGACATGTGCCCCCCGCGCATGATGACGGGTGAAGCGCGAGCCCGCGATTTCGACCGGGGAGATCAGGTTCACCGGCCGACAAGCATGGAAGAACATCGGCGGCACCGGGCACAGGCGAGGCAGCAGGTGAAACGCCTCCACCGCCTCTCCATCACGCCGCACCAGCGGTAGCGGTGCAATCACACCGCCAAAGCGCCGGTCGTGGATGAACCAGCCGTTCAGACCGTGCTCGGCAGGCGCCACGCCGGTGAGCAATGTCGTCACGGCGCTCGCCGTCGTGCTCGGGCAAACCGATGTGAGCGCCCCCTGCCGTGCAGAATGCAGCGCGGAGCCGACGCCTTCGCTACACAGGAAGCGGTCGCCCAGGCCATCGATGACGAGTACAACCACGAGGGTGCCGCTGCTGGATGGAACCCCACCGGCAGGCCAAGCGGCATCCCGGTCGTGCAACCAGTTGCGCAACCCCCGCGCGAACCCAAAAATGCCGCCCGCACCGTAATCGGGCAGCACGGTTTCAGCCGGAAGCGGGAAGGGAATGGAAGGCGTCAGCATGGAAGCGGCGCTCAAAAGCAGAAGCCGGATGAATGCTGAGCATTCATCCGGCTTCGGAATCTGGAGCGGGAAACGAGTCTCGAACTCGCGACCTCAACCTTGGCAAGGTTGCGCTCTACCAACTGAGCTATTCCCGCTTTGACGACAGGGCGCGAAGTATATCGACTCGAGCACCCTGACGCAATACTGCAAACTGCTTCAACTACTGGAGGCGCGACTCGGAATCGAACCGGGGTACACGGCTTTGCAGGCCGCTGCATAACCACTCTGCCATCGCGCCACGACCGTTTCGGCCGGCTGCCCCGGGCTCCGGAGCCTCCGGGCCAGGCCCAAGCCTGACCTTTCGAATTCTTTGGAGCGGGAAACGAGTCTCGAACTCGCGACCTCAACCTTGGCAAGGTTGCGCTCTACCAACTGAGCTATTCCCGCCCGGGAAAGACCGCCATTATAGGCAGTTTTTTCAGGACGTCAACTTTTAGCGCCACTTTTAGCGCCAACTTTTAACCCCGACTTCTTGAAGCTGCGCACAGAGCCGCCTGCCTCGAAACCACGGTGCACACCACAATCGTGGCCACCCCACCCCTGGATCTCACTCCTTCTCGCGCAGCAAGGGCATTGCCCGCTGCAGATAGTAGCCCATGGACCACAGCGTGAGCGCGGCGGCGACATAGATCAGCACATTTCCGATCGCGCGCACATCGACACCGAAGAGCGATGCATTGAACAGCAGCATCGGAATCGCCACCATCTGCGCCGCGGTCTTGAGCTTGCCGACGTAGGCAACCGCCACGCTTGCCGACTGCCCCACCCGGGCCATCCACTCACGCAAAGCCGAAATCGTGATCTCGCGCCCGATGATGACCACCGCGATCAGCGCGTCTGCCCGCCCGAGCTGCACGAGCAGGATCAACGCCGCGGCCACCATGAGCTTGTCTGCAACCGGATCGAGGAAGGCACCGAATGCAGAGGTCTGCCCCAGCGCACGCGCGAGGTAGCCGTCGAACCAGTCCGTGATCGCAGCGACGACGAAGAGAATGGTTGCGATCAGATTCTTGCTCGCGACCGGCATCAGCGCGTCCGGCAGGTAAAACAGGCCGACGAAGATGGGGATCAGAACGATGCGCGCCCAGGTCAGCGCATTGGGGATGTTTTGCGGCATGCCTGCGTGCATCTCGCATGATTGCTCGAAGCGCGAGTATAGCGCAGGCCTTGGGGCGGCATGCGCGCCGTTTCGGCCGCTGTACCGAGCTGTGACGGCGGTGCACACAACACCCGGCGGGGCCGGTAAGATCGCCGCTTTCGCCCCATCGGCATTCTCCATCCGCGGCCTGCCCGCTCTCCGCCCCCTCGCACCCCGTCCCCTCATGCACGCCCCGCAGCACAACCGGATCTGGCAGGCCCTGCGCGACTGCCGGCGCGAGCTCGCCACACACACCCTGCGCGACCTGTTCGAGCAAGCGCCTGATCGCGGTCGGTGCATGCGGGTATCGGCCTGCGGCCTCACCCTGGACTTCTCCAAGAACCTGCTGCGTGACAAGGAGCTGGCCCTGCTCGGGGCGCTTGCCGAGGCTTCCGGGCTGGGCGAGCGCATCGAGGCCATGTTCTCGGGGCAGCACATCAACGGAACGGAAGACCGCGCCGTCCTGCATGTCGCCTTGCGCAGCGAACCCCACGCCCGCTGGATGGCGGACGGCACAGATGTCGCCGCCGAGGTTTCCGGCGTGCGTGCACGCATGGATGACTTCGCGCGCCGCGTGCGCGGGGAGCACTGGCGCGGATATGACGGCCGTCCCATTACCGACGTGGTGAACATCGGAATCGGCGGCTCGGACCTCGGCCCCGCGATGGTGTGCGAGGCGCTGCGCGAACGTGGGAGAGCAGGGCCGCGCGTGCATTTCGTCTCCAACGTCGACGGCGTCCAGCTCGGCGATGTGCTCGCAGGCTGCACGCCTGCGACGACGCTGTTCGTGGTCGTGTCCAAAACCTTCACGACCCAGGAGACGCTCGCCAACGCCCGCGCGGCACGCGCATGGCTGCTTGCGCAGGCGGGCGCCGCGGACGCCGTTGCGCACCATTTCGTGGCCGTGTCGACCAACGCGCAGGCGGTGCAGGCCTTCGGCATCGACCCGGCAAACATGTTCGGCTTCTGGGAATGGGTGGGCGGACGCTTCTCATTGTGGAGTGCCGTCGGGCTGTCCATCCTGCTCGCCCTCGGCCCAGCGCGCTTCGATGCCCTGCTCGCCGGCGCACGGGCGATGGACGAGCACTTCCGCAGCACGCCGTTCACCCGCAACCTGCCCGTGCTGATGGCCCTGACGGGCATCTGGAACGCCAGTTTCCTCGAGGTGCCCAGCCAGTTGATCGCACCCTATCACCAGCGCCTCCACCGGCTGCCCGCATGGCTTCAGCAGCTCGAGATGGAATCGAACGGGAAGTCGGTCCGGGAGAACGGTACTGCGGTGGATTACCCCACGAGTCCGGTCGTGTGGGGCGAGCAGGGCATCAACGGCCAGCATGCCTATTTCCAGCTGCTGCACCAGGGCACGCAGACGGTCGCGGTCGATTTCATCGGCGTCCTTGAGCCCGGCGATGAGGATCCGGCCCTGCATCGGATCGCCTTCGCGAACATGGTCGCGCAGTCCGAAGCCCTGATGCGCGGCCGCACCTGCGCCGAGGCTCGCGCGGAGATGCACGCTGCCGGCCTTTCCGCAGCGCGGATCGACGCGCTGGTTCCACACCGCAGCTTTCCTGGCAACCGCCCGAGCAACACCTTGCTGCTCGACCGGCTGGACGCCCGCACGCTAGGAGCCCTGCTCGCCGCCTACGAGCACCGCTGCTTCGTTCAGGGCGTGATCTGGGGCATCAACAGTTTCGACCAATGGGGCGTCGAGTTGGGCAAGCAACTGGCTGCCCGCGTACTCGCCGAGCTCGACCCCGCCACGGCGCCGCCGCGAACGGACCAGCACGACAGCAGCACGCTTGCCCTGATCGAGCTGTACCGGAGCCGCCCTTCCCGATAGACGGTCCTTTCGCACCAAACATCAAGCTGGCGCAATTTGCACGATCGATGTCGGAACGCGCAATGGGAATGCCTCTGCAGCCGGCCTAAGATGCACGCACGATTCTGACCCTTGAAGGAGCAAGCCCGTGCACGCATTCCAGGACTACTACCCCGAGAACGTCGCCCACTGTTATGGCTGCGGCCGCCTCAATGAACACGGCCACCAGATCAAGACGTTCTGGGAAGGCGACGAAACCGTCACCCGCTTCCACCCGAGGCCCGAGCACACCGCAATTCCCGGCTTCGTCTACGGCGGCCTGATCGCCTCGCTGATCGACTGTCACAGCACCGGCACTGCCGCCGCCGCTGCCTACCGCGCCGAGAACCGCGAGATGGACAGCGAACCGCCCTTCCGCTTCGTGACCGGATCGCTGCACGTCGACTTTCTCAAGCCCACGCCGATGGGGCCGGAACTGGTGCTGCGCGGCCGCGTCAAGGAGATCAAGGGCCGCAAGGTGGTCGTCGAAGCCGAAGTGTGGGCCGGCGACGTGATGACGGCGCGCGGCGAGGTCGTCGCAGTGCAGATGCCCGATACCTTCAAGGCCTGAGGACACGGCTAAGGCAAAAGGGGCATGTCGCGCAACAGCCGCGTCATGCCCCTTTTCGATTGCGCCCGCCGTGGGCGCGTCCGCGCGGTGGCGTGATCACTGCACGAGCGGCGTCTCCGCGGCTTCCAGATCCACCCCGACGACCTCGGCCTGGCCGGCCAGCAGGCGCAGGTACTGGCGCAAGGCGGTCACATAGCTGGTCTGGTGCATGGACTGCAGCACCGCGCCCCTGACCGCCTCGAAGCTCGGCACCACGCCGGGCGTGCGCTCGAGCACCTCGACCACGTGAAGCCCGAAGCGGCTGTGCACCAGGCGCGGCAGCACGCCCACCTCGGCGTGACCGAAGACCTCGCGCGCGAACTCGGGCGCGCAGTCGGTCTCGGTGAGCACGCCCAGATCCCCGCCCTGCGCACCGCTGGGGCAATTGGAGAACTCGCGCGCGCGCGCGGCAAAACCGCCCTCTTCCTTGTCGTCATGGCAACGCACGTCGAGCAGGACGTGCTCGGCCTGCTCGCGCAGGGCGGCGACATCGACACCCGGCGTGACCGCGAACAGGATGTGGCGCAGGTGCGCCTTCTCTCCGCTCGCGAAACGCGCCTTGTGTGCCTCGAAATGACGCCGCAACGCCTCGTCCGCGGGCTCCGGGAGCTTGACCTCACACTCCAGCAAGTCCTCGATCGCCTTCGCTGCCGCCTCGCTGATCACGCCATCGCTGCTGGGCGCATCCTCTGCGCCCAGCAAGCCCTCGCGCTGCGCCGCCTGGCGCAGCAACTCGGTGCAGGCGCGCTGGCGCAGCGCTTCGGCGGGCAGTTGCTCGCCCTCGGCATGCAGTGCGACCCCATTCACGCGGGCCATCGGCATCGCAATCACGCTTCGCTCATCCATCACCATGCCCTCACGGACGACCGGCTTCGTTGTTGCTGGCCGGCAGGTTCAGCCTGCGGCTACGCACGAGCTGGAACGGACGCGCCGCGTAAGCGAGCGCAGCGAAACCGCTCCAGATGTGCACGAGGCGAGTGAAGGGGAACACGAGGAAGATCGTCATGCCCAGGAACAGGTGCATCTTGAAGGTGATTCCCACGCCTTCGAGCATCTCGACCGCGCCGCCACGGAAGGTGACGATGCGCTGACCCCACTCGGCGAGCTTCATCATCATGCTGCCGTCGAGGTGCTGCGCCGACAGCGGGACGGTGAGCAGGCCGAGCGCGAACTGCGCCCACAGCATGAACAGGATGACGATGTCGCTGGTCTTCGAGTTCTTGCGGATGCGCGGCTCGGTCATGCGACGACGCAGCAGGATGGTCAGACCGACGATACCGGCGAGGCCAGCGATGCCGCCGCTCACCATCGCGAGGACCTGCTTGGCCCCGGCGCTGATGAAGGGCTCATATACCGCATGCGGCGTGAGGATGCCGATGAAGTGCCCGAAGAACAGGAACAGGATGCCGGCGTGGAACAGGTTGCTGCCGAGCCTCAGCTGCCCCGGTTGCAGGAGCTGCGACGAATCGCTTTTCCAGGTGTACTGGTCACGATCGAAGCGGATCAGGCTGCCGAGGAAGAATACCGCGAGGCAGATGTAGGGATAGATCCCGAAGAGGAAGTTGTCGAGGGCGTTCATTTTGCGGCTCCGGATGTCAGGGACGCGCTGTGGCGCACGAAATGAATGGGCTGGGGCTGGTCCGGCTTGGACTGACCGTCGATGGAACAACCACCGAAGGGGTCGGGCTCGACCCAGGCCTCGTCGAGCGTGGGCTCCTGCGGCAGCACGAGCGGCGTCGCCTTTTCACCGGCAAGATCGAGCAAGGCCCCCATCGCCGCCGCGTAGTGGCTGCGCCGTTTTTCCAGCGCAGCGAACAGTGCGTTGATGATGTGGGCGATCTCGCCGAGTAAGGCGCGCGCCTGCTCGGGCGGCTGCGTCGATGCGAATTCCAGCACCGCCGGCAGGTAGTCGGGCAGTTCGCGGTCGGCAAAGTACAGCCCGCCTTGCGCGTAGGTCTGCTGGAGATCGACCATCGCCTGGCCGCGCTCGCGCGAGTCACCGTGTACATGCTCGAACAGATGCAGCGAGGTGGCGCGGCCGCGGTCGAACAGGTCGACATAGCTGGCCTCCACGTCAAGCTGATCCTTGCGCCGGATCTCGTCCATGAGTCGGCCGAGCTCGGCGCGACGCCCTGCGCTCAAGGCACCCTCCTCGTCGAGGGCGGCCCTGAGCTCGGAGAGGTTGCTCCGCAGGTCGTCGGTCGGATAGTCGAGCAGCCGGGCGAGCACACGCAGCGATAGGCTTGCGTTTCGCGTGCTCATGCGCGTTCCCCCAGCTTGATCGGGATGGTGCGCTTCTTGGGCGCGCCGAAGAGGCTCGTCTCGCCGATGCCGTCCGAGCACCCGTTGCCGAAACTGAAGCCACAGCTGCCGCGCACGTCGAAGGCGTTCTCGGCGTACTCGCGGTGGGTGGTCGGGATCACGAAGCGATCCTCGTAGTTGGCGATGCCCATTACGCGGTACATCTCCTCGGCAGCGGCTACGCTCATGCCCACCTGCTCCAGCACGCTCGCGTCCTTGCGGCGCTCGACGTGCTTGGCACGCTGGTAGGTGCGCATCGCGAGCATGCGCTCGAGTGCGGTCACGACCGGTTCGGTGTCACCCGCGGTCAGCAGGTTCGCAAGGTACTTGACCGGGATACGCAGTTGCTTGACGTCGGGTAGCTCGCCCTTGCTCTCGATCTGGCCGGCGTTGGCGGCGGTGGTGATCGGCGACAGCGGCGGTACGTACCAGACCATCGGCAGCGTGCGGTATTCCGGGTGCAGCGGCAGCGCGACCTTCCACTCGACCGCCATCTTGTACACCGGGCTCTTGCGCGCGGCTTCGAGCCAGGCGTCGGGCACGCCGTCGGCACGCGCCTGCGCGATGACCTTCGGATCGTTCGGGTCGAGGAAGATGTCGAGCTGTGCCTTGTACAGGTCACGGTCGTGCTGCACGCTGGCGGCGGCCTCGATGCGGTCGGCGTCGTAGAGCAGCACGCCGAGGTAGCGGATACGGCCCACACAGGTCTCGGAACACACCGTCGGCTGGCCCGCCTCGATGCGCGGGTAGCAGAAGATGCACTTCTCGGCCTTGCCGCTCTTCCAGTTGTAATAGATCTTCTTGTACGGGCAGGCCGACACGCACATGCGCCAGCCGCGGCACTTGTCCTGGTCGATCAGCACGATGCCGTCTTCCTCGCGCTTGTAGATCGAGCCGGAGGGGCAGCTCGCCACGCAGGCGGGATTCAGGCAGTGCTCGCACAGGCGCGGCAGGTACATCATGAAGGTGTTCTCGAACTGACCGTACATGTCCTTCTGGATCTGGTCGAAGTTCTTGTCCTTCGAGCGCTTGGCGAACTCGCCACCGAGAATCTCTTCCCAGTTCGGGCCCCACTCGATCTTCTCCATGCGGTCGCCGGTGATCAGGCTGCGCGGCCGTGCAACCGGCGCGGCGGGCAGCTCCGGCGCGGTGTGCAGGTGCTGGTAGTCGAAGGTGAAGGGCTCGTAGTAGTCATCGATGGTCGGCAGGCCCGGGTTGGCGAAGATCCGCATCAGGATCTTCCACTTGCCGCCCTGGCGCGGCTCGATCTTCCCGTCCGAGCGACGCACCCAGCCGCCATCCCACTTGTCCTGGTTCTCCCACTCCTTGGGATAACCGATGCCGGGCTTGCTCTCGACGTTGTTGAACCAGGCGTATTCCATACCCTGACGGTTGGTCCAGACCTGCTTGCAGGTCACGGAGCAGGTATGGCAGCCGATGCACTTGTCGAGGTTGAGCACCATGCCGATTTGTGCGCGTACTTTCATCGTTTCTCTCCAATCAGTCGGATTCGGCTCAACGCGACGTCGTGGCGGCGGCTTCGCCGTCCATCCAGTCAACCTTGCTCATCTTGCGGACCACGCAGAACTCGTCACGGTTGGCACCCACGGTTCCGTAGTAGTTGAAGCCGTAGGCCTGCTGGACATAGCCGCCGATCATGTGGGTCGGCTTGGTGACGATGCGGGTCACCGCGTTATGTATGCCGCCACGTGCATGCGTGACCTCGGAGGCCGGCGTATTCACGATGCGTTCCTGCGCGTGGTACATCAGCGCCATGCCCGGGTTCACCCGCTGGCTCACCACCGCACGCGCAGCGATCGCGCCGTTGGCGTTGAAGACCTCGATCCAGTCGTTGTCCTCGATGCCGGCAACCCTGGCGTCGTGCTCGGAGATCCACACGCAGGGACCGCCCCGGCTCAGCGTGAGCAGGATCAGGTTCTCGGTGTAGGTGCTGTGGAAGCCCCACTTCTGGTGCGGAGTGATCCAGTTGAGCACGATCTCCTTGTTGCCGTTGCTGTACTTGCCGAGCACCGGCTTGACCGCCTTGAGGTTGACCGGCGGGCGATAGCTCGCAAAGCCTTCGCCGAAGGCCAGCATCCACTGGTGATCCTGGTAGAACTGCTGGCGACCGGTCAGCGTGCGCCATGGGATCAGCTCGTGCACGTTGGTATATCCGGCGTTGTAGCAGACCTCATCCGCCTCGATGCCCGACCAGGTGGGCGAGGTGATGATCTTGCGCGGCTGGGCCTGCACATCGCGGAAGCGGATCTTCTCGTGCTCTTTCGGGATTGCCAGGTGCGTGTGGTCGCGACCGGTGATTTTCGACAGCGCTTTCCACGCCTTGACCGCCACGTGACCATTGGTCTCGGGCGCGAGCATCAGGATGGTCTCGCACGCATCGATGTCGCTCATGATGCGCGGACGCTCCGCCATCGGTTCGCCCTCGGGCACGGTGCCGTTGAGCGCAGCGAGCAGCTTGACCTCG
The DNA here is from genome assembly GCF_048321015.1 of Thauera sp. WH-2. Taxonomy (NCBI): domain Bacteria; kingdom Pseudomonadati; phylum Pseudomonadota; class Betaproteobacteria; order Rhodocyclales; family Zoogloeaceae; genus Thauera; species Thauera sp. WH-2. The sequence goes on along the minus strand of NZ_JBLWFG010000001.1, from coordinate 2,961 downwards.
TCCTCGGTGTTCCAGGCGATGCCCTTGCCACCGTTCCCCACCTTGTCCATCAATGGACCGAGGGAGGTGAAGCGGTTGTAGGTGTTCGGGTAGTCGTGCGCCACCACGCTGACTCGTGGTGCGGTCTTGCCGGGAATCACGTCGATCTCGCCACGCTTCCAGTCGCGCACATCGGTCGCCTGCCCGAGCTCCTCCGGGCTGTCATGCATCATCGGCGTGACGATCACGTCCTCCTCGACCCCCAGATGCCCGACGCATACCTCGGAGAACTTCTTCGCGAAGCCCTTGAAGATTTCCCAGTCGGTCCGCGCTTCCCAGGCCGGATCCACGGCCGCCGACAGCGGGTGGATGAATGGGTGCATGTCGGTGGTGTTGAGGTCGTTCTTCTCGTACCAGGTTGCCGCCGGCAGCACGATGTCCGAGTACAGGCAGGTCGTGCTCATGCGGAAGTCGAGTGTCACCAGCAGGTCGAGCTTGCCCTCGGGCGCCTTGTTGTGCCAAACGACCTCGTGCGGACGCGCCTCGTTAGGACCAAGTTCGGTCTCGATCACGCCGTTCTGCGCACCCAGCAGGTGCTTGAGGAAATACTCCGAACCCTTGCCCGAAGAGCCGAGCAGGTTGGAGCGCCACACGAACATGTTGCGCGGCCAGTTGTCCGGATGGTCCGGATCCTCGCAGCTCATCTGCAGCGTGCCATCCTTGAGGCCCTTGGCGACGTAGTCCTTGGCTTCCATGCCGGCGGCCTTGGCGTCGCGGGCGATCTGCAGCGGGTTCGTGCGGAGCTGCGGGGCGCTCGGTAGCCAGCCCATGCGTTCGGCGCGCACGTTGTAGTCGATCATGCTGCCACCGAACGCCGCCTTGTCGGCGAGCGGCGAGAGGATCTCGTCCACCCCGAGCTTCTCGTAGCGCCACTGGTCGGTCTGGGCGTAGAAGAAGCTGGTCGAGTTCATCTGGCGCGGCGGACGGCCCCAGTCCAGCGCGAAGGCGAGCGCGGTCCAGCCCGTCTGCGGACGCAGCTTCTCCTGACCCACATAGTGTGCCCAGCCGCCACCAGGCACGCCGATGCAGCCGCACATCATGAGCATGTTCATGATGGCGCGGTAATGCATGTCCATGTGGTACCAGTGGTTCAGGCCAGCGCCGAGGATGACCATCGAGGTGCCATGTGTGCGATCGGCGTTGAGCGCGAACTCGCGGGCGATGCGAACCACGGTCTCGGCTGGCACACCGGTGATCGGCTGCTGCCAGGCAGGCGTGTAAGGCACGTTGTCGTCGTAGCTCTTCGCGCAGGGGTTGGGCTCCTCGCCCAGGCCGCGATCGATGCCGTAGTGCGCAGCCATCAGGTCGTATACCGAGGCGACCTTCACCTCCTCCGCCTCGCCCTTCTCGTTCACCAGGCGCATGGTGCGATACGGCACCTTGCGCACCAGGACGTCGTCCTGCACGTTGCCCGGATGGTAATCGGCCGGCACGCCGCCGAAGTACGGGAAGCCGACATCGGCCACGCCGTCCTGCATGTCCATGAGGGTGAGCGCGAGCTTGAACTCGCTGCCGTCACGCGCGTCGCGCTGCTCGAGGTTCCATTTGCCGACCATGTCGCCCTGCTCGCCCCAGCGGAAACCGCCCGAGCCATTCGGCACGGCGATCTTGCCGTCCTCCTCCAGGGCGACCATCTTCCACTCGGCGTTGTTCTCCTGGCCGAGGCGGTCCTCGAAGTCGCTGGTACGCAGGTAGCGGCCAGCGGCCAGCACCTTGCGTCCGCCTTCGATCTCGCGCTCGTCGAGACGGACCAGCATGGGCAGGTCGGTGTACTTGCGGCAGTAGTCGTCGAAGTATTCCGACCGGCTCTCGCCGAAGTGGAACTCACGCAGGATCACGTGACCCATCGCCATCGCGAGCGCCGAATCGGTGCCCTGCTTCGGGTGCATCCACTCGTCGCACAGCTTGGCCACTTCGGAATAGTCGGGCGTGACCGCCACCGTCTTGGTGCCGCGGTAGCGCGCCTCGGTGAAGAAGTGGGCGTCCGGAGTACGCGTCTGCGGGATGTTCGAACCCCAAGCCATGATGTAGTTCGAGTTGAACCATTCGGCCGATTCGCACACGTCGGTCTGCTCGCCCCACACCTGCGGCGAGGCCGGCGGCAGGTCACAGTACCAGTCGTAGAAGCTGCCGGGCACGCCACCGATCAGATTGAGGTAACGCGAGCCCGCGGCATACGACACCATCGACATCGCCGGGATCGGCGAGAAACCGTAGATACGGTCGGGGCCATGCTTCTTGATGGTGTAGACGTTGGCCGCAGCGATGATCTCGTTCACCTCGTCCCAGGTGGAACGTACCAGACCACCCATGCCGCGCACCTTCTGGTAGTCGCGGCGCTTGGCTTCGTCGGTGACGATGCTCTCCCAGGCTTCGACCGGGTCCATCGTGCGGCGCGCATCGCGCCACATCTGCACCAGGCGGTTGCGCACCATCGGGTACTTCACCCGGTTGGCCGAATACAGGTACCAACTCGCCGACGCGCCACGCTGGCAACCCCGCGGCTCGTGGTTGGGCATGTCCGGGCGCGTACGCGGATAGTCGGTCTGCTGGGTTTCCCAAGTGACGATCCCGCCCTTGACGTAGATCTTCCACGAACAGGAGCCCGTGCAGTTTGCGCCGTGCGTGCTGCGCACGATCTTGTCGTGCGCCCAGCGGTTGCGGTAGGCATCTTCCCAAGTGCGGTCCTCGCCGGTGACGAGGCCATGGTCGCCCGAGAAGGCTTCCTTGGGGTTCGTGAAGTACTTCAGTCGATCGAGGAAGTGACTCATCTTGCCGCTCCTTTCCTGGTGCAGAAAATCGGTTGCTGTACGAAGTCCAAACTACGGATTTGTTCCTTAAGGATTCTTGATATACGCGTCCTTGCGCAGGTAGAACCACCAGTTGATGACCACGCAGATGGCGTAGAACACCGCGAAACCG